>CAYRDQ010000019.1:0-49541 GCA_964423155.1 uncultured Sphingorhabdus sp.
TGCCATAGGTCAGCTCGGTCTGTGGGTCCGGGTTGGCTTCCGCCAGACGGCGGTAAAATTCGAAAATGTCGGCAGCCTTCATGCGAAGGACTATTTGGCGCTCATCTCTGCCGGGTCAACTGGTTCGGTCGGATTTTCGTCGCGCAGTCCGACGCCGATCATGGCCTTTGGAACCTCGGCTTCGGTCGATACGACCGGATAGGCGCAGTAATCTGCGGCGTAATAAGCGCTGGGACGATGGTTACCGGATAGACCGACGCCACCGAAAGGCGCCGAGGACGACGCACCGTTGGTCGGCTGGTTCCAGTTTACGATGCCTGCGCGGCTATTGGCCCAGAACTGGTTATACTGCTCGGGCGTGCCGCCAATCAATGACGCTGACAGGCCGTAGCGCGTATTATTCGCTTCATCGATGGCTGCTTCGAACGTGGCAACGCGGATTACCTGTAAAAGCGGACCGAACAGTTCGATGTCCGGCCTTTCCTGCATATCGGTCACATCGATGATTCCGGGAGAGACAAATGGCCGGTTTTTAACCGGACGTGTCATGTGTCGGATTGGCCGTCCGCCGTGGCTCATCAGCGCGAGGAAACTTTCGGTCAGCCCGTCGGCCACATCATTATCAATCACCGGGCCCATAAATGGAGCCGGTTCAGCATGCGGCTCGTCGATCAGCAAACGGTCGGCCAGTTTCTTCAGTTCGGGTATGAAGCTTTCGTACAAGCTGTCCTTGATAATCAAACGCCGTGCAGCGGTGCATCGTTGTCCTGCCGACAGGAATGCGCTTTGGATAACTAGGGCAGCGGCGCTGTGTAGGTCGCGTGTGTCCCATAGAATGATCGGGTTGTTACCGCCCATTTCGAGCGCCAGTATTTTGTCGGGCCGTGTCGAAAATTGTCGATTGAGCGCTATGCCGGTCTGAGCAGACCCGGTAAACAAAAGGCCATCCAGCCCTGCATGCGCCGACAATGCCTTGCCGGTCTCCGGACCACCCTGGACGACATTGATGACGCCATCGGGGACACCGGCCCTGCGGTACATTTCGCCCAGAAACGCGCCTACAGCCGGCGTCTTTTCCGAAGGTTTGAAAATAATCGCATTGCCGGCGATCAGTGCCGGCACAATATGGCCATTAGGGAGATGCGCCGGGAAGTTGTACGGACCCAGCACCGCCAACACCCCGTGGGGTTTGTGCCTCAACGCGCTGCGTGTGCCCGGTTTGCCGTCAAATCGCCGTTGCGAAGTTCGATCGGCATATGCCTTGATCGAAATATCGACCTTGTTGATGACGGACTCGACCTCGGTTTTCGCTTCCCATAGTGGTTTGCCGGTTTCGCGCGCGATCAGGTCGGCAAAGCCATCCATTTCGGCTCGTGTCTTGCTGGCGAAGCTTCGCAGTTTCTCGATACGATCGCCCAGAGGTGCCGCCGCCCAGCCCGGCCAGGACTTCCTTGCCGCAGCAACGGCGGCATCGACGTCGCTCGCGTTACCGCGCCACAACTCCGTGCCGGTAGCGGGTTCATAGGAAACAAATTCTGCCAACCAAAAATACCCAATCCTGATGCGGGTCGTGCGATTAACCACATTTTGGCAGGGCAATGCTTGCAATCAAGTAAATAATCGCGCGCAAATCCGTGTAAAATTAGCTATTCCTAAGGGCATAGCCAAAGCGGTGTATCGTGCCCATTTTGGTTTCCAGTGGGCTCCAATCGTCCTGCTCCGCTATGGCCGACCAGATGGCTTCAACCTCGTCGATCAGCATCGAACAGGGCGGGTTGCTGTGCCAATATTCTGTAGGGCTCAGCTTGCGATAAGAAGACAGCAAGACTGCAAAGATCTTGTATTTGTCGCCTGTGTATCGGCCCTCTGGGATGATCCCGTTGCGGTGAAAGTGAAAGAAGTCGGCGATCGGGATTTCGCCCTCGATCATCGCACGCTCCGCCGCTTCCACCAGTTCGCGGTCAAGCTCATCTCCCTGCGTGGAAACACAAAGTCGCCAAAGGAAGCGTTTGACAAGAGCAGTCTGAAATTGCGCGCCATAGCCTTCCAGCGCTTCGATCAGTGGCCCGGAATCACAGATCAGTCGCAACGAAATCGCCAATTGGCCAAGGTTCCAGTGCAGCGCCTCGGGCTGGCGGCCAAAAGCGTAGAGCCCGGACTGGTCGAAATAGGCAGCGGTGAACAGCGGGTTCCAGGTCGGGTTGAACCGCCACGGGCCGTAGTCAAAACTCTCGCCGGTGATGTTGATATTGTCGCTGTTGAGCACGCCGTGGACAAAGCCGGCGACCATGAAGGCGGCTGCCTGATCTGCTATCCGTTCAACCGCCAGCCGCATAAGCTGCGCCGCCGGGTTGGCGTCTGGTTCCACCGCATAGAGATGGCGCAACACATAATCGATCAGGGCTGCCATGCGCCCGGCATCATCCTCATAGGCAATGCGCTGGAACGTCCCAATGCGGATATGGCTGTGGTTGAGCCGCACCAGCACCGCTGATCGGGTTGGCGAAGGTTCATCGCCTCGCCACAATTCCTCTCCGGTTTCGATGACCGAGAAGGTTTTTGAGGTTTCCACACCCAGTGCTTCGAGCATTTCGGTTGCCAAAATCTCGCGGACTGCCCCTTTGAGCGTCAGCCGCCCGTCTCCGTCGCGGCTATACGGGGTGGTACCCGATCCCTTGGTGCCAAGGTCGAGCAACCGGTTTTCATGGTCGCGCAATTGGGCAAAAAGAAACCCGCGCCCGTCGCCGATATCGGGGTTGTACACACGGAACTGATGCCCGTGATAGCGAAGCGCCAGCGGTTGCGGCAAATTTCCGGGCAAGGGCTTGAAGCGCGCAAAATGTTCGATCCATTCGGTATCGTCCAGCACGTCCAAACCGACCGTTGCGGCCCAGCGGTCGTTTCGATAGCGCAGTACCGCCTTGGGGAAATCTGCAGGCCGTACCGGATCACCAATTTTGTCGCCAAGGCTGGTGATTTTTGGATCAGCGCGGTAGGGGGCGGGGAAGGGATTCACATTCATCGTCTGCAATCTCTGGGGAAACAGGGCAGGAAAGGCAAGCATGGCCGAATTTCAACACGGCTATTGGGAGTCGGGCGACGAGTTGCGGCTGCATTATCGCGACTATGCCGGGCCGGCGTCGCGCGCGCCGATCATCTGCATGCCGGGGTTGACCCGCAACGCCCGCGATTTCGAACCGGTCGCCGATCTGCTGAATGGCAAGCGCCGCATGCTTGCCATCGATTTTCGCGGTCGCGGCGAAAGCGCCTATGCCAAGGATCCGATGACCTACCTTCCGGTCACCTATTCGCAGGATATGGAAATCCTGTTGCGTCAGCTTGACCTGAAAAAGTTTGTACTTTGCGGCACCTCGCTCGGCGGCATCGTGTCGATGCTTCTCGCGCCGCAATGGAAGGATCGGCTGGCAGGCGTGATTCTCAACGATGTGGGTCCGGAAATCGGCAAAGCCGGGGCGGAACGTATCCGTGGCTATGTCGGGCAGGGACGCAGTTTCGAAACCTGGATGCACGCTGCCCGGGCATTGGCCGAGGCACAGGGTGATATCTATCCCGACTATGGCCTCGAACAATGGCTGCGTTTTGCCAAGCGCACGTGCAAGCTGGCGTCGAATGGGCGCATCGTGTTCGACTATGACATGAAGATCGCAGAACCATTCAAGCTACCCGGCGGCGAAGCCGGGGTCGATCTCTGGCCGTTGTTTGCCATGCTGGAAGATGTGCCGATGCTGATTTTGCGTGGCGAGAAATCGGACATCCTCGAAAAGGCGACCGCTGCCAAGATGGTCAAAAAGGCGAAGCAGGCCGCATTGGTGACCGTGAAGGGCATTGGCCACGCACCGTCACTGGATGAGGCTGACGCCCAAGCGGCAATCTCCGGGTTTTTGAAGGCAATCAAGTAAGATCCATGTCCACAGTTCGCATTCTCCATCTTTTCAGCAGCTTCGACCTTGGTGGGAAGGAGGCGCGTGCGGTGCGCCTGATGAACCATTTTGGTGGCAAGGCCACGCATACCGTGCTGAGTGCGGTGCCCGAGGCCTTGGGCGCGCGTGAGGCGATCGATCGCAAGATAGAGGTGGCCTTTCCGGGCGATGCAGCGCCCGCGCTACACGGGAGGCCGGGCATGGGGCGCTATCGCAAGCTCGCCCAATATATGAAGAAATTCCATCTCGTGCTCAGTTACAATTGGGGCGCGATGGACGGGGTGATGGCGCGCACCTTGCTCGGTTCGAGCATGGGGTTGCCGCCGCTGATCCATCATGAGGATGGATTCAACGAAGACGAATGGGAAAAGCTGAACTGGAAACGCAACTGGTTTCGCACCATCGCGCTGCAGCGTTCGGCGGCGTTGGTGGTGCCTTCGCTGACGCTGGAGAAGATCGCCCGGCAGGTGTGGCACCAACCGTCGGAGAAAATCTACCGTTTTCCGAACGGCGTCGATGTCCACCGCTATGAGAAGAAACCGCAACGTGGGTCGTTCCCGGGCTATGTTAAGCGCGATGGAGACATCGTTGTCGGCACGATTGCGGGTCTGCGTGCGGTCAAGAACTTGCCGCGGCTGGTGCGCGCGGTGGCGGCGGCCGGCCCCAATTTCCGCCTGGCGATTGCGGGGGAAGGACCCGAACGCGAAAAGATTTTGGCCGAGGCGCAGCGCGTCGGGATTGCAGACCGGCTGATGATGCCCGGTTTCCTGAAGGATCCGGCACGCTTTGTCGGCCTGTTCGATATCTTCGCACTCTCATCCGACAGCGAGCAATATCCGATATCGCTGGTTGAAGCGATGGCGGCAGCGCGACCGGTTGTATCGACCAATGTCGGCGATGTTGCGGCGATGGTTTCGCGCGAGAACCGGCGGTTCATAGTCGGTCGCGATGACGAGGCAGGCTTTGCCGCAGCATTGCGCGAAATCGGCGGCAGTGCCCAATTGCGTACCGAACTGGCGCATGCCAATTATGCGCGCGCACTGGCTGAATATGGCGAAGCCGAAATGCTGGCGCGCTATCAGCAACTTTACGGCGCAACGATGCGCCGCGCCGATTTTGCGCGACAAGATTGAGGCATTCGTCTAGCGAATCCGGCATTGGGGAAGGCGCGCCTTCGGGTGCTAACAATTAGGGGTAATATTAGTGTTCAAGGGTCTGAAGCCCATTATCTATGGCGGCCGTGAAGTCTGGCCGTTGATCGAAGGCGGCAAGGGGGTCGCCGTTACCAATCATGCAAGTTCGGGTGCCTGGGCCGCCGCGGGTGGCATCGGCACGGTTTCTGCTGTGAACGCCGACAGCTATGACGACAATGGCGACATGATCCCGCAGGTCTTCCTCGGGAAAACGCGCGCGGAACGGCATGAAGAATTGGTCGAATATGGCATTAGAGGTGGTATTGCGCAGGTGAAGCGCGCCTATGACATTGCCGGGCCGGGCGGTGCGATCAACATCAACGTGCTATGGGAAATGGGCGGAGCGCAACGCATCCTGCACGGCGTGCTCGAAAAGACCAAGGGCCTAGTCACGGGCGTTACCTGCGGTGCAGGCATGCCGTACAAGCTATCCGAAATTGCCGCGCAATATGGCGTTTATTATCTTCCGATCATCAGCTCCGCCCGTGCCTTCCGCGCGTTGTGGAAGCGCGCTTATAGCAAGGTACCCGAATGGCTGGGTGCAGTGGTGTATGAGGATCCCTGGCTTGCGGGCGGGCATAACGGCCTGTCGAACGCAGAGGATCCGACCAAGCCCGAAGACCCCTATCCGCGCGTCAAGGCACTTCGCGATACCATGCGGCAGGAAGGCATTCCTGACGAACTGCCAATCGTGATGGCAGGCGGCGTGTGGTATCTGCGCGATTGGGAGCATTGGATCGACAATCCTGAGCTTGGACAGATCGCCTTCCAATATGGCACCCGTCCGCTGCTGACGCAGGAAAGCCCGATCCCGCAGGCATGGAAAGACCATCTGACCAAGATTCCAGAAGGCGGTGTGCTGCTGCACAAATTCTCGCCCACCGGTTTCTATTCGAGCGCGGTGATGAATCCGTTCCTGCGCGAATTGCAGGCGCGGTCGGAACGGCAGATTCCCTATTCGACCGAGCAGGCTGGCGATCATACCGCGACGCTCGACGTCGGTGTTCGTGGCAAGAATTTCTGGGTGACGCCGCATGACCTGCAGCGCGCGCGCGAATGGGATGCGCGAGGCTTCACCATGGCGCTCAAGACACCCGACAATACGGTGATTTTTGTGCGGCCCGAGGAAGGTGCTGTGATCCGCAAGGACCAGACCGATTGCATGGGCTGCCTTTCGCATTGCGGTTTTTCGTCGTGGAAGGATCATGACAATAACTCGACCGGGCGTCTCGCCGATCCGCGCAGTTTCTGCATCCAGAAGGCGCTGCAGAATATCGCGCATGGTGAACCGATCGATGAAAATCTGATGTTCGCGGGGCATTCGGCCTATGAATTCGGACGTGATCCCTTTTATTCCAATGGTTTCGTGCCAACGGTGAAACAGCTGGTCGATCGCATTCTGACGGGCGACTGATCGCGATTTTACATTTACCTTTATTATACCTTGTTCCCCTAGATTTCGGTCCAGTGGGGAACAGGGTATGGGCTTAGCAATTTCCGCTTATCGCAAGGTCGCGCCGGCAAGGCTCGAACAGCGCGGCGCGGTGCGCCATCCGGTCGTCATCAAACGCGCCAGCGTGCGCGGCCATGGCCGCCAGCCTGTTGACGCGGTGCTCGACGATCTGTCGGTCTATGGTTGCCGTATTGCCGTTGATGGGCTGTTCAAGGCAGGCGAGAGACTGTGGCTCCGCTTTGCAGGAGGCAAGGCGATCGCGGCTAATGCCATATGGTGCGAGGATGGCAAATTGGGATGCCGCTTCGACGAACCGCTCGACCGCGAACTTTTCCGTTCGTTGACGCTGGTGTTCGACTGAGCGCGCTTGCGCTCAATCCATATCCCATGCACGTTCGCCATGGCTCGAAATGTCCAGCCCGTCGCGTTCCTGATCCTCGCTGACGCGCATCGGGATTACCATCGACACCATATAGCCGACGATCACCGTAACTACGGCGGAATAAACGGCAACAATGCCGACGCCCTTGATCTGCGCCCATAGCTGGCTGCCCATTGCCATACCTTCGGCATATCCATTGCCGCCGAATGTCGGAGAGACGAGGATAGCGAGCAGGATCGACCCCATGATACCGCCAACGCCGTGGACCGCAAACACGTCGAGCGAGTCGTCGATCTGCAATTTGCCCTTCACCAGATGCACGGCGTAAAAGCAGACCAAGCCTGCCAGTATGCCAAGGATTATCGCACCCAAGGGGCCGACCGAACCCGAGGCAGGTGTAATCGTCGCCAAACCGGCAACGGCACCGGTTGCAAAGCCCACGGCAGTTGCCTTGCCTACCTTGATTTTCTCAAGCAGCATCCAGACCAGCGCCGCGACCGAAGCGGCCAGATGCGTGACTATGATGGCGGTTGCCGCGCCGTCATCATTCGCGGCGAGAGCGGATCCGCCATTGAAACCAAACCAGCCTACCCACAGCAGACCTGCACCTGCCACCGTCAGCGCCGGACTGTGCGGCAGCATAAGCGTGCGCGGAAAGCCAATGCGTTTGCCAAGCATCAGCGCCACAACCAGTGCCGAGACTCCGGCCGTGGTGTGCACCACAATGCCGCCTGCAAAGTCGATGACGCCTTGGTTGGCCAGGAAGCCGTTGCCCCACACCCAGCGGGCGACGGGGACATAGACGAGCAGGCTCCAAAGTGCGCTAAAGGCGACCACCCAGCCAAATCGGGCGCGCTCTACCCACGCTCCGACGATCAGTGCTGGCGTTATGATTGCAAAAGTCATCTGGAACAGGCCGAACACCAGTTCGCCAATGCTCTGGCCATCGCGCATCGCGAACATGTTGCTGAACATGGCATTTTGCAGATTGCCGATGACGGTGCCTTCGGAAGCCGAGAATGCAAGGCTGTAGCCGACAACAATCCAGAGCAGCGAAGTGATCGCCGCAATTGCTCCACACTGGATCAGGACGGACAGGAAATTTTTGGTGCGCACCAACCCGCCATAGAAGAGCGCAAGGCCGGGCAATGTCATCATCAGCACCAGCGCTGACGAAGTGAGTATCCATGCTGTATCGCCACTATCGGGAACAGCTTCCGCCACGACGTCCTGTGCGAACCCGGCGGATGCAAACAACAATGTGCTTAAAAATGCAGCAATCTTGAACGAACCGCGCACGGCAAGCCTCCCCGATATGTCGATATTTTGGGCAGGTCTCTAAGCCAGAGGGTGGGCGCTCGCAATTGCTAATTGCGCGGGCGCTCCCTTTGTCGACAGGAAATTACGCCCAGCCTTCCAGCACCTGATCAGGCGGGCGGTGGCCGTCGGAAAATATCCGGATATTGGCGATCACTTTTTCGCCCGAGGCTTCGCGCCCTTCGAAAGTTGCGCTTCCAAGGTGCGGCAGAAGCACGACATTCGGGATAGCCAGAAAACGTGGATCGATGGCCGGCTCATGATTGTATACGTCCAATCCCGCACCCGCGATTCGCCCGCGCTGCAGCGCTTCGATCAGTGCGTCCTCATCGACCAGTTCACCGCGCGAACTGTTGATCAGATAGGCATCGCGTTTCATCAGGCCGATGCGCTCGCGGCTCATCAATTTGTCGGTTTCGGCAGTAAGCGGGCAATGTAGCGATATGATATCGCTTTTCGCTACCAGCCGGTCGAGGTCGGGTTCGAATGTCACACCCAATTCGTCCTCGACGCTGGCAGGTAATCGGTGGCGCTTGTTGTAAAGAATGTTCAATCCAAAAGCGCGGGCGCGTTGTGCGACAGCCTCACCAATCCGGCCAAAGCCGATAATGCCAAGCGTCTTGCCTCCGATACGGTGGCCCAGCATTCCGGTTGGCGTCCAGCCCTTCCACTCGCTGGAGCGCATCAGCCGGTGGCCTTCGCCAAGACGGCGAGGAACGTTGAGGATCAGTGCCATTGTAAGGTCTGCGGTGTCGTCGGTAAACACGCCGGGGGTGTTGGTGACGAGGATCCCCTTCGCCTTGGCGGCCGCCAGATCGATATGGTTTACTCCCGCGCCGAAATTGGCGAACATTTTCAGCGAGGCGGGCGCACGTGCGATCAATTCGGCATCGATGCGGTCGGTAACGGTCGGCACCAATATGTCCGCATCCTGTATCAGGTCTGCGATCTCGTCTGAAGACATTTCATGATCGTCGGTGTTGAAGCGGCAGTCGAACAATTCTGCCATCCGCGCCTCGATCTGGGGCAAAAGCTTGCGGGTGACGGCGACGCGCGGGCGCTCGATGCGTTGAAACTGGGTCATCGCGAACACCTATGGCGCGTAGAATCGCAACGTCAAGCTATCACCCTTGAACTGTCGGCACAGCTTACACTATAGGGGAGGGACTGGGGCAGCAGGTTGCTGGAATATATGCAAAATCTCGTAAAATTCGTGATAGTTGGGGCGTTGGCAATTTGCGGGGGCATTGCGGACGCCCAATCAACTAAGAAAACACCTTATTGGGCTTCGATTGATGAGCCCGAAGCGCGCACACGCACGGGCCCTAGTACCGAATTCCCCGTCAAGTGGGTCTACAAGCGCCAGTTTCTTCCGGTTAAAGTGATTTCGGTTCATGAAGTCTGGCGGAAGGTCGAGGATCCAGATGGTGACCAGGGGTGGATGCATGTCCGCCTTTTGAGCCCTGATCGCACCGCAATTGTTACGGCGGCGGGCATTTCCGAACTGCGCGACGAACCTACAGCCACTGCCCGGATTTCATGGCGTGTCGAAAAAGGCGTCGTCGGTCGTATCGATGATTGCCAGAAAGGCTGGTGCCGCCTCGATGTAGCCGGGAGAGTTGGCTATATCGAGACGGACCGCATCTGGGGCGAGGAAGTGCCCTAGACTGTAATCGGTTGGGGAGACCCTTTTTCGTCACCAATCGCCACTGGTCGGTTGACCACTTCATCGAACTTCTGATGGTATTTGGGATGCTCGGTTCCCATCCATTTGTCCCACCAGGTGAAATAGAGGCCGTAATTGGTGTTGAACCCGCCATTATGATGCAGGTCGTGGTGCACAGTTGTATTGATCCAGCTGGTGAGCGGCGTTGAAAGCCACCAGCGCGGGAAAAATTCAAATCCGGCATGGCCCATCGCGTTGCGGATGATCTGGAAGTTGAGCCAGGTGAACATCACCCAGCCGGGCGTTGGAACAAAGAACAGCCACAAGGGTGCGAACACGAACATGACCACCGCTTCGGGAATGGCAAAGCTGTACGCAGCCCAAGGTGTCGGCGTGATCGATTTGTGATGCGCGCGGTGGAACAGCTTGAACAATTTGGGGTGATGCATCGTGCGATGCGCCCAGTAGAAATAAGCATCATGCGCTAAGATGATGGCCGCCAAAATCGCAAGGTCAGCCCACAGGCCGAAGCTGCCGTCGAAACGGTAGAAAATGCCATGTTCACTGCCCCAGATGACGAAGAGCGATCCGACGACATAAACACATGCCGACTGCGCTGATTGCAGCACCTCGCGTCGCTTATCTTCGAAACTTGCTTCGCGGTTCTGGATTTTGCGCATTTTCAAGCTCGTGCGCCGCAGCAGCCAAACGACAGCCACGGTGATTGATGCAGCAATCAGATAGCGACCGAAATCGAAGGCAAAAATCAGATGCCCTTTTTCAAGCAAGATGCGGAGAGGGGGTATGGATTCGATCATGTCTCTTCCTTCTTGGAGATGATGACATCCGGATAACGCTTCGACATGGCGGTTTCGTCGCGATTTCCAAATCCGGCTAGCCGATTCTGGAATCAACCAGCCTTGCTGGCCCGATATTCGCTGGGGGTCATACCTTCGGCTTCGCGGAAAGCGCGGTTGAACGGGCCGAGCGAGCCAAAGCCTGCGTCAAGCGCGATGGTGATGATGGGGACGTCGCGCTGCCCTGGATCGGCGAGCGCGGCCTTCACTTCGGCGAGGCGGTATCCGTTTAGGAAAGAAGCGAAATTGCGGTGACCCATCGCTTTGTTGATGGTGCGACGCAGGCGATATTCTTGCTCGCCAAGTTGCGCGGCAAGTTTTGCAATGGACATGGTTTCGTCGCGGTGCGGCAATTGGCTTTCCATGTAATCCAGCAATTTTGGTACGAGCGAATCGTCAGTGCTCTCAATGGCAGCCGATTTGCCCTTATCGTTACTGCGGCCGAATAATTCGGGCTGGCGCATTCCAAGCATTGCGGCGCAAAAAGCGAAGACAATGAAAATGATTGGGCTGCCTACGGCCCTGACGAGCCAATGCTCTGCCAAACCCCGATGAGCGGCGATTTCGGCGAACGCGATAACGACAACATAGATGGCGACGGCTGCGACAAGCCGGGGGCGAATTTTTCGCCGCGCTTCGATAAGGTCGCCTTCCCGGCTCCGCCAAACCTCCCACAATGCGGCCGCGGCAAAAGCCAGCATGTTTACTCGGAACAATATGCCGGAAATTTCGTTGACCAAGCCTCCTGTTTCGAAGCTGTTGATCATCACCGACGAATTGAGCAAGGACGCAAGCACCAGTCCGATTCCGATCAGGCTGACCTGTTTCTCGTCGTTGAACCATGCCTTCGCGAACAACCAGAAGAGTCCGGGCGTAGCTTGCGCGACCATTGCTATCGCTAAGATTACTGGTTCAGGAAGCCCCCTCAATCCGCTGGTAATAAGCAGATAGCCGACGATCGCAATATTCATCAGCACGGCAAGCTTTGCAGCCAATTCGTGGCGGTGGTCGCGGATTAGAACCCAACACCAGAGAAGCAGCAGAGCGAGTGCACCTCCTCGACCCAGAAGATCGATCTGTTCATAGGCTGACATGGGACGTGTTGCTCTCACAGTGCCCTCGATCCGGCAAGCCGATTTCGAAAACGGCTAGGTGCATGCGAGCATGAAATGCATTTAGGAAAATTTTCCTTTGTAGTGTTACAACAGGTCGCGAAAGGATATTCACCGCGTGCCCGATTACACTGCCATAAAGCTGCTCGGCATTGCCGGTGTTCTATCCTATGCGACGGCGCGGCTGGCGACGAAGGCGGGCGTAATCGGCTATAACCGCTACACGCTGGTGGCCGTACCCGTGAGCGGGATGCCCAAAATGCCAAGAGGATATCGTGTCGAACCGATATTGCCGGGCGCCCTCGCCAAGTTAACCATCGACGCCAATGCAGAAGAGCAAACCCGCCGGTTTGAGCAAGGCTTGACCTGCCTGGCTGCCTACAACGCTCGCGACGAATTTGTCGGCGTAACCTGGGTGGGAACCGGCCCGTTCGATGAAAGCATGGTGCATTTGCGCTTTGTGGTTCCCGATACCGCGATCTGGGATACCGGCCTATGGATACACCCCGACCACCGTTTGGGGCGTGCTTTCGCTGCACTATGGGCGGGAACTGCTGAGTGGATGCAGGCGAGGGGGCGTATTTGGTCGATGAGTTGGATTGCCGACTATAATCTGCCGTCGCTGCTGTCGCACCGGCGGATGCATTCGGCTACAGTCGGCCATATCACCACCGTCCGCTTTTTCCGCTGGCAGTATATGGCCGAAGGCGTGCCCAAATTTGTGCGGATCGATCGCGGAACGCCACCCGAAATGCGTATGCCATTGCCGGTGGCTTCGTTGGCACCAGCCTGATTTGGGCAAGACTCTGCCGGCCGGCGCTGCTATCCGTCCGGCATGTCAGACCATAAGCATCTCTACCTCGTTGACGGTTCCGCCTATATCTTCCGAGCCTATTACAGCCTTCCGCCACTGACCAATCCGGCAGGTGTGCCGGTGGGCGCTGTCGCGGGCTATTCAAACATGCTGTGGAAGCTGGCGAGCGACCTGCACGCCGCGGATGGGCCGACGCATATGGCGGTGGTGCTCGACAAGGCCGGGACCAGTTTCCGCAACGAGATTTACGACCAGTATAAGGCGAACCGTCCACCAGCTCCCGAAGACCTGCGCCCGCAATTCCCGCTGATCCGTGACGCAACGCTCGCTTTCTCGCTGCCGATGATCGAGGAAGAGAATGTCGAGGCGGACGATATGATTGCCAGCTACACAAAGGCTGCGCGCGCGCAGGGCTGGGACGTATCGATCATCTCTTCGGACAAGGATTTGATGCAGTTGGTCGGTGACGGTGTCGACATGTTCGACACGATGAAGGACAAGCGCATAGGTCGCGAAGAGGTGATAGAGAAATTCGGCGTGGGGCCCGAACTGGTCGGTGATGTCCTCGCGCTGATGGGGGACAGTTCGGACAATGTCCCCGGCGTTCCTGGCATTGGCCCCAAGACCGCAACCAAACTGATTACCGAATTTGGCAATCTGGAAGCAGTGCTCGCGGCCGCGCCCGATATGAAGCCATCGAAGATGCGCGATAATCTGATCGAGCATGCCGAACTTGCCCGCCTGTCCAAGGTGCTGGTGACGCTGAAGGAAGATTGCCCGCTGCCAATCGCGCTCGAGGATATGGCACTGGGGCCGATCCCCGAAGAGCCTCTGCGGCCCTTTCTGGAGGAACATGGTTTCCGTTCTTTGCTCAACCGGATCGGCAAGACCAGTGACACAGCCTCGGCAAACAAGGCGATTGCTGGACAGCCCAAGGCCGAGCGCAAAGGTGATGGCGGTGCGCAGGCGGTTGAGTCGGGCAATGCAGCGACACCTGCGCCGATGCCGCCAATCGATGCCAGTGCGTATGAATGCGTGACCACGCTCGACCGACTTGACCATTGGATTGCTGAGGCGACGAAAGTCGGGGTGGTCGGATTCGATACGGAGACCGACAGTCTTGAAGCGGTGACCGCAAGGCTGGTGGGCTTCAGTCTGGCGACAGCCCCGGGAAAGGCCTGTTACGTCCCGCTGGGTCATGGCGGCACGGATATGTTTGCCGAAAAGCCCGAGCAAATCCCGCTCGATGTCGCGTTGGCGAGGCTAAAGCCGCTGCTCGAGGACAAAAGCGTCCTCAAGGTCGGGCAGAATCTCAAATATGACATGTCGGTGCTGCGCCAGCATGGCCTGATCATTAGTCCGTTCGATGACACGATGGTGATGAGCTTTGCGCTCGATGCCGGCCGGCAAGGACATGGCATGGACGAACTGTCCGAGCTTTATCTCGGCCACAAGCCGATCAGCTACAAATCACTCACGGGTACGGGCAAGAGCCAGATCGGTTTTGCCGAGGTCCCGTTGGTGGAGGCCACCAAATATGCCGCCGAGGACGCCGATGTGACGTTGCGACTATGGCACCATCTGAAGCTGCGGCTGAGCCCTGAAAAAGTGACGCGCGTCTATGAACTCGTCGATCGGCCATTGGTCCCGGTGCTGTCCGCGATGGAATGTGCCGGCATCAAGGTTGATCGTACCGTATTGGCGCGGTTGTCGACAGAATTTGCGACGCAGATGGAGATTTTGGAAAAGGAAATCCATGGCCTTGCAGGCCAGCCCTTCACCATCGGGAGCCCGCAGCAATTGGGCGCGATCTTGTTTGACAAGCTGGGTCATAAGGGGGGCAAGAAAGGCAAATCAGGGCAATATTCGACCGACGTGACTGTGCTTGAGGATCTGGCTGGGCAGGGGATCGAAATCGCGCGTAAGGTGCTGGATTGGCGGCAACTGGCCAAACTGAAATCGACCTATACCGACAGCTTGCAGGAACAGATCAATGCAAAGACCGGGCGGGTGCACACCAGCTATAGTCTGGTCGGTGCACAGACCGGGCGACTGGCCTCCACTGATCCGAACCTGCAGAATATCCCGATCCGCACCGAAACCGGGCGGCAGATCCGCGATGCTTTTGTCGCTGAACCCGGTAATGTCATTTTGTCGGCTGACTATAGCCAGATCGAACTGCGCCTCGCCGCCCATATGGCCGATGTGGGGCCGCTGCGCGAAGCGTTCGAACAAGGCGAAGACATCCACGCCCGCACCGCGCAGGAACTGTTTGGACAAGTTAACCGCGACACCCGCGGGCGGGCCAAGACGATCAACTTCTCGATCCTCTACGGCATCTCGCGCTGGGGGCTGGCGAAGCGGCTCGAATCGACCTCGGAAGAGGCGCAGCAATTGATTGATGCCTATTTCAAGCGCTTCCCCGGCATCAGCGCCTATATCCAGGAAACGCTGGCGAGCGTGAAGGAGACCGGTTTCACAACCACCTTGTTCGGTCGAAAATGCTGGTTTCCGCGTATCGCCTCGCAAAGCCAAGCCGAACGGCAAGGCAGCGAGCGCGCCGCTATCAATGCGCCAATCCAAGGCACCAGCGCCGATATCATCAAGCGCGCGATGGTGCGAATGGGTCCAGCGCTGGCCGAGGCTGGCCTGCACAATGTCAAAATGCTGCTGCAGGTGCATGACGAACTGGTCTTCGAATTGCCAGAGGGCGATGTTGAGGCGGCGAGCAAGGTAATCGAAGCCGTGATGGCGGGTGCTGCCGAGCCGCTGGTCAAGCTCTCTGTTCCGCTGGGTGTCGAGATCGGTACAGGTCCAAGCTGGGGCGCGGCGCATTAGGTGCGCTACCGTCCTTTTCCTGTGTCGCCGGAAGCGGTTCTATTCCCCATCTTGTGGAAATGAAAATATTCAAGACCGCTGTAGTCGCTGCCACCGCACTGATGCTGGCCAGCTGCTCAACTTTTGAAGCTGGCCCTGTGGGCAATCGTGCTGTTCCCGAACCTGCTAGGGCGGTCGAGGTCGATCGCTATCTGGGGCGCTGGTATGAGCTTGCCCGATATGAAGCCGGGTTCCAAAAGGCTTGTGAAGCAGTCACCGCCGACTACAGCTTGGTCGCGCCTGAACGGATCAAGGTCATCAACAGTTGCCGCAAAGGTTCAGTCAGCGGCAAGGCCGAGCAAGCAACAGGTAAAGCGAAGATTGTCGCTGGCAGCAGTGGTGCGAAGTTGAAGGTTTCATTTTTCGGACCATTTTACGGCGATTATTGGGTGCTCGACCATGCCGAAGACTATAGCTGGTCGATCGTCGGTGAACCGAGCGGACGCTTTCTGTGGCTGCTCCATCGCCAGCCGAATCCCGGGGCGGCGACGCTCAATCGCATGAAGGCGCGCGCCACCGAACTGGGATATGATGTCGGGTTGCTGCGGAAAACCCAGCAACCCGAAAGCTAAACCAGCTTATTTGCGGATATTGACCAGCCCGGCGGTCTTGCCGTCTTTTTCGGTCAGCTCGATTGTGAAGGCTTCACCATCCTTTGCCGTTCCGGTCAGCTTAGCCGCATCACCGCTGGCCTTGATCGATTCCTTGCCGAATTGATCCTTGAACCAGTCACTGACCTTTGCCGGATCGGCAGGAGAGGTGAAGCCGATGCGGACATCGGTTTGTTCATTTTTGCCGCCCTTATTATTGGCGGTGATGTTAACCGTATCGACCGTTGAACCCGGATAGAGTTTGACCCCGTCAATGTCGAAATTGCTGTCGTCGAGCAGCTTTTTCGGCAATCGGATGTTTGTGTCGAAACCAGGCACCTTGAAGCCGACATTGCCCGTTTTGCCGTCTGCAGTGATCTTTACCGACGAACCTTCATTCGTGGTTGCATCAACATTGACAGTAGTGCCTTCCTTGGGCTCGTCCTCGCTGCTGCAGGCTGTTAGGCCGATCGCAAGGGGAAGCATCAAAAGAAGTTTTTTCATAGCCAGTCCTTTTCTGTATTACTGATATAATACAGTAGGCAGGATATGGTTGTAAAGCGCGAAATCGGTCAGCCGCGTTTGCGCATCTGCTTATAGGTTCCCAACAACCTCACACTGTTACAATGGAAGGCGAGTTCCTCCAGCGCCCGGTCGACGGCAGGTATCCCCGGCGCGCCTTCAATATCGGCAAAAAATTCAGTAGCGGCAAAACTGGCGCCGTTCTGGTAGCTTTCCAGCTTGGTCATGTTGACCCCATTGGTCGCAAAGCCGCCCATCGCCTTGTACAGCGCCGCGGGGATATTCTTCACCTCAAAGATGAAGGTGGTCATCAAGGTGCCGTCATTGGGGTCAGGCGTTGCGGGATCGCGCGACAGGACAACGAAGCGCGTTGTGTTGCGGTCATCATCCTCGATGCCTTCCTGGATCATCTCCAGACCGTAAATGCCCGCAGCAATCGGCGGTGCGACGGCTGCGGCACCTTCGTCGTCACTGTCTGCCACAAAGGCCGCAGCAGCAGCGGTATCGGCATAAGCGATCGGCGTGATTCCATTTGCACGCAGATAGTGGCGGCATTGGCCCAAGGCCTGCGGGTGGCTCATCGCGGTGGTCAGCTTGGCATCGGCATGCTTCGCCATCAGGCAATGGCGTATGCGCATGAAATGCTCCCCGATGATCGACAGCCCGCTTTCGGGAAGAAGGAAATGGATATCGGCAACCCGCCCGTGGAGCGAGTTTTCGATAGGGATCACGGCACGGGCGGCACGGCCTTCCTTCACTGCATCAATCGCATCTTCGAACGAGAAACAGGGGACGGGCAGGCAATCTGGATCAACCTCAAGCGCAGCCAGATGCGAGTTTGCTCCCGGCGCGCCCTGAAAGGAAACCGCACGCGCAGGGTCGGCGGCGGCGGCCTTGGTCATTTCCTCGACGCGGGCGAGGGCGCTCTTAGGGAAGCTCTCCATATCGGGGCTGGCCGATAGGGCAGTCAAAAGGCGCGGGCAAGCAGGATTTGGGCTATTGCACCGCATTGCATAGCAAACTAGAGGGGCGAGGGGAATCAACCGGCGCCGCGCGCTTGCGCGGGCCATAGCGAATATTCAGGGCGTTTCATCATGGCAGATCGCAACAACACCATCGCAGGCTGGGCCTTGGCAGCGGGCATCGTCGCCCTTGGCTCGAGCATCCTTTTCGGCAAGATTTTCCATGGCGAAGTGCCCGGTGAAGGCAAGCAGGGCTATGTCATTCAAGGCGTTGAAAGTGGCGAAGGCGGCGGTGCCGCGGAAGTTCCGCTGGCAACACTGCTTGCAACTGCCGACCCAGCGAAGGGTGAGGCTGTTTTTGCCAAGTGCAAGGCGTGCCATACGATCAATCAGGGCGGTGCCAATGGCGTTGGCCCGAATCTTTGGGCATCGATGGGCAAGGCGCACGGCCATGTTCCGGGCTTCGCCTATTCAGACGCGCTGAAGAGCGTTCCGGGCAACTGGGATTGGGAAGGCATGGACAAATGGCTGGCCAACCCGAAAAAATATGCGCCGGGTACCAAGATGAGCTTTGCCGGCCTCGGAAATCCTGAGGAACGCGCCGCGCTCTTGCTGTATCTGAACGCTCAGGGTTCGAATCTGCCTTTGCCCGCAGCGCCGGCTGCCGAAGCAGCTCCTGCCCAAGGCGAAGCTGCAGCTGATGCCGCGGCAGCGCCTGCCGATGCGGCCGCCAAGGGAGCGGAAGCCGCTGCCGCCAAGTAATTGGAGAGCCTATTCATGCGTAAGATTTTAGTCGTTGCTCCTTTGCTGTTCGCTCTTGCCGCTTGTGGAGGCTCCGGATCGTCGGATGCACCTGCCGAGAACGGCTCTGGCGCCGAGGCTTCAGGAACGACTGAAACTGTGCCTGCCGCAACTGCCGAGGCTGATGGTGCAAAGAGCTTCGCCAAATGCGCAGCCTGTCACAAGGTAGAAAAAGGCGCACCAAATGGCGTCGGCCCGAATCTGCACGGCATTGTCGGCAAAGCCGTCGCGTCGGTTGAAGGATTTGCCTACTCGCCTGCGATGAAGGCAAAGGGCGGCGTTTGGGATGACGCAACTCTCGACGCCTATCTCGAAAATCCGCGTAAGGCTGTTCCGGGCACCAAAATGGCCTTTGCAGGCATCAACAATGCCGAGGAACGCAAAGTTTTGATCGACTGGCTGAAAGAGCAGAAATAAGCTGTAACGCCGCGCCTGCGGAGGCGGGCAGCGTTGGCAGTTTATCATTTGTTGTTGGCAAGATGATAGCGGCCCCGGCCTGCGCCGGGGCGACGCTTCTTCACTCACATGTTTCAAGCTCGTAAAAGATCGAGATTTCGCGCCAGGCTTCATCGGCGGTCTCGACAAACTGGAACAGATCGAGATCCTTGGGGCTGATCACGCCTTCGAGCATCAGTTCTTCGAAATTGACAACCCGTTCCCAGAAAGCCTTGCCGAACAGCAGAATCGGCATCGGTTCGATCTTGCCGGTTTGCACCAGCGTCAGCAGCTCGAAAAATTCGTCGAAGGTGCCAAAACCACCCGGGAAGACCGCCACCGCGCGTGCGCGGAGCAGGAAGTGCATCTTGCGCAGCGCGAAATAGTGGAACTGGAAACTCAGGTCGGGCGTGACATATTCATTCGGCGCCTGTTCGTGCGGCAGGACGATGTTGAGGCCGATCGTGTCGGCTCCCATATCGCGCGCGCCGCGGTTAGCGGCCTCCATGATCGACGGGCCGCCGCCTGAGCAAACGACGAAATGGCGGTTGCCATCTTCATCCTTGATGCCGCAATTGCTGGCGAGTTGGCCCAGTTTGCGCGCCTCGTTGTAATAATGCGAATTCGCCTTCAGCCTCTTGGCAATCGTCCGGCTGCGATCGTCGGTGGCGGCGGCGAACAGCGCATCGGCTTGTTCAGGCGCGGGGATTCGCGCCGAACCGTAAACCACTAGCGTCGATGCCACCTTGGCTTCATCGAGCAGCATTTCGGGCTTGAGCAGCTCGAGTTGGAAACGCACCGGGCGCAATTCTTCGCGAAGCAGGAATTCGGTGTCCTGAAAGGCGAGTTTATAGGATTTGCTCTGTGTCTGTGCCGTCTGGGGAGTCAGATCCTTGGCAAATTTGGCTTCTTGTTGCGCTTTGTAGAAGCGGCGGTCTTTCAGGTCTTTTTGTGTCATGCCCGCCTGATAGACGAATGAAGATGAATATCCACCCCTTCAACGGCAATAGGCGCTGCCATCGCGCATCGATTGCGCCATGTCGAAATGGAAATGGTTGGCATGGGCCGCATTGTAATCCGGTCCCAATACCGTGCCAAAACGCTTGCAGGCCGATTGGTGCAGGCGGCGCAGAAAGGCGCGTTCGTCCGCTTTGCCGTTCCATCCGGAGAGAACCGAAACACGGCGGCCATTCTTCAGGACGAAGGCTGACACATCGACTGCATTTCCAAAGGCATGTTCCGACAATCGGCCGCTGCGACCGCCATTGACGTTGCGACAGTTATAGGTACCAAAAGTCTCTATTCTAACAACCTCACTACCCAGATAGGCCTTGGCCGCGGGAGCTACGGCATGCTTTGCCCAAGCGGTAAAATTTGCTGCCAGCGGGCAGGTCATGGCACCCAGATTGGTGGCTTCGGTCGAAAAGGACATCAGCTTGATGGTGTCGATTGTCCGGCATCCTCCCGAAAAACTCTGGTTGGGCAGCGGGGTGAATCGTACATTCGCAGCCTTGAGGGTGGAAAGGCACTGGCGTGCCGGCTCGCTGCGGAACACATCATTATCGCGGCGGACGACCTCTCGCTCCGATCGCCCGCCGCAAGCGGAGACCAGAAGGGCGAGGAGCAGGATGGAAGCGCCGCGTACCATATGTAATAAAATGTAAGTAGGATGGTTAACAAAGACTAAATGCCGCAAACGGTTGACCGCAAATCGCGACGCGGCTACCGGATAATTAATGCGAACGATTCTCAATAAAAGGCAACCCTTCTGGCTCCTGCTTTCGCTACCGGCAATCCTGTTGCTGTTCGGCTGGGGCCAAGGGCGGATCGACAGCATGGATATGCTTCATCCGACCGGCGAGTGGTCGGCGCGTCTGATGATCGTTGCAATGCTCATCAGCCCGTTGCAGTCGGTTTTGGGTGCAAAAGAATGGCTTAACTGGTTGTTGATGAGGCGGCGGGCCATCGGCGTGGCGGCATTTGGCTATGCAGTATTGCATCTGGTCTTTTACCTCATCGACATGGGTAATTTGGGTGACATTCTGGCCGAATGGCTAGCGCCCGGAATATGGACCGGCTGGGCCGCACTCGTGTTAATGTTGCCGCTTGCGCTGACCAGTAATGACCGATCGATGCGCTGGCTGAAGGCTGGCTGGAAGCGGTTGCAGCGACTGGTCTATCCTGCTGCCCTGCTGACCTTGCTGCACTGGATCTGGGTGCATAACAGCTACGGCGCCGCACTCGCCCATTTCGTTCCGCTCGGGCTGTTGTTGCTTGCGCGCTTTGTCAAGAAACCCCTCTCCAATATGAAACCCCAAGGAGTTTGAAAATGCGTAAACTGATTCCCCTCGCACTCGTCGTTGCAACTGCCGCCATATTGCCCACCGCACCCGCATCCGCCACCGGCGCGATAAAGTGTAAGGCTGGCCCGCAGTCAGGCTGGAAAACGCAGGATGTGCTCAAGGCCAAGCTGGTCAAGGAAGGCTGGACGATTCGGAAATCGAAGGTCGATGGCGGCTGCTACGAAGTCTATGGAACCACGCCGGAAGGCGATCGTGTCGAAGCCTATTTCCATCCCGTAACTCTTGAAAAACTCTACGTTGCACGGCGTGGAGAAGTGCTTTTCCGTAAGCAGGGTTACTAATCGGTCATTGACAATGCCGGGGCCGCGCTTAAACGCGGCTCCGGGCCACGCGGTCCCAACGCCGCGCGTGCTCTCTGCAAGGAGAAGCATTACATGACTGAAGTTACCAAGCCGCAGGGCAAGCCTGCGCGTCCGTATTTTTCTTCCGGTCCCTGTGCGAAACCGCCGGGCTGGTCCCCAGAAAAACTCGCTACCGAATCGCTGGGCCGATCTCACCGTGCGAAGATCGGCAAATCGCGTCTGCAATATTGCATCGATTTGATGCGAGAACTGCTTGAGCTGCCCGATACGCATCGCATCGGTATCGTTCCCGGATCGGATACCGGTGCTTTTGAAATGGCCATGTGGACGATGCTCGGCGCGCGCGGCGTGACGGCACTCGCATGGGAAAGCTTTGGCGAAGGCTGGGTCACCGACGCAGTCAAACAATTACGGCTGGAGCCCAAGGTGCACCGCGCCGATTATGGCCAGCTGCCCGATCTCGACAAGGTCGACTGGACCGACGACGTCCTGTTTACCTGGAATGGCACCACCAGCGGCGTCCGCGTGCCCGATGGTGAATGGATTCCCGATGATCGTGAAGGGCTGTCTTTTGCAGACGCCACCAGCGCGGTTTTTGCCTATGACATTCCGTGGGACAAGATCGACGTTGCCACTTTCAGCTGGCAAAAGGTTCTGGGTGGGGAAGGCGCACATGGTGTCCTCATCCTCGGTCCGCGTGCTGTGCAGCGCCTTGGGGAATATACCCCGGCTTGGCCGCTTCCCAAGGTGTTCCGACTGATGTCGAAAGGCGCACTGGCGGAAGGCGTGTTCAAGGGCGAGACGATCAACACCCCGTCGATGCTCGCTGTCGAAGATGCAATCTTTGCGCTTGAATGGGCCAAAGGGCTTGGCGGCCTCAAAGGTCTGCAAGCACGCAGCAACGCAAATGCCCATGCACTCGACAAGATTGTCGCCGAACGCGCTTGGCTGAGCCATCTTGCCGTCGACAGCGGCATCCGTTCGAAGACCAGCGTTTGCCTCTCGGTCGAAGGCGCTGATGCGGATTTCATCAAGAAATTCGCTGGCCTGCTCGAAGCAGAAGGTGCAGCCTATGACATCGCCGGTTACCGCGATGCCCCACCTGGCTTGCGCATCTGGTGCGGCGCTACGGTCGATACCGCCGACATCGAAGCGCTCGGGCCATGGCTCGACTGGGCGTTCGAAACGCTCAATTCATAATCGTCGCCCCGGCGAAGGCCGGGGCCGCAGCAGATTTACAAGACACTGGCTGCAGAAACCTCCAACGGCCCCAGCCTTCGCTGGGGCGACGTTTTAAGGACAAGATCATGACCAAACCCCGCGTACTCATCTCTGACAAGATGGACCCGAATGCAGCCAAAATTTTTGAAGAGCGCGGCTGCGATGTCGATGTCATCACGGGCAAGACCCCGGAAGAACTGAAGGAAATAGTTGTCCAATATGATGGTCTTGCAATTCGTAGTTCAACCAAAGTCACAAAAGAAATTCTTGAAGCGGCAACCAATTTGAAGGTTGTCGGCCGCGCTGGTATCGGGGTCGACAATGTCGATATCCCCGCCGCTTCGGCCAAAGGCGTTGTCGTGATGAACACGCCGTTCGGCAATTCGATCACCACGGCGGAACATGCGATCGCGCTGATGTTCGCGCTGGCCCGACAGATTCCGGAAGCGAACGAGCAAACGCAGGCTGGCAAATGGCCCAAAAATGATTTCATGGGCGTCGAAGTCACCGGAAAGACGCTTGGCCTGATCGGTGCGGGCAATATCGGCAGCATCGTCGCCAGCCGTGCATTGGGCCTCAAGATGAAGGTTGTCGCTTTCGATCCTTTCCTGACGCCCGAGCGCGCCATCGAAATGGGCGTTGAAAAGGCGGATCTCGACACGCTGTTTGCCAAGGCCGATTTCATCACCCTGCACACGCCGCTGACCGACCAGACGCGCAACATCCTGTCCGCTGCCAACATCGCCAAGTGCAAGAAGGGCGTCCGCATCATCAACTGTGCGCGTGGCGGACTGGTCGATGAAGCTGCACTCAAGGCTGCGCTCGACAGCGGCCATGTCGCAGGAGCCGCACTCGACGTATTCGAGACCGAACCGGCCAAGGAGAGCCCGCTGTTCGGGACCCCGAATTTCATTTGCACGCCGCACCTGGGCGCATCGACCAATGAAGCGCAGGTCAATGTGGCGCTGCAGGTCGCCGAACAAATGGCGGATTATCTGGTGAATGGCGGCGTCACCAACGCGCTCAACATGCCCAGCCTGAGCGCCGAAGAAGCGCCCAAGCTGAAGCCCTATATGGCGTTGGCACAGCAGCTCGGCTCGCTCATCGGCCAGCTCGCGCATGGCGACCTCACCCAGATCAGCATCGAGGTCGAAGGCGCGGCGGCCGAACTGAACATCAAGCCAATTACCGCAGCGGTTCTGTCGGGTTTCATGCGCCGCTTCTCTGATGCGGTGAACATGGTCAACGCGCCTTATCTGGCCAAGGAACGCGGTATGGAAGTGCGCGAAGTGCGCCATGACCGCGAGGGCGACTATCACACGCTTGTGCGCGTTTCTGTGAAAACCGATATTGGCGAACGGTCTGTCGCAGGCACATTGTTCGGCAACGGCACGCCGCGCCTTGTCGAGCTGTTCGGCGTCAAAGTCGAAGCTGATCTTGAGGGCGACATGTTGTATATCGTGAACCAGGATGCGCCCGGCTTTATCGGTCGGCTTGGAACGACATTGGGCGAAGCCGATATCAATATCGGTACCTTCCACCTTGGCCGTCAGGAAGCGGGTGGCGTGGCCGTCCTGCTGCTGTCGGTCGATACGCCGGTGCCGACTGCGGTGCTCGAAACCATCCATAGCCTGCCGGGTGTGAAGCGGGCGATGGCGCTTCGCTTCTGATGTGCTAAGGCACGCGCCATGACCAACAGCTTGCTACCCACCGGATTTCGTGACCGCCTGCCGCCAGAGGCCGATGCTTCGGCTCGGCTGGTGCGTGCCATTCTCGATACCGCAGCCAGCCATGGTTATGAGCGCGTGCAGGCACCGCTCGCCGAATATGAGTCGAGCCTGACCGGCAGCCTCGGCACATCGGCACGCGATCTGCTGCGCTTTGTCGACCCGGTATCGGGCGAAACAATGGGGGTGCGCAGCGATATTACCGGCCAGATTGGCCGTATCGCCTCGACCCGCATGGGACACCATCCGCGCCCGGTGCGCCTCTCTTATGGCGGCCCGGTGGTGAAGCTCCGCGCGACGCAGCTCCGCCCCGAGCGCGAAATGATGCAGGTTGGCGCGGAACTTATCGGGCTCGACAATGTAACTGCTGCTATCGAGGTGGTAACGGTTGCCATCGAAGGTCTAAAGGCCGCTGGCGTCAAGGACATCACCCTCGATCTGACCATGCCGGATTTGCTGGATATCCTCAAACCCAAAGGCGACCGCGAAGAGTTGAAGGCGGCGCTTGATGCCAAGGATGCAGGGGCGGTCCCGACAGCCTTGGCGCCGTTGATCGCCGCCGCAGGCGCGCTGCCCGACGCGCTGGATCGCATGCGGGCATTCGATCAAGAAGGCAAACTCAAGGACCGGCTTGATGCAATTGAGGCGATTGCCGCCGCTGTGCCTGCCGACGTCCGTGTGACGCTCGATCCTACGGAACGGCATGGCTTCGAATATCAGACCTGGTTCGGCTTCTCGCTGTTTTCGGCTCATGCCTCGGGCGAGATCGGCCGGGGTGGCGCGTACCGGATTGGCAAGGAACCGGCGATCGGCTTTTCTGCCTATATCGATCCACTGATTGATGCTGGCCTTGCACAGGGCGAACGCCGCCGCCTGTTCCTGCCTATCGGTACGATGCCGCAAAAGGCCGCCAGCCTTCGTGCGGAAGGCTGGGTGACCGTTGCGCAATTGACCGAAGAGGACAGTGCAGAGGCGCAAATCTGCACCCATGTGCTACGCAACGGTCGACCTGAGACGGTCTAGCGGTCGTACAAGGCCTTCAACCACGCATCCACCACTGGCGTCGCCGGATAAGACGGATCGCCCAGTTTTCGGTTGATGTCGGCATGGCCTTGCATGCCTTTTCCTTCGAACGCGTTCAGTTGAACCTTGCTCCCGCCCTTGCGCAAGGCCTCGGCCAGCGCCTCTGACTGCCGTTTCCCGTCGGCACGGTCGACATGGAGAATAAGGAAGGACGGCGCATTGGGGCTCTGCGCATGCCAATAGGGTGACAAGGCCTTTTGCCGGGCTGGATCGGTTCCAAATGCCTGGACATAGGTATCGCTCATGATCTTGGCACCCTCACGCATCTGCGCAGGCACATCATAGGCAGCACCATCAATCGGTATGACCCCCGAAAGGGCGTCAAGCCCGAGTCCGAAGCCGCGCAAATATTGTGGATCGCTGCCCACCAGTGCCGAGAGATGCGCGCCGGCGCTATGACCCATGAGGACGACACGCGATCGGTCAATTCGGAACTTGTCGGCATTTTTGAGGAGGTAGGCGATTGCAGCGGCCACGTCCGCGCCTTGCTGCTCCACCGTCGCCGCCGGGACCAGGCGGTAGTTGATCGACGCCATATGATAGCCAAGCCCTGTGTAATGCGTCACCTTGTCGCTACCGGTCGCATTGCGCTTGTCACCGCGCTTCCATCCTCCGCCATGGACGAAAATCAATAGCGGTGCGCGCGATGCTTTCGTTTTGGCCTTGTAGAAATCGAGTTTTTGCAGGGCATCGGCGCCATATGCATATTCTACGCCGCCCAAGACGAGATATTGCCGGTCGTTGGTCGGGTTGGCGGTGCGCTGGTCATCGCCAAAGCGGGCCTTCACCCGTTCGCCGATCTCTGCTGAACATTGATCCGATAGCTCGTTGCTTCTCGTCTGTAGGCATTCGCGTATCTTGCCGCGATCCATCCCGCACAGTTCGACAACTTCGCGGCGACATTCGCGGCTGACGCGCTCACCGCGCTGCGCGTGGCACGCGGTTGCAACCAGCAGCGACCCCATGGCCACGGTCGACCAGAATCGCACGCCACGCGCCCCGATCATTGCGTCTGGCCTTCGATGCGGCCCTTGGCGGCTTTGTGGGCTTCCATGCGCGCCTTGAGTTCGGTCAAGCAACCTTCGCTGAGCTTGCTGCGATTTTCCTTGATGCACGCGCGACGGGCTTCCTTGCCCTGGGCTGCACTGCACAGGTTTTTGACTTCGGTGCGGCATGCTTCGCTGAGACGCGGGGCAGCTGCATTCTGCGCCGCTGCGGGGGCCAATGCCAGCACCAGAGCCGCAATCGCGATGGGGAGTTTCTTCATCATTCGGTTCCTTCTTCAATCAATTGCATCGGACACCGCTTTTTGATGTAGACCTTGGGCATCCATTTTCATAACGGAGCCTACGGCGAATCCCTTCGCAGAAATTTCCTTCTGCGCAGAAAAAGGCCAACAGGGGCCGGGGAGCCGATCCTCACCCTGATCCCAAAAGGGAAAATCAATGGCTAATGTAACCGTAATCGGCGCCCAGTGGGGTGACGAGGGCAAAGGCAAGATTGTCGATTGGCTGGCAAGCCGCGCGGATGCCGTGGTCCGTTTTCAGGGCGGCCATAATGCAGGCCACACATTGGTGGTCGGTGACCAGACCTATAAATTGTCACTCCTTCCTTCGGGTATCGTCACGGGTACGCTGTCGATCATCGGCAATGGTGTGGTGCTCGATCCGTGGCATCTGAAGTCCGAGATCGAAAAGCTTGAGGGGCAAGGCGTTGTCATCAACACCGAGAATTTCGCAATCGCGGACAATTGCCCACTGATCCTGCCGATCCACCGCGATCTCGACGGGTTGAGGGAAGCAGCCGCAGGTACAGGAAAGATCGGCACCACCGGTCGCGGTATCGGCCCGGCTTATGAAGACAAGGTCGGACGCCGCGCTATTCGGGTTTGCGATCTTGCGCATCTCGACGCGCTCGACGCGCAGCTCGATCGATTGTGCGCGCATCATGATGCGTTGCGCGCCGGTTTTGGCGAACCGCCGGTCGACAGGCAGCGCCTGCTCGATGACCTGAAGGAAATTGCCCCGTTCGTTCTTCAATATGCCCAACCCGTGTGGAAGCGGCTGAAAAAGGTCCGCAAGGCTGGCGCTCGCGTGCTGTTCGAAGGCGCGCAGGGCGTGTTGCTCGATGTCGATCACGGAACCTATCCCTTTGTGACCAGCTCGAACACGGTCAGCGGTACCGCGGCCTCTGGTTCGGGTCTGGGTCCGAATGCCACCGGCTTTGTCCTCGGCATCGTAAAGGCCTATACCACCCGCGTCGGTTCCGGCCCGTTCCCGACCGAGCTTGAGGATGAAATCGGCCAACGCCTTGGCGAACGCGGCCATGAATTTGGCACGGTCACCGGGCGCAAGCGGCGCTGTGGCTGGTTCGATGCGGTGATCGTGCGGCAAAGCTGCGCCGTTTCAGGTGTCACCGGCATCGCGCTTACCAAGCTTGACGTGCTGGACGGTTTCGAGACGATCAGGATCTGCACCGGCTATCGCCTCAACGGCAAGATCCTGGACTATCTGCCCTCGCACGCTGCCGATCAGGCCAATGTCGAGCCCATCTATGAAGAAATGCCCGGCTGGCAGGAAACCACTGCCGGCGCGCGTAGCTGGGCCGATCTGCCGGCGCAGGCGATCAAATATGTACAGCGGATACAGGAGCTGATCGAAACGCCAGTGGCGTTGGTTAGCACTTCTCCGGAACGCGAAGACACGATTTTGGTGCGCGATCCCTTCGCGGACTGACAATTAACGCCCGGCTTTGACGACGTCCAAAATGGCGTCGACAAAGCCTTGGGGGTCATCTTCCTGGATGAAGTGCCCGCCGTGCAATGTGCGGTGGGCCACCCGCTTGGTGCCGGGTACCCGTTCGTGGAATTTGCGGTCGCCGCCACGCGTGATCGGATCGCCATCGGAAAAGCAGCACTGGAAAGGCTTTTCGAACTTTTCGAGCACTTCCCATGCTTTAAGCTGGTCGGGCACTGCAACATTGTCGCCCAAAGGCACGAATGACGGAAAGACCCGGGTTGCGACTTTCGATGCGCGGGTGGGAAAGGGCGCATCATAGGCTGCGATTTCTGCTTCGCTCAATCCCCGCTTGCTGCCCTTGGCAACAATCTTGCCGATCGGGAAAACAGGGCTGTAGCGCGAAAATGCGCGCCAGATGGCAAAGGCACGCGGCGCTTCCTCGCCGGCAGGCAATCCGCCGTTGGACAGCGCCACACCGGCGAAGCGATCGGGCATCGCTGCAACCAGTCGCAGGCCGATCAACGATCCCCAATCCTGGCAGGCCAACACGATATTGCTGAGGTCGAGCGCCTCTATCCATTCGCGCATCCAGCCCACCTGCGCTGCATAGCTATAGGCGCTCCGTTCGAGCGGTTTGTCTGAACGGCCAAAGCCGATCAGGTCGGGCGCTACGGCGCGGAATCCGGCCTGGGCGATCGGCCCGATCATGTGGCGATACAGATAGCTCCAGGTCGGTTCGCCGTGCAGCATCAATACCGGTTGCGCATCATGTTGCCCTTCATCGACAAAATGGACGCGCAGGCCGCTCGCCAATTCGCAATATTGCGGCGTGAACGGCCAATCGGGAAGATTGGCGAAGCGCGCATCGGGCGTGCCGTAAACGGTCATTCTCTTCATCCCCCTGATCAGGAAAGGCACGTTAGCGGCAAAGTTTGCTGATTCAATCTGATTGCGTCTGCAGTGCCAATTGGGCAGTCTGTGGCCATGCCTCCCGATCCCGAAATTCGCCCTGCCACCCTTCGCGACGCTGAACAGATTGCAGAAATCTACGCACACCATGTTCGTCACGGGACAGCCAGTTTCGACACCGTTCCGCGTTCGATCGATGCGACGCGGGCCAAGATTGGCGAATGCATCGAGCGCGGCTGGCCCTTTCTGGTTTGCGCCGATGGCGAAACCATATTGGGCTATGCCTATGCCACACAATTTCGTGACCGGCCGGCCTATGGCCTGGCTTGCGAGGATTCGATCTATGTCCATCCCTACCATGTCGGCAAAGGGGTGGGTAAAGCGTTGCTCGGCGCGCTGATCGATGCGGCGCAAAATGCCGGATTTCGGCAGATTCTCGCCGTGATAGGCGGCGGCGAACCGGCTTCGGTGGCTCTGCATGCCAGCCTCGGCTTCGAAATTGCCGGAAGAATGCGCTCGGTAGGGCGCAAATTCGGGCGCTGGCTCGATTCGGTTTATATGCAACGGGCGCTGGGAAGTGGTGATACCCGGCCACCCGAGGAGGAACCCTGATGCGCCTTTTGCCCTTGCTGTTGTGCACCGCTGTGCTGACCGGGTGTGGCAGCGGCAATGCCGGCACCGCGCCCGTGGTCAAGGCCGACCGAATCCTCGTCGACAAAAGCGACAGGACTCTGATCCTGTATCGCAACAATGTTGAAATCCATCGTTACGAAGACATCCGGTTTGGCGACGACCCCGTCGGCCACAAACGGTTCGAAGGCGACGAGAAGACGCCCGAGGGCGATTATGTCATCAACGGTCGCAACCCGAATAGCGCCTTTCATTTGTCGCTGCGTATTTCCTATCCGAATGCCGCAGACCTTGCCTATGCCAAAGCACGCGGCAAATCGGCGGGCGGGGACATTTTCATCCATGGCCAGCCCAATGGGTGGAATGGACCAGCGATTCCGCGCGATTGGACCGACGGATGCATCGCCCTTTCGAACGGTGAAATCGCGCTACTGTGGAAACAGGTCGATGACGGGACCGCGATCCGAATCCAGCCTTGATTTAATCGCGTGATTAAATCAAACAGGGTGCCGATCTGGAGGATGGATTGATGGAATTTGCGGGCATTGGGTATAGCGAAGAGCAGATCGAGCTGCTGGATGTAGCGAGCGAATTCTGTCGCGAAAAATCGCCGATCGCCAAGGTGCGTGCGCTGCTTGAAAGCGGAAGTGGCTATGATGCGACGGTTTGGCAAGAAATTGCCGAGCTGGGATGGCTGGCTATCGCCACCCCCGAGGCGCAAGGCGGCGTCGGCCTCTCGCTCGCGGAAGTCGTGCCGGTCGTCGAGCAGATGGGCCGCAACCTTTTGGCTTCTCCCTTTGTGACTACAATCGTGGCTCAACAAGCTCTGCTCGCAGCCGGGTCGGCGGACCAGCAAGCCGAATGGCTGCCGCGTCTGGCTACTGGCGAAATTGGCACGTTGGCACTGGGTGAGTCGCATGGCGACTGGGATCTGACCAACATCGGCGCGACAGCGACGCGGACGGACAACCAAATCCGGTTGTCGGGAACCAAGCATTTCGTTCTGTGGGCCGACAGCGCGGCTCTTGTGGTGGTGTCCGTCCAACTTGACGGTAAACCTGCACTGGTTTTGGTTGAAAAATCGGCTGTTGCTGAAGGCGCGCTTCGCCGTGAAATCATCACTGATGAAACCAAACGCAGCTTCGCTCTGAAACTGGACGGAATATCAGTATCCGAAAGCGCCGTGCTTGATGCTTCGCGAACTGGTGCAGCGCTGACCCAGATCGAATTGGCGACTAACCTGCTCCAGTCCGCTGAAATGTGCGGCGGGTCGCAGGCGGTGATTGACTATACCCTCGATTATATGCGCACCCGCAAGCAGTTCGGCAAGTTGATCGGCGAATATCAGGCGCTCAAGCACCCGATGGTCGATGCCTATGTCGGCTATGAAAAGGCGCGGACACATTTGTACAGTGCGGCGCACAGCTTTTCGGATCAGGGCAGGGGAGAGGTCGCCGTGCGCATGGCCAAGGCCGCAGCGGACGGTGCATACAGCTTTGCAGCAGACCGGGCGATCCAGTTTCACGGTGGATTCGGCTTCACCCATGATTGTGATGCCGGGCTCCACCGCCGTGCCGCGATTTTCCACGCATCGCAGTTTGGCGATGCGGCCTGGCACCGCAAGAAACTGGCGGATTTGCTGCTGGTTTGAGCAAATATCCTTGCAAAGGCTTGACCTTTGGCAGGCACAAGGTTAGGGGCAGCCACTTTCCGGGAACAGCGATTCCCGTAACTCTTATATTTATAGGGATTTTGAAGATGTCGCGCATTTGCGAACTGACCGGTAAAGGTCGCATGGTAGGCCACAATGTGAGCCACGCTAACAACAAGACCAAGCGCACCTTCCTGCCCAACCTGCAGAATGTAACACTGCTGTCGGACGCACTGGAACAGGCATTCAAGTTCCGCGTTTCAGCATCGGGTCTGCGCTCGGTTGAGCATGTTGGCGGCCTCGACAACTGGTTGCTCAAGACTTCGGACGAGAAGCTGAGCACCAACGCGCGCAAGGTTAAGAAAGCGATTTCGAAGAAGCAGGCTGCAGCCGCTTAATCGCGCCTAATTCGATAGAGTTTCAAAGCCGGGGGCGGTTTCCGCCTCCGGTTTTTTATTGGGCAGTTTGAGCTCGAACTTCATCAGCAATGTGCGCTGGAATGCATTGAAATTATTGTCGGAAATCATCCAGACGATGATACGCCCGCCTTCGTTTGCCACAGCCAAACCCTCCATATTGTCGACCAGTAACGGCGGCGCGAGGGTCGCGAGCGTTTCACCCAAAACCGTTTCGTCTTTCCCGATTTTCGCCGGATCGAGCAGTACCAGTTTTGCCGTGAAGCCGTTGGGAAAACCAATTCTGCGGTTGAGCACCAATATCCGCCCATCGGGGAGCAGACTGGCATCAGTAGGGCGATAGCCTGCAGGCGCGCGGTAGCCGAATTCGCTCATCCTGCTTCCAGCTTCGATCGGATCGCCGGAAAACAGAAAGCTGCTGTTACTGCCGTCTCGGCGCTGATGCGTTTCCGAAAATATCAGGAAGCGCCCGTCGGGCAGTCGGACGATTGCTTCGACTCCGCCATTGGATTCCCAGTCTTGGGTCTGCGTTAGCTTTCTGCTGCCATCGATTCGGCTGAGCGAAGGCGGAAATCGACGAATGGCATGGCGCGCCTCATAGCTGACCCAGAGGCGACCGGTTGCCGGATCAATGGCCATGCCTTCGCTGTCGCGGTCGCGATAATCGGCATCCTCCCCATAGGCTCCGGGCAAGGCAGCAATGAAGCTGTCTTCCAGCCCGTTCGAATCGCCTATGGTAAACCCGATCAGCGTTCCGGCATCGCTGACGGCAAGAAAGCGGTTCGGTTCGCGTACGACAAGCGCAGAGATACCACCAAAGTCGCTATTGTCGCTTCGCAATTCCCAGCCATTCAGGAAGGTCAGCGCGCCTACTTTGCGGCGCAAAGGGTTCGCTTCGTCAAACGCCAATGGCCGCATGGCGATGGTTTGGCTGTCATTGCGCCAGTAAGCGCGATGCCCGCCGACGGCAGCGATCGCCAACAGCACCAGCAATAATATCCGGAACAATCTCGACGGCATCGACACTCCAAATCATTCATCAAAAGCTGTTCAAACATGAACAAGAGATAACATCCGCATTCAGCAAAGGCTCAAGCCGAATCGCATAGCCAGTGCCCAACAGGGAAAGTTTCAACGGCGGGTTTAGATTTGCGGCTATGTGGGAGCAAGGACCCGCCAGTGCAAAGGAGAAAGAAGATGAACATGAAAAAGTCACTCGGCACACTGGTTGCAGCCGCTACGCTGGTAACCGGTTTTTCGGCCACTCCCGCCTTTGCTGGCGACCGTTATTATGACGATGATGGTTATTACAGTTCGCGTGACCGCGACGACTATCGATATCACCGCCGGGACCGCGGTTATCGCTGCGACAAGGGCACTGGCGGCACCGTGATTGGTGCGGTTGCCGGTGGCCTGGCTGGCCGTGAAATCGCCCGTCGCGGCAACCGCACCGAAGGCGCGATCATCGGCGCCGCCGTCGGCGCCCTTGCCGGTCGCGCGATCGACAAGGCCGACAGCAACTGCCGCCGTCGTTATCGGTAACATCTCAAATCCCCTTCCCGTTTACGGGAGGGGAGAACGCACCTAGTAACAATTGAAACTTGTCGCCGTATAGCCACTGGCGCTATGCGGCGGCATGGCAAATCCAGTCGACTCCGCGCGTGCGGCCATCCGGCCGATGTTCCGCGCCTCCGAACCCGAAACCCTCGCTCCGCTTGTCGCCTCGGCCCAGCTGTCAGCCGCAGAGCGCGAGGCGATAGTGGGCCATGCGCGCGGCCTGTTGGCTGAGCTGCGCGCCGCGCAGACCGATGGCTGGGTCAACCAGTTCCTGCAGGAATATCGCCTGGGTACCGAAGAGGGCACGGCGTTGCTGTCGCTGGCCGAGGCTTTCCTGCGCGTACCCGATGCCGACACCGCCGATCTGTTGATTGCCGACAAGCTGGGCGACGCAAACTGGCGCGCGCATAGCGGCAAATCGGCCAGTACACTTGTCAACAGCGCGACCTGGGGGCTGGTGCTTGGCAAGGCGATGGTGGGGGACGAGGGCAGGGGCGTTCTGCGCAAACTCGTCGCGCGCGCGGGCGAACCCTTTGTCCGCCAGGCCGTGGGTGCGGCGATGCGTCTGATGGGGCAAGTCTTCGTCATGGGCCGCACCATCGAGGAGGCGATCAAGCGAATGGATGCGCCCGAAAACCGCGGCTTCACCGCCAGTTTTGACATGCTGGGCGAAGCCGCCCGCACCCGCGCCGATGCTGAACGCTATTTCGAGGCCTATCAGGGCGCGATTGCCGCAGTCGGTGCCAATCCGGCGCGCGGGCATAGCGTTTCCGTCAAGCTCTCCGCACTGCACCCGCGCTACGAAACCGCGAAGGCCGCCACCTGCGTTCCCGAATTATCGTCGATGCTGGTGGACCTGGCCCGACAGGCTGCAGCAGCGGGCGTGCAGCTCACCGTCGATGCCGAGGAAGCCGCCCGGTTGGAAATGAGCCTCGACATCATCGAAGCCGCAGCGCGCGATCCGCAGCTCAAGGGCTGGGATGGCCTCGGTATGGCCGTTCAGGCCTATTCGAAACGGGCCCGGCCGGTCTTGGCCTGGGCTGATACGCTGGGCAAGGATACGGGCCGCATCATGCAGGTGCGGCTGGTCAAGGGCGCCTATTGGGATAGTGAGATCAAATGGGCGCAGGAGCGTGGTCTTGCCGACTATCCCTTGTTCACCCGCAAGCCATCGACCGATGTTTCCTATCTGGCCTGCGCGAAAGACATGTTGCGCGCGTCGAATATCCGCCCGGCCTTTGCCACCCACAATGCGCTTACGGTTGCGACCATTTTGGAATGGGCAGGGCAGACCCGCGACTTCGAATTCCAACGGCTGCACGGCATGGGGCAAGGGCTGTTCGAACGGCTGGTACGCGAAGAGGGCTATCATTGCCGCATCTATGCACCGGTCGGGGGACATCGCGACCTGCTGGCCTATCTTGTCCGCCGCCTGCTCGAAAATGGCGCCAATAGCAGCTTCGTGCATCAGCTTGCCGATGAGGAAATCGGTGAAGACGAACTGCTCGCCGATCCGGTCGAGAAAGTGATGGAGGCTGGCGGCACACGCCACCCCGCCATCCGCCTGCCGTCCGAACTGTTTGCGCCCGAACGTGCCAATAGCGAGGGCATGGATCTGGATGATACCGAGATATTGGCGGATATTGCAGCCAGGGTTGCGGCGAAGCCTGCTATCCCAGCCGGGATCGATACCGATGTTGCGGCTGCGATTGCGGCGGCGGATGCAGCCTATCCGGTCTGGTCGGCGACACCGGTCGATGATCGGGCAGCCTGTCTTGAACGATTGGCCGACCTGCTCGAGGCGCATCGCGCGTCTTTGATGGCGATTGCGGTGCAGGAGGCAAAGAAGACTATCCCCGATGCGCTCGCCGAAGTGCGCGAGGCGGTCGATTTCTGTCGCTATTATGCGGCACGCGCCCGCAAGGACCTGGTACCGGTTGAACTGCCCGGGCCAACCGGCGAACGCAATATCCTGCGGCATGAAGGCCGGGGCATATGGGCGGCAATCGCGCCGTGGAATTTCCCGCTGGCGATCTTCCTCGGACAGGTTGCGGCAGCACTGGTTGCGGGCAACACTGTGGTCGCAAAGCCTGCGCCGCAAACGCCGGATATTGCCCGCTATGCAGTGGCACTGGCGCACAAGGCGGGTATCCCCGCAGGTGCTTTGCAACTGGTGACGGGGGGCGGCGATGTCGGGGCGGCGCTGACGGCTGATCCGCGCATCTCTGGCGTAGTGTTCACTGGATCGGTGCCGACCGCCAAGGCGATTGCCAGCAACCTTCTCGTCGACGATGCCCGGCCGCTGGTACCGCTGATCGCCGAAACCGGTGGGCTCAACGCGATGTTTGTCGATTCAACTGCGCTCAGCGAGCAGGTGGTACGCGACGTGGTGATTTCGGGCTTCCAGTCGGCGGGGCAGCGCTGTTCGGCGCTTCGCCTGCTTTTGCTGCAGGAAGAAATTGCTGACCATACAATCGAGATGCTGGTTGGAGCGATGCAGGAATTGGTGGTGGGTGATCCGGCCAACCCCGCCAATGATATCGGGCCGGTGATCGATCAGGCTGCCCATGACCGGCTGATGGCCTATCGTATTTCGGTGGCAGACCGGATCATTCACGAGGTGCCGGTACCCGCCAACGGCCAGTTTGTTCCGCCGACGCTGGTCCGGCTCAACAGCCTTGATGATCTCAGCACCGAATGGTTCGGCCCGATCGTCCATGTTGCGACATGGCCGGCTGGAAAGCTGGAAGAAACCATCGCGGCGGTCAACGCCAAGGGATTCGGACTGACCATGGGCCTGCACAGCCGGATTGCCAGGGTTTCCGAAAGCGTCGAGGCAAGTGCACGGGTCGGCAATCTGTACATCAACCGGTCGATGATCGGCGCTGTTGTCGGTAGCCAGCCTTTCGGCGGGGAAGGCCTCTCCGGCACGGGGCCAAAGGCCGGCGGGCCACATTATCTCCATCGCTTCTGCGCCGAACGTACGACCAGCATCGACACGACCAGCGCGGGTGGCAATGCGTCGCTGCTGTCGCTGGAGGATTGATGAAAGAAAGGGGCGGTGCGCGACCCTGCACCGCCCCTCCCCCCGTAAACGAATTGCCCCCGTTTACGGTATCCCTGTTTGACGAATATGGCTCAATCGCGGGCGCGCTTGATATCCTTCATGCTGTCTTCCAAGTCGCGACCCAGATCTTCGAGTTCGGGGACCATGGTTGCGAATGCCGCAGCAAATCCGCTCAGCATTGTCATCATCTGGCGGCTGCCCTTGCCCAGTTCATGTGGCAGACGTTCGGCATCGTGGCCGGCAAGGTCAGCCAGCGTCGCATTCTCGCGGATACGCTTTTTCATTGTCCCCGGACGCGCCTTTTCGATAGCCGCCACAAATTTGCCAACGGGCAGGTCGAGCATGGTTTCACCGATGCGCTCTGCCATTGCAGCAACGCCATCCTGGACGCGGGGGTTTGCCAGGTCATCGGCCATGTCATTCAGCTGGGCTTCGGTGTCGCGATTGTCTTGCACGCTATTTGCCAAAGCGACTGGCGCAGTTGTTGGCGCTTCGCCTGTACCGGCGACAAACTGGATTTCCTGAAATTCTGCCGCCTTCGCACCAGGTGTAAAGGCGAGAAGCAAAACTGCCAAACCGGCCAATGCCGGAACACGTAGATCAATCGAGCGCATGGCCCATCACCCCGAAATGGCCTGCTTTTTAGACAGGCGTGAGACAGGCCCCATTACGGCCTGAACGCAATGTCTATAGCGTATTCAGGCTTTCGGTGCACTGAACATTGATGTCAGCAATGGGTCAGCAAGGTAAATGGTTGTAAAATTCAATCAAGGCGGACCAATTCACTCGGCCGCGACACTGACCGGTGAATCCGATAGCGGATGATCGAGCCGTGACACCATTTCCTTCGGGCATATCTGCCAGAATTCTCCGCGCCGCCGTTCCCAATCCTCCAGGATTGAATTCGACCACTGGCTGTCGGTGGCCTCGGCATGTTCAGCGATCAGCGCCTTCAGCTGAGCCTCCCAATACACGCTATCCAGTCGTTGCCAAACGATGCTGTCGGGATTGGCGCGTGCAGCGAAATGGCCATCGGCATCAAGGACAAAGGCCATGCCGCCGGTCATCCCGGCGCCGAAATTGCTGCCGGTTTCGCCGAGGATCACGGCCATGCCGCCGGTCATATATTCGCAGCCATTGGCACCGCATCCCTCGACCACCACCTTGGCACCCGAATTGCGCACCGCGAAACGCTCGCCAGCTTGCCCTGCCGCGAACAGCTTGCCGCTGGTTGCGCCGTAAAGGACGGTGTTGCCGATGATCGAGTTGTGCTGGCTTTCCAGTTGCGAACTCACCGTCGGCCGGACCACGATCTTGCCACCCGACAGCCCCTTGCCGACATAGTCATTGGCATCGCCGAAGACCTCGAGCGTGATACCCTGACAGAGGAAGGCGCCAAGCGACTGGCCTGCAGATCCGCGCAGCCGGACATGGACATGATCGTCGGTGAGGCCCTTCATTCCGTAGAGACGGGTGATTTCAGAGCTCAACCTCGTGCCAACGGCGCGATGGGTGTTGCGGACATTGTAGGTCAGCTGCATCTTTTCCCGCCGGTTGAACACCGGTTGCGCGTCCTTGATGATTTGCGCATCGAGGCTGTCGGGAACAGGGTTGCGGAAGCCCTCGATATGAAAACGACGCGCCTCGTCCGGCGCATCGACCTTGGCAAGGATGGGGTTGAGGTCTAGGTCGTCGAGATGCTCGGCACCGCGATTGACCTGGCGCAGCAATTCGGTGCGACCAATGACTTCATCAAGCGAACGGAAGCCCAGCTTGGCAAGGATTTCGCGCACTTCCTCGGCGATGAAGGTCATCAGATTGATAACCTTTTCGGGCGTGCCGGTGAATTTGGCGCGTAGCCGTTCGTCCTGCACGCAGACGCCGACCGGGCAGGTGTTCGAATGGCATTGCCGCACCATGATGCAGCCCATGGCGACGAGGCTGAGCGTGCCGATGCCATATTCCTCCGCGCCGAGGATCGCGGCGATAACAATGTCCCGCCCGGTCTTGAGGCCGCCATCGGTGCGCAGTTTGACGCGATGGCGAAGACCATTGAGCGTCAGCACCTGGTTGGCTTCGGAAAGGCCCATTTCCCAGGGCGTACCGGCATATTTGATGCTGGTGAGCGGGCTTGCACCGGTGCCGCCAACATTGCCCGAAACGAGGATGACGTCGGCATGCGCCTTGGCAACACCGGCGGCGATCGTGCCGATGCCCGCCGCGCTGACCAGCTTCACGCACACCCTTGCGCGCGGATTGATCTGCTTCAGGTCATAGATCAGCTGTGCCAGATCCTCGATCGAATAAATGTCGTGGTGCGGGGGAGGGGAGATCAGCGTCACCCCCGGTGTCGAGTGGCGCAACCGCGCGATCATCTCGGTCACCTTGAAGCCGGGTAGCTGCCCGCCTTCGCCGGGCTTGGCACCCTGGGCGACCTTGATTTCGATTTCCTCGCACGCGCCCAGATATTCGGCGGTAACGCCGAAGCGGCCGGATGCGATCTGCTTGATCACGCTGTTCGCATTGTCGCCATTTTCATAAGGCGTGAAGCGCTTGCTATCCTCGCCGCCTTCGCCGGATACGGCCTTGGCGCCGATCCGGTTCATCGCGATGGCCAGCGTCTCATGCGCCTCGGGGGACAGGGCCCCCAGCGACATGCCCGGGGTGACGAAGCGCTTGCGGATCTCGGTGATCGCCTCCACCTCGTCGAGCGGAACACCCTCGAGTGGGTAGTTGAACTCCATCAGGTCGCGCAGATAGACTGGCGGCAATTCGCGCACACCGGCGGCAAATTGCAGATAGGTCGAATAGCTGTCATTCGCGACAGAGCTTTGCAGCAGATGCATCAGGCCTGCCGAATAGGCGTGCGCCTCGCCATCCTTACGCTGCTTGTAGAATCCGCCGACGGGCAGGCGGGCGACCGCGGCGTCAAAGGCATCGGCGTGCCGATCACGCGCGTTGACGAACAGCGAATGATAGCCTTCGCCCGAAATCTTGTTCGGCATGCCAGGGAAGAAATCATTCACCAGCGCGCGCGACAATCCGACGGCCTCGAAATTGTAGCCGCCCCGATAGCTGGAAATGACCGCGATCCCCATTTTCGACATGATCTTGAGGAGACCCTCGTTGATCGCGGTGCGATAATTTTCAAGCGCCTTGTCGAGAGCCATTTCGCCGAACAATCCGCGCGCGTGGCGATCGGCGATAGCGGCTTCGGCCAGATAGGCGTTCGCCGTGGTTGCACCAACGCCGATCAACACCGCAAAATAATGCGTGTCGAGACACTCGGCTGAGCGCACGTTGACCGAGGCATAACTGCGCAGGCCGGCACGGACGAGGTGCGTATGCACCGCCGCGGCGGCAAGGATCATCGGAATGGCGACCCGGCTTTCGCTGATGTCGATATCGGTCAGGAACAATTCGGTCTGACCCGAACGCACCGCTGCCTCAGCCTCTTCGCGGATGCGGCGGATCGCAGCGCGCAGCCCGTCCTGCCCCGAGGCGACCTCATAGGTGCAGCCGATTTCGGCGGCGGACTTGCCGAATGCAGCCTTGAGCCGCGCCCATTCGCTGTTGGTCAGCACCGGGCTTTCGAGCACGAGAACGTCACTATTTTGCCCGGTCTCGTCCAGAATGTTGGCCAGATTCGAAAAGCGGGTCTTCAGGCTCATCACATGCCGTTCGCGCAAGCTGTCGATCGGCGGGTTGGTGACCTGGCTGAAATTCTGGCGGAAGAACTGGCTGATGATACGCGGCTTGTCGCTGATCACTGCGAGCGGGGTATCATCGCCCATGCTGCCAACGGCTTCCTTGGCATCCTCGACCATCGGGGAGAGGATCATCTCCATATCCTCGAGCGTCATGCCCGCCGCCACCTGACGCCGCGTCAATTCGGCGCGGGTCCAGTCGAGTGGCTCTTCGCTGGCGGAGGGAAGGTCTTTTATTCCGCGGAATCCACCAACAAGCGCGGCATAGTCCTGCTCGGCCGCGATCCGGTCCTTCAGTTCGGTGTCGCGATACAGCTTGCCCTCATCCAGGTTGACGGCGATCATCTGGCCCGGCCCCAGCCGGCCTTTTTCGACGACGGTGTTTTCGGGAACGACCACCATTCCGGTTTCAGAGCCGATGATCAGCAGCCCGTCATTGGTGCGGCTATAGCGCAGCGGGCGCAGCGCGTTGCGATCGACGCCCGCAACCGCCCAGTGGCCGTCGGTCATGGCGAGAGCGGCAGGGCCATCCCATGGCTCCATCACGCTCGCCATATATTCGTACATTGCCTTGTGGTTGGCGGGCAGGTTGGGGTTGGATTGCCATGCCTCTGGGATCAGCATCAGCTTTGCCGTCGGCGCTTCCTTGCCCGAACGGATCAGCGTTTCGAACACGGCGTCAAGTGCGCCCGTGTCAGAGGCACCAGCAGGGATCACTGGCTTGATATCGTCCGAATGGTCGCCGAACGCGATGCTGGCCATCTTGATCTCGTGGCTCTTCATCCAGTTCTGGTTGCCGCGGATCGTGTTGATTTCACCATTATGAGCCAGCGCACGGAAAGGTTGCGCCAGCCACCATTGCGGGAAGGTGTTGGTCGAGTAACGCTGGTGAAACACCGCGACACGGCTTTCGAAGCGTTCGTCCTGCAGGTCGGGGTAAAAGATCGAGAGGCTCTCGGCGAGGAACAACCCCTTATAGACGATCGACTGGCACGACAGGCTGCAGATGTAGAAATCGCGGATCTGTGCGGCGATCACCTTTTTCTCGATCCGGCGGCGGACGAGATAGAGGTTCTTTTCAAATTCGGCGGCATCTTGCGTTTCGGGCATCGGTCCGGCGATCATGATCTGCTCGATCTCCGGGCGCGTGGCCTGAGCCTTCTGACCGATCACCGAAACATCGACCGGTACCTGACGCCAGCCATAAATGGTGTAGCCCGCCTCGATGATTTCGGCCTCGACAATGGTGCGGCACGCCTCTTGCGCGCCAAGGTCGGTGCGCGGCAGGAAGACCATACCGACGGCAAGCCGGTTGGGCTGCGGCTTGTGCCCGGCGGCGGTAATCGCATCGTCGAAGAACCGGACCGGCAGGTCGACATGCAGGCCGGCACCGTCACCGGTCTTGCCATCGGCATCGACCGCGCCGCGGTGCCACACCGCCTTCAGTGCCTCGATCCCGGCAGCTACCACGCGCCGCGAAGGCTTGCCATCGGTGGCGGCGATCAGACCAACGCCGCACGCATCGCGTTCGGTTTCCGGATGGTACATGCCTTCAGCAGCAAGGCGGGCATGTTCGGGGGTGGGGAAGTGGTGGGTCATCTATTCATTGTCCTGATCGGTTACTCGCTGCTGGCTGCGGGCTTCCAGCCATTTGCGCGATATCTTTCGCGAACACGCAGCATCGCCTGGGTTTCGAATTCCAGAAAAGCATTGGTGGCTTCGCTGGACTGCGCCTGCAAAGCATCGGCTTTCGCTTCCAGCTCTTCCATCTGCTGTCTGTCAGCGGCGTCCCAATTTTCACGGTCCCACCACGGCTCGGTGCCGCTTTCATTGGCGAACGGATCGTCAACCGCTGCATCGTCTGCCGGCATTGCATCGGCGGCTTCAGCCGGCTCAGCGAAATCCATGCTGCTTTCCGCATGCTTCTTCAACTGCGAGGTTGTGGTGCCCAACAGTTTGGCCAGCGATTCCATCTCTGCAGGTTTGAGGTCAGAGAGCTTCTTCCCGGGCGGGATTGCTTTCATCTTCTTATCGATATCACCCGCCGGTTGCATCATGTCCTGCATCAGGGTTGGCAGAGCCGAGAACATCGCCTGCATCACCTCGGGATCGGCTTGCAGCGCGAAGGATTCGGACGCGTAGAAACTTCCGGTTGGTGTTGCAAAAAACTGGTTCATTTCGGTCAATTGCTCGGCCGAAAATTTGCGCGCATAGGCTCGAGCCAAGCCCTCACGCATTGGCGCTTCGATCGACGCCATGGCCTTGTCCAGCATTGGCCTCATCGATTCTTTGATCAGCGCGCTGCGGTCCGCAAAATGCGGATCAAGCAGTACAGTAATGGCTGCACGTTTTTGGGCATCGAAGCCATTTTCAGGTATGTCCACACCGGTGGTAACCGAAATTTCGAAATCCGACATGCCGGTCTTGTCGCCAAAGAGCGGGCCTAGCATTTTGTCGAACATGTCGCCCATCATCTTGTTGTAAATGCCGCTAGGCATGATCTTGCCAGTGGTTTGCTGAGCGAGGGCCAATCGCTGAGGATCAATGGGGCCAGCATCCTTTGTGCTGAACAGGCCGCCGAACAGCTTTTCCAGTTGTTTGATATTCGGATCAGGCTTTACCGCTTCCTCCGTTTCAGCTTGTGCATAGGCAGGTGCCGCGATGCTGACGATTGAACAGGAGGCCAGCGATGTCGCCACTATCAGTTTAAGCATGTTTCAATCCCCCTTAAGCTGCCAATTTTGCTGTTTTGCTTTTCGCCGCCATCCAGCGATGCATATGTTCCACCACATCGCGGCCATCCTTGATTGCCCAGACGACCAGGCTCGCGCCGCGCACGATATCGCCGACGGCAAAGACGCCGGGCAGGTTGGTCATACCGGTGACATGGTCGGCACGGATGGTGCCCCAGCGGGTGACGTTGAGGTCCGGCGAACCGAACAGTGTCGGTAAATCCTCAGGCTCAAAACCGAGCGCCATGATCACCATATCGGCATCGAGCGTGAAATCGCCCTGCGGGTCCTGCTCGGGCGCGCGGCGGCCGCTGGCGTCGGGCGCGCCGAGGCGCATCTTGCTGACATGCACCTTTTCGACAGCATCCGTGCCGTCAAACGCCTTGGGCGCAGAGAGCCAGACAAACTCGACGCCTTCCTCTTCGGCATTGGCGACTTCGCGCTGCGAACCCGGCATATTGTCGCGGTCGCGGCGGTACAGGCATTTGACCGCCTTTGCGCCTTGGCGGATCGCGGTGCGAACGCAGTCCATCGCGGTATCGCCGCCGCCGATGACGACGACATTCTTGCCCTCCGCATTCAGCGCGCCATCGTCAAAGGCGGCAACGGCATCGCCAAAACCTTTGCGGTTCGACGCGGTGAGATAGTCGAGTGCGGCATGGATGCCAGACAGGCCGACGCCCGGCGTCTTGATGTCGCGGGCCTTGTAGACGCCAGTGGCGATCAGCACGCTGTCATGTTTGGCGCGCAGCTCATCAAGGCTGGCATCGCGGCCAACCTCGAAATTGGGGTGAAAGACTACGCCGCCTTCTGCGAGCCGTTCGACGCGGCGCATCACCACATCCTTTTCCAGCTTGAAGCCGGGGATGCCATATGTCAGGAGGCCGCCCATCCGGTCGTACCGGTCATAGACATGCACATCATAGCCGGCCACACGCAGATATTCTGCCGCGGTCAGCCCGCCCGGGCCAGCGCCGATGATCCCCACCGATTGGCCGCGCGCGGGGCCGACCTCTATCGGTTCGACCCAGCCCTCTGCCCATGCGGTGTCGGTGATATATTTCTCCACGCTGCCGATGGTGACCGCGCCATGGCCGGAAAATTCGATCACGCAATTGCCTTCGCACAGCCGGTCCTGCGGGCAGATGCGGCCGCAGATTTCGGGCATGGTGCTGGTCAGGTTCGACAGCTCATAGGCTTCGCGCAGTCGCCCCTCAGCAGTCAGGCGCAGCCAGTCGGGGATGTGGTTGCCCAGCGGGCAGTGCACCGAGCAATAAGGCACACCGCATTGCGAACAGCGCGAGGCCTGCTCGGCGGCCTTTTCGGGCGCGTAGCGGTTGGCGATTTCAGCGAAGTCTTTGGCGCGCAAGGCGGCCTCCCGCTTTTCAGGGAAGGCCTGACCAGTGGCCACGAATTTGAGCATGCGTTCTTGTGCCATGGCGCGCCCATAGCCAAAGCCGACAAAGTTGACACCTAGAAAATGCACATATAGGGCATAAATACTGACCTATATTAGCGTATTTGCAGCATCATTATCGGATCACGTAATTTTCTTTCGCAATAAAAGGTCCGAAACGGACTTAACGCATCCCCAGCCATATCAAAGCCGCGGTTCCCGCAATGATTCGGTACCAGGCAAAGGGGCCAAAGCCATAGCGTGTCACCACCGCGAGGAAGGCCTTCACCACCGCCCAGGCAACAAGGAAGGACACCACAAAGCCCACCGCGAGCAAGCCCATATCATCGGCGCTCACTTCTGCGCGATGCTTGTAGAGCTGCAGCACCGTAGCCCCTGTCAGTGTGGGCAGGGCAAGGAAGAAGCTGAATTCGGCAGCCGTCTTTCGATCGACCCCCATCGCCATCGCCCCCAATATCGTCGCGCCCGAACGCGATACGCCGGGGATCATCGCCAGGCACTGCACCACACCGACCATCGCCGAGCGTTGCCAGCTGATTTCGGCGACCCCGCCCATCTCCTGCGGCTTGGCATATTTCTCTACCACCAATATCGCAAAGCCGCCGATGATCAGCGCCCATGCGACGATCACCGCATTTTCGAGCATCATCTCGATCGCGTCACCAAAGGCGAGGCCGAGCACCACGGCAGGGATGAAGGCGAGCAACAGGTTGCGGGTAAAGGCCACCGCCTTCGCGTCCCAACGGAATAGCCCGGTGAACACCTCCCAAAATGTCCGCCAATAGAGTACGACAATCGCGAGGATCGCACCCGGCTGGATCGCGATATTGAACAGCGCCCAGCGCTTGGCATCATAGCCCATCAGCTCGGTCGCGAGGATCAGGTGCCCGGTCGACGAAACCGGAAGGAATTCGGTAATCCCCTCGACAATGCCGAGGATCACGGCGGTCCAGAATTCACTCATTTGCAATAAGACTCCTTAGCCCTGCCTGATCAACTGCAATAATATGTTTGATTGATGACGGTCGGTTCGACAATCAGCTGGATATCTGGATGGCGAGCGTAACCTTTTGAGACTTCCCTATTCCGATATGTATAGTTTCGAGCGCCACATGCTGAAATGACCACGTGATCGTTGTCTATCCAGCGAATATCAATTGGCCAACCATCGCCTGCAAAAACCAACTCCTCTTTTTCATGTCCATCCGTATTTTTCCCGATGTAATGGACTTTGGCCTTGGCGGTTCCCATGGCTCCCGGATCGGCAATTTCCATTCGCAGCAACTGAGACCCATCTGGCGATTTAAAAATTGCTGAATTGCGATTGCTACATGCAGTCAGCACAAGACTGAAAAAACAAAGCCAGATTATCGCGAACAATCGCGCGGCGATCATGCCGCCGCCGCGTCACCAAAGCGGCCATGCTTGCGATACAGCGTCATCCAGTCATGCGCCACCGCGTCGATCGGTGTGGCGGCGATGCCCAGTGCGGCGAGGCCATCTTCGCCCGACACCACATTGTCGCTGGCCAGCATCTTGAGCTGATCCCCCGAAATCGGCCCGCCGGGGATGAAGGTCAGCAGCTTGACCGCCGCATCGGGCACCGGCACGAACAGTTTGTGGTGGCCGGTCGCCTTGGCGATCCATTCGTTCAATTGCAGCATCGAAAAGACCTGCGGCCCGCCCAGTTCATATGTCTGCTCGCCGGGCCCGGAAAGCGCCGCCACCACCGCGCGCGCCACATCGCCGACGAACACTGGCTGGAACCTGGTATCGGCACCGATCACCGGCACAACCGGCAGCATCCGGATCAGCCCGGCAAAGCGGTTGATAAACGCATCCTCGCGCCCGAAAATGATCGACGGACGCAGGATCGTGGCATGGGGGAAGGCCGCGCGCACCGCTGCCTCGCCACCCGCCTTGCTGCGCCCATATTCGGCGGCGCTGTTCGCATCCGCGCCGATGGCCGACATATGGACGAGTGCCGAAACGCCCGCTTTCGCCGCCGCCTGCGCGACATTGGCCGCGCCCTGCCGCTGAACCGCATCCAGATTGTCGAAGCTGCCGACAAGGTTCACCGCCATATCGGCCCCGGCCAGCGCATTGGCGACCGTCGCCGGCTTGGTAATGTCGCACGCACACAGCGAGACCTGCCCCAGATTGCCCAGCGGCTTCACATGCACGCTGCCCCGCGTATCGCGCACCGCAACCCGCACCCGCGCCCCCGCCGCGCACAGCGCCTGCACCACATACCGCCCGACAAAACCGCCGCCGCCGAAAACCGTGACCAATTTGTTGTTGTATGTGCTCATTGCCTGCCCGTTAGCCTGTGAAAGAGGGGAAAAAGGATGGACAGCGCTTTGCACCAGCACTGGGTGCGATTCAAGGGGGACGGCGAGCGATTTTGATGACAGAGCCGAATCTATTCCCCGCATTCCGACGGCCAAGCGATTGCTAGAATAGAAGTAATGTTTCGCAGCTTTGTTACACGCTGGTAATTGCAAGATCCTTTGCGAAACCGACCGGATCATGAAAGAGATCAAGCTGCCGCTCTAAACCCCCCACCCAAGAAAGGAGTTCCCCCATGCCCGTTACCGTTATCTACAAAACCAGCGCCACCTCCACCGGCGGGCGCGATGGCGCGGCACGGTCGGATGATGGCTCGGTCGATGTCAAGCTGGTCGTGCCCAAGGAGATGGGCGGGCCGGGCGGCGTTGGTGCCAATCCGGAAAAGCTGTTCGCCGCGGGCTATTCGGCCTGCTTCCTCGGCGCGATGAAGGCGATGTCGGGCAAGGTCGGCGTCGCCGTGCCCGCCGATGCCAGCGTCACCGCCACGGTCGGCTTTGGCCCGCGCAGCGAGGGCGGCTATGGCATCACCGCCGACCTCTCGGTCTCGATGCCCGGCGTCGATCGCGCCGATGCGGAGAGGCTGGTCCACGCCGCGCACGAGGTCTGCCCCTATTCCAACGCCACGCGCGGCAATGTGGATGTCGGCCTGACGGTCGAATAACCGGCATGGCCCGGGGGAGGGGGATGCGCGAATTTTCCCCTCCCACCCCGTTGACAAGCCCGCGCGACCCGTTAAAGGAGCGCGCCTACCCAGATGCGGAGCGCTTCGCCAAGGCGAAGAATTGCCGCATCCCGTGCCCAGATGGCGGAATTGGTAGACGCACCAGCTTCAGGTGCTGGCGCTCGCAAGGGCGTGGAGGTTCGAGTCCTCTTCTGGGCACCAGCTACTCACAAAACACTGAAATACTTGGAAAATCGTCTCAAAGACGGTCTTCCAAGCGTGTTTGCTACGAGAAACTGCTACGGTTTGGTGCCGATAGTTCAGACATAAAGTCTGGAAAAACCATCAAAAATGGTCCGCGTGGCTTCTACGGTTTCAGTCACGGTTTGCTACCGAAAAACATGATATTGCGTGGCGGACGATTCTATATTCGCCGTCATGTTCCCGTCGATATTCAGGCCTTCATTGGCAGGTTAGAAATCTGGCGATCGTTAAAAACGGATAGTCTGCAATTGGCTTTGAGAAGGATGCCGATTGTTTGTGCCGACATAGAGCGGGAATTCGAGAGAATCCGATCAATGTCGGGACAATCGATCGATGCGACGCTGCTACCACCGTCATTTGACGATCAGGGAAGGGGGCTTGAGCCTGATGCGATGAAAGGCTCTGCCGAAGCGCCACGGTTGGCTGAAGCGGTGACATTGGGCGCAGCTTACACTCGCTATATGGATGACCCGAGTAAACGATGGTCCGTGAGCACTCGTCAAGCTTATGAGACCAGTCGGAAGTTGGCGCTGGCTGTCATCGGTGATGATGTGCCAATCGCGGCCATCGCGCGCATTCATTGCCGTCAATTGTTCGACGTGCTTCGATACTTGCCCCGCAACGCGTCAAAACATTTCCCCAAGCTAACGCTTCTCGAAGCGGCACAACGATCTAAACGGGTGGGTAATATTGAGCTCATTAGCCCAGCGCATGCGAATGTGAATCTCGCCAATTTTTCCAGCTTCCTCAATTGGGCGGTGAATGAGGAGCTACTCGTTCGAAATCCAATGCGCGGGCTTCGCTTCCACGACGATGTAGCGAAGCGGGACAAGCGTCTTCCGTTCAGCCGTTCACAGCTTGAGGCAATCTTCAATGCACCTCTCTATCGAGGTTGTCTGGACGGTGAACGCGGATATGCCAAAATTGGGCAGGAACGCCCCCGCAATGCTCGTTTCTGGGTGCCATTAATCGCATTGCATACAGGCATGCGCCTTAACGAGATTTGCCAACTGGATATCGCTGATATTCGAGACGTTGAAAACATACCCTGTTTTGTTGTGAGTGAAGCTTCGATGGTTGGAAGCCAAGACAAGCAATTGAAGACTGCCGCGAGTGAGCGAATGGTTCCAATTCATCGGACCTTGCTGAACTGCGGTCTTGTTGCATATGCTGAGCAGCGACGCAGGAGAGGCTGGGTCAAACTATTTGAAGACATCGACGAAGGACCAAGAGGTAAACGGGCAGTTGCCTTCTCAAAATGGTTTACGCAGTTCTCAAGAGCCTGTGGCGCATATCAAGCCCGAACCAGCTTTCATTCGTTTCGCCATAACTTTCGTGATGAGTTGCGAGCAGCGCGGGTGGATCACGATATTGCTATGGTTCTAGGCGGATGGACGAAAGGGGCCAATTCAAACAACGCGTCAGAAAATTATGGTAGCGGCTATCGCGTTGCTTTGTTGAGCGAAGCCATCGAGAGGCTGGCCTTCAATGAAATTGATCTTACACATCTCGCGTATGACGCGAGATAGAAGCCACGCGGACCATTTTTGATGGTTTTTCCAGACTTTATGTCTGAACTATCGGCACCAAACCGTAGCAGTTTCTCGTAGCAAACACGCTTGGAAGACCGTCTTTGAGACGATTTTCCAAGTATTTCAGTGTTTTGTGAGTAGCTGGTGCCCAGAAGAGGAAAAATTGGCGAAGACAGGTTGGAGTCCTCGTCCAAAGCTGAGTTTTGTCCTTTGTTTTCAATGGCAGGCTGTTCGAGTCCCAGAAGAGGACCGTGATCTTGTTCGAGTCCGTGTAGAGGACCCACGATGGACAA
>CAYRDQ010000020.1:0-41124 GCA_964423155.1 uncultured Sphingorhabdus sp.
TGCCCTTGCGCAGCGAAAGCAGCTCGAGCATCGCATATTCCTTGCCGGTCAGGTGCACCCGGGCACCATCGACTTCGACGGTCTTGGCATCAAGGTTGACCGCCAGCTTGCCGGTGCGGATGACCGACTGGCTATGGCCTTTCGAGCGGCGCACGACGGCATGGATGCGGGCGACCAGTTCTTCGCGGTGGAACGGCTTGGTGACATAATCGTCGGCGCCAAAGCCGAACGAGCGCACCTTGCTATCCATTTCCGAAATGCCGGAGAGAATGAGCACCGGCGTCTGCACCTTGGCGACGCGCAGTTTCTTCAGGACGTCATAACCATGCATATCAGGCAGGTTGAGGTCGAGAAGGATGATATCGTAATCGTAAAGTTTGCCCAGATCGAGGCCTTCCTCGCCCAGGTCGGTCGAATAGACGTTAAAGCCCTCGGTCGCGAGCATCATTTCGATGGCTTTCGCGGTAGTCGGTTCGTCTTCAATCAGCAACACGCGCATGCGGCTGGCCCCTCTTTGCTTTTGCAACCCCCGATGCCTGTGCTGCCCGAAGCGGCGACGCAGCCATCGATCGTTATTAACCATAAGGGAAATGAACTGAAAAGGTTAATTTCGTCTTAACGCGCAGGAATCCGCGAGTCGCGGGGAGTCGGATCGGCCAAAAGTGACTCAAATCCTAGGGTTTTGGAGTCATGTCCGACCCGGAAAAATTTTTTCGTCATGCTCAAAAATGACCTGAAAGTTGGTTCAAATTGCCGTTTGCCAACCCTCAAGCGCGTTGCTAGCCTTAACATGCAGGGTTTTACCTTGCCGCAATCGAAAAGCGAAACGGCATCATTTGGAGGGCTGAACATGAAACTGCACAAGCTGGCACTATATCTGACCGCTGCTAGCCTCTCGATGCCAGTCGCGGCGCAGGATGCCGCGGCACCGGCAGGCGGCGCGACGGCGGAAGACGATGCTGCGCCCATCATCGTCACAGGGTCGCGGATCAAGCGTGATCCGAATAACAGCTCGTTACCCCTGACCGTGATTACGCCCGACGATATTACACGCGAGGGCATCAACAGCCCCGAGCAATTGATTTCATTTCTGAGCACCAACGGCAACGGTGCAGACAATCTCGCTTCCAACTCGGACGTTACCAGCGGCGCACAGCGCGGCACCAATGGCCTGTCTGCAGCCAACCTGCGCGGACAGGGCTCGGCAGCGACGCTGGTACTGCTTAATGGACGCCGTGTTGCGGCGCACGGCCTAACCGGTTCGGCAGTCGACGTGAACCAGATTCCCTTCGCTGCTATCGAACGGATTGAAGTGCTCAAGGACGGCGCATCGGCCATCTACGGAACCGATGCCATTGGCGGCGTCATAAACTTCATCACAAAGTCCAATTTCCAGGGCGTCGCGTTGAACGGTTTTGTCGACATTACTGAAGAAGGTGATAGCCCGATCTACCGCCTGTCGGGCACTGTCGGCTATGGTGATATCAGCGAAGACGGTTTCAACGTCATGGCCGCGGTCAGCAAAAGCTGGAGCGGCGTGCTCTATGGTCAGGATCGTGATTTTGTAAACGGCAACCAGCCCAATCGCGGCCTTTCGGTCGATACGCGCGGAACGCCAATCGCGACCATGTTCCCCGCCAATCCGAACAGCATTTTTGCACCGACCGGATCGCTGCTTGGTGCAACCACCACGACCAATTCGACCTTTTTGCCCGGGCTTGTTTTCCCAGGCACCACCCAACGTGCGGATGGCGGTATCAACATACTCGACCTTCCAGGCGGTGCAGGGTGCGACAGCATGGACGGCGGTATGGCCTATGACGAAGTGCTTTGGGCTATTCCGGGCGCTCGCTTTGCCTGTGCATGGGACACTGGCCGTGCAGCAACATTGCAACAGCCGCTGCAGACGCTGACCTATTATGGTAAGGCAACCTTTGCGCTCGGCGATCATCGCATTTCGGCTGAAGTTACCGGATCTGATGCCGATTCAGCAAAGCGGTTCTCGAACAACCAATATTCGATCAACGCCACCTCGCTGCCGCTATATTATCCACTCAATGGCATAACTGCGGCAACCTACAACAATTTATACGACCGGTTGGCAGCGATCTTCCCGGCTATTGGCGCGGTCGGCGACCGAACGGTCGATGCTGTAGGCAATTATGGCAAACCGATCGCATATCGTTGGCGCAACATTGCCGGCGATCGCCGCGAATATGAAACCAACACCAAGACCGTACGCGCTGGTCTTAGTATCGAAGGTCCGTTGTTTGGCGACTGGGACTATCGTGCTGGCGGTTCTTACGCGAAGAGTGAATCGAAATCAGTACTTGGCACAGGATATCATTATCGCGGCGTATTTCCGAACGCGGCTTCGGCTGCCGCATCGGGTATCGCTGGTGCAGTATCGGGTGGGCTTGATACCCGAGCGCCGATTGCTCCCGGGGCGACTGCACCTGGGATAGTGGGTCTACTCAACAGCGGGATTCTCAATCCCTTCTCGCTCACGCAAACCGATGCTGCACTGGCCGCACTGGATGCGATATCGGCGGAAGGTACAGTGCTGTATGGCGGCAAATATGAAGTGAAGCAGTTTGATGCCTCGGTTTCGGGTTCGCTATTCGAATTGCCCGGCGGCATGGTTCAAGTTGCGCTTGGCGCAGACTATCGCCGTGAAACCTACAGCTTCAACGGCTCGCCGGCAGCAGCAGCGAACCAGCCGGACATTTTCAATGTCGCCTTTGACAATATCAATGCGTTGACGCCGAAGAATCGAACGGTGAAGGCAGTCTATGGCGAATTGTTGGTGCCGGTATTCGAACCGCTTGAAATCACTGCCGCTGTCCGCCTCGACGATTATACCGGCTTCGGGTCGACAGTGAATCCCAAGATTTCGGCGAAGTTCCGTCCGTTCGACTGGCTGATGTTCCGCGGATCGTACAATACCGGTTTTCGCGTCCCTGCGTTCAACCAGATTTTCAACGGCGTGACCCAGTCCCCCAATCCGGGCAACACGCTGGTCGATCCGACAACCTGCCCTTCGGGGGTTGTTGGCTCGACTCCGGGATGTGCGGCGATCACGCCCGATACGCTGACCGGCGGCAACCTCAATCTTGGACCGGAAACTTCCGAACAATATTCGGTCGGTGTAGTCCTGCAGCCGTCGTCGCAATTCAGCGCCTCGGTGGACTTCTGGTCGATTGCGGTTGACGATACGATCGGCGCACTGACGCTGCGTCAGTTGCTCGATAACATCAACGACTTCCCTGATCGGGTTATCCGCACCAATGGCATCATCACCCTGGTTGACCTGCGTGCCGACAATATCGGTTCGCGCCGCACCCGCGGCCTGGAAGTTTCGCTACGTGGCGGCATCGATGCATTGGGCGGTTCGATTTCGGCCGGGCTCGATGGAACTTACCTGCTCAAGAAGAGGGAGAAGTTCCTGCCGTCTGCCCCGTTCGGGCCGAGCCTGATCGGCGTGTTCACCTATGCAGGCGACTTGGGCCTGAAGTGGAAGCATAGTGCATTTGTCACTTACAAGAAGGATGATTTTACTTTCACCTTCTCGCAGCTGTTCCGCAATGGATACAAGAACAACACCGCAATTCCGGGATCGGCGGCCCGTCCGGATTTCAACGCGCGCGTGAAGAATTATGTGATCTACAACACCTCGGCGAGCTACAGCTTTAACGATCGGTTCAAGCTGACCGGCGGCGTGCGGAACATATTCAACACCGATCCGCCGTTCGCGATCACCTATGACAGCAACACCGGCGCGGGCAGCAGCTGGGAACCCCGCGTGGCCGATCCACGTGGTCGTTCGTTCACGCTGGCGGTAGAGGCAAAGTTCTGACGCCCTCACGTCGCACGATCATGACAGGGTTGGCGGCGCTGATGGCGTCGTCGGCCCTGCCTGCTTGGTCCGCACAAGCCTTTGCGGCTGACAGACAGGGAAAGAGGCCCAAAGGTGCCCGATTGCGGCCCGGCGATACTATCGGCCTCATCGAACCCGCATCGGCAAGTGACGATCCGTTCGATCTGGTGCTGGTGGAGGAAGCGATCCGGGCGATGGGGTTGGTTCCCAAGCGTGCGCCCAATCTGCTCAAACGCTATGGCTATCTGGCAGGGCAGGACAAGGAACGGGCATCGGACATCAATGCGATGTTTGCCGACAAGGATGTGAAGGCGATCTTTGCCGTACGCGGCGGCTGGGGTGCGGCGCGCACATTGCCCTTTGTTGACTGGGATGTGGTGCGTGCGAACCCAAAATTCCTGATCGGATATAGCGACATCACCGCGCTGCACATGGCGATTGCGGCCAAGGGCGGGGCGGTGACATTGCACGGGCCCAATGCAAGCAGCGCCTGGGGGCGGGCTTCGGTTGAAAGCTTCAAGGACATTGCCTTTGATGCGGGGACGCCGTTGTTTGAAAACCCCAAAGCGACCGAGGACAGGCTGGTGCAACGGCGCTGGCGGACGATCAAGATCCGTGGCGGCAAGGCGCAGGGGCAATTGCTCGGTGGCAATCTGACGGTGCTGACCGCGCTTGCGGGTACGCCCTATCTGCCTGACTTTAGCGGCGCGATCCTGTTCCTTGAGGATATTGACGAGGCTGAATATCGCATCGACCGCATGCTCACCCAATTGGGGCAGGCGGGCGTGCTCAAGGGGTTGGCGGGCGTCGTTTTCGGCCAATGCACCAATTGTCGCGATCCGGATGGCAGCGGCCCGGGCGGAGGCTTCACGCTCAATTCGATCCTGCGCCAGCATTTCGAACCACTGGGAATTCCGGCATTTGAAGGGGCATGGTTCGGCCACATTTCGGACCAGTTCACGATTCCGCAGGGTGTGATGGCCGAAATTGACGCCGATGCCGGCACGTTACGGATGCTGGAGCCCGCGGTCGCATGATCCGCACCGCGCTGCGGGTGCTGCTGGCGCTATTCTATGCATTTGCCGGGGTCGCGCATTTGCAGAATCCCGGCATGTTTCTGGCGATTACGCCCAACTGGGTGCCCTATCCGACTGAAGTGGTTGCGTTTACCGGTGCTGCCGAACTGGCCGGGGCAGTCGGCCTTTTGGTTCCGCGTCACTGGATAAGCTGGGCAAGGCCCGCGGCGGGTATCGGCCTTGCGCTCTATGCGCTGTGCGTCTGGCCGGCCAATTTCAACCATGCCATCAACACTATCGCGATGGGCGGGGAGACGATGAGTTGGTGGTATCACGGGCCACGGCTTGCAGCGCAACCGCTGATCATCTGGCTGGCTTTATGGGTAGGCGAGGTGACCGATTGGCCGTTCCGCAAACGCAGTTAATCAGGCCGTCGACAGTTTCTCTGTAAGGAAATCTATCAGGGCCGTTACCCGGCGCGGGCGGAAGGTGCTGGGCGGGGTGACGATGTGGATGGCGATGGGCGGGATTTTCCAGTCCTGCAATATCGGCTTCAGGCGACCGGCCTTGATGTCCTTTTCACAAATAAAATCGGGCAACATGCCGATGCCGAGGCCTGCGCACAAAGCGGGCAACATCGCCTCGCCATTGTTGACCCGCAGCGGCCCGGACAGCCGCACAACAGCTTCGCTGCCGTCCGGCCCGGTGAAGCGCATGCTTTCGGGATTGGAGGCGAGCGAGTAGCTTAGGCAGCGATGCTCGCCCAATTGGGCGGGATGGCGCGGTTCGCCATATTCGGCGAGATAATCGGGGCTGGCCAGCACATAGCCGGTTACGCCCCGCAATCGTCTTGCACGCAGCGAGCTATCGGGCAGCGCGCCGATGCGCAGAGCCAGATCAAAGCGTTCGCCGATCAGGTCAACCTTGGCGTCGCTCAGATGCATGTCAATGTTGATACCGCGATGGCTGCACAAAAATTCGGAGAGCAGGGGTGCGACGCGACTGATACCATAGCTCATCGGGGCGGCAAGGCGGATCTGGCCAACCGGTTCGCTGGCTTCATCACGGGCGGCCTCTTCGGCGGCTTCGCCTGCGGCGACGATAGTCTTGGCCTGTTCCAATAAGGATAAACCGCTTTCGCTCAGCACCAGCCGCCGCGAAGTGCGGTGGAATAGCGGCGCGCCAACCTGAGCCTCTAGCCGCGAGACGGCTTTGGAGATGGTGGCCTTGGACAGGCCAAGATGTTCCGCTGCGCGAGAAAAGCCGCCTTCTTCGGCGACGGCTGCAAAAATGCTCCAGGCTTCATAATCGGGTAAGCGCATAAATGGAAACAATAGGTTTCCAATGTTTCTATTTCAATCCCAATTCGCTGGCCTATCTTGGCTCCGTACAGAAGCCACAACATAGGTAAGGTGTTTCGCAATGATCGACAGCAAAGCAAAGGTGGAAGTCCGCCCCTTCGCCAGCCTTGGCGGAGCCAATCACGGGTGGCTCGATGCCCACCATCATTTTTCGTTCGCCAGCTATCATGATCCCGATCGGATGAACTGGGGCAGCTTGCGTGTCTGGAATGACGACATCATCAAGCCTCAAACCGGTTTCCCGCCGCACCCGCATGCGGACATGGAAATCATCACCTACGTCCGCACTGGCGCGATCACCCATCAGGATAGCTTGGGGAACAAAGGCCGCACCGCTGCAGGCGATGTGCAGGTCATGAGTGCAGGCACCGGCATCCGCCACGCCGAATATAATCTGGAGGATGAGGCAACGACACTATTCCAGATATGGATCGTGCCGAAACGGACCGGTGGCGCGCCCAGCTGGGGTACCAAACCATTCCCAAAAAGCGACCGTTCGGGCGCATGGCAAGTGCTCGCCAGCGGATTTGAGGAAGACCGGGACGCACTCCCGATCCGCACCGATGCCCGCGTGCTGGGTGCGACGCTGAAGGCTGGCGAGAGACTGGCCTATCAGGTCGGCGATCGCCGCTACGCCTATCTCGTCCCTGCGACAGGCGCGATCGAAATTGACGGTCAACGCGCCAATGCCCGCGACGGCGTGGCCATAGCTGCCGGGACAATCACCATTACCGCGATCGAAGACAGCGAAATCGTTCTCGTCGACGCAGACTGATTGCAACATTCAACAAAGGAGCAGGAAATGAACAATATCAACGAACAAGCCATTGGAGCAGCCTGGCAACCCTGGGTCGCAACTTCGGGTCGGGTGCTGCTGGCGGTGATCTTCGTCCTCAGCGGCATCGCCAAGCTGGCCGATCCGGCGGGCTCGGCGGGCTATATCGCCTCGGTCGGCCTACCCGCGCCGCAGCTCGCCCTGTGGGGGGCCATCGCTGTCGAACTGCTCGGCGGACTGGCGCTGATCGCAGGGTATAAGGTCCGATTGGTAGCTGCAGCATTGGCAGCTTTTAGTGTTGTGACCGCCGCCCTTTTCCACGCCCAATTTGGCGACCAGACACAGCTGATCATGTTTCTCAAGAATATCGCGATGGCCGGCGGTTTGATGCAAGTCGTCGCTTTTGGCGGTGGCCGTTTGAGCCTCGACCGCAGCTGAAAATCTCCCCCCAGGAAGCGGGCAAGACCCGCCTGCTTCCACCCCCTCTCCCAAAGCAAGAAAGAACAGTCCCATGCCCAAAGTTCTTATTCTCTATTATTCGAGCTACGGCCATATCGAGACCATGGCGAATGCCATTGCCGATGGTGCCCGCGAAGCTGGCGCGAGCGTCGATGTGAAACGCGTTCCCGAAACCGCACCTTTGGAAATCGCGCAAGCCGCGCATTTCAAACTCGATCAGGCAGCACCTGTCGCTACCATCGAAGAACTCAAGGAATATGATGCCATCATCGTTGGCACGGGAACCCGCTTTGGCCGTATGTCGAGCCAGATGGCGGCCTTTTGGGACGCGGCGGGCGGCGTCTGGGCACGTGGCGAATTGAATGGCAAGGTAGGCGCAGCCTTCACCTCGACCGCCACCCAGCATGGCGGGCAGGAAACGACCTTGTTCTCGATCATCACCAACTTGTTGCATTTCGGAATGACCATCGTCGGTCTGGATTATGGCTTTGCCGGCCAGATGCGCAACGACGAGGTCGTGGGCGGAGCGCCTTATGGCGCTACGACAATTGCCAATGGCGATGGCAGCCGCCAGCCGAGTGAAACCGAACTCGAAGGCGCGCGCTATCTCGGTCGCCGCGTTGCCAATACGACCGCAAAGCTGTTCAGCTGAACTGGCATAACGGGATGGGCGGTGTTATGCCGCCCGCCATGCCGTTCGAACTTCCTGAGGAATTGCTTGAAGAGACCTTTCTGGCGTCAACGGGCCCGGGTGGACAGAATGTCAACAAGGTGGCCACGGCGTGCCAGTTGCGGGTTGATGTTTTCCGGTTAGGCCTTCCGCCTTTTGCCTATCGCAAATTGAAAACCCTGGCGGGAAGCAAGATGACGGCAGGCGGCGAACTGATCGTCACATCGCGCGAATATCGCACAAGGGAAGCCAACCGGGCCGAGGCGCGTGCCCGCATCATCCGCCTGATCGACCAAGCCTTTGTTCGGGAGGCGCCGCGCATTAAGACCAAACCGAGTAGGGCGGCCAAGGCCAAACGGGTCGACGCCAAAAAAGGCCGTGGCGAAATCAAGAAGGGCCGTGGTAAAGTTCGTCTTGATTGACTATCTGAAGATGCATGTACGCTTTCGATATCGCGACCGATGCCCCAAAGGCAGAACTTTACGCCGAACTGCTAAAGGCGGCTGATGCGCTGACTGAGGGAGAGGCGGACGGTATCGCTAATATGGCCAACATCTCAGCCTTGATCTGGCAGTTTGTACCCGAACTCAATTGGGCGGGATTTTACCGGATGGTGGGCGGAGAACTGGTTCTCGGGCCGTTCCAAGGCAAGTCGGCCTGCATCCGCATCCCGCTAACCAAGGGTGTATGCGGTGCGGCGGCACGTACCGGCGAAACGCAACTGGTCGAAGATGTCCACGCCTTTCCGGGCCATATCGCTTGCGATGCCGCAAGCAGGTCGGAACTGGTTGTACCCGTTAAACGTGGCGATGCCGTTATTGCCGTCATCGATCTCGATAGTCCGATTCCTGCACGGTTCGATACAGTCGACGCAATGGGGATCGAGGTGCTGGCGGATTTGCTGGCAACGCGCATCTGACTGCTTCATTTTGGAACAAAAGCTGCAATTCGTCCGCAATTTACATTCGCGTCATGGTGCGGACCGCAAAAGAATGTTAAGCACTTCTTAACTATCGAAGATTGCGTTCAGAGCGCATCTTCATGATTAGGGAGCGATTAACCATGAAAGTCCTCTTGATTGCGAGCCTTGCGACCAGCGCTTTGTTGGCAACGCCCGCACAGGCCGCCGGCGACTCAGGCAAGAAATATCATCACGCCGACTATGGTCCGGCCATGGGCGCTGACCATGGCATCTATGATTTTGATGGGCCCGGGATTTCCACCTATTCGGACGCCACCGGAGTGCGTTACGAATATGATGGCGAATGGACCAAGGGGAAATATCTGGATCCCGAAGGCAGGGTCTATGAAGGCCAATGGAATGGCACGGTTACACGGACAAAGGATGGGATCGTGCATAGTGCAATGCCTATGCCGCCGCATCCGATCCCTTCTGCAGGCGCACCCTATCCCATGCCGCCTCATGGCGGAGCGCCGGTTCCGGGCTGGAGCGGATCAAATGGCTATGGCGACTATGAAAAATGTTTGAAGAGTGAAGGTGTTGGTGGCGCCGCAATCGGTGCAATATTGGGCGGTCTTGCCGGAAATCGCATCGCCGGTCGTGGCAATCGCACCGAAGGCTCGCTGATTGGGGCAGGGCTGGGCGCTCTTGCTGGTCTTGGTATCGAGAAATCGATGAAGAAATGCGAGAAGCATCTTCCGCGCGAAACGGGCTATGGCCCGGCTTATGGTCATGGCTATGGGGCCTATCCCTATGGATATTATTATTACCCGATGCCGATGGTGACCTATTCTATGGTTCCCGTTACCACGACGACGGTGACCGAGGAAATCTACTATGAAACGGTTCCTGTAAAGCGCAAGGCGGTCCGCAAGTGGAAACCCAAGCCCCGACCCAAGCCACGCTGTGTTTGTCGGTGAGCAAGCGCTTAGCCAAATGGAAAACCCCGTCTCTGACGGGGTTTTTTGTTAGCTGAAAAGATCGGCCTGTTCGCCACTTTCGAAATCGACCCAGCCATCGGGCGTAAGTTTTTCGAGCGGGCGGTAGCGGGTCTTGTATTGCATGCGCGCGGCGCCATCGACCCAATAGCCGAGATAGACAAAGGGAAGGCCGGCTGCACGGGCACGCATGATATGATCCATGATGATGAAATTGCCTAGTCCGGGTCGCCCCACAGCCTCGGCATCGTAAAAACTGTATACCATCGAAAGCCCGTCGGACTGCTGATCGGTAATGCAGGCCCCTACGAGCTCGCCTTGGGCACCATAGCGCGTGGGAAGGCGATACTCGACGACATGGCTGTGGACAGGGGTCTGTTCGACCATGTCGGCATAGTCCATATCGTCCATGTCAGCCATTCCGCCTTCTGGATGGCGCTGCTTAAGATAGCGACGGAGCAGCTCATATTGTTCATTGGTCGACCAAGGGCGGCAGGCGGAAACTGCCAGGTCGTAGTTGCGCTTCAGGATTTTGCGTTGCGTAGCATTGGGTTCAAAACCTTCGGCCAATATACGCACCGGCACGCAGGCCTTGCAGTCGATACAGCTTGGTCGATACGCTACATTCTGGCTGCGGCGAAAGCCGATCCGTCCAAGCGCTTCGTTGAGTTCGGTCGCATGTGCGCCGTTGAGTTCGGTAAACACCTTGCGCTCGGTCTTGCCCGGCAAATAGGGACACGGGGCTGGGTTTGTGACAAAGAAGCGCGGAAAGCGGACTGGAGCGCTCATGGTAAACCCGACCTCGCCTAAGCTTGTGTTATGGCAGGGTTATGACGCTTTACGCCGGTGCTGAAAAGGGCATTTACCATCAATCGCGGATGATATTGAATTTACTCAATTCAGTTCGACCCGTTCGACTTTATAGCCGGCTTCCTTGAGCGAATCGACCAGTCCCTGAAGCTGCTCGGCATCGCGTGCTTCGCATTCGATATCAGTGATCAAACCTTTCGCCGGCAGTGTCGTAAAGATACGCTGGTGATAGATTTCGATGATGTTGATATTGTGCTCGTTGAAGAGTTTCATCACCTTGTACAAGGCACCAGGACGATCTTGCAACGTGATCCGCAGGCGGGCAAGTCGGCCAGAACGGGCAAGGTCGCGCAACAGCACATTGGCCAGCAGGCGGGTGTCGATATTGCCTCCGCTCAGCACGATGCCAACATTCTTGCCTCTGAACTTTTCCGGATTGGCCATCACGGCGGCGAGGCCGGCTGCGCCGCCACCTTCGACAACCGTTTTTTCAATCTGGAGGAGCAAGCTTACCGCAGTTTCGAGTTCGGGTTCAGAGACCAGCACTATATCGTCAACGAGCTCGCGGATCACAGACGAAGTGAACTCACCCGGCACCTTGACGGCAATGCCCTCGGCCAGGGTGTCGCCCTCGCATGGCATCTGCTTGTTATTGAGCAATGCGTACATTGACGGGTAGAGTTCAGCCTGTACGCCAACCAGTTCGATATCTGGATTGATGCCGCGGGCCGCAGTGCCCATGCCAGACAACAGGCCGCCGCCGCCAATCGGTACGACGAGGGTATCGATTGTCTGGATTTCTTCGAGCATCTCCAGCGCTACTGTTCCTTGACCAGCTGCGACCTTGGGGTCGTCGAAAGGGTGGACGAACGTCAGCCCCAATTCCTTTTCGAGCAGCCGCGCATGCTTGTATGCGTCGTCAAACTTTTCGCCTTCGAGAACCACTTTGCCGCCAACCGCCTCGGTCTGCATAACTTTCACGGTAGGTGTTGTTTTGGGCATCACGATAGTGACAGGTGCACCGAGGCGCGTTCCGTGATAGCTCAGGCCCTGCGCATGGTTGCCGGCCGACGCCGCGATAACTCCACGGTTGCGCGCTTCTTCGGGCATCAACAGCAGCGCGTTCAGTGCGCCGCGTTCTTTATAGGCAGCGGTGAACTGCAGATTTTCGAACTTCAGGTAAATGTTCGCGCCTGTAAGCTGCGATAAAGTCTTGCTGTGCAGGGTCGGGGTTGCAACGATCGCATTGCGGATACGTTCATGCGCTGCGCGGACATCGGCAAGGGTGAGAAGCTCGGACATAGTGGCGGGGGCCCTAACCTATCTGGCGCAATGTGAAAACAGTGATTAAGGCTGGGGTATGTCAAGAATAGCTTTTATCGGACTGGGCGTCATGGGCGGCCCGATCGCGCGCCACCTTCGCAATGCCGGGCATGAAATGGTGGTCTATAACCGGTCCTCGACCAAGGCGGACAAATGGATTTCCGAACATGGCGGACAAAAAGCCAGTTCACCCGCAGAAGCCGCCAAGGAAGCTGCCTTTGTTGTTAGCTGCGTTGGTACTGACGATGATCTGGCCAGCATCACCCTGGGACGCGACGGTGTGTTTTCGGCGATGCCAAAGGGCAGTACTTTCATCGACCATACGACGGTGTCTGCGCGCATTGCCCGGCAACTCGCGGTGGAAGCCAAGGGACGTGGTATCAACTGCGTCGATGCACCGGTAACGGGTGGACAGGCCGGGGCGGAGAACGGAACGCTGGCGATCATGTGCGGAGGAACCGAGACAGCGGTGGAAACGGCCAAGCCGGTGATGGCGGCTTATTCGAAACGCATTGTCCATGTCGGCGGGCCAGGTGATGGCCAGACGGCAAAGATGGTCAACCAGATTTGTATCGCTGGCGTATTGCAAGGCCTGTCAGAGGCCTTGCACTTCGCCCAATGTGCCGAACTCGACCTCGATAAGGTATTTGATGCAATTTCGGGTGGCGCCGCGCAAAGCTGGCAGATGGACAATCGCTGGGCAACGATGGCGAAAGCCGAGTTTGACTTTGGCTTTGCCGTAGATTGGATGCGCAAGGATCTGGGTCTCGCCATCGACGAAGCGCGCGCCAACGGAGCGAGCATTCCGATCGCAGCCATGACCGACCAATTCTATTCGGATATCCAATATATGGGCGGCGGACGTCAGGATACGAGCGCTCTTGTGCGGAGGTTGCCGAAACGATGAGGTTAGTTTCGATTTTGGCCGCAGCTGCCTGCGCAGCCATTGCTGCACCAGTTTTGGCCGATGGCATGGTTGAGAATGTCAATGGCATCACCCTGGACAAGGACGGGAAGGTCATCCGCTTCTCCGCGGTGCTTATAGACAGGGACGGCAAGATCAGCCAGCTTTTGACGACCAAGGAAAAAGCACCCAAGCAGCTCGATTTTCGCCACGATGGACGCGGGCTCACGATGCTGCCAGGGCTGATCGATGCACATGGCCATGTCATGGGACTGGGCTTTGCTGCACTGACTTTGGATCTTTCGGGTACAAACTCACTTGAAGAGGCTCAAGCTGCGATCAAAGCTTATGTCGCTAAATATCCCGAGCGGCGCTGGATCGTCGGGCGTGGCTGGAACCAGGAAAAATGGAATTTGGGTCATTTCCCGACAGCAGCTGATCTGGATGCAGTTGTGGCCGACCGTCCCGTCTGGCTGGAGCGTGTCGATGGACATGCTGGCTGGGCCAACAGTCGGGCGATTGAAATTGCAGGTGTGACCAATGCCACCAAGTCTCCTGCTGGCGGCAGGATTGAGATGGTTGGCGGCGAACCCAGCGGCATCTTTGTCGACGCGGCGGGTGAACTTGTGTCAAGACATATCCCTGCACCGAAGCCCGGTGAACGGGATTTGGCGCTCGGCGAAGCGCAAAAGGCGCTGCTTTCGGTTGGCATTACTTCTATCGCCGATATGGGCACCACGATAGAGGACTGGCAAAGCTATCGCCGGGCAGGCGACGGTGGCTGGCTCTCCATCCGAATTTTCGGGTATGCGGCGGGTATCGACAATATGGTCGCGATCGCCGGTCCAAGGCCCACGCCTTGGCTTTATGATGATAAATTGCGGCTGGGTGGCGTAAAGCTATATCTCGATGGCGCCCTTGGCAGCAGAGGCGCTTGGCTGAAAAAGCCCTATGCCGACGCGCCATCGCAAACGGGCTTGTCGTTTCTAGCCAGCGCAGAGATTCGCAATTTGATGGTGCGCGCCTCGATGGACGGTTTCCAGACCGCGGTGCATGCTATAGGTGATGCAGCTAATGCCGATGCCATAGGTGCCGTAGAGGATCTGGCTGCAACTTATCCGGGAGATCGGCGCTGGCGCATCGAACATGTCCAAGTTGTCGATCCTGTCGATCTGCCGCGGCTGGCTAAGAACGGCATCATTGCCTCAATGCAGCCAGTACACCAGACGTCGGACCGGCTGATGGCCGAAGCCCGCCTAGGCCCGGAACGGTTGAATGGGGCCTATGCATGGAATTCGATCCTGAAGGCTGGCGGCAAACTGGCGTTTGGTTCCGACACACCGGTCGAGTCACCCAATCCATTTGCGGGTATTGCCGCCGCAATCACGCGGGAAGATGAAAAAGGACAACCATTTGGTGGCTGGATACCCGCTGAACGCGTCACCCGCGAACAGGCTCTTGCTGGCTTTACCATAGGTGCGGCCTATGCCGCCTTTGCCGATGGCAAGGTTGGGGCGCTCACCCCGGGGCATCGCGCGGATTTCATCCTGGTTGATGTTGACCCCCTGCTCGCCAGCCCGCGCGAGATTCGCGCGGCGAAAGTGCGGGAAACCTGGGTAGGCGGTCGGCCGGTTTTCAATTCGGATACGGCAAAGCCCTGATCTTATAGTCCGGATCACCGTAGATTGTTGCGAATATGCAGCAGCAGCCAATTAAATTTCGAATATAGGTTGCAATTGCGTGACTGAATTTTCATTTCGCAATAGCGTGAACGCACAACATTAAAAAATGTGGGAGATGATGATGTCTAAGAAACTGGAAGTGACCAATTCTTTCCTTGCAATTTCCTTAGCTTCGCTCGCAATTGCTGTTCCTTCAATCGCGTTTGCGCAGGATGAAGCCCAAGCGGAAGAAGCCGCCGAAACTGACGGCGACACTATTGTCGTAACCGCGACACGCCGCGCGGAAGCGCTTTCCGAAGTTCCGTTGGCGGTTTCGGCTGTCGGCGGCGAAATGATGCAGAATTCGGGTGCAACCGATATTCGTCAGCTAACCCAGCTCGCTCCCTCGCTGCTGGTTTCGTCCACCGGAACCGAAGCCAATGGTTCCGCACGTATTCGCGGCATCGGCACCGTCGGCGACAACCCCGGCCTCGAAAGCTCGGTCGCTGTCTTCATCGACGGTGTATATCGGTCGCGTTCGGGCATCGGGCTTAACGAACTCGGCGAAATCGAGCGTGTCGAAGTGCTTCGCGGTCCGCAAGGTACCCTGTTTGGACGCAATGCCTCGGCTGGTCTGATTCATGTTATCAGCAAAAAGCCGTCCTTCGATTTTGGCGGCTTTGTTGAGGCCACTTACGGCAATTTTGACGGCATGCGCTTCTCGGGCGCATTGACGGGTCCGCTTTCCGATCAGTTGGCCGCCCGCATCGAAGCGGTTTATGCCAAGCGTGATGGCTTCACTCGCCTGGTGTCGCCGACTGGCACACCCACTGGGGAACGGGTGAATGATCGCAACCGCCTGTTTGTAAAAGGTCAATTGCTGTTCCAGCCCAGCGATGCGATCGATATTCGAATTATCGCCGATTATACCAAACGCGACGAAGCCTGCTGCTCGGGCAGCTATTATTCGACAGCGGAGACATTTGATCCCACACCAGGTGTGGCTGGCGACTTTGCCGTCAGGGCGCCCGGGACGGGCGGTTCTACCAGCGGCAACCGCGTTGTCGACATCCTGACCAGCATGGGGGCTTTCATTCCCGCCAATCCTTATGACCGCACGGTTTCGATTACGCCCGGACGCACGTTGGATGGGCATACGCGTGACTGGGGTCTTTCAGGGGAAGTGAACTGGGATCTTGGCGGGGCTGAGCTGACGTCGATAACCGGCTATCGCTATTACAAGTCGAGCCAAGCTGGTGACGTCGACTATTCGACCCTTGATCTCCTCTATCGCAACGATGATGGAAGCGCCTTCCGCCGCTTTAAGACTTTCACACAAGAGCTGCGCCTGCAAGGTTCCGCTTTTGATGACAAGCTCGACTGGCTGCTTGGTGCCTATTACGCGAATGAGAAGCTTGCGTTGCAGGACAATCTGAAATTTGGGGCCGATTATAGCCAGTTCCTGGCATGCCGTGTCGTCGCGTCAGTCAGCCCCAATACTGCACTGCGCGACCCAGATCGGGATGGCGACGGTTGCCTAAGCGCAGCGGGTTCGGCAACGATAGCAGGGGCCTTTTCAGGGGCGAATGCAGCCGGAGGAACCGATGGCAGCCAGTTGATAGCCGCTTTGCAGCGATTAAGCACGATGCCGCCGGTAACGCAGGCCGGATCGCGTTTCGATCATACCAGCCGAAACTACGCGTTCTTCACGCACAATATTTTCAACATCACCGACCGCCTCGCGCTGACGGTTGGCGCGCGTTATACGAATGAGAAGAAGTCGATTACAGCCGGGTTCGATATCAACAACCCATTCTGTGCGACGCAACAGGCCTCGGCTGGAGCCGCGGCTGCTGGTGCGACCAGCGCGACTGCAAGGGCCTTGATCGGTGCGACGACCCAATTTGCGTGCCTGTTCAATACCAGCTCGCAACTTAACACCTTGGCGCTTTCTGACTCTCTGAAAGAAGACCAGATTACCGGGACCGCGGTCCTGAGCTGGAAGCCAATCGACGATGTCATGACCTATGTCAGCTATTCCAAAGGCTACAAATCGGGTGGTTTCAATCTGGACCGCTCTGCATTGGGATCGCCCTTGACGCCACGCAGCAATGCCGATTCGGCAAATTTGAAGTTTGGCGCGGAAAAGGTCGATGCATATGAAATCGGCATCAAATATGACAGCGCGCAGCTGGACATCAACGTTGCGGCGTTCCGGCAGGAGTTCAAGAATTTCCAGCTGAATACGTTCAACGGACTGTTCTTCCTTGTGCAAAATGTGAACGGTTGCGCGAACTTGGTTGGGGGCTCAGGCGCGGATGAGGACCTGTCAGCAACCACTGGCACTTGCGCCGCAGATGACGTCAAGCCCGGCGTTATTTCGGAAGGCCTCGAGATCGAAGCCACGATCTATCCCGGCGAAAATGTAACCGTCGGTTTGGGCGCAACCTATCTCGACTCGCGTTATGTTTCCGATCTTGTCGGAACTGCGAACGGTGCGGTTGCCCTGGCACCGGAGCTTTTCCAGCTGCCCGGCAACCCGACTTCGTTTGCACCCAAATATTCGCTAACAGGCTCGCTTAGCTGGACCCCGCCCATCGGCGGCAGCGGCCTTTCCGGTCTGTTCTACGTCGATACCCGCTTGACATCGGATCATAATACCGGCTCCGATCGTTTCCCTGAGAAGGAGCAGGATGGCTATTTCATAGTCAACGGCCGTATCGGTATCCGCGGACCTGATCGCAAATGGGGTGTCGAGCTCTGGGTGCAGAACCTGTTCGACGAAGAATATCAGCAAGTGGCATTCAACACTCCATTGCAGGCCACCGGTAACGGATCGAGAGCGCATGTGCAGGAATTCGGTTCGCCGGCTGTTTCGCATTCAGCGCAGCTTTTCTCTGCCTTCCTTGCCGAGCCCCGCACTTGGGGTTTGACAGCGCGTTATCGCTTCTGAGTTAGTCAACAATAAGTAGAAAGGCCCGCTTTGGCGGGCCTTTTTGTTTCCGATTTGGGAGCTAGGACGTCAGGGCGCGATCGAGAAATTGAGGAAATCGGGCATCGGGCCGTTCCAGCCATCGTCTGACGGCTCCCTGTTTCTGGACTCAGGTTTGCGGTCGCTGGACTTGGCCTTGCTTTCACGTTCGGGTTTCTGGCGGGAGTGGCGTTCGGCCTTTTCCGCTTTTTCCGGTTTAACCTCTGTCTCTACCGGGTTGGCGATCCGACCCAGCCGTTCGATTTTCAGGCCAATCAGTTTTTCGATGTTATCGATCGCCTCTTCATCCGCCTTGGTGACGAAGGTGAAGGCTTTGCCCTTGGCCCCAGCACGGCCGGTGCGGCCGATCCGGTGGACATAATCATCGGGATGCCACGGCGCGTCAAAGTTGAAGACATGGCTGACACCCTTGATATCGAGACCGCGGGCCGCGACATCGGACGCGACCAGCAAGTTGATATCGCCACCCTTGAACGCATCCAGTTCCTTGAGGCGTGACGCCTGGTCGATGTCGCCGTGGATCTCGCCCGAACGGAAACCGTGGCGCTTCAAGCTCTTGTTCAGCTCTCGGACGGTGGTCTTGCGGTTGCAAAAAATAATCGCCGTCTGCACGTCTTCGCTGCGTATCAGGTCGCGCAACGCCTCGCGCTTTTTCATGGGTGCGACATTGACCAGTTTTTGCTCAATGTTTGTGTTCGCCGTCGCCGGGCGTGCAACCTCGATATATTTGGGGTTAGACAGGAACTTGTCCGCCAGCTTCTTGATCGGCGGGGGCATGGTGGCCGAAAACAGCAGTGTTTGCCGGTTTGTCGGCAATTTGGTGCAAATATGTTCGATATCGGGGATGAATCCCATGTCGAGCATGCGATCTGCCTCGTCGATGACCAGCAATTCGCATCCGTTCAAAAGGATTTTCCCGCGCTCGAACAGATCCATCAGACGGCCCGGAGTAGCGATCAAGACGTCGACGCCCTTTTCAAGCGCCTTGACCTGGTCACCCATTTGAACGCCACCGATCAGAAGCGCCATCGACAGCTTGTGGTTGACTCCATATTTCTCGAAATTTTCTGCAACCTGCGCGGCAAGTTCGCGAGTTGGTTCCAGAATGAGGCTGCGTGGCATCCGCGCACGCGCGCGGCCATGCGCGAGAATATCGATCATCGGCAGCACGAATGACGCAGTCTTGCCCGTTCCCGTCTGGGCGATGCCGATCAGGTCGCGCATCATCAGTACAGAAGGGATGGCCTGCGCTTGGATGGGCGTGGGCGTGTCATAACCCGCAGCTGTAACTGCGGTCAAAAGCTCATCGGAAAGGCCGAGATCGGCAAAAGACATATGGTTCCAATATCAGGAGGTAGCGATCAGACGGCGCTTCCCCGCACGTCCGATGCGCGGCGATTGGCGAAACATTCGTAAAAAGTCAAGGAAATTGGCGGCTCTTACTCTGGAACGAGCAACCGAAATTTGTCGATCTCGCATTTAGCGCCCGTGCGGGCATGCAAGAGGTCTCGATCGACACATAATTTGCCATCGCCTGAACGCTCCACATATGCGCCAGCGTAAAACTCCCGGGCAAGGCAGCCATCACCGAGATAGGCCCTGATCAGTTGGCGCTCGCGGGTCACCAGCTCCAGACTGTTTTTCGGACCAGGCCGAGACGCCACCAGCCGATCCATGAGTAGGCACTTTCCAATCTTTTCCTCATTGTAAATGACTGCCTTACGGTTATCGCCACGGGCAACCGAAACGGGAGCAGGCTGGTTGGGAAAGCGCACAATCACCCGCTGTTCGATCCGCGCCTGAAAATTGGCAGAATTGTCAAAAAGGTCAAAAAAGGACGCGATTGGAAGAACTTGCGCTTGCAAGCTGCCACCAATGGCAAGCGCTATAGCAGCAGTAACAAGCATCAAAACGCGCAATGAAGGATCCCGAACATGGTTCGCTGGCTGCTTTCAATAGTCGAAGCGGTTGAACGGAGCATTAATCCAGCCCTATGAAGGCAGGGTCGCCGAGTCAATTCGGAGGCAGAACGGAGTCTCATTTTGGCAGAAGTGGAAGCATCGACAGCTTTTCGGCAACTTCTTGGCGACAAGGGGTATGTCGATGAACAAGAAATGATGAAACCCTGGCTTACCGATTGGCGCAATCGTTTTTCTGGCGCTGCGCAGGCCATACTCTCCCCGGCGACAACGCAAGAGGTTGCCAGTTTGGTGGAACTCGCTGCACGTTACAGGGTGCCTTTGGTTCCACAAGGAGGGAACAGCGGCATGGTGGCCGGGGCGACACCCGACGAGAGTGGAAAAAGCTTTTTGCTTTCACTTCGCCGCCTAAACCAGATCGAAAACATCGACGTTGATGGTCGGCTGGTGCGCTGTGGCGCCGGCGTGATCCTGCAAAATTTGCATGACGCCGTATCAGAGAAGAACCTGCGTTTCCCTCTTACCCTCGGCGGCAAAGGTTCGGCCACAGTGGGAGGATTGATTTCGACCAATGCTGGCGGCACACAAGTCCTTCGGCATGGAACCATGCGGGATCAGGTTATCGGACTGGAGGCTGTGCTGCCTGATGGCTCGATTTACTCGGCGCTTGCCCCGCTCAAAAAAGACAATCGTGGCTACGACCTGAAACATCTTCTAATCGGAGCGGAGGGCACCATCGGAGTTGTAACCAGGGCGACCCTGCGCCTTGTTCCGCAACTGCTCGACCGCGCGGTATGCTGGGTCGCGGTCGATAGCCCCAGCGATGCGTATCGTGTTTTGCTGGAGGCTCAAATGGAATTTGGTCCTCAGCTGGAGGGCTTCGAGATATTGCCCGCAGAAGCTCTTGAGCATGTTATCCGTCATATTCCGGGAACGCGCTCGCCGTTGAAGGATAAGCAGCATTGGCACGCATTGATCGAATTGGTTAAGGACCGCCCCGATCAGTATGCACCTGCGATGGTCGCAGAAAATTTTCTGGTTCGCCAGGCTGAAGCAAGCCTTATTCGAGACGCGGTCATCGCCACTTCAGAAGCTCAAGCAGAGGCATTCTGGAAAATCAGGGATTCGATAGCCGAAGCCGAGCGAGCTGAGGGCCCCGCCTTGCAGCATGATATCAGCGTTCCTGTTTCTGAAATGGCACGATTTATCGAGACAGAGTCGCCGCTACTGGAAGCACGCTATCCTGGCACGTCGGTAATCGCATTCGGCCATTTGGGTGATGGCAACATCCATTTTCACGTCAAAGCGCCAAACGGTGTTTCGGCAGATCATTGGTATTCGACCTACGCAGCTTTGATTAGTGGCGATGTCTATGATCGGGTGACCGCTTATGGCGGTTCAATATCTGCAGAGCACGGTATCGGACAGGCAAAGCTGGCGGAATTTGAACGGCTTTCCGATCCGGCGAGGATATCGGCGCTACGCGCTGTCAAGCAGGCGCTGGATCCGCACGCTATTATGAACCCTGGCAAGCTTGTACCCCTTGCCAGTGGCTCTTCTGCCGCCTAAAGCCGCGCGCAATCCTGTCTACGAATCCAGCATAACGGAGTATGTCAATGGCTACCCAGCCCGCACCGCAAGGTTTGCCGCTTTTTTACAAAGATCTTGTACCGCTAAACAGCAACGAACATTCGAAATTGAAGAGCAGGCAGATTGAAACCGCCAATTTTATGGCCGGTCAACATGCAATCCCTCTGACAATTGAAGAGTTTGTGAGCGCTTGCCGCTATTTTCCGATCATCTTTTCGGCTGGTGATAACCCCGTCCCTCTGGCGCTGATGGGGATGAATGAAGGCACCAATGTTTTCATGGATGATGACGGTAAGTTCACTTCGCCTGTTTATCTTCCTGCCTATATCCGCCGTTACCCCTTCATGCTGGCGCGCCTACGCCCCGACTCCGAAGAATTGACATTGTGCTTTGACCCTACTTCTGATGCGCTGGGTGAATTCAAGAAAGAAGGACAGCCGCTGTTTGACGGCACCGAACCTACCGACACCACAAAAGATATCCTGAAATTCTGCGAGGATTTCGAACAGGCCGGTGTGCGCACTCAGGCCTTTGTAGATGAACTCAAAAAATACGAACTGCTGATGGATGGCGAAGTGGCGATCCAGCAGGAAGGTAAGGAAACCCCCTATATTTATCGCGGTTTCCAGATGGTGAACGAAGAGAAGCTCCGCGACATGCGCGGCGATGAACTCCGCAAGATGAATCAGAACGGCATGTTGCCGCTGATTTATGCTCACCTGTTTTCACTTAGCCTTGTGCGCGATGTGTTTGCAATGCAGGCTCAGCAAGGTAAGGTTCCGCAGAATGTAGAGCTGCCGGCAGCCTGAATGGAATCGCGGGCGGCTCGCCAAGAGGAGGGCCGCCCATGATTTCGAAGTACAGCAAAGTCGCAATCCTGTTTCATTGGCTGATCGCTATTTTGGTGGTCGCCAATTTTGTTCTCGCAAGCATGGCAGAGGATTTGCCTAGAGAGGCACAAGGTGCGCTCATAGCTCCCCACAAGGCTTTGGGCGTAACGATCCTATTTCTATCAGTATTGCGGCTGTTTTGGCGAATTGGCCACAGGCCGCCGCCGTTGCCCGAATCGGTTCCGAGCTGGCAGGCAGGTCTGGGACGGACTGTGCATATCCTGTTCTACTTTCTGATAATCGCGGTTCCGCTCTCAGGCTGGCTTATGGCATCGGCCCATCCGAAAGCACCTCCAGTTGACTTTTTCGGCCTTTTCGATGTGACCATGCCGATCGCCAAGGATGAAGGTCTGGCAGGCGTCGGGCACGAAGCACATGAAGTACTCACAAAGCCGCTTTTTCTACTGATAATATTGCATATTCTTGCTGCACTGAAGCATCAGTTTATCGATCGTCTGCCGTTCCTGCAGCGGATGTGGCCCTAGCAATTTGCTCTTAATGGCAGGGCGTTTCGTCTCGCTGATACGAGTTGATACACACTCTGCTATTGATTTGCGGGGTTGAAACTCCCATCTTGTCCACAGGACGGGTATCTCCCCTCCCTTATCCGTCCTTCGGCGCTGCAGGTCAGCGCCACCTCCCTGAACCTTGGCCACCCCGGAGAAATCCGGGGTGGTTTTTTATTTAGTGCGATCGGGACCGGGTGGGTCACTCTGCGGCTATCAGCGTGCTTCCATTGCCAGCGATTTCGCCAAGCAGCATCGCCAATTCCTTTACAATTTGAATCACGGACTGCAGCCCCGATCCCGGATCTCGCAAATTGCTGTCAAGGTAGAGTGATCTGTCGAATTCAATCTGGATTGCATGGATGTTTTTTTTCGGCCTGCCATGGCGGCGCAGAACATAGTCACCCGAATAGGGGTGGTTCAGTGCGACCGGAATATGCGATTGCCGCAGGCGATGTACCAGGATTTCAGCGTATATTGATGAAGCGCTTTGGCCAAAGCGATCTCCGACAATGATTTGCGGACATACTCCCGCCGTCTGGTTCAATGGCGGCATTGAGTGGATGTCGATCAGCACCGCGGAACCATGCTGCGCGCGTATCTGATCTAATAACCCACCAATCTGCTGGTGATAGGGTTCATGAAAGGAAGAAACACGGGTTCGAACATCGGTGATATCGAAACGGTCCTTCCAGATGTCCCCTGCTGTAGCCAATCTGCGAGGGATCAAGCCAAGGCCGCCCCTCATTTTGGCACTGGTCATGGTTTTCCAACCATTGAGTGGGCCGCATACCATTTGCGGGTCAAGTTCTTCTTCGCTGCGGTTCAGATCGATCCATGCGCGGGCCATGTGCGCAATAATGGCGGGAAATCCGGAATCGATTGCTGACGCCACAAGCCTGTCGGCATATCGATCTTCCAGGCGCTGTAACTGTGCGGGATCAATTCGCAAATTCCTTGTTATTTCAGATGGATAGTGGCGTCCGGCGTGTGGGACGCAAAGCAAGACCGGAAATGCCAGCTTTTGCGCATTGTAGACCCTGAATCCCCGCTCATCACTAGGCGTGAGGTCATTTGAAGGACTGGCCGACATCATCTTGTCCGATGCATAAGGCAAAAATGGTAAACGCGGTGCAGTTTTTTTAAGGACTGGTGATATATACCTTTGTCTGGGAATACAGGCTGGCAAAAAGCCTGAACGGCAGGATGAAACATGACCCGAATTTTGTTGGCGGAAGATGAGCAAGCTATGCGCGAATATCTGGCCCGGGCGCTCGAACGATCGGGCTATGATGTCGTATCTGTGGATCGTGGCACCGAAGCGGCCCCCTTGCTCGAACGTGAGCATTTTGACTTGCTGCTGACTGACATCGTGATGCCCGAGATGGATGGCATTGAGTTGGCACGCCACTGTAGCAAGGTTTCACCGCGCACCGAAGTCATGTTCATTACCGGTTTTTCGGGCGTTGCGTTGCGGGCAGGGCAAACCATACCGCAGGCAAAGGTACTGTCAAAGCCGTTTCACCTGAAAGATCTCGTCCTTGAGGTCGAACGTCTATTTAATCGGGAGAGTGCATCCGGCCTGAACTAATGGAGGCATATTCAGGCTTGAATGGAATCGTATAGCCCGCTAGAGGGCCCGCAGCGTGGGCGTATAGCTCAGTGGTAGAGCACTGTGTTGACATCGCAGGGGTCGCAAGTTCAATCCTTGCTACGCCCACCATTTTCCCCTTTGTCAGCTTTTCCAATCGCGGCTCGGTGCTACGCCGTACCAGCGCCGGTAGGCTCGCGTGAATGCACTCAGCTCACCATAGCCCAGAAGTTCAGCGACTTCGCCCAGCGACCTGCGGTTTTCCAATTTGTAGAGATCACAAAGGCTTTTCCGGGCAGTGTCGAGCAGAAGGCGAAAGGGATGCCCCTCTTCGACCAAGTGACGTCGGAGTGTTCGTTCCGCCATGCCGAACGACCGGGCAATCCGTTCGAGCGTTACCGGCGATTTGTTCATTTCGGTAAAGACATAGAAATAGGTGAACGCGGCAAGCTTTTTACCTTGATCGAACCATTCGACCGGAAGTGCATGGGATCGCGAGGCTGCTTCGAGCAGCGTCCTGTTTGCGAGGGGTGAGGCAGCCCTGCATTGTAGCGTCGAAAAGGCCACCTTGGTTTCCGGGCAGCCGAATTGTACAGAATGCCCCAGGATGCGTTCATAAAGATCAGGTGCGAACCGAGCCGCGTGTCGCATGTGAATGGCCTCTATAGTGAGCGAATCGGGCCAGATTTCTCGTGCAAGTCGGATGTAGGTGGCGATCGAGAATTCGATCACAGGCGCAATGTCTGCAGCCCGATGGTTCTGCAAGTCCCAGCGTAAAAATGTCGAGCTTTCCGCTTCCTCAAGAACGGCGCGATACATGTTTTGGCGCAGTTCCTGCATCGCCAGATTTGCGTCAATGACTTGATAAAGATTGGGCAACAACCGGGTTGCATAGCCAATATCCGAAAAGCAGATTGGCGCGGAATCGCGTCCAATTTCCAGGGCAAGCGCCGGGTTACCAGTTTGCTGCTCAGCCGCGGTGATGAGCCGAACGAGCACCTGACCGGGGACGCGCGACAGCTGGTTCCGGATTGTCCTTTCGGTGACGCCAATGGTGTTGAGCAAATCAGGTCGCTTTGCGCCGCGTAAAACCGCCGCCGTCACGACTCGACCCAGCATGTTCGCCGAAACCGTATCGGCGGGGATGGGGACGCCACCACCGATCAGCCGTTGTGCCCAATGAAACTGGTTATCCTGCCCCATTTGAACGATTCAATCACTGCAAGCCGGGCTATGCAAGCCTGTTGTCTTGATTGCTTGCGACAATAGTTTGCGCACGATAAGCCGCTCGAATGAATCTCGCAGACATCCTTGCACAACTTCGCGCTGACAGCACCGATCAGAAAATCACGATTCCATCGACCTGGTATCAAGGACGGACAGCCTATGGTGGGTTAAGCTCGGCCTTGGCCTACCAGTCTGCGAAATTGGCGGCACCCGATCTGCCGCCATTACTGACGGCGCAGATCGCTTTCTCCGGTCCGTTGTCGGGCGAAATCGAAATTCACAGCAAGATCCTTCGTCGTGGTCGCAACAGCGCCTTTATCAAGAGCGAGATCGCGGTCGGTGATGAAATAGGTCTCAGCTGTGTCTTTGTGTTCATGGCGCGGCGTGAGAGCCATATTGATTTTGAGGGTTTGCCCAGGCCCGAATTCCCGCCGATTCCAGAGGACGGCAAAACGCGCAGTGGCCCCCCCGAATTTTTCACCCACAATATGGATTATCCCGAAAAGCGGCTGATCCTCGGTATGGACAAGCCCCGCCTTGCAAACTGGCACCGGTTGAAGGAGCGTGAAGGCCTTGATCCGGTGGCCAACCTGATCTGCATGGGCGATGCCTTGCCGCCATCGACCATGGGGTTGATGAAGAAAGAGGGTATGATCAGCTCGATAAACTGGCAGATTAACCTGCTGACCAACGCGCCCGAAACCGAAAATGGCTGGTGGTTCCTTGAATCGGAAACGCATCATGCAGTGCATGGTGCCAGCAGCCAATATATGACGGTATGGAACAGCAAGGGTGAGCCGATGATGACTGGGATGCAATCGGTCACGCTGTTTGTTTAGCCTTTGCTACGCGCAAATTTTATTGCGACCATCGATAATCCCATGATGATCGGGAAGTCGACAAAGGTGGTGTAGAACAACCAAATATCTGTGCTGACCATTTTGGCCACCGCATAGTTTAGTCCTGCCATAGTCAAGCCGACGAGCCCCATGGCAGATGCAAACTTTCCGGTCGATATGTCTGAATAGGGCATATAGCGGGCAAGCCCTTTTCCGATATAGGGGCCCCCGCGCCAGCCATCGAGCAGGAAGAAGGACGCTCCTATCAGCCCTGTAATTGTGCCGCGCATCTTGATCCATTCGTCGTCGGCAAAGGCAACAGCGAGCCCGGCTGATATGGCGAGCATGACAATACCGAAAAGGGCCAACCCACCAGTTACGTCAATCTTTGTGAGCCGTTGAAATGCGATCAGGCCCGCGCCAACTGCCACGCCTGCCAAGGCCGCGGTTTGCAGATCTGTCAGTTTTGCGATGACATAGAACAGCAATCCCGTCGCGACATCGACGGCAAAAGGCAACCGGTTTTCCTTGGAGAATATTCCCCCTTTCAACGGATTGTCTTGCGGTTTGCCAGAGGCGGTGCTTGCACGCTCTACTGCATCTGCAAAACTATTCACACCGGTGATTTGGTGACGATATTTCTCGGGAAACTCAGGCCTCTGCCCCGGATGGCTTTCAAAAAAAACAACGCCATCCAGTCGGGCGATTACACCGGTCTTCCACGAACCGATATAGCCAAGCTCTACCTCCAGCATTCGACCATCGGGTAATGTACAAGCGAGCAGATGGTTACGCACCGCGTCTTGACCGAATATCGGTGTAAAGTCAGTTGCTTGCTCGGTACCAAGCATAGTCAAGGAGGAACTTAAACCGTCAGTGCGGGCAAAGCTGCTGACCGTAAATAGCAGTCCATCAATAGAGAAACGACGGGTCGGATACCGCCACCAGACAAATGCCATCAGCCGAGCGCCGCCTGTTTTTCCTCTGCCAACCGATCAAGCTCCGCACGGCTCTTCTTTTCCGCCGCTGATTTCAATTGTCCGCACGCCGCCATGATGTCGCGCCCGCGCGGAGTGCGGATGGGGGCGCTAATGCCATGTTCAAAGATCAGATTGCTGAAGGCTCGGATGCGCTCGGGCGTTGAGCATTCATAGGGTGCGCCGGGCCAGGGGTTGAATGGGATCAAATTGACCTTGGCGGGCAGCTTATACTGCTTGATCAGCCGCACCAGTTCGCGCGCATCTTCGTCGCTGTCATTTTTGTTCTTGAGCATCACATATTCAAAGGTGATGCGCCGCGCATTATTCGCACCGGGATAGTCAGCGCAGGCCTGCAGCAGCTCCTCAATGCCATATTTGCGGTTGAGCGGGACGATTTCGTCGCGGATTTCCTTGCTGATGGCGTGGAGGGACACGGCAAGGTTTACGCCGATTTCCTCGCCAGCCTTGGCCATCATTGGTACCACACCGCTGGTGGACAGTGTGATACGGCGTTTCGAGAGCGCCAGGCCATCGCCGTGCATCACGACCTTCAAGGCATCGCGCACATTATCGAAATTATACAGCGGCTCACCCATGCCCATCAGGACGATATTGGTGAGCATCCGACCATCTGAGGTGTAATGACCGCTGTCATCATCCTCATCGTCCGAGCCGCCCGCCATATTGCCCTTGGGCCATTCGCCAAGTGCATCGCGCGCCAGCATGACTTGGCCGACAATCTCGCCCGGGGTCAGGTTGCGCACCAATCGCATCGTGCCGGTATGGCAGAAACGGCAATTCAGTGTGCAGCCGACCTGCGACGAAATGCAAAGCGTTCCGCGGTCCGCATCGGGAATGAAGACCATTTCATAGTCCTGCGCATCATCGGTACGCAGCAGCCATTTACGGGTGCCGTCGCTGCTGACCTGCGCCTCAACTACTTCGGGGCGACCAATCACAAAATGCTGCGCCAGCCAGGGGCGCATTGTCTTCGCAATGTCGGTCATCATCTCGAAGTCGGTAACACCGCGGTGGTAGATCCAGTGAAACACCTGCTTCGAGCGCAGCTTGGCGGCTTTCTCGTCCAACTGGCTTTCGAGGAACAGCTGTTTGATCTGCAGGTGCGAAAGGCCCATCAGGTCGATACGACCATCGGCACGCGGCGTGATGGCGCGCGGAGTGACTACGGGATCGATATGGCCGGGGATCTGCATGATGCGCGGCCATATAGGGATGTCGGCTGCGAAAAGCGAGTCTTGGCTGGCTATCGCCCTGCACAACCCAATGCCGCGGCGTCGATGGCACTTGCAGCCCCGCGGGTGGCATAGGCGTCGACGATGCTGCTACCATCGCGGGCGATGCTGGTCACGCTCAACGATTGCGAAGCGCGGATGGCGGCAATGATCGCCATATCGGTTTGCCGGTCTTTGGCCCAGCCATAATTCCCCTTGGCGACCAACCGGAAGCGGCGTCCACCGGCGCTGAGGGTAATGCCGCTATTGTTCGATCGCTCGCGTGAGAGATGGACGTAGACCTGATGGCCGAGGCCGCGTTTGGGCCAGAATCCGATCGACACATAACCGCGTTCGCCGCTCGATTGTTCCGGCGCACCGATTGCGTAGCAACGGGGCGTATCCGCATCACGGAAAGCCGCCCAGTTCTGCCAGGCGCCAAGCCGTTCTTTGGCAAGGGCCGGCGCAGCGACCAGTGCAATCGAGAGGAGAAGCAGGCGTTTCAAGCGCGCTCGGCCCGCCCCGCGCCATCGATTACCAGATTTTCCACGCCGTCACGGATCATAACCATGCTGCCCTGCGCCAGCCCGGGCGCTATGGGTGCGCCAAATCCTTCGAGCGGAGGAAGCCCCAAAAGGATTCCCCGTAATACGCGCGCCGTCATACCATGGGTGATAATCAGCACGTCGCGTGTGAATTGTTGCTCCGACAGCCATTCCGACACCCGTTCTGCAACGTCGCGATAATCCTCTCCACCGGGCGCCTTTTTGATGAAAAGCTTGTGCTCCATGTCCATGATCGTACGGATGTCGGGCGCTACATCCTTGTAATAGCACCCATCCCAATCACCGACGTCGATTTCGCGCAAGCGGATGTCGGTGTCATTGCCATGCCAGTCGCGCCCCAATTCCTCGGCGATCAATGCCAAGGTCTGCAAGGTGCGACCCGCAGGGGATGAAACCAATGCCAAATCGTCGCTATCGGCGATATGCGCGCGAAGCGCGAGGCCCATCTCGGTCGCCTGGTCACAGCCTTCGCGCGTCAGCGGGGTGTGGGCGTACATGCCCTGCATGCGGCCAGCCGCGTTGAACACCGTTTCGCCATGGCGCGCGATGAAGAGTCTTTTTCCGTTTGTGCTCAATTTCCTACCCCGCTGGTTCGCACATCCTTCTTCCACAGATTAATCCGTGCTGTAAAGCCAATCGGCTTGCCCTAGAGGCCCAAGTTGTTAAGGAAGATTCGCCGAAATTGGGGCTTTTGACCCTTTGGCAAATTGGGAAGAATTGCTGCTTCCGTTTGGGAGTGGCCAAAGGGGAATGACCGGACGATGAAAGCGACGATCGAGCGCGCCACACTGCTGAAGAGCCTTGGCCATGTGCAATCGGTGGTGGAACGGCGTAACACCATTCCCATCCTGTCCAATGTTCTGATCGAGGCCAGCGAAAATGGCGCCATCCGCCTGACCGCGACCGACCTTGACCTGCAGATTGTCGAAACCATTGCCGGCGATGTCGAAATCCCCGGGGCAACCACCGTTTCGGCGCACACTTTGTTCGAAATCGCACGCAAGATGCCCGAGGGCAGCCAGGTGCAACTGAACGCTGCCGATGGCCGTATGGCGGTGAATGCCGGCCGCGCCCGTTTTAGCCTTGCAACCTTGCCGCGCGACGATTTTCCGATGATTGCCGAAGGCGAATTGCCGACCAGTTTTGAACTGCCCGCGCCCTCGCTGATCCAGATTATCGACAAGACCCGCTTCGCGATCTCGACCGAGGAAACCCGTTACTATCTCAACGGCATTTTCCTGCACGTCACCGACGATGGCGATCCGATGCTGAAGGCGGCGGCTACCGATGGCCACCGTCTTGCCCGCGTCACCTTGCCGCGTCCGGCCGGAGCAGAGGGCATGCCCGACGTGATCGTGCCGCGCAAATGCGTTGCCGAATTGCGCAAGCTGCTCGACGAAAGCGGGGACAATGCGATCCAGATAGATCTGTCGGCCTCGAAAATCCGCTTCACTTTCGACAGCGCGGTGCTGACGTCAAAGCTGATCGACGGCACCTTCCCCGATTACAGCCGCGTCATTCCCACCGGCAATGACAAGCTGCTCAAGATTGATCCCAAAAGCTTCTCCGAAGGCGTCGATCGCGTTGCGACCATCGCCACTGAAAAGACCCGCGCGGTCAAGATGGCGCTCGACAAGGACAAGATCACATTGTCGGTCACTTCGCCTGAAAATGGCACCGCGGCGGAAGAGGTTCCGGGCAGCTATGCTGACGACAGCTTCGAAATCGGCTTCAACGCCCGCTATCTGCTCGACATATTGAGCGAGATTGAGGGCGATACCGTCGAACTCCATCTGGCTGACGCCAGCGCCCCGACACTGATCCGCGAAAATGACAACTCGCCGGCGCTTTACGTTCTGATGCCGATGCGCGTCTGAGTAGAACCGATAGCATATATGAAAAAGGGCGGCCCGAGAGCCGCCCTTTTCTTTATCTGCCATTCGGCTGGCGTCAGAATTTCTGACGCGCGGTGATGCCGAATGTCCGCGGCTGGCCGACATGGAAGCCAAGGCGCGCACGGCCGCCACGTTCGCGATCAAATGCGAGCAGCGCATTTTCGTCGAACAGGTTGTTGACATAGGCCACCAGCGACAGGCCGTTGTCGAGATCGACACCCGCACTGAAATTGACCAGCTGATACTGCGGCAAGCGCAGGTTGACAGTGGTCGCAGCAGCCGCAGGTGCACCGCCAAAGGGAAGTCCGTGCGTGAATACGCGCGGTGTGCGTTCCTGATCGCTGGGCTGGGTAAAGCGGCTACCGACATGCTGAACGGTGGCGCCCACATAGCCGTCACCGCCGCCAACTTTGAAGTTGTAGGCGATGTTGCCGGCAATCTGGAATTTCGGAACCGAAGGCAGGCGATTGCCATCGCGGATACCGCCGATCACATTGCCTACAGCGTCAGTCACCGTTGAATCGAATTTCGAATCAAGGATGCTGCCCGCGATGCCGAATTCCCAATTGTCATCGGGACGGGCGGACAATTCGAATTCGAGACCTGCCGAGTGCGCCTTGGGAACATTGAAGACGATACGCGACGAACAGGTTCCGGCATCAAGCGTCACCTGCAGGTTCTTCATATCGGTGTAGAAAGCGGCGGCATTGAAGGTGATGCCGTCCTTCTGACCCTTCATGCCGACTTCATAGTTCCACAGCGATTCATCGCCATAATCCTGAAACCCGCCAAAGATTGCCGCGTCGCCCGGAGAGCAAAGCGGAATGTTCAGCGGATCGTTGACGCCGCCCAGACGGAAACCTTTCGAGGCCTGAGCGTTTAGCGTGACCGCGTCAGAAGCTTCATAGCTGAGCAGCAGTCGCGGCGAGAAGCCATCGGACTTGGTTTCGTCGCTACGATTATCTCCATTGGAGAACAGGCCTCCGGAAATGAAGTCGCGATTTTCCTTGAAGTCGTAATAGCGACCGCCAACCGTTGCGGTCAGTCGCTCGGTCAGATCATAGCTGGCTTCGCCAAAAATGGCGAGCTGCGTAATGTCATACGGCAGGTCGGCATTATAGGGAGAATTCAGATCGGGGAAGCCATTGGCCACGGCCGCCGAAGTTCCAGCTCCGAACCGCGCATCAGTAAATCCCTGATACCCCGGAGTGGGCAGACGCTGCGCATAGACGCGCTTGATGTCCGAATAAAAGCCGCCGACGACCCATTGCAATGGGCCATCGCTGTTCGAAGACAGGCGGATTTCCTGCGACCAGGTTTCAAGGTCAGTCGTATCGCGCAGATTGGAAGGCAGCAATACACCAGCGGCCGGATAACCCAGATCGACCGAGACCGATCCAGTCAGCGCGCTTGCATCGCGGCTGACGAGGATGTCACGGTTGATATAGGAGGTAACCGACGTAAGGTCGACGCCGCCCAGGCCCAGCTTGATGACAGCGTCGACGAGCAGGGTTTCATCGCTGAACTTCTCACGCAGCTGCAGGAACTGTTGGCGCTCCTTGAAGGTCACCGCCGGGCGTGTGGTTGTGTACGGGTTGGCGTACAGATTGTAGACTTCCTGGCGGTTGAAGCCGTCGCTGACAATCTTCTGATACACCACACGCGGTGTGATGCTGAGATTTTCGGAAGGTTCGAAAGTCAGCGCAATTCGGCCGCCGTAGCGTTCGCCGCTGTTGACGTCTTCGGAAACGCCGCCGCCTTCACGCAGCGCATCGATGAAGCCGCCGTAGCGGGTATAGTAACCCACGGCGCGGACAGCAGCTTTATCGCCTAGCGGCGCATTGATCGCACCTTTCAGGTGGCCACCAAAATCATCGCCATCGACGAGGTTCACATTGGCTTCAACGACACCTTCGGTGGTACCCAGCTTCGGCTGGTTGGTGATGTAGCGGATGGTGCCGCCGATCGAACCCGATCCGAACAACGTCCCCTGTGGGCCACGCAGTGTTTCGACGCGGTTCAAGTCGAACAGGTCGAGGTCTGGGGTGAAAAGCGAGAGTGAGACAACCGATTCATCGAGATAGACGCCAACCTGTTCCTTGACACCGGGTTGGTCGCGAACGAGCTGGCCCGCCGAAACCCCGCGAATGGAAACCTGGCTCTGGCCGGGCCCGAGATTCTGGATCGAAAGCCCTGCGACATTGCGTGACAGATCTTCCAGTGTAACCGCACCGGAACGCTGGATATCTTCCATCGTCTGGGCGTTGATCGAGAAGGGGATGTCCTGGATATTGGCATCGCGCTTGGTCGCTGTAACGATGATGACATTTTCGTCGTCTTCGCCCGCAGCATCCTGCGCTATGGCACCCTGCGCAACTAGCGCGGCGATCGATGTGCCGGCGATGAGGCGAACGATCTTGGTCGCACGCAGGCTTGTTCTGAAGCTTTTCATGTTCTTCTCCCGAAATTTTTCTGCGCGTTTTACATTCCGCAGTGGTGCCTTAATGCCTGAATCCTTTGAGTTCCGTTACCCCAAAGCTGACTTTCCATGCAGAAAGCGGGAACATGTAACATAAATGCAACAAAAAATGCCCGGGCCGTTTCGGACCCGGGCGTGGAAGTTGGACGTTCGCGGGAGGAACATCGGGAGGCGGCGGGATTTGGGAGAGGGAGGATAAACCCCGCCGCCAAGCTCGAAAAATTGGTGGAGAACGCCCCTTCACCCAGCGGCGTCCTCCATAAAGTCTAGTAGTTGTAGGCACGCTCCCCATGTTCGGAGAGGTCGAGGCCTTCGCGCTCTGCTTCTTCGCTCGGGCGCAGGCCCAGCGTGAATTTGAGGCCGTAGAAAAGTACCGCCGAAACCACCGCGGTCCAGACAACGGTGACGCCGACCGCCTTGATCTGCGTGATGACCTGCGCGGCCATATCGTAAGTTCCCGGAACGGCGGGGAACACGGTGTAGTCGAAGAAGCCCTGACCGCCGAGCGCAGGGTCAGCGACAATGCCGGTGCCGATCGCACCGACAATACCACCAATGCCATGCACGCCGAAGACGTCGAGCGTATCGTCATACTTCAGCTTGTTCTTCACCACTGCGACGAAGAGGTAGCATACCGCCGATGCCGCGAAACCGAGCAGGATCGATGTCATGGGCGCCGCGAACCCGCTGGCTGGTGTGATGGCCACCAGGCCCGCGACGGCCCCTGTTACCGCGCCAAGCAGCGAGGGCTTGCCGTGGTGGAACTGCTCGATGATGCACCATGCAACAGCGGCAGCTGCCGTGGCGACGAAGGTGTTGATGAAGGCAAGCGCGGCTAGGCCGTTGGCTTCAAGGTTCGAACCCGCGTTGAAGCCAAACCAGCCGACCCACAGCAGCGATGCACCAATCATGGTCATGGTCAGGCTGTGCGGCGGCGTGGCTTCCTTGCCAAAGCCGACACGCTTGCCGACGATGAGGCAGCCGACAAGGCCAGCTATACCGGCGTTGATGTGAACGACTGTGCCGCCAGCAAAGTCGAGTGCGCCCATACCCCACAGCAGGCCATAATCAGTTGGTGCGTCGACCAGGAAGTCCGGGCCAGCCCAGTACCACACCATATGTGCGATGGGGAAATAGGCAAAGGTCAGCCACAGCACGGTGAAGATGATCAATGGCGTGAACTTGATGCGCTCTGCGAAGGCGCCGACGATCAGCGCCGGGGTGATGCAGGCAAAGGTCATCTGGAACACAACAAAGGCATATTCCGGGATATAGACATTGTTGCTGAAGGTTGCGGCGAGGGTGGTCGCGTCAACGCCAGCGAGGAATGCCTTGGAGAAGCCGCCGATGAACGGTCCGCCGCTGGTGAACGCCAGGCTGTAGCCATAGCTGACCCAGACAAGTGCTGCGACCGAGACGATCATGAAGACCTGCATCAGCAAGCTCAGCATATTCTTTGTGCGGACAAGTCCGCCGTAGAACAGCGCCAGTGCGGGGATCGACATCAGCAGCACGAGCGCGGAGCTGATCAGCATCCAGGTGGTATCACCCTTGTCGACCATGCCCGCCATCTGTTCGACTGTAGGCGCCTTGATCGGCCCGTCTGCAACCGCAGCCGTTGCGGCGGCGGCACCTTCTGCAGCTGCTTCGGCTGCCTCCTGCGCGAACGCGGGCAAAGCGGCAAATATCGCCGCCCCCGTCGCGCCAACCCATTTGATTGTTTTCAACATCTGCTTTCTTCCCTGGTTAGTCCGGATTTATGGTTCAAAGTGCTGCGCTGTCGGTTTCGCCGGTGCGGATCCGGGTTGCGGCAGCCAGTTCGATTTCGAAAATCTTGCCATCGCCGATCGAGCCTGTTGCAGCCGCAGCTTGTATCGCTTCGACTACGGCTCCAGCGCTTTCGCGGGTGCAGGCAACTTCGATCTTGATCTTGGGTACCATGTTGGTGGTGTACTCCGCGCCGCGATACACTTCGGTCTGGCCCTTCTGCCGGCCAAAACCTTTTACCTCGGTCACGGTCATGCCTGACACGCCCAGATTGGCGAGTGCCTCGCGCACTTCGTCCAGCTTGTGCGGTTTGATGATGGCAATGATGTATTTCATGATGCCCCCTTTGATGGTTGTGCAATGCACAATGCAAAGGGTGTGCCAGCTTGGGAAAGGCGCAGAATCCTTGTGTTCCGCAGCTGGAGGGCTTCAAAAATGCCTAAATATTAATCAGTCAAAAATCACTGTACAAAAATTAGGCATGTCGTATCGTCGCCCATAGTGGCAAATGATCCGAGGCGCGGCGCGACAATTCGGAATAGTGCGCGTCGCTGGCTTCGACCGAGATATCATGGCTGACGATGATCCGGTCAAGCCGGGCCACCGGGCGGTTGCTGTGGAAACTGGGCGGGGTCTTGACCAGCCGATGGTGGTGGAAGGCGAATTCGCTGAGCGCCCCCCGGTCAGACCATTGGTTGAAATCGCCCATCAGCACGGTTGGTAAGTGGTGTGAAGCGCCATCGAGCCGCGCTAGCAGCGCACGTATTTGCCGCCTGCGCCATAGCCCGGACAGGTCGAGATGTGTGCCAATGACACGGAAGGTCGCTCCGTTAGCCGAAAGCTCGGCCAACACCGCACCACGTGGTTCCAGCGTGGGAAGCGGCACGATTTCGCTATGGCGGACATCGATGCCGCGTTTCACCAACAGGGCATTGCCGTGCCAGCCTATGCTTTGCGGGCGACCGCCGATTTCCACGGGACGATATTTCCCCTGTTCAAGCAGCAAATGGTGCGGGATGGCGCTCATCCGGTTGCCAAAGCGCCGGTCGGCCTCTTGTAGTGCCACAATATCGGCATCGATCTCATTCAAGACTTCAAGCACGCGTTCAGGGTTGCGCCGCCTGTCGGTGCCAACGCATTTACGGATATTGTAGGTCGCAACCTTGATTGTCGACACGGTCAGTCAGCAGGTCCGAAATAGCGATCTGTCGCGCGGGTTGCGATACCATCAATGCTATGTGTGCGGCCTCGCGCCCGCTCCATCCACGAATCGGCATCCATCCCGGCATGAGCCTTTTTCAATGTTTCGCGTTCACGGTCGAATGCCATGAAGGGCACGCCCCAGCCGCAGCTGGTCTGAACGCTGTCTACATCTGCAAGGATGATCTGCCGGGTGCCGGGCAATATCTCGAAATGACTGGCCAGTTCATCCCATGCGGCGTCCTGCGGCAGCACGGGGCGGCCGTGTGCATAAATGCGCAAGATCAGGGCGGGCTGTTCGAAATTGCAGAACATGAAGGTGATGCGGCCGTCGACCGAAAGATGGGCGTGGGTTTCATTACCTGAACCGCCCAGATCCAGATAGCCGACGCGGTTTGGTGCTAGCACGCGAAAGGCGTCATAGCCTTTTGGGGAAAGGTTGATCCGGCCATCCGCAGCAGCGGTTGCGACGAAAAAGACCGGCTGCTTGCCGATCATCTCGACATGCTTGTCATTCAGAGTGTCGAAAAATTCGGCCATCCGCTCGGTGTGCCAAAGCGCACCGCCGCCGTCCAGAATTAATGCAGGGATTCAAACTCTGTCAGCATTCCGTCCCCGGTATCGGAATACCTAGCGGACCTTTGCACGGCTTCTTTTTCTTGGGTGGCGGGGCAGCACCGCCGCCTTCCATTCCACCCATCCCGGTATTGCCCATTCCGGTCATGAAGCTCGCAAAGGCGCGGAACCGGGCCTTGGCGGTCCATTCGATATTCCACACCGCTTTCGGGTCGGCGGGTTTGGGGGGGAAGGCGAAATTTTCTTCGGGACCAAAGGCATTCATGCTGCCGAACATCATGCCGCCTGCCGCGGCCTTGGCTTCGGCCGGGATCTGGCAACTGGTCTGCGAAGGCGGCATGACATTTTTGGCTGCTATCTGCCGCTGCACTTCTGCGGGTGAAAGCCAGCCCATGCCCTCACCAAAATCGCGGTTGTTGGCCGATGTCCACATCACCATGTCGCCCCCCTGACCTGCACGCTCCATCCCGCCCATAGCCCATGCGACATAACCTGTCGCGGTGGGTACGCTGTTCCAGTTGAGCAAGATTGGCGCGCCGGAGTCGTTCGCATTCACATTCAGCGACGCCATATAGTCGTTCACCAGGCTGAACTTGATTTCGGGTGTAAACCCGCTGGTGATCCGATGTTCGCCGCGAAGCGAAGAACCCGACTTAGGCTGCTTCCCGCCTTTGCCATTGGGCCACCAGGCTGCATTGGCGTCACGCGCCTTCGCCTGCGCCTCATAACGCTGCATTTGTTGCGGCATGTTGGCGGGCATCTTGGCAGTAGGCATCTTCGCAAAATCAATGATGAAGGGTTGCCCCTTGGGTGCATTGGCGTAGCAGCCCCAGTACATCAGGATACGGCCCTTGGGCTTTTCCATCGTGCGGGGATCATAATCGCGCTCGACCGGTTCGGACTTGCCCGGTGCATCGCCCAGCAGCGGAACCGATTTGCCCATCTTGGCTTGCGGCTGGAAGAAATGGTCGCCCTTTTCCGGTTGCACCGGTGATGGCGTTGCCGATGTCAGGCGAAGTTCAAGCATATAATTGTCGCCCCCGCCGCCAAAGAGCCCGCCCAGCCCGCCGCCCATCATGGCGCCCATGCCCATGCCCGACATGGTCTGGACGTCCATCTCGTAATTGGCCTTGGGACCGGTGGTTTTCTGGGCGGAGCCGGGAACGACGGCGAGCGCAACGGTTAGTGTGGCGATACAGGTGTAGCGGAAGATCGGACGCACGGGTTTTCTCCCAATCAAGGGCAAATATGCCAAATTTGGTGCGACCCGAATCTGATTAAGTCGATCTTATAAACCGAAATTCCGCCCAAACCAAAACGCTTAGCGGCGGGTCGCGCGGAAATTGAACGTAATGCCGACAATATCGGGTATAGTCTCGGTTGCTTGAAATTCGCCTTGACCCACGCCAAAGGCCAGTCGGCGCAGCGATGCGCTACCCGAAACCCGGGCGTTTTTACCTTTAATGTCGAGCGTGAAGGTTAGCGGCACCGGACGCGATACGCCGCGCAGGTTCAGCGTTCCATCGGCGCGATAGCGGTTGCCGCCGAGATGCCGGATGCCTGACGACTTCCACACCGCTTGCGGATGATTGCCGACGTCGAAAAAGTCGGGGCCCTTAAGCGAGGTATCGCGTTCTTCATCGGCGCTATTTGCCGAGTTCAGCGGGATAGTTACCCTAATTCTCGATTTCGCCAAGGCGCCAGGATTGAAGCGTATGTCGGCACGGAAAGATCCGAACCGTCCGTCGATCGCCGAACCTGCATAGGATGTGCTGAAGCCAAGTCTGGCACCGGGCGCCACATTCCAGGCAGGAATTTCCCCGGCAGGAATGGCGTCGGGATCGGCCTTTTCCGCTTCCACCTCCATCTCGGCTTTGGCCGCTTGTATCGGCTGGATTGCTTCGTCAGTCGGCTTGACAGCTTGAACAATTGTCTTGGGCGCGGGTGCCAGGGCAGGCATAGTCGCTGATGGCACGATGCCGGGCGTTTCACCCAATTGCACCAAACCGAAAGCGACAGCGGCAAGCGCAACTATCGCGGCGCTTCCCGCAACCGGGGATAATCTGCGCAGCGGCAACATTCGCTCGATCAGCGCTTCCTTAAGCAACAACTGGTGCCGCAGCGCGCCAACCACATGCAGCAGGAACAGCAGCAAAGTGAGTTTCGCCAATATGGCATGCGAATCCTCGGCCCATTCGTGCAGGCTGTGTTTCGCCGCTGCTTCCATTCCGGCGACAAAGGGGAAGTCGGGCCAGGGAATCGCGGAAAATAACAGCGTCGGGATATCAAGCCGCGCAGTCGACACGGCGAGCCAGCCTGTGAGAGGCGCAGCAATGAGAATGAAATAGAAACCCCAATGCACCAGCTTTGCTGCCCAGCTGGCCCAAGTCGCATCGACGAGCGGTTCGGGGCGGGGCTTCGTGAAGCGCACTCCCAAACGGAGCACCGTCAGCAAAAGGATCGAAATGCCGATCGACTTGTGGAACTGCGCGACGTCGAACAGCGCCTTGCCGCGCGGCATGTGCTCAAACGCTTCGCCCAAACCATATTGGAAAGCCATAAGTGCGGCGATCAGCCAGTGCAGTGCCATAGCACTTCTGGAATAGCGCGCTTCGTTCACTACCAACCTCCACCGGCTGCGACGGCTTCGGCTTCACCGGGCCGATCAGCCCGACCAAGTATTTTGTTCCGGTGCGGGAAACGTCCAAAACGCTCAATCATTGCCTTATGATCAAGGGCGAATTGCAAAAGGCGCTCATCTCCCAATCCACCCATCAGCCTTACAGATTCGCGTTGGTCGGTGATGTCTTCACTATGTTCGAAGGGCAAATAGAGGAACAAGCGCTCGTCTTTTGACAGGCTGGAATCGAAGGCACCTGCAACCGATGTTCGAGCAATGGCTAGCGCCAGATGGTCGGTCGCAAAGGCCTCCGCCTGCCCGCGAAAGGCATTGCGTGGAACTTGATCGAACAGGATGATGGCGGCAAGCGCCGCGAGTGGATCGGTTAGAAAGGACTCGGTCGGATATGCGCGCAGAGCGTCACGCCAGCCTGCGAATCTTTCGCGGACCGATATGTCAAAGTCTGGTCCGCCTCCGAACCAATCGCTTTCGCTGCTTTCGGAAAACCAGAAATGGAGGAGTTGCTGTGCCCAATCAGCAGGTACTGATCCCAGGTCCAGCTCGTCCTCTTCGTCAATCATCCCGCCGTTCCGCCCACGGTCAGTGCGCTGACGAGGGTAGTCGGCTGGCCGACGCCTGCAGGTACGCTTTGGCCGCCCTTGCCGCACACGCCAATGCCTTCATCGAGCGCCATATCGTTGCCGATGCCGATGATCTTGGTGAGCGCCGTCGGGCCATCGCCGATCAAGGTTGCGCCTTTGATCGGGTCGCCCAGTTTTCCGTTCTTCACGCGATAGGCCTCGGTGCAGCTGAACACGAATTTGCCCGAGACGATGTCGACCTGCCCACCGCCGAAGCTTTTGGCGAAGATGCCGTCCTTCACCCGGCTGAGCAGTTCAGCGGGATTGTCATTGCCGCCGCGCATGAAGGTGTTGGTCATCCGCGGCATGGGGGCGTGGGCGTAGCTCTGGCGGCGGCCATTGCCGGTCGGCTCGACGCCCATCAGTCGCGCATTGAGGCGGTCCTGCATATAGCCTTTCAAGATACCGTCCTCGATCAGGATATTTTCCTGCGTCGGCGTACCTTCATCGTCAATCGACAGCGATCCACGACGGTCTGCCAAACTGCCATCGTCAACCACGGTGACGCCGGGCGCTGCCACCCGCTGGCCGATCTTGCCCGAAAAGGCGCTGGTACCCTTGCGGTTGAAATCGCCTTCGAGGCCATGGCCGACCGCTTCGTGTAGCAGCACGCCGGGCCAGCCAGGGCCAAGCAGCACGGTCATTTCGCCGGCGGGTGCATCGACCGAGCGGAGGTTTGTGAGCGACTGCGCCAATGCCTCGTCGATGGCGTGGTTCCAGGCGGCTTCGTCAAAAAGGTCGTCGTAAAGCTTGCGCCCGCCGAAGCCATAGGTGCCGGTTTCGCGGCGGCCATTTTCTTCGGTAACGATCGACACGTTCAGCCGCACCAGCGGGCGGATGTCCGTCGCCACGAAGCCAT
>CAYRDQ010000020.1:41224-43697 GCA_964423155.1 uncultured Sphingorhabdus sp.
GGTGCGGCCTGCCCCTTGGCGGGGTCGAGCAGCTGCAGCGTTTCGGCCGCGCGGCGAATGGCGCCTTCACTCAGATCATTGGCATGGCTGAAACCGGTCATCTCGCCGGAGACGCCGCGCAGGCCAAAGCCCGAGGCGGTCGAATAATCGGCCATTTTCAGGCGGCCATCGTCAAAGCCGAAACTTTCGCTGGCGCTATATTGCAGGTAGAGTTCGCCATCGTCGCACGCCTTCAAGGCATCACGGGTGACGCGGAGCGCGCCATCGGGATCGAGAAGGCCGGGTTGGTAGAGAAAGCTGCGCGGATCTGAAATGCTCATGCCCTTGATATAGGCGATGCCGCGCGGAACGAAAGGGGCTTCAGCCCTTGTTTGACGTTCCATTATCGGCTGGACCGCCAACAAGCACGAAGCGGCGATCGCAATATCCGCATTCGACCATGCCGCTTTCGTCGATTTCGAGCCACACGCGCGGATGGCCGAGGGCCGCCGGCACGCCTTCGCCGCTGCCGTCGCAGGAAATGCGGTGAGTGCGGACAAGTATGGTTTCGGGCGCTTCGGTCATGCTGCCGCCGTTAGCAAAGGCGTTGCCGCGTCGCAACGGGCCATTTCACTACTGATAGTTGAGCGTGATCGTCCATGTGCCAGTATAAGTGCCGGCCGGTTGGTTTGCACCAACCTCTAGAGTCGCTCCAACCGGAAAACGGAATGCTCCGCTAGGGCCTGCAATGCGAAAGACTCTTGGAGTGGTGGTCAACACGGCTGTCGGCGTACTGCCGATAACAAATGTCCGAACGCGCATGCGAGGCCCGGGCCCCGTGATGAATATCGTGTTGCTTCCCAAAGAAATTTGGACACGCTGGTTGAAGGTACCCATGCCAGCAAATTCTGCCGCTTGATGGAGATTGCCCGTCAAAATGATTCCTCCCGTCGCCGTGCGTGTACCATCAGGCGCAACGGTGACAGTTCCCGCATTCGGCCGGGCAAAAATCTGGCCGAAATGCAGTTCTTCGGTCTGGATGAAGCTTAGTGGCGTGACAACCCCAACCTGCGCATCGCCGCTTTGGGTAGCCGATTGTGCTGACGCTGGCGAGGTCAGCAGACCAGACAAGGCAATTGCCGGAAAAAGCCAAAAGCGAAGCGCACGCATGCGAGAAGGCATAGCGCCAAAGTTATAACGAAATGGTAAACATCGCCTTAGTCGTGAAAGAGCAAATGGCCGTAGCATCGGAAAATCTTATTGATAATCGAGCGTCAGGGTCCAGGTGCCTGTATAGGTACCCGGCTGTTGGTTGGCGTTGACCGCCAATGTTGCACCGACATAAAGCACAAAAGCGCCGTTACTCGTTTGCTGCACCTGATAATTGCGGGTTATGGTCGACAAAGGTGTTCCCGGATTGGTGTTTGCGCGGAACAGGCTTGCAACCATCGGCGTGCCGGGTCCAGTCAACAAAATCGTATTCGAGGCAACACGCATCCTAACTGGTCGGTTGGCCTGCGTTGGCTTCATTCCGGCAAATTCCGCTGGGTGATGGCTGTTTCCGATCAATGAGACCCCACCCGTGGCGGTCCGTCCGCCGGTGGGCGCCACTGTAACGGTGCCGGGCAGCGCGCTTGATGCAATCACGCCGAAATACAGGTCTTGCACTTTGTAGAACGACCCGGGCGAAACGACGGAAACCTGCGTATCCATTGCTTCGGTTTCCGCGCGCGCAGGGATAACGGCTGCAGCCAAAACAGCCGCAGCCAGCGCGAATCGCGCACAGATATTCCGGACTTTTGCCCCACGCATGTTGCCGGCCTACTGCGACCGGCTGCAACATTGCCTTAGCGTTTGCGGTTAACCGATCTTAACCCCTTGATGGAAAGCCTTGCGTTGCGCGGGGCTTGGTGCTCGGCTATCGATTAACGTCTATGACGCAAGCTGCCATTTCGATCCGCGATCTCACCAAACGCTATTCCAACGGAAAACAAGCACTCGACGGCGTCAGTTTCGATGTCGAACGCGGGTCGATCTTCGGGCTTTTGGGGCCGAATGGCGCAGGGAAATCAACAATTATCAACATCTTGGCTGGCATGGTGCAAAAAACCTCGGGGCAGGCCAGCATCTGGGGCTTCGATATCGACGCCAATCCGCGCAACGCGAAGGCATCGATCGGCATCGTTCCGCAAGAGATAATGTTCGATCCCTTCTTCACACCGTTTGAAACGCTGGAGCTTTTTGCCGGGCTCTATGGCGTGCCTAAGGACAAGCGCAGGTCAATGGAATTGCTCAAGGCCGTCCGGCTGGAGGACAAGGCCGATGCCTATGCGCGCACGCTTTCGGGCGGGATGAAGCGGAGGCTGCTGGTGGCCAAGGCGATGGTGCATTCGCCGCCAGTGATCGTGCTCGACGAACCGACCGCCGGTGTCGACATCGAACTGCGCCAGCAGCTTTGGGAATATGTGGTCGAACTCAACAAGCAGGGTACGAC
>CAYRDQ010000021.1:0-43183 GCA_964423155.1 uncultured Sphingorhabdus sp.
GAGCATCAGATTCCTAATCTGGGGGCCACAGGTTCGAATCCTGTCGGGTGCGCCAGTCAACTGCCTTAGCCCTTTGTTTTTGCGCTGGTTCCGCGAAAATCGCAGAATGCGTTCCTACGATTGACCCCACATAATGTGCGGGCTTGAATGGTCTTTTCGGGGCCGCTGCGGGATGTTCCGATACTACAATACAATTTGAGGGCGTTGGAGTTCGGGCGTCTCGATTGCGTCGCACTTTTCGATAATCAGTTCAGATTACAGCCGCTTAGGTCATTGGGTGACGGCACCCCAGTCCAACCCAAATTTGGCGAGGTATTTCCGCAGGCGATCAGAATCATTGGTCGATGTGCGCTGTTCGCGTGAGGCGGCAAAGAGGGTACGTCCTGCGTCAGAAAGGCTGGCTGAGCGTCGGCACACGTCAACCACATATTCCAGCTGTACCCGGTCGAAAGGGTCGATCGCCTCCACGCGATCCTTTCCGAGCAAGTCGGTTAACACGCCTACCTCCGCCTTGTCGCCTGACCAAAGCCGTCCAAGGCGGCCCGTTTCGAAGTCCACCGCCTCGCGGTCGATCCTGCCCGTCGGGCAAAGTGTCGCCATGCGGGTTACGCTGGCGGCGAGGTCGCGGAAATTGCCTTGCCACCGTGCAGACGGGCTCTCGGCAAAAGCGAGATAGCGCTCGCGGGCCTCCTTGTTGAATGTGACGCGCGTGCCTTCACGCTCTGCGAAGCGTTCGAGCTCATAGTCGAGATTGGGTTCTATGTCCTCGCGCCGCTCGGCCAGGCTGGGCAGAGCAAAAGTCCATAGGTTAAGTCGTGCGAACAGGTCTTCGCGGAAATTCCCGGCGGCGACTTCATCCATGAGGTTGCGGTTGGTCCCGGCGATCAGCTGGAATTCGCTCTTGGCCTCGCTGTCCGCACCAACGGGAAGGAAGCGCCCTTCCTCGATCGCGCGCAGGATCATGGCTTGTTCGTCCAGCCCCAGTTCGCCAATCTCGTCCAGGAACAGGAGGCCCTTGTCGGCGCTTTTGAGCAAGCCAGGCCGGTCCTGCACTGCACCCGTGAAAGCACCTTTCTTGTGGCCGAAAAGCGCTGACATGGCGCTGTCGCCCTTCAGCGTCGCACAGTTGACCTCCACGAACGGCCCTTCGACCTGGTGGCGCAGTTTCTTGAGCTCGTAGACCTTGCGCGCGAGCTGGCTCTTGCCTGCGCCGGTCGGCCCCATCAGTAGGATCGGCGCGCGGCTGCGGACAGCGACCTGTTCGATTTCCTCGATCATGCGGTTGAAGGCTGCGTTGCGGGTTTCGATCCCGCTTTTGAGGAAGCTGGTGCTTTCCGCGCTTGCCTCAGCGAAGCGACTGGCAATGGAATCGTAGCGGGAAAGGTCGAGATCTATCGAGGCCCAGGTGCCGATCGGCTGCGGCGCTCCCTTGTGAGGCTGTGTCTGCAATAGCTTGCCGGGAAGATAGCGTGCCTCGGTTAGCAGGAAGAGGCATATCTGCGCCACATGCGTGCCGGTGGTGATGTGTATCAGGTAATCATGGGCGTCTGGATCGAATTCGAACTCACGCGCGAAATCGAGCAGCTTTCCATAAACCTCCTCGAAGTCCCATGCGTCTTCGAAATCCATGACGTGGGGGACGACCTCGGTCTCGGGTGAGACGTCGCGGATATCCTGCATCACGAATTCTGCGAGGCGGCGGTGATAGCTGCCGTGAATCAACACAAACCGATCCACCCGCAGGTCCTCCTGCATGCAGATGCTGACCGTGGGCCGCCATTTGTTCCAGCGTGACGGACCAAACTTTGCGGCATCGAGCGTTGAGCCGAGAAAACCAATGACAGTGGTGGGCTTCATGCTCTTGGTGATAAATTTTTATCATAAGCGATACAAGAGAATAGATTTCTCGCAACTTCACGATGGGTTGTTGAGAAGATCGAGTCTAAATAATCCTATATATTTCAGCGTACTATGCGAAATTTGCAGCAAGTGGCTGAAAACTGGCACGCCTCATGCTCTATCCAAACCGTCGGGTAAGTCGAACACCCGGCGAGACGCGGGACATGGGCGGCCGGAATGGGCCGGCCGCCCAAAGCCCGATGAAGTTTGATGACGGAGTTGGACGATGGCCAACAAGACGCTTTTTTCCTCGGCGCTGGCGAAGTTCCTGCCGCGTACGGACACGGTGAACCAGGCAGGCGGCAACGCCTATGCCTATGGCCCCGAAGCACTGCTCGCGCAGCTAGCCGCAACCGGCACTTTGTCGGACGGATTCTACGCCGATGCGCAGGACCAGCTTGCCAAGGCGCTCGAAGCTGCCTGGGCTGTGGACGCCGAATGGGTCGCCAAGTGTGCGATCTATGCTCGCCAGTCGGGCGCGATGAAGGATATGCCGGCATTGCTGACTGCAGTGCTGTCGATGTCCGATCCGGACCTGATGGTCCCGGTGTTCAAGCGCGTGATCGATAACGGCCGCATGCTGCGCAACTTTGTGCAGATCATGCGGTCGGGCCAGACCGGGCGGACTTCGCTTGGCACGCGGCCGAAGCGGCTGGTGCGTGAATGGCTGGAAAATGCCTCGACCCGCCAGCTGATGCAGGCGGCAACGGGTAATGATCCGAGCTTGGCGGATATCGTAAAGATGGTTCACCCGGCTCCGGCTTCGGCCGAACGGCGTGCCTTCTACGGCTGGCTGATCGGTAAGCCCTACGATGTCGCGGCGCTGCCGAAGGAGATTGCTGATTTCGAGGCATGGAAGGCGGACCGTTCGCGGCCCCTGCCCGATGTGCCCTTTGAATGGCTGACCGCTTTCGAGCTGACCGCAAAGCAGTGGGCTGTGCTGGCAGAGCGCATCGGGTGGCAGGCGTTGCGGATGAACCTCAACACGCTGGCGCGTAAGGGAGTGTTCCAGATCGACGGAGTGACCGAGATGGTTGCTGCGCGGCTGGCCGATCCCGATGCCATCGCCCGCGTGAAGCCGATGCCTTACCAGTTGATGACTGCACTGACCCAAGTCGGTGACGGTGTCCCGCTAGCGGTGCAGGCTGCGCTTGAGAAGGCTCTGGAGCTGTCGCTTGCGAAGGTCCCGGTGCTGGAAGGCAATGTCGTGGTGTGTCCGGACGTGTCGGGCTCGATGAGTTCGCCTGCGACCGGTTATCGAAAGGGTGCGACTTCGGTCGTACGCTGCATCGACATCGCCGCGCTGGTTTCGGCCGCGATGCTGCGGAGCAATTCGCAGACCCGCGTGCTGCCGTTCGAAGTGGACGTGGTGAAGCTCAAGCTTGATCCCAAGGCCCGCGTGGCGGTGAATGGCGCAAAGCTGGCGGGGGTCGGCGGTGGCGGAACCAAAGTCTCGGCCCCGCTTGCCTTGCTGAACCGCGAGAAGGCGATGGTCGATTGCGTAGTCATCGTTTCGGACAATGAGTCCTGGTTCGATGCGCCGCGTCCGTGGTCCTATGGCGATGCTTCGGCGACGATGAAGGAGTGGAACAAGCTGAAGGCCCGTAACCCGGGTGCGAAGCTGATCTGCATCGACATCCAGCCTTACGGCTCGACGCAGGCGAAAGATCGCAAGGACATCATGAATGTCGGTGGTTTCACCGACGCGGTGTTCGACGCAATGGCACGCTTCGCCAACGGCGATGCGAAGGATTGGGTCGAGATCGTCAACGAAGTGGAGATTTAAGGAAGGAACACACAAGGTCGCGGCGAATGCCGGGAAGGACTACACTCAGGATGCAGGTGTCGCGGGTTCGAATCCCGCCTGCCGGGAAACCGGCGGTAGCTCAGCCTGGTAGAGCACTGGCCCGATAGGGCACGTCTTTTCCAACCCTCGTCGCCGCGACCGAAATATAATGAACCTTTGGAAAGCAGCCGTGGCGAATGCAGTCTGGGACTACATCCTCCACCATGAAAGGCCCCGTCGGGAAAAGCGCTCCAGTGTCGCGCAAGCGGTCTGGAGAGATCGGGTTCAAATCCCGCTTGGAGTAGTAGCTTAAGGGCCGTCGTCTCGACATTTCTCGTCGCCTCGACTGTTTTCCAAATTCGCGGCGAATGCCGGGTCAGGACTACATCCTTGCACGATGCAGGTCGCGGGTTCGAATCCCGCCGGGTCCACCACATGCGGGCCCGTAGCTCAGCGGATAGAGCGGCGCCCCTCGGGGCAACGTCTTACCCAAACCTCGTCGCCGTGAATCGAGTATCAATTAACGCTGGCGGATGCCGGTGGGACTACATGGGTAGAGCGCCTGCGAAAGCAGGAGGTCGGCGGTCCGAGTCCGCCCCCGGGCAACCGGAGTAGCTCAGTAAAACGTCTCATCAATCACTCGCCGCCGGCACCCTGCGCTCACGCAGCGAAGCGATAGAGCAGAATTACATCAGCGCTGGCGAATGCCGGTCGGGACTACATCGGTAACCAGGCGGTTCGAACCCGCCCCTGCATGGCAACATGCGGAGAAGTCTCGCCAAAGCTTGTCGCCAGCACCTATGAAGAAGCATGAGGAGGTCGCCATGACCCAGACGACGTATGAATGTCAGGACGTGGAGGGCGGGTCGCCGATCAAGATGTGGACCCGCGGCGTTCCCGTTGACAACAAGGCACGTGAGCAGCTGACCAAGGCGGCGAAGATGCCGTTCATCTTCAAGCATGTTGCGGCCATGCCCGACGTACATGTGGGGATCGGCGCGACCGTGGGTTCGGTAATCCCGACCAAGGGCGCGGTGATCCCGGCTGCGGTCGGCGTCGACATTGGCTGCGGCATGATGGCCGCGCGTACCTCGCTCGTGGCGAGCGACCTGCCGGACAACCTTGCCGGTGTTCGCTCCGCGATCGAGGCGGCGGTGCCGCATGGCCGCGATGTCGGCCGGGGTAAGCGCGACAAGGGTTCGTGGGGCGATCCGCCTCCGGCCGTGGTCGATGCCTGGGCAAAGCTCGCCGAACGCTTCGGACAGATCGTCGCCAAGTACCCGCGGCTCAAAAACACGAACAACCTCGTGCATCTGGGGACGCTGGGAACCGGCAACCACTTCATCGAACTGTGCCTCGATACCGAGCAGCGGGTGTGGATCATGCTCCACTCCGGCTCGCGCGGTGTGGGTAACGCGATCGGCACGTTCTTCATCGAGCTGGCCAAGCAGGACATGCGCAAGTGGCATATCAACCTGCCTGACCAGGACCTCGCCTATTTCCCGGAAGGGACCGACCATTTCGACGATTATGTCGAAGCAGTCGAATGGGCGCAGGACTTTGCGGCGCTCAACCGGCGCGTGATGATGACGCATGTGCTCGATGCACTGCGGAGCCAGATCGCCAAGCCGTTCGATGCCGAGTGCGAAGCGGTGAACTGCCATCACAACTATGTGACGCGGGAAAACCACTTCGGCGAAAACGTGCTCGTTACCCGGAAGGGTGCGGTGCGGGCGGCGAAGGGCACGATGGGCATCATCCCCGGATCGATGGGGGCGAAAAGCTTCATCGTGCGCGGGCTGGGTAATGCCGAGAGCTTTGACAGCTGCTCGCACGGGGCGGGGCGCGTGATGTCCCGGACCCAGGCGAAGAAGCTGGTGACGCTCGACGAGCATATCGCCGATACCGCCGGTGTCGAATGCCGCAAGGACGAGGGCGTGATTGATGAAACTCCCAAGGCCTACAAGCCGATCGAAGCCGTGATGGCCGCGCAGGCCGACCTGGTGGAGATCGTCCATACCTTGAAACAGGTGGTGTGCGTGAAGGGTTAGCGCCCTTCACGCCGCTATCGCCAAGAGACCAAAGATAATTCCGATGCAGGATACGCTAGCCATCGCGCCCGCAGTGCGCGCCGATATCGAGGCCCGTCTCGCCCGTGTGGCGAGCGAGGACGGCGTGCGCCTGCTGATGGCGGTGGAATCCGGTTCGCGCGCATGGGGCTTCCCATCGCCTGACAGCGATTACGACGTGCGCTTTCTCTACATCCGGCCTCGCCGAGACTATCTCGCGCTTAAGCCGGTCCGCGATGTGGTCGAACGGCCCATTGTCGATGAGATCGATCTGAACGGCTGGGATGTTCGCAAGGCGCTGGGCCTTATGCTCAAGCACAACGCGGTCCTGTCGGAGTGGATCGAAAGCTCGATCCGCTACATTGCTGACGATCCGGTGGTTGAGCAGCTTGCTGACCTTGCTAACCGCCACTTTAACCCGCGTGGCTACGCGCTGCACTACGCCAGCCTTGGCAAGGGCACAGTGGAACGCTGGCTCGATCCAGGCGGCGAGATCGCCGTGAAGCGATATTTCTATGCGCTGCGACCGGCGCTCTCCGTACGTGCGCTGCGCCTCGATCCGTCAAGGCGTCCGCCGATGAGCATGGTGCCTCTGATGCAGGCGGCTGACCTGGATCGGGTCTTGGTGGATCAGGTTGGTGAATTGATCGCTCGAAAGGCGAAAACCAACGAAGCGGGAAACACCATTAGGCTGCCCGATATCGAACGGTTGGTAGCAGATGAGCTCTCACGCGCTGGCGAAGTGCCAGAGCGCACCGATAACACGAACTTTGCGGAAGAGGCCGAAGCGCTTTTCCTTGAATTGGTAGAAAAAGAATGATCACGATCCACGGCTCCGAGGGTGAGGGTGGCGGACAGGTGTTGCGGTATTCCGCAGCCCTTTCGCTGCTGACCGGCGAGCCCTTCACCATCCAGAACATCCGCGGGGGCAGGGCTAAGCCCGGCCTGATGCGCCAGCATGTCACCGCGCTGGAAGCGGCCTGCGCCATCGGCGGAGCGGAATGCTCCGGGCTGACTGTTGGTGCCAGCGAGCTAATCTTTCGGCCCGGCAGCGTTACGCCCGGCGAATACCATTTCGCCGTCGGCACTGCCGGTTCGACCGGGCTGGTACTGCAGACCGTGCTGGTGCCGTTGATGCTGGCCGATGCGCCGTCAAAACTGGTGATCGAGGGCGGTACCCACGCGATGGCCGCGCCGCCTTTTGAGTTCCTCCAAAAGACGCTGCTGCCGGTGCTGGAGCGGATGGGGCCACAGATTTCCATCACGCTCGAGCGTCACGGCTTCTACCCGCGCGGCGGCGGGCGCATTGTCGTGGACATCGATCCAGCGCCGCTGCGCCCGATCGAATGCGTGACGCGCGGCGAGTTCAAGGCTGGCAAGGTAGAAGCGCTGGTTGCCGGAATTCCGTTCGACATCGCTGATCGAGAACTGAAGGCGGCGCGCAAGGTGCTGGCCGAATGGCCGGACGAAGCCTTCGCTCCAGTGCAACTCCCGGCCGAGAATGGCCCGGGGAATGCCCTACTCATGGAAGCTGAATTCGACCATGTCACGGAAGTCATGTCTGGCTTCGGTAAGCTTGGCGTGCCTGCGGAACGCCTGGCAAAGACAGCGGCCAAGCGTATGGCGGGCTATCTGGCGTCGCAGGCCTTTGCCGGACCTTACCTTCAAGACCAGTTGCTGCTGCCGTTCGCAATGGCGGGCCGTGGAGCATTCACTACAGTCAAGCTCAGTGAGCACACCCGCACCGCAGCAGACTTGATCGAACGATTTTCCGGCAGGGGTTTTCGCTTCGGGGAAACCGCTGACGGGGCACATCTTGCAGAGGTTCGCTGACCGGCGCGAATTGGGCCGGAAGTTGTCAGTCAGGCTCTGAGCGGACGTGCTTCGAAAGCCGACGTGGAGCATGCCGGTCTTACGAATCTAGCAGGCACGTCAACGGATCAAGGATCCCGAAACGGCAATCAATCCGGCAAATAAACCGGCATTCCTTCGTACTGTGAGCAAATTATCCCTTTAATTTGATATATTTAATCTCCTTGCAAAATGGCGATAATTCCGGCAAGAATGGCCCATGAATGTGTCGTCGATGGAACCCTTGCTAATTGAGGAGGCGGTCAACGAACTCGACGATTTGGCCTTCGACCTTATCGCCGAAGCCAGCCAGCTAGGAGGTCGTATTCATCCGATTCTCCAAGAATCGGTTGGCGATCTCGTACGTTCGATGAATTGCTACTACTCCAATCTCATTGAGGGGCACGATACGCACCCCCGAGACATTGATCGTGCCTTGGCTCAGGACTTTTCCGATGAGCCGAGGCAGAGAGAACTTCAGGAAGAAGCTCTCGCGCATATCTACATTCAACGGTTGATCGACTGTGGGGCTGGCCCCGACGTGTGGCCAGCCTCAGCAGCATATGCGACATGGCTCCACTACGAATTTTGCAGCCGACTTCCTGCGGAAATGCTTTTTGCAACTTTGCCATCGACAGGTGAGCAAATTCCTGTGGTGCCTGGTGAATTTCGTAAACACGAAGTGGAAGTAGGCAACCATTTGCCGCCAGAGCCCGATGATATCGCACGCTTTATGGTTCGCTTCGATCAGGCCTACTCGGCACCGACCTTGAGCAAGCTTCGCAAAGTACAGGCGGTCGGCGCCGTACATCATCGTTTCCTCTGGATTCACCCCTTCCTCGATGGGAACGGCAGGGTGGCTCGCTTGATGTCCCATGCCCTTTTTAAGCGCCTTGGCGTGGGAACTAGTCTGTGGTCGGTTGCTAGAGGTCTCGCCCGCAACGTTGATGGCTACAAGAAACTACTTCGCGCAGCGGACGGCCCTCGCGAAGGCGATCGCGATGGCCGAGGCAATTTGACGCAACGCGGCCTGATTGCGTTCTCGCGCTTCTTTCTTGAAACAGCCGTCGACCAGATACGTTTCATGAGCGATCTGCTCGCCCCGGAGACTTTGCTGACGCGGATGGAGATACATCTCGAGGAGGAGATACGGCTGAAGCGATTGCCTCGAGGCAGCTTCGCGGTCTTGCGGGAAGCCGTGCTTGCAGGTGAGGTCGAGCGCTCGAAGGTCCCGGCGATCACGGGATATGAGGAACGCGCAGCCCGCAACATTACATCGAGTCTAGTGGATCGCGGCATGTTGACAGCAACTTCGCAGCGTGCGCCCTTGCGCCTGGCCTTCCCGGCAGATGTCTCCGAGCGCTGGTTTCCCAATCTCTATCCCGGTAACGCTGGGAGCATGCGATGAACGCCAAAGTCGTCACCCTTCTGCGCCGTTTTGCGCCATCGAAGACGGGCATGGGGCAGTGGGCGTTTCTTGATCGCTCATCGGACACAAAACCCCTTCGATGGCATGACATCATAGGGGGCTATCGGACCCTGGTGCTGGCACAGCCCGGAGCTGGTAAGACCTTTGAAGCGAAGGCGCAGGCGACCAGCCTGTGTGAACAGGGCAGGCCTGCGTTCTTCATTCGTCTCGAGTTTCTCAAAACCGATTTCGAACAAGCTTTCGAGGTCGGCACCGCCGCGCAATTTGCCGACTGGCAGTCGTCAGAAGAGGAAGGATGGTTTTTCTTGGATTCCGTCGACGAGGCGCAACTCGATGCTCCGAATGCATTGGAGGATGCGCTGCGTATTTTTGGCCGACGCATTTGGCAATCCCTGGAGCGGGCGCATATCTGCATTACGAGCCGCGACGATGCTTGGCAGGCGCTGCCCGCGCGCCGTCTCGTTTACGAGTATCTGCCCCATGGGAGTATCCAGCTGGAGGAGGGTAACAAGGACGGTCACCACCCCGCCGACGGTATGCAGGTGTTTCGACTGCAAGGTCTAAATATCGATGAGATTCGTATGTTCGCGGTCCATCAGGGTGTGCCCGACGACAAGAAGTTTATCGCCGAGCTGAAACGGCGCTCGCTTCTCACATTTGCCGAAAATCCTTTCGACCTCATTGCGCTGACCCGCGTTTGGACGGTCGATCAGATGCTCGGAAGTCGTCTCGATGTGCTCAACCGGATGATCGACCTCCAGCTCGATCCTGTCAGAAGACCGTCATTGGTGAAGGTCGACGTGGCCCGCCGCAGGGCAGCGGCTGGCATGCTGGCAGCGGCGGTCACTATGACGGGAAAGACCAAGATCTGTTGTCCGGAAGGAGACATGACCGAAGAGCGTATTGATTGCCGGGCCGTCGTGCAGAATCTCGACGAAGCAGAGCTCGCGACTTTGCTCGGTCTCGGGATATTTGACGACAAGGTCTATGGTGCGGTGCGCTTTCGCCATCGTGAAGTGCGCGAACTTCTCACCGCCGAATGGGCGGCCAGTCTGCTCGGCAACGCCGCAGGCCGCCAGGTTGTCGAGGACCTTTGTATTCGCGAGCGCTATGGCGAACGCGTGCTCGTTCCGCGAATGCGGCCCATCCTCCCCTGGCTCATCCTCCATGACGAATGCATCCGCGATCAAGTTATGGAAATCGACCCCACGGTCGCACCGGCGGGCGGCGACCCCGCGAAACTGCCGCTGGGCGTCCGGCAGGGCATGCTCGAGAGCATCGTCGGAGACATTGCGGAGAGATTCACGTGAGCAGCATCATGGACAATACCGAAATCGAACGCATCGCCTCGCAGGATCTGGGAGATGACGCGTTGGCGCTGCTCGAAGCGCACTGGGACAATGACGATGTTGTTTTCTTCCTGGCCCGCTTTGCTTGGCAGGGCGAATTGCGGAATTGTGTTCCCATCCTGCGCGCCATCGCAATGGATGCGGGCCGGGGCCGCTATGCGCGGATTGCGTCGGCACGCGCGGTGATGACCTTGGGGGCCGCCGACGACATCGAGGAACTCTGGGCGTCAATCGCTTCCGAATGCCCGCTCGACCGCAGGATTCTAGCCGAGCTAGTCGAGCATGCCGATCCTGACGAACAGACGCTCCTGTTGCTCGGAAAGGCCATTGCCAACCTCGAGCCGTTCGAGCGTTTTTCCGTGACCGGTCTCGAGCAATCGCTGCACAACCTCGTCGACCGTTTGCCGATCGTGCGCGCGGGTCCGGTGCCGCAATTGTTGTTGCGTCTCGTCGCGATTATCACGCCATTCCTGGAGAGCGAGCCCTATGTCGAGCGCGGCGAATGTCACGTCTCGGAAGAATATGCCTGGCTGATGCCGATAGCCCTGCATGCGGTCGATCGACTTGTTGCGGCCCGCTCACCGTCTGCGCTTGCTCCGGAGGCGCTCGCAATTATGCGCAATATGCCTGCGCTGCGTTTCTGGCGGCAGGGCGACGTCAATGAATACCGTGAACAGCTCAACGCCAATGTGCCGCGCTGGAAGGAACTCAACGACACGCTGTATTGGAGCAGCGTTGCCGAGCGCCGCGCCTTTCTTGAGAGCAAGGACGGGAAATCGCTGACAGACGACTGGCAGGTTACCTTCTTGCATCCGTTCTGGCGGTTCTCGCGTGAAGATTTCGATCGGGTCGTCGAGTGGATCGCGTCGCAGCCATTGCTGGATAACCGTTTGGTCGCGCTTTCGCGCGCCTTCACCCTCTATCGCGAGCACGACCGGCCTGAAGATTGGCTCGGCAAACTCCGCACCGTTTGTAGCGACCGAGAAGAGCTTGCGGATCGGCTGAACGAGCTTCTCGATCCCACACCCTCGCCGCAAGTGCAGAAGATGGAAGAAGAACATCGCGAATATGAGCGCAAGCGCGAGGCAGAGGAGGCCGAGCAGGCGCAGATGCGATCCGAGTGGGTCGAGACGCTGCGCGCGAATCCTGCACGCGTGACCCAACCGGAGGGCTTGGTTCCGGGTGAGTTCAGCAGCGACCAGTACTATCTAATGATGAGTGCGCGCGACGGGAACTCCGCCTTTGACCGAGGATATACTGCCGACTGGAAGACGCTCGAGAAGGAGTTCGGGAAAGCGGTAGCGCAAGCATATCGCGCTGCAGCCATCACGCACTGGCGGCATTACAAGCCGACGCTTGCCTCGGAGGGCTCTGAGACCGGCGGAACGCCATATTCGCTAGTCTTTGGCATGGCCGGCCTGGCGATCGAGGCGGCGGAAGAAAAAAGCTTTCCGGAAAGTCTTTCGCCCGCCGAAGTCGAACGGGCGCTGCGCTATGTCACGTGGGAGCTGAACGGATTTCCCGACTGGTTTGAAACGCTCTACAATGCGTATCCCATTCAAGGGCTCGCGGCGATCCGGCAGGAGCTGATGTGGGAACTCGAACAGCGGCTCTCGCAGCGCGAGCCGCACCACATCCTGCACGATCTCGTTTACCATGCGCCGTGGCTTCACCAGCATATCGCACCGATCCTGCATGACTGGCTCACGGCGCATGCTCTTATCGATGACGACGGACTGCGCTACGCGATCGCGATCATGAAGGGCGGCTCGCTTCCGCCCGCCAAGCTCGCCGCTCTCGCCAAGCAGAAAATCGACAGTGCTGCCGATGCCGACCAGCACGCGCGCTGGTTCGCCCTGTGGGTCGACGCCGAACCCGCCTCGGCGGTTGACGCTCTGGAAGGCAGGCTGACTTCCTTGGCGCCGGAAGAGGCAAGCATATTCGCCCAGCGTTTCATTGTCGATTTGATGGGCGGGCGCCACGGCACGGGGCCGAGACTCGATGCCTTTCGGACGGCCATACATCTCAAGGCACTCTATGTCCTGATGCACCGCTTCATTGTCGCGGAAGAGGATATCGAACGGGCCGGGAAAGGCGTGTATTCGCCGACCTTGCGCGACAATGCACAAGAGGCGCGCAACCAGCTTTTTTCATTGCTTTCGGAAATTCCAGGCCGCGCGACCTATGAGGCGATCGCCGCCCTTGCGAAAGATCACCCCGCCGAAGGCCATCGTTCCTGGATGCGCAGTCAAGCGCGAGAGCGCGCCATCAAGGATGCCGACGAGCCCGCTTGGCACGATGCAAAGGTATGGGAGATAACCGAAGTGGTCCTAGGTGACTGAGCCGAGACCTGCCCCGATCGATCCGCGGCTCTGGGAGACGAGCCGGGCGGGTGCGCGCAGCGGCAGGGGCTTTCGTTTCCAGGATGCCGTTGGTGCCTGGCTGGGCCTGCAGATATGGGCAGGCAAACTCGATGCTGATACGCTCGTTCCCGAAGGCCTCGACGACATCACCCTTCACAAGGGAGAGAATGAATTCCGCGTCCAGGTGAAAGCGCGGCACGATCCACGTGGCACGTTTTCTTCGATCGAGATTGTTCAACATCTTGTGAAAGCGGTCGGCACGGTCGACGAAAATGCCCTCAAGAATGGCCGTTGCAGGCTGGTTCTGGTCCTCGAGAGACAACCTGCCGAGATCGAACCGACGGGACTGGAACACTTCCTAGCCGAAGATGGACATGGAGCGCAGCTGCTCATGCCCATGCTCAGCGCGGCTCTTGACGGAGATCGCTCGCTTGCCGAACTCATCCTTACGCGCGCGAGCGTGGTAACGATCCCGGACCCGATCGACGAGGCCGTCACCCTCCTGACTTCGCAGCGCACGCTACCCGACGCGATTGGCCGTCTTGTAGCGCACAAGCTGCGCTTCCTGCTGGGCGAGGGTGCGGATCTGAATTATTTGGCATCGGCCAGTCACCCGTTCACCATCGGATCGTCTGAAGTGGAGGCGATCTTGACCTCCATTGCGCGGCTCGTGGCCCGCGAAGACCTTTTTCCCGCGATCGAGCGTGGGCTTTGCCACGTCCTGAATTTCGATCCGGTCACCGAGGAAGAGTTCTACACCGGCGTCGACGCGCTACCCGGACACGTTGCGGGCGGACTGGTTCTCGACCGACCCGAACTCGTTTCCACGATCGAGGAGGGACTGCAGCGCCAAGGCGTTGCGCTGGTCGCCGGTCCATCGGGAGCGGGAAAGTCGGCAGCCGCCTGGCTTACCGCCTTCCGCACGCGGCATGCCATTCGCTGGTATCGCCTTGGTCGGGCAGATCCTGCGGACGTGTCGATCATAGTCGAACTCTCGCAGAGCCTCGAGGCTTCGCCGCAGCGCCCTGTCGGCTTCGTCATTGACGATGTCGGTCGCGATCTGAGCGGCATGTGGGAAATTCTCGCGCGCGAATTGCGCTACCATGCCGGTGTTGTCCTGCTCGGCACGATACGCGAGGAAGATCTGTTCCTGGCTGGTGATCTGGCTTCAACCGCGATCGTACGGCCCGCCCTTGATGAGGCACTGGCCCAAAGGATCTGGTCGGAACTACGGTCGCAGCAGGAGGTGTTCTACCAGCATTGGCGCGAGCCCTTCGAGCTGAGCGAAGGACTTTTGCTCGAGTACACACACTTGTTGTCCCGCGGACAACGCCTCGGCGACACGCTGGCCGACCAGCTCCGGCGTCGGCTTCGCGAAGAGCGGGATGACGAAATAGCGATTCTGCAGGCAGTCATCCCCGCTGCACGTTTCGGCGGAAGGGCCTGCGCGGACCGCGTCCGGCAGCGCCTGGGCTTGGCTTCGGGCAGCTTCGCGCGGGCCATAGCTCGGCTCGAGGGCGAGCATGCCATTCGGCTCGGGAATGACAACACGCTTGCCGGCCTGCATCGCATTCGTTCGCAGGGGCTCTACGAACAGCTTTCCCTCCAATGTCCGACTTCGCGTCAGGCGGAAATCGGCACCCTGACCGACGTCCTGCTTCCGGACGATTTCACGCAGACACTACCGTTTCTGCTTGAATATGACGACGTTGACGCAGCTGTCATCGAGGGGCTTTCGCTTCGGGTGCCCTCTCTCTCAATGAGCGAGCTGGCGTTCGCGCTGCACGCATTGGGCCTTGCATCCTGCAGTCGCACGGCGTCTCGCTGGCTTGCAGTCATCGAGGAGGAGGGGCTCGAAAACCGTCATGCGGGCCTGGCCTTCAGCCTCGCCATGGTCGGCAACGAAATTGATGTGCCGCAGTTCGCGCGAATGAACGCGGCGATCAGACGTTTTCCCGAAGCTTTCGAGAGCGACCTGCGTGCCGCCCTGATGGCCCGAATGGACAGCCTGCCGGCGACCATCTCCGCCCAGCTAGATGCGTATCATGAACTTGCCGCCGCATTGGTGCCGCTGAGCTTCCTCAATCCCCCGCCCGAGTTCTCATCGCTACCCGCCCTCGATGGGCAAAGCCTTGGATTGTCTGCCATCCTGCCTGTCGCGGCGACTTTGAGGGAGTTCGGACTGCAACTGGCCGAGGACTTTGTTGCGCTATTTGGCGGGACCACCGTCTTGCTCGAGAGAATCCATCGTGAGTGCTCCTGGGTTACCGAACCCTCGATCACTGACGCGCCCGACGGGTTGGTCGTCACTTCTCACGTTCGATTTATGGGTGATGCGATCCACGGGAATGGCAACGATGCCGTAGTCCAGCATTGCGAGCGGCTGCTGGCGGCAGTTCCGTCTGCCGAGATCGCCTGCTCGGACCTGCTGGGATGGGATGGCGAACCTGCCGGATTTGAGAACTACAAGCTCGCCACAAAACGTATCCCGCGCGAAAACCTGCCAACGCCCGTCCGTGTTGCTTGGAATCGCGGTGTCCTCAGGGCCATCCAAGGGAAGGTGGGGTCCGAGACGGAAAGCGGGCGCGCCAATGCCCTTTTTGTTGCGATCGAAGAGCTTGCAGACCTGCTTCAGGATGCAGGAGAGGTCTACTGCCGAGGCACTCCGGCGCCCACCGACCTGCCGCTAAAGCTCCAGGCGCGAGCATTACTGAACAGTTTTATCTCCCCGCCGGCAAGGCATGAATCGCCAAGTTCGGCACTCGACGGTGGAAGCTGGAGCGTTGCCGACAAGACATACGATTTTGTCTTTGCCGTTACCAAGCTTGCATGTGATTTGCTTGCCGATATCGATCGCCCTCTTCTTCGGTCCACGGAGGCCGCGAAGCTTGCGGGCGAAGCCAATTCTCTATTGAATGCCGATGATTGGCGCTGGTTGGAGCAGCCACCCCAAGCATCGCTAGAAGTACTCGGCCAAACCCTCAGCGATCTCGATGCCGTTCTGGGAGACAGTCACAGGTTCCCAGACGCGTTTCGCCAGTCACAAATGCGCGCGGAAAGGTCCAGCAGGCGTAACCGGTCGCGGGTGAGGTTCGCAAACGACGCCAGGGTACGCGCAACTGCCGAGGCGGACCGGATTGGCGAGGCGATCCAATCAGCGCTTCGAAGCGCGACCATCGAGGCAAAGGTCTTCATGCGACCAATGGACGATGCGGCTGCACCCTATTGGCCAAGAGTAGAGTTTGTCGTCTTGCTCCCGGTCGATCATCTGGTGAACTTCATGGAGGAGGCAGAACGTTTCACCGGCATACTCAGCGAGCTCCCCGACACCCACAAGGTCACCGTTGCGCCTCTTCGCGAAGGCATAGTCGTCGGAGACCTTGCCGGTGTCGTATTCAAGAATTTTCTGCCCGATGTCGAGTTCGCAGCCAAATGGAAGGACCATATTGCCTTGCCGCTGCTCGAGCGAGGCAGCGCCCAAATTTTTTCAGAGATCATGGATGTCATGCTGCAAATTTCTGGCGTGCTCGCAAATCTCGACCGAGAGTTGAATGAGGACGAAATGGCTCATGCGCAAAAGCTGGTGGGCGAGCTGGAGGCGACCTCCGCACCGCTCGCAGAGATGCAGGCACGAACAGACGACGAAGACATCGCAGCAACTTGCAGGCTTGTATCGAGAATCTCAGAGCGCCTCCAACGAGAGCTGGATGGAGGCGAAGAGGAGTCGATTTCTCTACAATTTGCGCGAATGATGAACGGCGAACCGTCCGAATTAACTACCGAAATCATTGGGTATCGGATCGGTCTGCTCGAACTCGATATACAGCAGGCATCAAGTGAGATTCCGACCACGTCTAATGTGGCCCCCGATGAACCAAGATAAGGATGTCCGGTTAATGGGACTGAGGAGGTTAGCGCCTACGTGCAATATTGGGGCGCAAAGCCGCTCCATGCACGGTGCGAAACTGTTTGCAAGAACCTCAAGGCAAAGTTGTAATTGAGCAACTGACCGGCCTTTCTTCCTTCCGCGCCTTCTCGATACATTGTTCAAAGGCCTCTCGGTTCGCGCTCATCAATCTGTGGGCCGCCATCAGCTCTTCATAAGCCTCTGGATTCTGTGATTGGATCAAACGCAAGCCTGCTTCAATGATGGTTGGCTCGCCAACCACCTTGCGAGCCATTCTCTCTGGCCATTGCCAGCTTTCTGGCATGGCGCGGGCGATGGTGCCGGGCAGGATGGACCATAGCATGATACCGGCAAGCAGACCCGCGCTTGCATAGCGCCAAGTTTGGCGCTTCTGCTCGTCCTCGGTGCGGACGCGCCCGACAATTGCGGCGAGCCGACCGGTTGCATTGTCCAGGTCTTTGCGGCCCTGACGGAACAGATCGCTGCTGTCGCGCAGCATGTCGAGCGAGGCGCGCTTGATCTGAACCGCGATATCTTCTGGCGTCAGCTCGATGGCAGGCTTGCTGCCGATTGTGCTCAACGTCTTGGAGACCTTTTCCAACTGATCGGCCATCTTGCCAAGTGTGGCGGTGTAGTCCGGGATGACGATATCGGCTCGCTCCCTCGCCATGTTCTGGACCGTATGGCGCACCATCGCCATTTCGCCTTCGAGACGGGCGAAGGCTTCTGCTGCCGGATCTGACTCTTCCGCCGCGTCCGGTTCCGCTTCCGGCTGAAGCGCGGGCGGTTCCTCAACATCAAGGTTCAGCTGCACTTCTTCGATGTGGTCGTCTTCCATGTCGTTTCTCCTAAATGCCCATGTCGAAAGCGCGGGTGCGTTCGCGTGTGAGGGTTGCGGTGAGTTCGTTGGCGATGCTGCGTTCGGGCTTGGGTTCGATGCCGAGTTCGCGGGTCTTGCCGCGCAACAGGCCCTCGACCTGCGGATCGCGTTCGAGCCCCTTCGCCAGCTCGGTCAGCTTGGCCGATACGCGGGCAGCCCCGGATCGATCACCTTGCTGCTCAAGCTGCTTGCGCGCCGTGCTCAGTCCCTGCCAATCGCTGACAAAGCGTTCGGATCGTAGCGCGGGATCGGTGCGCACAGCTGCCTCTTGGCACATGGCGCGCATGGCCTCCTGGCTGCGCCCACCAGCGGCCTCTGCAATCAACTCAGGACGCCGCTCCAGCGCCTTGGCGAGATCGGTGGCGGCATGGGGCCGGATCGCGTCGAGCGCCTTTCCTGCCTTCTCCAGCGCCAACTTTTGGTGCGGTAGGACGGGCAAGCCCCGTGTCTGCATCGTGCCGATATCGCCAAGCGCGCGGGCATAGCGTTCGACCGCACGGCGCTGCTCGTTCTGCGTGTTCGATTGTGCCGGAAGCGGCTCAAGCTGGCGCGCTTGCGGACGGAAGTTTCCGAAGATGGATTTGGCGCGTTCCGGCAACTGCCGAACCATCTCCACGATCCGCTCGCGGAAGCTGATGCCGCGCAATTCGGCGAAGGCCTGTTCGGGTTTGTAATCGCCAGCCATGTCCTTCCCGCGCTCACGGCTTAGCAATCGGACAAGCTTGGACTGGTCGGCAAAGTCATCGCGGCCATAGTGCAGCGCCAGCCCCTCTCGGTGACGCGACATCGCGACATAGGCCGAATGGCTATCCATGCCGGGAGTGGCGAGTACATGCGTACGATCCACAGTCATGCCCTGCGCCTTGTGGATCGTGGCGGCGTAGCCGTGATCGATGTGAGCATATTCCTTCGTGTCGAACGCGACTTCACGCTCATCGTCTGTGCGGACGGCCATGCGCTGCGCGCTGGCTTTCGCCACCGTGCCGAGTGTCCCGTTCTTGACCCCAAGCCCGCGTTCGTTGCGCAGGAAGATGATGCGGTCGCCCGACGCAAATTGCCGTTCGCCGCGTGCCGTCTTTATCGAGGCATCGGCACCCAGCGCGCCCGCTGCGCGCATTTTCTCGCGCGCCATCTGGTTCAGTTCGCGCACCTCTTCATTGGTGTGCGTAAGGATGAACCGGCTGTCGCCGGGGCTGGCCTGCCGTTCCTGATTCCACCGCTCGATCAGTTCTGTCCGCGCGACCTCGCGCGTGTCAGCGGCATGGACCATGCCGCGCTCTTCGTAGGTGCGGATCGCTTCGCCGGTGCGACCCGTTGCGAGGTGCCGGGTCGCGTCTTGCTGCCATGCGGAAAGCTGGCGGCGGACTTCGCTGATCTCGACGCCGCCGTGGCGCTCGTGGATTGCCCGAAAGGCTGCGCCTGCCTCGATGGCCTGCAACTGCTGCTGGTCGCCCACCAGAACAACCTTCGCCCCGGCCTTCGCGGCATGGGACAGTACGCGCTCCATCTGGCGCGTGCCGACCATGCCCGCCTCGTCGATAACAAGCACATCGCGGGACGTGAGCTGTTCGCGTCCTTTGCCCCATTGATGCTCAAGGCTGGCGATGGTGCGCGATGCGATGCCAGAGCCGTTCTCCAGCCCCTCGGCGGCAATACCGGAAAGTGCTGCGCCACGCACAGTGTAGCCCGCGCCTTCCCAAGCCTCGCGCGCAACGCCAAGCATCGCGCTTTTGCCGGTCCCGGCATAGCCAACGACAATAGTAAGGCCCTTGCTGTTGTTCACATGCTCGAAGGCGGACTTCTGCTCGCCGGAGAGTACTAAGCCGCGCTTCGCAGCATTGGCGAAAGCGGCGTTTCGCTGCACATCATTGACGGCGTGACCCTTGCGCTTTGCCATCGTGTCGGCGGCGCGATGCAGGCGCTGTTCGGTCTCGATCATCGCCCGCGAAGTGAAGCGATCCTGCCCGCGTCCGTCCGTGCCCAGGGCGATCATATCGGCGGAAATGCGCACCGCATTGTAGGCCGCGTCGAACTGCTCCTTCCCGTCGCTGTGCCGGTGAACAAAGGCGGCAAGGTCGCGCCTGGTGAATGTGGCCTGTTGGTGCGTGATCGCATCCAGTGCCAGCGCGGGATCTGCAATGATCCTTGTCCCATTGCGCTGAGCAATCGCGCGGTGTTCCTCGATCCGCTCGGCCTCAAGTCCGCGTCCGCCAATACGCGATGCAGCGGGGCCGATCTTGTCCTGCGGCTCCAGCGCAATGCCTTGCGCTTCCAGGCTACGGTGATCGATCCGCGCGTCGATGTCGCGTTCGGCTAGCGCGCGGTTCACATGATTGGCCCAGCGCTCGCGCCATTGTTCAATGAGCGCGGTCTTGTTCCAGTCGCGAACCTTTGCGCCAAAGCCATCTTTGGTGACCTCGCGCATGGTGAGCATGACATGCGCGTGTGGCTTGGCCTTGCCGTCCTCGCCGATATCCCAATGGACATTGAGATCGGCGATCATGCCCTTCTCGACGAACTCGGCTTTGACGAACTCGCGCGCCAGCTTGATGTTGTCTTTCTTCGCCAGCTCGCGGGGCAGGGCGAACTCGACCTCGCGGGCGAGCTGGGCGTCCTTGCGCTTCTCGGCGGCTTCGACCGCGTTCCACAAGGTGGCCCGGTCGGAGAAGGCCTCGGGCGCGCCCTTGGGCAGCATCACTTCGGAATGAAGGACGCCTGTTTTGTTGGTGAAATCATGGGTTCTGTCGATCCGCTCATCGTGCAGCCGCTCGCCTGCGCGATAGGCCGCTGCCGCCACGGCACTGCGTCCGCTCGACCGCCCGATGACCTTTGCGCTGAAGTGAAAGATTGCCATGACGGCAATCCAGTTACACCGCAAACGCCACGTCGACACGACGTATAAGCGCGCCCTCTCATGATAAAATCCTGATCGGGACTAGGCGGTATCACACTGTCCCGGCGACCTTACTGCATTGGATTACAGGCCCGATTATCATGGTTCCATCACACCAATGATGGAGACTTCTCATGCGCAAACCCCGTGATTTTGATTCGGAACTAAAGGCTCTGGCCGACAAGGCGAAGCAACTAAAGGAACGGCGCGTGCGCGACCTCGGCGCGCTGGTCACGGCAACAGGTGCCGACGCGCTCAATGCCGATGTGCTGGCGGGCGTGCTGCTCGACGCTGCAGCCAATACCGACATGGCAACCGGGGAGGGCTGGCGCAAGCGCGGCGCGGCCTTCTTTCAGGGCAAAGGGCGCGACACTGCGAGCGGAGCTAGCAAACAGCCGGAAGGCGCTCTTCCGCTCGACGGCGGCGCGGCATCGGCTTGAGGCGGCAAAGGCGCGAACCGACATGCGCGAATGGCAGGTCAAACGACGCGAACGGACCCGGCAACTGATCGAGCTGGGCGGCCTGGTTGCCAAGGCCGATCTGGTCGAACTGACCGATGATGATCGCGCCGCACTCTACGGCGCGTTCCTCACCGTTGCAGCCAAGCTTCGCGGTATTGACGGAGCGCAGGCGCTGGTGCTGTTCAGGCGCAAGGGCAAGCGGGCGTTTGAGGCCGAACAGGACGAAGCAGTCTCCAAATAAATTTGCATCGCCAAACGAGTTGATTTGTCCCGTAGATTCTTATAACGGGTCGCGTCAGCCAAGCCCGGCATGTTTCTGAAAATGGAAAGGAGCAAATCATGCGAGCAGTGATCGTTCGTCTCACAACCGATTTCCCGATCCATAATATTCAGGAACATATTGCATGGGCAATTTCCTGTCGGGCGGACAAGCACGCCTGATCTTCGTTCGCAGCGGATTGAACGCTGCGCATTTCACCATTCCGGGCCTTTTGCATGCGCAGTGCAAGGTGACCTCCATTGCTATGGAGGGCCGCCATGCGTTCTGACATGTTCAAGGTCATCGTCGAGCGACCGCGCTGGGGCGCAAGCCATGCGTCGTCGCCAAAACTAAAGAGGACCAAAGATCGCACGCTGAAGCACATCGGGCACAAGCGCCACGCCTTCGAAAGCGCGCCCTACACAAAATCGCTCAATGAGAACCTTGCTCCATTGGTTCGCTTCCTGCGCAGCCGGAGGGGGCAGCCTTGGGACAGCGTTTTCAGCGAGATTTGCGAGCGCCTCGATACGGGGAGCACAGTCAAGATGCACGTTCGCGAGCACCTTGACGATTTCGTTCTCACCCGGATCTCAATCGGACGGCACGGCGAGTGGATGTTCGAAGGAGAGGTTCTCGGCGCCCACGGCATGTGGTTCAGGCGCCGCGAATTCTTCGTCGATCCGGATGATGGCATCCTCAAGGACTATGCTTTGCTAGCCAAGCGACTGCCGGCAGCAAATCGCAAGTCAGCGGGGGGGCGAGCATGAACGAGCAAAATTCGCTTACGCTGATCGCGCGCGATCCCGCCCGCTTCGATCCTGTGGCACTTGATCAACTCGAAACTACTTCCCGTCTTGAAGGGATGGATCGTGTTGTCGGATTGCCCGATCTCCACGCGGGCAACGGGATCGCCGTGGGCGCTGCTTTCTGGTCTCAGAAGCGCATCTGGCCGCATCTTGTCGGGAGCGATATCGGCTGCGGCATGGCTCTCTGGGAGACCAGCCTGGCTGTGCGAAAGTTCCGGGTCGGCAAGGTCGAGCGCAAGCTGCACGGTCTTGATGAGCCTTGGGATGGACCGGCGGAACATGCACTGGCCAAAGCGGGATTGCCGCCTGAACTTGCCAGCCCAGCTCTCGGCACCATTGGTGGCGGAAACCACTTTGTTGAATTCCAGCGCATCGAGGAGGTCGTCGCGCCCGATCGATTTGCCGAGCTTGGCTTAAAGGATGACCGCGTCCTGATGATGGTTCACAGCGGTTCGCGTGGGCTGGGACAGGCTATCCTGCAAGAGCAAATGGCCAGGCATGGAACGGAGGGTCTCCATGACGGCGCTCCGGACGCTGACGTCTATTTGCAGCGCCATAATCAGGCCGTGAGATGGGCAGTTGTGAACCGGAAGGTTATCGCCCACCGGTTTCTTGACGCCCTCGGCATGTCTGGCAATTGCCTGCTCGACATCGTGCATAATAGCGTCACGCGACACCGCGAAGGCTGGTTGCACCGAAAGGGGGCTGCACCGGCGGATTGCGGCTTGGTCGTGATACCAGGGTCACGGGGAGACTTCAGCTATCTGGTTGAGCCCGTGCCCGATCGTGCCGATGATGCCTTATACTCGCTTGCGCATGGGGCGGGCCGCAAATGGAGCCGTAAGGATGCCCATGCCCGCCTCTCCCGCAGATATCGCGTGGCCGACATGCTGCGTACCAAACTGTCCAGCCATGTGATCTGCGAGGACCGCCGCCTGATCTTTGAAGAAGCTCCGGAAGCCTACAAGGATATCGCCGGTGTCATTGCCGATCTGGAGGCCGCTGGCCTGGTTCGGGTGATTGCCTGCCTTCGCCCCCTGCTCAGCTACAAGACGAGGGCGTCATGACAGAAGCGATATTGCATCTGACCTCCGGGAAAGGGCCTGCTGAATGCCGTTGGGTGGTTGCTCGCCTAGCCGAGGCTTTTGCCGACGAAGCTGCAAGGATCGGCGTGACATGTGAGGTGCTTGATGCTCAAGATGAGCTTCCAGCTTCGCTGCTGATGCGTGTTTCAGGTGATGGGGCGCTCGCCTTTGTGACGGAGCGGACGGGAACGGTCCTCTGGATCGGCGAAAGTCCTTTTCGCCCCAGGCACAAGCGCCGCAACTGGTTTGTCGGCGTTGCGCTCGCGCCAATGCCAGAGGACGTGCCAGACTTGCGCGACAGCGACATTGACTTTCAGGCGATGCGAGCAAGCGGTCCTGGAGGGCAGCACGTCAACAAGACTGACAGCGCTGTACGCGCGACACACCGGCCAACTGGTTTGGTTGCAACCGCGCAGGAGCAGCGATCACAGCACGCAAACCGCAAATTGGCAAAACTGAAATTGGCAATGCTGTTGGAAGAGCGTCGCTCAGGCGCCAGTGACGACGTGCGACACGAGCAGTGGTCTGTTCACCAGCAACTGGAGCGCGGAAACCCGGTGCGCATATACACTGGTCCGAAGTTCAAGCTGAGGAAGGGCGGGTAGTGGCTGGTCTCCAACTGTAGCTATGAACTGGGTTACCGTACTGGTTTACGAATGGCCGTGATGACCAAGCCTGGCTTGGTGTTTGGGCGACTTCGTAAACCAGCGGTGTTTCGAGTCGCGCGCAGATTCTGGTAACGCTGGCGCGGAAATCCGCCACTGCCGTCGCAAATCCGCGCATGTCTGTCGCAAAATCGGGCCGAACGAAAAAAATCTAAATCCGTGGTCGGTGGAGCGGTGTGTCCGCAAAAGTCTCTAACCGTCCATAGGAGGTTCAAATCACGCAAATCACTAGAGAGTTGGCCGAATTCCAACTCAAACCGACCCTTGTGTTGCGTCAGAAAGTTCTCATTATGTTCTAGTGAGGGGCCGCCAGTATCAGAGTGAGAATGCCCCCATGTCGAATACCGAACGAATCATCCGCTTGAAGACCGTGCTCGACCGCACCGGTCTTTCCCGCTCTACTATTTATCGCAAGATCGCCGAGGGCACATTCCCGTCGCAGGTCAAGATCAGCATCCATGGCGCGGGATGGCATGAGTCAGCCATCAATCGCTGGATCGCCGATCCTGTACACTATCGTGAAGAGGAACTGGCAGAATGAGCGGCCATCAACCTGTCGAGCCGATCTGCGTCAGGATCAATGACGCTGCCCGCATGATAGGAGTTGGTCGCACGAAGCTCTATGAACTGATCTCCAGCGGTGAACTCGAAACGGTGAAGATCGGCAAGGCAACGCGGGTTACCACTGCTAGCTTGCGTGACCTGGTGAGGCGGCAAGTATCGTAAAATTGACTGAGACTTCTATTGAGAGCGCGGGTAAACCTGTTAGCTGCGCCCTCGGATATCTCGCCAGTACTCGCGCTCAACATCAGCATCGATCTCGACCGGCTTTGATCCGCCGTACAGCCTGTCGGCACCGTCTTTACGTGGGCCGGATATCCAAAAATGATCGCCGCTCTCGACGTCGAAAAAATTTGCCTTGAAGCCGCTTCCATCAAGCGACTGGAAGGTTCGGCCGCCGTAGTGGATGGAGCGGCCAGACTTTGAAAAAGTCACGCGGCCAATCCGGGCCGGACCATCCAAGCCCTCGGACTTATCCTCGATATACATTATCCGAGTTTTCGCGTTCGACATGTGTGTTTGCATACCGTGCGTGAGTGATGGAGCAAATGTCGGATTCGTGATGTGCGTAGGATCAACGCTGCCCATCCGGTCGACGAAATTCTATCCGTGTGCCTACTTTAACAAAACGAGATAGCGCACCATTCCGCGCTATATCCTGCGACGCTAACTTTCGGCACTCAGCGTTGCGGTTGACGCGAAGCGCTACGAGCCGTCGCATTTCCTCGTCGCTCAGAATTAGGTCATGCGCCTCCTGAATTGACACGCGGTACTTCTCACGCGTGTGTTTTACGAGTTCAATCCAGTCACGGTTTTGAAAGTTCATAATGGCGATCGACTCGCACATTGGTGGTTTGTTCGCCACCTTGAATTATGCTTTCGCCAAAGTTGAGTTCACATACTCCTCCCACGCCCCCATCAAGTCGCGCCGCTTGTCGAAGAAGTCGGTGCGGCGATAGGCGGCTTCGACCTGATTGCTCAGCTTGTGGGCCAATGCCTTGTCCGCCACCTCCTTCGGAAAGTCGGTCTTCTCCGCCGCCCAATCAGTAAAGGCGGAGCGGAAGCCATGGACGGTCGCGCCCTTTATCCCGGCATCGCGCAACAGCTTGGTCATCGTCATGTCGCTGATCGGCTTCTCGCCATTGTTCGAGAAAACGAGGCCATCGTCGCTCGTGCGCAGTTTCCAGCGCCGATGCAGAATGGAAACCGCTGCCTTAGAGAGCGGTACCACATGCGTTTCCTTTGCCTTCATGCGCTTGCCAGGGATGGTCCAGACCGCCTTGTCGAGGTCGATCTCGGTCCAGACGGCCCTGCGCGTCTCGCTTGACCGCACGGCATTATAGATCGTGAAACGCAGGGCATCGCGGCCCGTGGTGGGTGATGCGGTCGCCAGCTCCTTCATAAACGCCGGAACGTCGGCATAGGGCATAGCCTTGAAGTGCTCGACCTTGTTGGTCTGGCGCGGCAATCCTTTGCGGACCGAGCGCAGCGCGGCCTCTTCTTCCCGCCATCCCTTGATATGTGCAAAGTCGAGCACGGCACCGATGCGCTGCAAGATCTTGCGGGCGGTGTCGGGGATTTCGAGCCAGATGGGCGTAAGCACCTCGACGACGTGGGTGCTGTCCACCTGATCGACGGGCTTCCTGCCGATCAGCGGGAAAACATGGTTTTCCATGCTGGAAATCCAGTTCCGATAGTTCTGGTTCTTCCAGCCGTCCTTCAACGCCTCGTAGCATTCGCGCGCTGCGGTTTCGAAGCTCGGCACTACCTTGCGCGACTTCCGTCGCTCGGCAACCGGATCGATCCCGGCACGAACCTGGCGGCGCAATGCGGCTGCGGCGTCTCGCGCCTCGGTCAGCGTCACATCGAGCGCCGATCCCAGTCCGTAGTCGCGCCGCCTGCCGTTGTGCTGCATCCGCAAGACCCAGCTGCGCGAGCCACTTTCCTTCACGAATAGACACAAGCCACGGCCATCGACATAGCGACCGGGCTTGGCGTTCTTCACCTTCAATGCTGTCAGTGCCATAGGTTATACACACCCTGATATTGATCCAACTTTCGACCCCACATGGGACACGAAATACAGGCAAACGGGGGCGATCAACCGTGAACACGGTAGACAACAAATCCCTGATTTTACAGAGTAGTTAGGGACGTCCCGACACTGCCTGCGACAGAAGTTTTAGCAATGTCGGGTGCACCAACAGCGGCATTGCAGCGACTGATGCGATCCACTTCCGAATAGTTTGCAGAAAAATGGTGCCGGCTACAGGATTCGAACCCGTGGCCCCCTGATTACAAATCAGGTGCTCTACCAACTGAGCTAAGCCGGCGCGACCAATGCGGGCCCTTTAGCGTCATAAGACCCCAAAGGTCCAGCCCTCAGTTTGCGCAATTTTCGGGGTGAGCAATTGTGGCGACCATAGCGCCATATTCTGGCTTGCCTCTCGCATCCAGGCTGCGGTCAATAAGGCATCGGTCGCGTGATCATCGAGCCGTTGGAGCCGGGCAGGGGCGTCTGCCTGGAATGTCTCCAATGCCTTCTTCAAAGTCATGGCATCGCGGATCTTGCTGACATTGGCGGGCAGGCCCGCGGCCCGTGCCGCCATCGTCGTGTAGATTTCGATGATGACGGGGCCGCGTTCGGGCAGTGGATCGAACGGCCAGACCGGAATCCGCCTTCCCAGCCGGTGCATCATTCGCATTCCGGTGAGCGAGCTTTTGCCGACCTGACCCGCACCCACAAGGTTGAAACAGCTCCAGCTATTGGCTTGACGGGTTGCGCGCTGGTGGCGTTCGACCTCGCGTAACCGGCCGACGCCGCCTTCGAACAAATCGCCGACATCACCTTTGCCGTGGCGAAAATGGCGTCGCGCCTCGGGATGTGCGAGAAAACTGTTTGCGGCCAGATGCCGGTCTGCTGAGCACATCCTATCCACCAAGGCCCATAGCGATCGGGCATCAGCTGGGCTGTCAGGCCATTCAGGGAAGAAACTGCCGCGATCCTGAAAGGGAAAGCCGAGCGAAAGGTCTAGGCCGATCAAAATATCCTCGCCCATATCCGCGCATTGGATCAGCCATTGCAGGATCGCTTGCCGGGACCAGCGTCTTTCGGGTTCGATCAGCTGCGGCGCCCCGGCAAGCCCGATTTCCGCCAGTGCCAGGCCCGGGGGGAATTCGCCAACCGCGCCCGACCAATCGATACAGGCAAATCGGGAAAAGCGGCGCATGCGCAGCCCTATGCACGCGCCATCCCGCAAATAAAAGGGGGCGGAGTTTCCCCCGCCCCAATTGGCTGCTTCGGTAAAGGCAGCTTATTTCTTGGCCGCGGCCTTTCGGGCCGGTGCACGCTTGACGGTTTTGGCGGCAAGCTGTGCCACCGGCTTTTTGACCGCCGGTGTTGCCGGTGCGCGCAAATCGCTCAGCACGCGCGCCGCTGCATCTCGTCCACCCAGACCGAAGGCGAGGGCAAAGGCGACCGCGGCGCCAACAGCCAAAGCGAGGAAGGCATAGTCGACGATCATCCCGCCAATCTGCATCTGCTTCAGGCCGATGAAAACGAACAGGCCGGTGGTAATCCAATAGGTAATGTTCGATGCAATGCCCGGGCCCGTCGCATCGGCGATCAGGTTGCGCAATATGCTGGCAATCAAAACGCCGAGCGCGATCAGAACAGCGCCGAAAACCACATTGCCTGCTTGTCCAAGAACGGTTTCAAGGATTGCGGTCAATTGCGGGAAGCCCAGCATGTTGGTGGCGGCAATTGCAAAGAAGATCATGATCGCAATCGTGACAATCGTTGAAATGACACCGGAAGCGGTACGTCCTTCGGGCAAAATGCCAAGCTCGGCTATTGCGCGATCTGCGCCCAGATTGGGCAGTAGGTCACGTATCAAGCCGGCAACCCAGCGCGAAATGACATAACCGATGCCCAACAACAGGCATGCCCCGATGATCAGCGGAATCGCTTTGAACACCATATTGAGCAGGTTCATCGCGGGTTCCGTTATCGCAGAGATTTCAAGCATCTGCAGTGCCGCGATGGCAACTGGAATGATCACCAGAACATAGACTATTGTGCCTATGGTCTTGGTAATCGCATTGTTGCCGGTGATCGCCTCGACGCCACCCTTATTGGCCCATTTATCAAAGTCGACAGCTCCCAATGCAGTTTCGACAAGGTCGCGCGCAATCCCGGCAATCATCGAGCCGATGAAGAAAATAGCTGCGGCAAAGACGATATTGTCGAGGTAGCCGATAAAGTTACCGAGAAGGCCCTGCACCGGCGTGATGACGCTGTCGAAGCCGAGTTGCTGGAGCACGGCGAGCAAGCCGAGCAACCAGACCAGCAGTGATACAATCTTGCCCAACGCCATGCCGACGCTTTCGCCGCTCGACGTTCCACGTTGCAGGAAAGGTATCTGGTCGACCATCTTCGCGAAGGTCCATTTGGCCGCCTTTGCCAGCGCCCATGTGATCCCCAAAATAACAAGGGCGAAGAATATCTTCTCCGCCCACTCCATGAAAAGTGCCTGATCAAAGGCATAACCTGCTATCTGCAAACTATCCATTTTCGCTCCCCCTAGTTGCGAACCGAAGGGTTCAGAAGCGAAAGGAATTTACCATAGAATCAAGACTCTGGCAAATTTTTGCTGCACTTTTTGCTGCGCAGCAATTTTGTGAGTCAAAGCAATGATTTGACTCGGTTTTTCATCCGGTAGTTTGAATGACAACACGGCCTATGGCCTCGCGCCGTTCGAGGACAGACAAGGCCTTTCGCGTTTCTTCCAGCGACAGGCGGTGCGAGATGTGGGGACGCATAACGCCTGCTTCAGCAAGTTGCTTTAGCGAAACAGCAGTGCGTGCCGCGAGATCCGGATCGCGGCGACTGGCCTCGCCCGCGCGCAGCCCGATCAGGCTGTACCCCTTGATAAGCGCATGGTTGGCTGGAAAATTCGGCGTCGAACCACTCGCAAAGCCAACGATCAGAAACCGCCCGCCCCAGCCGATGGCACGGGTCGCGGTAATCGACAGGTCTCCGCCAACCGGATCGAACACGACATCGCAGCCCTTTCCGCCGGTCAGCTCCTTGACCTTCGTGGCAAGATCTGGGTCGGCGGGATCGAGCGCATGATCGGCGCCGGCGGCAAGTATGGCTTCGCGTTTTTCTGCGCTCGAACCGGTGCCGATAACGATCGCGCCCATATGCTTCCCCAGCGAAACCGCGGCCATGCCGACCCCGCCCGCTGCGCCCAGCACGAGCAACGTCTCGCCTGCCTTCAGACCGGCCTTGTCGTGCAGGGCATGCCACGCCGTGACGCCACCCGCGCGCCAGCAGGCGGCCTCTTCCCACGAAAGTGCATCGGGTTTGGCGACCAGAGTGGTTGCCGAGACGACTGCCTCTTCAGCGAGGCAATCGCCTTTGCCGCCACCCATCACGGCATCGCCAATCCGGAATTCCGTGACCTCTTCCCCCAGCTCGATGACTTGGCCCGAAAACTCCATTCCGGGAATGAAGGGCGGTTCCGGCCGGAATTGATATTTGCCATAGGTCATCAGAAGGTCAGGAAAATTCAGCCCGGCGGCCTTGATGGCTATGCGCACCTCTCCGGGCTTGAGCGATGCCCGCTCGCGGTTTTCAATCCGGATGCTTTCCGGTCCGGTCAATGCGGTGCAGACAGCTGCGCGATAGTTCATTTCGGGTTCCTCTCGCGGCGCAACCCCTCCCAATAGGCCAGCCGCTCTGCAATCTTTGCCTCCAGCCCGCGGGGAACGGGGCGATACAGTTCGGCGGGTTGCATGTCGTCGGGCCAATAATTGGCGCCCGAAAAGCCCTGATCAGCGTCATGGTCATAGGCATAGCCCTGACCATAGCCGATATCCTTCATCAGCTTTGTTGGTGCGTTGAGGATATTGGCCGGCGGCATTAGCGATCCGGTATATTTGGCCAGTTTCCATGCCGCCTTCTGCGCCTTGTAAGCGGCATTCGATTTGGGTGCGGTGGCGCAGTAAAGGCAGGCTTGCACAATGGCGAGTTCGCCTTCGGGCGAACCCAGAAACTCATAAGCATCTTTCGCGGCGATACATTGCTCGAGCGCGCGCGGATCGGCGAGACCGACATCTTCGACCGCGAAACGGGTTATCCGGCGCAGCACGTAAAGCGGCTCTTCCCCCGCGACCAGCATTCGCGCCAGCCAGTACAATGCTGCCTGCGGGTCGGACCCGCGCATCGATTTGTGGAGCGCGGAAATCAGGTTGTAATGCCCTTCGCGATCCTTGTCATAAACGGGCATGCGGCGATGCAGCAGCGCGGCCATGGCCTGCGGATCGAGCGGTTTGTCGGGCGGTGCGATGGCAAAAAGTGTTTCAGCCTGATTGAGGAGGAAGCGCCCATCACCATCGGCGCTGGCGATCAGGGCCACCCGTGCCTCATCGGTGAGGGGCAGAGGCTTGCTTTCAACCGTTTCGGCCCTGTCGAGAAGTTGGCCCAGCGCCGCTTCGTCGAGCCGCCGGAGTATTAGCACCTGTGCGCGGCTCAGCAAAGCGGCATTGAGCTCGAAGCTAGGGTTTTCGGTGGTTGCGCCAACCAGCGTCACAATTCCGCGCTCGACAAAGGGCAGGAACCCGTCCTGTTGTGCGCGGTTGAAGCGATGGATCTCGTCCACGAAGAGCAAGGTAGCTTTGCCGGTGCGGGCAACCTGTTCAGCTTCGGCAAAGGCCTTTTTGAGATCGGCTACGCCGGAAAATACCGCCGATACCGCCATATAGTGCATGCCGACCGCATCGGCGAGCAATCTGGCGATACTGGTTTTTCCGGTTCCCGGCGGCCCCCACAGGATCATTGAGGATAATCGTCCAGCGGCGACCATCCGGCCGATCGCGCCCTCGGGACCGGTCAAATGTTCCTGCCCGACCACTTCGGCCAGCGATTGCGGGCGTATCCGGTCGGCGAGCGGTGCATTCGCAGCTATTCCCTGTTGCGGGTTTGCAGATGCATCACCGAACAAATCGCTCACGTCTTGGTCAGCTCCGTGCGGCGCTGGCGGATCAGACGGATATAGGTATCGGCTACTGCCTGGTTGACGGCATCCCAGCTATAGTCGAGGCTCCGCTGTTCGCCCGCCTTGCCATGCTCGGCCCGCAAGCCTAGATTTTCGCAATAGCTGCGCAGCGCTTCGGCAAATTGCGCAATGGCCCCGGGTGTAATCAGGCGACCGGACTTGTTGTCGTCAACAAGGCTCTGGCTGCCGGTAGCTTTCGCAGCGACTACCGGAAGGCCGCATGCCATGGCCTCCAACGTCACATTGCCGAAAGTTTCGGTGACGCTGGGGTTGAACAGCATATCCATGCTGGCAACTGCGCGCGCAAGATCCGCACCTCCCTGGAAACCGACAAAGGCGGCATCGGGCAAACGGTTTTCGAACCAGCCGCGGGCAGGGCCTTCGCCGACGACGAGCACCTTATGCTTCACATTGCGGCGGTTCAGCTGGTCTATGGTATCCGAAAATACGTCGAGGCCCTTTTCCATCACCAACCGACCCAGAAAGCCGATTACGGGCATATCGTCGGCAATTCCAAGGCCTTGCCTCCATTGCAGATCCCGGCGTGAGGGATCGAAAATGTCGCGATCAACACCGCGCGACCAGATGTCGATATCATAGTTCATCCGCTGCTGCCGCAGCACCTGGGCCATCGATTCCGAAGGGGCAACCAAGGCGTCGCATTTGCGATACAGCGTCCGCAGCCAAGCCTCGACCAAGGGTTCGAGGAACGACATATTATAATAACGGAAATAGGTCTCGAAACGCGTATGCACCGATGCCAGCACTGGCAGGTTGCGTTTGCGCGCCCATTTTACTGCCTTGCGCGCTACGCGATCGGGGCTGGAAATATGCACGACATTGGGCGCAAAGTCCTCCAGATCGCGCTTCACCGCGCCCGATAGCGCCAGCGGAATACGGTATTCGGGTCGATTTGGAATGGCCATCGACGGCACGCTGACTAAATCGCCAGTCGGCGGAAAGGCAGGTTCGGGAACCGTCGGAGAATAGACGCGCACATTGGCGCCCTGGCGCAACAAATATCCCACCAGCCGGTTGAGAGCCTGATTTGCGCCATCGCGCACATAATTATAGTTGCCGCTGAACAGGGCAATGCGAAGGTCCGCCATCTGCATCTGCAGCCTATTAGACATCGGCGGCGTAATTGCCAATGGTCAAGCAGCCGTGGCGGCGTTAAGCTTGGATATGATCAAGACGAGTATAGAGGCCCTTCTGGTCGGCAAACCCGTTTCGTTCAGGGGTGCGGGGGAAGACAGTTCGATCGGCTCGCGTCTTCCCGTCGAACGCCCGGCCTATCTGACCTTTACCGGATTTGAAGGTGATCGCGTAGGCGATCCGACCGTGCATGGCGGAGAGGACAAGGCGGTGCATTTCTATCCCGGCGAACATTATCCGCTTTGGGAGGCTGATTTCGCCAAAAATGGGCGCGAACCCCATCCGCATCTTGGCCGACTGGGTGGCTTTGGCGAAAACATCTCGGCATTGGAAATGACCGAGGACAGGGTTCAGATCGGCGACCGTTTCAGGATCGGCGAAGCATTGGTGGAAATAAGCCAGGGGCGGCAGCCTTGCTGGAAAATCGACCATCATTTCGGGATGAAGGGCATGATGGCCGCGGTGATCCAGACCGGACGCAGCGGTTATTATTTCAGGGTGCTCGAAGTGGGTAACGTGAAGCCGGATGACAGTATCCAGCAAGTGGAGCGCGCGCGCCATGGATGGACCGTCGAACGCGCCTTCCAGCTGCTGATCGGCGGATTGCACCGGATGGACGGGGCAAATGCTGCATTGCGTGAACTGGCAGAGATGGAGACACTGGCCCTTCACTGGCGCTGGCGTGCACGCCAATTGCTGGAAAGTCTGGGCGAGACGTAACTTTGCGTGCAGCGGATGCGAACCTGAGGATATGATGAAAACGCTAAGCCACATTGCCATAGCTATCCTGTCCGTCACGATTATCTGCTCTTCGGCGAATGCATCGGAGAAACGCGGCAAAAGCGAGACGGCAACTGCCATCTTCGCGATGGGCTGCTTCTGGTGCGCCGAGGCCGATTTCGAAAAAGTCGAGGGCGTGGTAAATGTCGTGTCAGGCTATACTGGCGGCCGCACCCGCAATCCGACCTATGAGCAGGTGAGTGCGGGCGGGACTGGCCATTATGAAGCGGTACGTGTCACCTATGATCCTGCGAAGGTGAAATATTCCGAGCTGCTGTCCGTCTTCTGGAAGAATGTCGATCCGTTTGATGCAGCCGGTCAGTTTTGCGACAAGGGTGAAAGTTATCGCGCTGCGATATTCCCGGGCACCGCTGCTGAAACTAAGGCTGCGAAGGCTTCGCGCGACTTTCTCGTCGGCCATTTCAAGCGCGATCTAGCGACAAAGACTGAGGCTCGTGCGGCCTTTTACCTCGCCGAGGACTACCATCAGGATTATTACAAAAAGAACCCGATCCGCTATCGTTACTATCGCAGCCGTTGCGGACGGGATGACCGGTTGGCGGAGGTGTGGGGCAAATAAGCCCGCTTAACCCGCCGCCTCACCAATCACTTCGGGCATATGCAATCGAACCCGCGTAACGCGGCGTTCGTCGCCTTCCAATATCTCTATCTTCCAACCGCTTTCGGGGTGGACCAGAAGATCGCCATGATTTGGCACTTGCCCCGCCAGCACAAAGGCAAGGCCGCCGATGGTATCCACATCTTCGTCAACCTCTGCCAGCTTGGTATCCAGAGCCTCCGCCAGATCATCGAGTTCGGTGCGGGCATCAGCATCCCAGATGCCGGGAGTGGTTTCGACGAAGAGCGCCTCTGGCTCGTCGTCATGTTCGTCTTCGATCTCGCCAACAATTTCCTCGACCAGATCCTCAATGGTGACGAGGCCCTCGGTGCCTGAATATTCGTCGATCACGATCGCCAAGTGCGTCCGCGTCCGCCGCATTTCGTCGAGCAGTTCTATTGCCCCCATGCTTTGTGGCACATAGCGCGGCTGGCGGATGAAAGCCTCCAGACTGTCAGGTTTTTCCTTGCCCTCGGCGAGGACGGCAAAGATGTCCTTCACATGGATCATGCCGGTGATGTTATCGAGCGTGTCTTTGTAGACCGGCATGCGGCTATGGCCATGCTCGGCAAAGGCGGCGACGGCTTCATCGAAACTGGCATCTTCGCGCAGGCCAAGGATGTCGCTGCGCGGCACCATGACATCATCCACTCGGTTCTCCGAGAAATGGAGCAGGTTGCGCAACATCAACCGCTCGGGGGCAGAAAGGTCGCCCTCGTCTTCGGCTGCGTCGCCTTCCTCTACATCTTCTTCATGTTCCGCGATTTTTTCTTCGAGCTGCTCGCGCAGCGTCGGCTCATGATTGCGTCCGAATAGAAGCGACTTCAGCCGCTGCCATATTCGTCCTTCCTCGGTTTCGTCCTTGCGGGGCCGTAAACCGCTACTACTCTCGCCCTCCGTCATGGGGTTGGCTATGCTGCCTCCGGTTGTTTTCAGTGGTCGCTATATGGATTGGCGATGCCCAGCGATGCAAGCGCTTTTACCTCCAGTGCCTCCATATGCTCGGCTTCGGTATCGTCGATATGGTCGAGACCAAGCAGGTGCAGTGTGCCGTGGACGATCAGGTGGCTCACATGGCGCGTCAGCGGGATGGCTTTTTCCTCTGCTTCGGATGCGCAGACACCATAGCCCAATATCATATCGCCCAGCAGCACTTCGCCATCGTCCGTGTTTGCCAGCGCATCGAGTTCGTCGGCTTCGAGCATCGGAAAACTCAGCACATTGGTGGGCTTGTCCTTACCCCGCCAGTTTCGGTTGAGTTCATGGACTTCTTGATTATCCGAAAGCCTGATGCTGATCGAAAGGGTGAAGGGCGCATAGGCCAAGTCGCCATGAGAGGAGACCAAAAAGGCTGCCTTTACCGCGTCTTCGGCTATTCGATCCCAGTCAGTCTGGCCATCCCAATCGCGCGTTCGGTCGATATCGACCTCAAGCATTGGGCCCCTCATAGGCATCAACAATGCGACCGACCAGCGGGTGGCGGACGACGTCGCTGCTGTTGAAGCGGATGGTGGTTATGCCTTCTACGCCCTCAAGCCTCTGAACGGCATCATTCAGCCCTGAATAGGTCGCGCCGCCAGGAATATCGACCTGGTTGGGGTCGCCGCAGATAACCATGCGGCTGTCCATGCCGAAACGCGTCAGGAACATCTTCATCTGTGCTGGCGTAGTATTCTGCGCTTCATCGAGAATGATGAAGGCATTGGAAAGCGTGCGTCCGCGCATGAAGGCGAGGGGAGCGATCTCGATCTCGCCGCTGGCGATGCGCCGCTCGACTTGCTCGACCGGTAGCGTGTCGTGCAGTGCGTCGTAGATCGGGCGCAGATAGGGATCGACCTTTTCCTTCATATCGCCGGGCAGGAAACCGAGCCGTTCGCCGGCCTCAACCGCAGGACGTGACAGGATGAGGCGGTCAACCGCACCGGTTATCAGCATCGCAACCGCCTGTGCCACCGCTAGATAGGTTTTGCCGGTCCCTGCCGGGCCAAGCGCGAAGATGATCTCGTCGCGGGCGAGCGCGTGCATATAGGGCACCTGCGTTGCCGAGCGCGGCACGAGCGTTTTCTTGCGCGTGCGGATCATCACCTCTGGCGCGCCGCCATCCTCCTTGCGCAATATGCCGTCAAGTGTCGGTTCGGCACTCATAGAAATGATCGCTTGCACGGCTTCAGGATCAATCTCCTCATTGCGCATGACGCGGCTGTAAATATCGTTCAACACATCGCGGGCGCGGGCAATGGCGCCAGCCTCTCCCTCGATTTGGACGCGGTTGCCGCGCGCGGAAATATAGACGCCCAGCCGGTTCTCTATGGCAACCAGATTGCGATCAAATTCGCCAAATACAGTGTTGATGAGGTGCGGGCGGTCGAAGGTGATTTCGAGCCGCGACATATCGCCGGCTTGCGCTTGGGCTTTTTTTGCCATTCAGGCAGCGACCTTCATCAACAATTCTCCTTTGAGACTCAGTGGTCCAGCTTCGACTATGTCTACATCGACTATGTCGCCGATGGAAAGCCCCGGCGCCAAGATATGCACAGATTGTAGCCAGGGCGATTTGCCGATCAGCTGGCCTTCCAGTTTGCCCGGCTTTTCGAGCAATACGGATGTCCGTTTGCCGAGCGTCTCACGGTTGAAGGCAGCCTGTTGCTCGGAGATCAGCGCCTGGAGCCGTTGCAATCGCTCATCGGCGACTTCCTGGGCAATCTGGCCATCCATAGTCGCCGCAGGGGTGCCGGGACGGGGGCTGTATTTGAACGAATAGGCGTAGGAATAAAATGTCTCGCGCACGATGCTCAGCGTGTCTTCAAACTCGGCATCAGTTTCGCCGGGGAAGCCGACGATGAAATCGCCCGACAGCGCTATGTCGTGACGCGCTGCACGGACTTTCTCAATGATACGCAAATAGCTGTCGCGCGTGTGACTGCGGTTCATGGCCTTGAGAATGCGGTCATTGCCGGCCTGCACTGGAAGGTGCAGATAGGGCATGAGTTTTTCGACGTCGGCATGCGCGGCGATCAGACCATCGGTCATGTCGTTAGGGTGGCTGGTGGTATAGCGAATGCGTTTCAGACCATCGATCTTGTCGAGCGCCCTTATGAGCGTACCCAGATCCTGTCGGTCGTCGGACCAGGCATTCACATTCTGGCCCAACAGCGTGATTTCCTTTGCCCCTGCATCGACGAGAGACTTCGCCTCGTCGACCAGTTCGGCAAAGGGGCGGCTGATTTCCGCGCCGCGTGTATAGGGCACCACGCAATAGGTGCAGAATTTGTCGCAGCCTTCTTGCACCGTCAGGAATGCGGTCGGGCCGGTTTTGCGGCGCTTGGGCAGCACAGCGAATTTGTCGAGACCGGGGAGGTCGAGGTCAACGGTGCTTGCACCCTTCGCAACCGCATCGACCATTTCAGGCAGTTTGTGGTAGGCCTGCGGACCTACGACGATATCAACCTCGCGCGCACGGCGGCTGATCTCTCCGCCTTCGGCTTGCGCGACGCAGCCGGCAACGGCGATCATCGGGCTGCTGCCATCATCGCGGCGCAATCGGCCGATTTCCGAATATACCTTTTCTGCCGCCTTCTCGCGGATATGGCAGGTGTTTAGGATGACAAGGTCAGCATCCTCCTTGTCCGATGCTTCCATGCCGCGCGCGGCAAACATTTCCGCCATGCGTTCGCCATCATAGACGTTCATCTGGCAGCCGTAATTTTTGACGTGAAAGGTCTTGGGCGACTCGTTGCTCATGGCGCGGCGCTATACATCGCGGCCATAGCGGTCGCCAGCCTGCATTGCTTCGGCAATTCTATGGCGTACCTCTGCCGAAATCGCCTTGCGATCAGGGTAATGGGCAGGGTCGAACGGTTCCAGGAAATGCAGCGTAGCGGTTACCGGCCTGACATAGGTCATGATCCGCCAGAAATTTTCGACAATGCCCTCTTCGCCAACCCAGGACAGGCGTCGGGTGTGCTCGCCATAAGTCAGGAAGACCGGTTGCACCAACATTCCTTGGGGTGGAGGAACAAGCGCCGCAAAGAGCGAGGGCTTGAAGGGCAACAGACCGGAGCCGTCATGCGTGGTGCCTTCTGGAAAGATCGTCACCGGTTGTTCGCCACTCATTGCCTCGCGCAGGTCATCGACCTGATCGCCCACGCTCAGGCGATTTTCGCGGCTGACAAAGATGGTGTTGTTGATTGTGCATAGCCAGCCAATCAGAGGCCATTTCTCTATGCCGTCATTCGCGACAAAGGTGCAGCCGGTGACACCCGACATCACCGGAATATCGATCCAGCTGTGGTGGTTGGCCGCATAGAACACATTTTTGCGGATGCGCTGTCCGGTCGTCGCTGTCGCGATGCCAGCTGTCCAGCTGATTGAAAGCAGGAATAGTCTCGGCCAGGGGGATGGCTGTCGGAACAAGCGCCAGATGTTGTGCAGGATAAGGCCGACAATCAATGTTGCGGCCATCAGCAACAACCGTGCGGCGAACATGACTTGCCCGAAAATCAGGCCAAGCGGATTGCGCTGTTTAATCGTCGCGGTTGAGAGCAACGCCGTAAAGCTCCATACGGTGGTCCACGAGGCGGAAGCCTAGTTTTTCTGCGATTTGCTTTTGAAGTGCTTCCAGCTCAGGATCGACAAACTCAATCACTTTGCCGGTTTCTACATCGATCAGATGATCGTGATGCGCTTCAGGCGAGGCCTCGTATCGGGCTCGTCCGTCGCCGAAATCGTGCCGATCCAATATGCCAGCTTCTTCAAACAATCGGACCGTGCGATAAACTGTGGCGATCGAAATCTTCGCGTCTATTGCGGATGCGCGCCGATACAGTTCTTCCACATCGGGGTGATCGTCGGCGTCGGAAATGACCCGTGCAATCACACGGCGCTGATCCGTAATTCTGAGGCCGCGTTCGGCACAAAGCGCTTCAAGGTCGATGCGAGTTTCCATGAAACGGTATTTAGTCTCGTGCTAGGATTCGTCAACGAAAAGGGGCCGACCCAAGCAGGCCGGCCCTATTCCCAATCAATGCAGGCAGAGCCTACTTCGCCTTTTTCTTTCGTCCCGAACCAGGAGCCCGACCCAAGCCGATAGCCTTGGCCAGATCGCGCCTTTGCTCGGCATAAGCAGGAGCGACCATGGGATAGTCCGCTGCCAGACCCCATTTGGCTCGATAGTCGTCCGGCGTCATGCCGTAATGCGTCATCAAGTGGCGCTTCAACATTTTCAGCTTCTTGCCGTCTTCGAGGCAGACAATATATTCGCGCTTGATGGAATTGCGGATCGGTACAGCCGGTTCCGGTGTTGGTTGTGATGCTCCGCCTGATGCAGAGAGGCCGGCAAGTGCACCATGCACATTGGTAATCAGTAGCGGTAAATCCGAAACAGCCACCGAATTGTTGCTCACATGCGCCGCCACGATGTCCGCTGTCAGCGTGACCAGCATTTCACTAGTGTCATTCGTATCTTCAGCCATGTTTTTAACTCCCATACCCGTTGTTTTATTTTTTGACAGCGGCCTCGCTAAAGCAGGTTAGTTACAATTAATCAACGGATTTCCGCCGTAAAAGGTAGAGGTTGATATGCATGATGAAATGGAATGAAAATAATTTAGAGTTTCAACGACATCGTTGTTGCATCGATCCGTGTTCCCGAAGAACTTTTGTAATAGTCCTTTCGCGTCCCAAATGGTTCAAAACCCATGGATCGATAGAAATCCTTCGCTGAATTGTTCGCTCTAACTTCTAGAAATACTCTTTCACGTCTCAATGATTTTGCTCGCCTTATTAAGTATGCGATTAAATCAGTGGCAATACCGCGTCGTTGAAATTCTGGTCGAACTCCAATCATCAGGAGTTCTTCTTCGTCCAAAACCCATCGCGTTAAGGCAAATCCCGCCACTTGCGTTCCAGATTTGGCAAGGATCAAACTCGACGACGGGATGGACAGGAGTGACAGGCATTGTGCGGCGGTCCAGGCTTCGCCGAATTCCGCGTCAAATGCGCTGTCCATTACCGGCATGATCGTGGCGACATCGCGGGCATCGCCTTCGAAGATAGCTGTTCCCATCAAGCCGTTCCTGGCAATTTGGCATCTGGACCGCGAACATAAGCTGCAGACGCCGATAGCGAGGGCTGCGAAGCAATTAGATGCCACATGCGTGCATCCGGCTGCATATCCAAAGCGGTTCCGCTACCGCGCGATTGAACAACGGCTGAGGCGGCATCGCCGACAATAATCGGTGCCGTCGAAGAAGCGACTGCTATTTCAGGAGCCAGAGACTGCGCTGGTGCAATCGGGTTTCCGTATAGGTCAAAAGGCTGGAAAAAATACTCGCCATGTCCGCCATGGATAGCGACATCAACCGGCTGGTCAGACCCCGATAGACTCTTCGCCATGGTAGCTAGCAGTGCAAGGCTGCCATAGCCTTCACAATCGACGTTCCATGCCAATCCAAGCGCCCTTGCGGCAGACAATCCGACGCGGATTCCGGTAAAACTTCCCGGACCGACATTGACCGAGATAATGTCTGCTAACCCCTTGTCTGGTAATTCGGCAATCATCGGCACAAGCCTCTCGGCATGGCCGCGTCCGATCACCTCATGGATTGCAGCGATGCATTCCAAGTCTTCGAACAGCGCAACCGAACAGGCGCGCGAAGCTGTATCGATAACCAGCCGTCTCACGCGCAGCCGCGTAGACGATCAGACGATCTTGTTAAAGCGGTCAAATGCGGGGCGCGGACTGCGATCGAAGATAGAAGCCGGATCGCCATAGCCGATGGTCGAGATGAAATTGGATTTCACCTTGGTGCCGGCAAAGAATTCGGCATCGACTGCGTCGTTGTTAAAGCCCGACATGGGACCTGTATCGAGGCCCAATGCGCGCGCTGCGAGGATGAAATAGCCGCCCTGAAGGCTGCTGTTGCGGAAGGCGGTTTTCTCGATCAGTGCATCATTGCCGACAAACCAGCTGCGCGCATCGGTGTGCGGGAAAAGCTCGGGCAGGTTTTCGTAAAACTCCATGTCCATGCCAATGATGGCGGTCGCCGGTGCGCTGAGAATCTTCTCCCCATTTGCGGGCATGGACAAAGCGGTAAGCTTTTTCTTCGACTCCTCGCTCACGCACCAGATGATGCGGGCGGGCAGGCAGTTGGCCGAAGTCGGCCCAAATTTCATCAACTCCCACACTGCTTCCAACTGGTCATTCGACACCGGCGTGTCGAGATAACCATTATAGGTGCGCGCGGTACGGAACAGCTGGTCGAGCGCGGCGTCATCCAACGGAGCATTGTTCGGCATATATATTATTCCCCAGTTGTTGTTTATCAGGCCGCGCGGACTTCGGTCACTTCGGGCACATAATGCTTCAAAAGTTGTTCGATACCGTTTTTCAACGTCGCACTTGAGGACGGGCAGCCCGAACAGGCGCCTTGCATCTGCAGGTAAACAACCCCGCGCTGGAAACCACGATAGACGATGTCGCCCCCGTCATTGGCGACTGCCGGACGGACGCGGGTTTCGATCAGCTCCTTGATCTGGTCGACAATTTCAGCGTCGGCAGGGTCATCGAGCGGATATTCCTCATCCGCCGCGGGAACCGAGAAACCGGCCTTCGGCGCATGGAACAGGGGCATGTCGGCGGTGAAATGGTCGAGCAGGATCGACAACACATCAGGTTTCAAATCGGTCCAGCTAGCGCCAGGGGCAGCGGTGACCGAAATGAAATCGCGGCCGAAGAACACGCCGCTAACATCACCAAGGCCGAACAGGGCTTCGGCGAGGGGTGAGGCCTCGGCCTCCTCCGGGTCAGCAAAATCGCGGGTTCCCGCGTCCATTACGGTGCGTCCAGGAAGGAATTTGATGGTCGCCGGATTGGGCGTCAGTTCGGTCTCGATGATCATGCATGCCATTTGGGGAGGTGGCAGGCGCAGGGCAACCCCTTTTTCCTGTTTCGGGAGAAAGAAAAACCCCGCTCCGGTGATGGGGCGGGGTTCGAGTAATCTGTGCTTTGTTTTGTTTTGTGCCGGCAGGATCTTCTGGGAGAGGGGTGCCGGCATCTGGCTGCTATTATTTTTCGGTGTGCGGCTCTTCAGTCTGGCTGGTTTTCCAGAGCGAATAGAGGATACCGCCCAGGATAAGACCGAAAGTGACCGCAAGGCTCAACACCGGCGGGAATTTGTCACCGCCAATCAGGAAGTCGGAGATGAAGATCTTCGACCCGATGAACACCAGAACCAGCGCCAGCGCATATTTCAGATAGTGGAAACGGTGCACCATCGCGGCCAACGCGAAGTAAAGCGCACGCAGGCCTAGGATCGCCATGATGTTCGAGGTGTAGACGATGAAGGTGTCGGTCGTGATCGCAAAGATCGCCGGTACCGAATCCACTGCGAACACAAGGTCCGCAAGGTTGATGACGATCAGTGCGAGCAACAGCGGGGTCATCGCAGTAACCATCTTGCCGGTCTTGCTGTCAGGGACCTTCACCCAGAACTTCTCGCCATGCAGTTCATGCGTCACACGGAAATGCTTGTTCATGAACTTGACGACCGGGTTTTTGGAAACGTCCATTTCCTGGTCGCCGGTGAACAGCATCTTCACGCCAGTCGCAATCAGGAACGCCGCGAACAGATAAAGCGTCCAGTAAAATTCCTGCACCAGCGCCGCACCGGCAGCAATCATCAGGCCACGAAGCACGATCACCGCGATGATACCCCAAAGGAGCGCGCGATACTGGTATTTGGGAGGAATGGCGAAATAGGTGAAGATCAGGCTGATCACGAAGACATTGTCGATCGACAGCGCTTTTTCGATGAAAAAGCCGGTATAATATTTCATGCCCAGATCAGCACCCTTCGCATACCAGACCCAAAGGCCGAAAAGTAACGCGATGCTAATGTAAAAGGCTGAAAGCTTGAGGGATTCGGCAATCCCCATTTCTTTGTCTTCCTTGTGCAGGAAGCCAAGGTCAAACGCCGTCAGGACGACGACGATGCCAAGAAAGGCAAGCCAGAACCAGACCGGCGTGCCCAAAAACATATCAAACAGGAAATCCATCAAAAGGGCCCCTAATGTGTCCAATCCACCTTGAGAGGTGGAGGTCGCGCCGCGTGTCGCGCTTTCGGATGAACAATCCGACATCACGCATGCCGCCGCATGCGCCAGAGGGGCCCGGATTGAGCGCCGATTTAGGCGTTGCTACGAGAATTTCAACTGGGAATTTGACCGTAGTCCGAAGGCGAGGACCATCGCTTTGGATTATATTGAGTAATCCGAGCCCGCCTCGCTTCTTTGCCGCTCGGCTGAAA
>CAYRDQ010000022.1:0-38474 GCA_964423155.1 uncultured Sphingorhabdus sp.
TGCGGCGCGAAGAAGCGCACGGGGTGCGGATCAAAGGTGGCGATGATGGCGGGCTTGCCCGCAGCCTTGGCTTGGGCAATCGCCTCCCCCGCAACTGCCTGGTGGCCAAGGTGGAAGCCATCGAAATTGCCGAGTGCAACAACGGCTCCGCGCAGGGCATCGGGCATGGTGTCGCGGGCGGAAAGGCGGGGTATGCTCATGCGACAGGCGGTGCTTTTGCCATCGGCTTCAATCCTTCGCGCAGCACGCGGATGGCATTACCGCCCATCACTGCGCGGATTTCGTCGGGGGTGAAGCCGGCATCGATCAGGGCCTGCGTCACCTGCACCAGCTTTGATGTGTCAAAGCGTACGGTGGTTGCGCCATCATAATCCGATCCCAGCGCCACATGCTGGATACCGACCAGATCGCGCACATGCTTCATCGCCTTGGCCACCGATTTGGGACTGGTGTCGCATATTGCGCCGTCCCAGTAACCGATGCCGATGATGCCGCCCGTCTTGGCGACGCCCTTGATATGCTCGTCAGAAAGGTTGCGGTTGACCTTACAGGTCGCCTGCACCCCGCCATGGCTCGACACGACAGGGCGGCGCGCCATCGCCAAAATTTCGGTGACGCATTGGCGGCTGCAATGCGCGATGTCGACGATCATGCCTTTCTCTTCCATCCGCCGGATGACCTCGCGGCCCAGCGGCGTCAGCCCGCCTTTCTTTATGCCGTGCATCGACCCAGCCAGTTCATTGTCGAAGAAATGGGTGATCCCCGCCATGCGGAAACCGGCAGCGTACAGCTTGTCGAGATTTGCGGCCTTGCCTTCAAGGTTTTGTAAGCCTTCGATGGACAGGAATCCGCCGGTAATTTTCAGATTCTTTTCCCGCAGCTTTAGCAACTGGTCGAGCTGGTTTGGGTTGCGCACATGGCGCAACATCGCACCGCTTCCGCTTGCGGCACGGTCGAGCTTGGTCGCGTGCCACAAAGACCGTTCCAGCAGTGATCCCCATGTCCGCACTGGCTGCATCTGTGCGACGGTCAGCAGTGTGATATTGTCGCTATCCGCGCCATTGGCGTCGTAATTCTGCCCCTTGGGCGTTTTCGAAACGCTGGAGAAAACCTGCAGCGCGACATTGCCTTCCTGCAGGCGCGGCAAATCCATATGTCCGCGGTCTGCACGGTCGAGCATATCGCGCTTCCACATCAATGTATCCGAATGCAGGTCGACTATGGTCAGTGTCTTGTGGAGCGCGATCGCCTCGGCGCTCACCTTGGGCAATGGCTTGCCATCGACTTTGTTCATCGACGCTTCGACATAGCCCGGCGCAATGCCGAAAAAGCCGACTGCGCCTGCCGCCAGCAATGCTGCAAGTCCCCACATCCATTTACGCATGCGCTATCCTCCCTTGCGCATCAGTGTCACGAAATCGAACGCCGGCATGTCCGCTTCGGCCTTGTGCTTGTCGCGCGCCGTTTCCTTCCACTGCTTCATATCAAAGGCTTCGAGTAGGGTATCGCCTTCGGGCGAAGCCTTGACCTCGGTCAACTCGATCCGGTCTGCGCGCGGTAAGAACAGGCGATAGATTTCAGCCCCGCCGATGATGCAGACATGCGGGCCATTGGAGAGTTTGAGCGCTTCCTCCACCGAATGCGCGACTTCTGCCCCCTCCTCCGCCCATTCGGGATCGCGGGTCAACACGATATGCCGCCGCCCCTCAAGCAGGCCCGGCAGGCTGTCAAAGGTCTTGCGCCCCATGATCATCGGCAAATTCTTGGTGATTTGTTTGAAATGGCGCAGGTCCGCCGGGATACGCCAGGGCAGGTCGCCATCCGCCCCGATCACGCCATTTTCTGCCCTTGCAACTACCAGAATGATTTCGGGATGATCCATCGACTATATGCTCTGCCTCATCCTGCGCAGCGATACAAGTCAGCGATAGAGGCGAGTGACATGGCCCATCTTGCGGCCCGGCTGCGGTGTGCCCTTGCCGTAAAGATGAACATTGGCATCATCGTCCGCAAACAGCTTTTCCCAGCCATTGGCGTCGTCCCCGATCAGATTTTCCATCTCGACACGGTCAACCATCAGTTCGGTAGCACCCAAAGGCAAACCGCACACCGCACGTATATGGTTTTCAAACTGGCTGGTCGCAGCACCCTCGATTGTCCAATGGCCGCTATTGTGCACGCGCGGCGCCATTTCGTTGAACAACGGGCCGTCGGCGGTAGCGAAAAATTCCATCGTCATCACACCAACATATTCAAGTGCTTCAGCGACAGCGGCGGCCAGTTCGCGCGCGTCTCCCTGTTGCGCTTCGATCAATGGGCCTGCCGGCAAGGTCGAATGGGCAAGGATGCCGCCTTCATGGCGGTTGCGGGGACTATCCCAAAAGCGGATCTCGCCATCGTCTGCGCGCGTGAGGATCACTGAAAACTCGGCGTCAAAATCAATCATTGCCTCGACAATTGCAGGTCGTCGGCCGATTTGTGCCCAGCCTTCGGAAATGCCAACCGGCTCGCTGACCCGCGCCTGACCCTTGCCGTCATACCCCATGCGGATTGTCTTCAGGATTGCGGGAAAACCGATTTTTTCGAACGCGGCACTGGCTTCCTGTCTTTCGCCGACAATTTCAAACGGCGCGGTTCGACCGCCGAGCCGAATTGCGAACAGTTTCTCTTCCACACGGTCCTGCGCGATTTCCAGTGCGCGTATATTGGGTCGGATAGGCGTCCCTGCCTCGATCACGCGCAGCGGCGCAACCGGAACATTCTCAAATTCATAGGTGATGACATCGCATTGATCCGCAAATGTTGAAAGGGCTGCGACATCTTCATAGGGCGCACAGGTGAATTCAGCAGCCACCTCAGCGGCGATGGAATTTTCCTCGGGCGCGTAGATATGGCAGCGATAGCCCATTTGTGTCGCGGCGATGGCCAGCATCTTGCCCAACTGCCCGCCGCCCAGAATGCCTATGGTGGAGCCCGGAGGCAGCGTCGTCATTCTGGACTCTCGCCGACTGCTTCGGTTTGCGCGGTTCGCCAAGCTTCCAGGCGTGTGGCGAGGGCTGAATCGCTTGTCGCCAACATGGCGGCGGCCAGCAATCCTGCATTGGTTGCGCCAGCCTTACCTATGGCCAGCGTGCCAACCGGAATACCGGCGGGCATCTGGACAATCGAGAGTAGGCTATCCATTCCGTCGAGCGCCTTGGACTGGACGGGAACGCCGAGCACCGGCAGCCGCGTCATCGAGGCGACCATGCCCGGAAGGTGCGCCGCGCCGCCTGCACCTGCGATGATGCATTTGAGCCCGCGTTCTGCCGCGCTTTTGGCATAGGCGTACAAACGGTCAGGTGTCCGGTGCGCCGAAACGACTTTGCATTCATGTGCAATGCCAAGCGCCGCGAGCACCGAAGATGCTTCGCGCATGGTCTCCCAGTCGGAACGACTGCCCATGATGATGCCGATAATGGGTGCTGTACTGTCCACCTGTTGTCCCCGAATTGCCGGTTAGCGCGAAGGCCTTGCTCTGTAGCGACGGCTTTCCGCCAAGGCAATTGCCGACCGTCCCGTTCGGGAAAAGGCGTAAAGAGTTGCAAATTGTTGAGATTTACCCTGTATGCAGGCAAAACTGACGGGTATCCGGGTCGCAATCAAAAAACCGGAGCCAAGATGCTGAAACGTAAGGACAATATTCCTGAAACTGCTGCAACCGATTGCAGCGATGCACTTGCGCGCGAGAATATGCAACTGAAGGCCCGCATCGCCGAGCTTGAGCGTCTGGCGACAACGGACACGCTGACGCCACTGTTCAACCGTCGTTATCTGATGCAGGAACTCGACCGCTGGTGCTGGCGCGCGCACCGCTATGGCGGGACTTTCGGCTTGCTTTACCTTGACGTTGATCGGCTGAAGACCGTCAATGATACCCATGGCCATGTTGCGGGCGACAATGTGCTTTGCGCTATTGCTGACGCGCTCAATGCCGCCACGCGCAAATCCGATGTGGTCGCGCGAATGGGCGGTGATGAATTTGCGATACTACTCGATTCAATTTCAGCGGACAGGCTGGTCGAGAAGGCCGAATCGGTTCGGACGCTGCTGACGGCATTGCCGGTCAAGACGGCTGGTCCAATCCTGAAAATCGACGTTTCGGTGGGCCATTGTCTGATACAAAGCGGGTCACGCGCCAGTGAAGTCCTGATCGAGGCTGACCGTGCGATGTATGCTGACAAGCGGAGCAAATATGGTGAATTGCCCCGCTAGATCCTGATCCTGAGGTTCAACGTTCCGACAGATAATAGCGGTCGGTGGCGTTCAACGCGTCATCCAGTTCATAGACAATCGGCTGGCCAGTCGGGATTTCGAGGCTGGTGATATCCGCATCCGAAATGCCCGACAGATGCTTAACCAGTGCACGCAGGCTGTTGCCGTGCGCCGAAATCAGCACCGTCTTACCTGCTTTTAGCTCGGGAGCGATTACGCCCTCCCAATAAGGCAGCACGCGGGCGATCGTGTCTTTCAGGCTTTCGGTATTGGGGATGGCAATCCCGGCATAGCGCGGGTCCTTCGACAGGTTATAGGGCGAATCCGCTTCTAGCGGCGGCGGCGGGATATCAAAGCTGCGGCGCCAGATATGCACTTGCTCGTCGCCATGCTTCGCCGCGGTCTCGGCCTTGTCGAGGCCAGTGAGGCCGCCATAATGGCGCTCGTTCAGGTGCCAGTCCTTGGTGACGGGCAGCCAAAGGCGGCCCATCGCCTCCAGCGCCAGATTAAGCGTCTTGATCGCGCGGGTCTGCACACTGGTGAAGCAGGTATCGGGGGCAATGCCCTTTGCCTTCATCAACTCGCCCGCCGCCCATGCCTCGGCCGCGCCCTTTTCGGTGACATCGACATCCCACCAGCCGGTGAAGCGGTTCTCGAGATTCCATTGCGACTGGCCATGGCGGATGAGGATGAGCTTGGGCATGCGATTGTCCTTAGGGCAGGTGGCGCTTTCAGCGCGCCGCTTAGGGCGGTCCGCTTCTAGACGCAAGCCTCAGCCAAGCCCGATCATGGCCAGCAGTCCATCATAATAAGCGCGATAGTCGGGGTGGATGTTGACCGGATAGAGCCAACCGCCGAAACTGGCCCAATAGGCTAGAACCACGGGTACCGCGCCCCATGCGGCTATGCGCGCCGCGCGCTCTTTCCCGCGAAAATGCAGGATCGCGCCCAGATGCGCCCCAATTGAGAGCACCGCAAGCGCATAATAAGGGTAAAACCACCAGGCCATTTTGGGATGATGCAAAGGCCCTGACACCCACCAGAAATTGGTGTCGAGGCCCGCGCCATAACGGGTGTAGAGCGCTGCGCCTGTGTGATTGAAAATGAAGTAAGCAAGGTAGAAACCGCTAGCCAGTTGCAGCTTCGCCCAGCCGCTTTTGCCCGGTTCACGCCAGCGGCGCAGGGCCAAGCGGCTGCCGAGGCCGATCTGGAGCAGAAGCGCGGCAATGAGCACAGGTTCGACTAGCGCGTTGCGATAGATCCACTGCACGGAGTGGAGTGTCGCATTGTGCGCCTCCGGCCCAGCGAGCGCGAAAAGATGCACCGCCAGATGGGTGAAAAGGAATAGGGCGATTGCACAGCCGGTGATGCGGTGAAGCGTGCAGGTCATGCGGCTTTTCCTTGAAAAACGAATCAATATGGATATTAAATATCCGAAATAAATCGCTGCCGCAAGCAGGGGTGCAATCATAGGTCAGGTGGTTTCGGATGAAGATGAACAAGGGTGTCGAATGGGCGGTCCATGCCTGCGCCTTGCTCGCGCCTTTGGGGGCGGGAAGGGGCCTTAGTCTCGCGGCGCTCGCCGATTATCATGGCGTGCCCCTGCCTTATATGGCGAAGCAGATGCAGCTGCTCAGCAAGGCTGGGATAGTCCGCGCCAGCCGCGGCCATACCGGCGGCTATGCACTTGCCAAAGCGCCGCAGGAAATCAGCCTTTGGGATATCAAGCAGGCCGTCGATGGCAGCGCGCCCGCCTTTCGCTGCACCGAAATCCGGCAAAATGGGCCCTGCGCCATCCCGCGTGCCGAATGCCGTGCACCTTGCGCCATTGCCACTGCCTTTGGCAGGGCGGAAAACGCCTATCGCGACCTGCTGCGCGAAATCCGGCTCAGCGATATCCTTGCCGACGTCACAGGCGCGGGCGATGCGCAGCACATGCTCGACATGCTGCGCTGGTATGACGCCAATGTAACGGTGTTGCCGGAGAAAAGGTCTAAAGCGCCAGCGTCATGAATCGGCTGAACGGGTCTTCCTTATAGTCGGCAAAGGGTGCGCAATAGGTGAAGCCATAGCGTAGGTAGAGCGCATGAGCGGCATCAAAGGCAGGTCCCGATCCGGTCTCCAGGCTCAACCGATGATAGCCGCGCGCTTTGGCTGTCGCGATGATATGCTCGAGCATCGCTGCAGCAGCCCCTTTGCGCAGTTGCGCGCTGTGCGTACGCATCGATTTGACTTCACCATGGCGGGAATCGATTTCCTTCAGAGCGCCGCACCCCATCAGCTCGGCATCATCCCAGACCGACCAGAAGGTGACCCCCGGCCCCTTCAGCCCCTCGAAATCGAGGAAGTGGCAACTGTCCTCGGGCGAGTTTGCAAGCATCCCCGCAAAATGTTCCTCAAGCAGTGCCCGGACTTCGGGGCCGGAAAGGTCGTCTTCGATGATGGAAACGCGGGGGATCACGGCTTTGAGTTTGGCCAAGGCATCGAAACCGTCACCACGTCCTCAACCGGCTTGTTTGTTTCCAGATTGATCGCAGGCCGAAACGCCAGATTCTTCTTGAGGGAATCGCAAATATGCTTGTCCAATTCGTCGACATTCGTGGCTGAATGCAGAGTGCAGGCATTTGCCGTTCCGTCTGCGTTAACGCCGATCGACGCAGCGATATAGCTGACGTCTGATGGCCGTTTGGTTTGCGCGTCGATACCGGCGGTTGCCAAGCTGGGCGGGGTTATCAAGGTAGCCCCGCGGACCGGAACGGGTTTGGATGGACCCGAAGGTGCGACCGTATAAAATTTCGGAGCCAATTCGTAGCTGGCAACGGCGTTGTAGCTTCTGCTGATCCGTTCGCCTTTGTCGGATAGAGCCGGGATAAAACGGGCATAGCGCATCAAATGCGGGCAAATATGCCCATTGAATGCTTGAATTTTGGCAGGCCTGGAAATCTCGCAAGCAGAGAGCTTACCATCGATTCCAATCGTAACTCGCAATCCGACCTCGTCCTCTTCGTTTTTGGCAATATTCCCGGGATAACGTCCCTTTTGCAAATCGCCAGCTGGCCAATCGAAAGTTACAGGCCGGTAGACAACTGTTGACGCTCCGTGCTCGCTTTCTAGTTCAAGTCCCATTTGCGCCCGATGGCTATCTCCGTTTCGGTCGACCCATTCACTTCCCATCTCACCTTTGGGCTTTCGTGCCTCCATAGCGTTCGCAGATGTACACAATAGCAAACCAGACAGAGCCAGAATCGAATGGTGGGTACGCATCAAACCATCTCCGCTAATGTCGCTAGACACTCCCGAGCCAGCAGCTTGCAGCGTTCGGGCGACCAGCCTTGTTCCGGATCGTTGGCGCCGATCGTGTCCTTGAACGGCATCTCGAGCGTCATCGAAACACAGCCGTGAGACGGGCCAAAGCGTTCGGCGAGCTGGTTGGTGGACATCGTCAGATTCGCCTTGCCCGGACCTGAAATGCCATAGCCCAGTTTGGTCTGGAAATCGGGGGTGCGTTCGGCGAGGCGGTTGATGAAGCGCGTGTAGCGCTCGCCCTGCGCGTCGGTCCAGCTGGGGATGCCTTCAAAGCCTGCCATAAACGCGGCGGGTATGGCTTCGTCGCCATGCACGTCCATCGCCCAGTGCACGCCGCTGCCGTCCATCGCGTTGCGGATGGCGAGGACTTCGGGGCTGCGCTCGGCGCTGGGTTCGGCCCATTCGCGGTTGAGGTTCACGCCGACATAGTTGGTGCGCAGATGGCCACGGCAGCTCCCGTCCGGGTTGCAATTGGGCACGACATGGATGCGGCATTTTTCGAGCAATTTGCGTGTGTGCGGATGGCTGGGGTCGGTCAGCATGTCCAATGCGCCTTCCATCCACCATTCGGCCATGCTCTCGCCCGGATGCTGGCGCGCATAGAGCCAGACCTGCGTGTCGCCGCTGCCCATTTCGAGGCAATCGATCGGCTGGCCTTCCAGGCTGGTGCCTAGGCAGCGATAGTCGACGCCTTCGATTCCGGCGGTTTCGGAAACCAGGTCGTGGTGCCGCTCCATCGAATAGGGCGCAAAATAGGCAAACCAGGCGAGGCCCGAAACGCTTGTGTAGCGAATGGTCAGTGTTCCGCCTTCTTCAGCCTTGTCATAGCTGGTTTCGGCGCGGCCCCAATAATCGCGATCCTCGGATACGCAGGCGCGGTAATCGGGCCAGCCGCCAGGATAGGCGCTTTTTTCGAGGCCGGTGATGCGCAGGACAAATTCCTCACCCGCCTCGGCAACGATGCGAAAGTGGAACCATTGGAAGAAATCTGAATCCTTGTCCTTGCGGATGGTGAGCGTCGCGGTGGCTCCGTCGATTGAGCCGACGGCGATATTGCCGCTGTCAAAGGTGGCGTTGATGCTGTGAATGGTCATGGGGCGGCGGGTTAGCGCCCTTGAAGGATGCTGTCGAGAGCGTCTTGGCCCGCTGGGTCAGGGAACGGTAACCGTCTCGCCATTGGTTCCGGGAAAATCCTTGAAGAGAGCCTCGGCCAGTTTCGACGAGGCGATCCCCGGTTGTGCAGCGGGCGAATTCAAGGCGCCGCGCTGTACCGCGCGACCTTCCCAGATCACCAGATTGTCGGTCGTGCGCAGAATGCGGACATTCAACGTCGTTTCAACGCCGCGCTGGTCTCCCAATGCGTTGAGATTGACACCCACGCCGACGCCAATGCCCGAACCATAGCTGCCGGTCGATCCGCCAACGCCCACAGAAACCGGTCCGCGGCTGTTTCCGCGAAATTCTGCGCGGTTCACCGAAACCTCGGCCACTACATCGCCCTGATCGAGCGCCTGGGAATAGCCGACGCGCAGCATCTCGCGCTGCACCGCCGCCAGATAGGGGGAAAGCCTGAGTGTATCGCCGGCGGCAGCATCGCCGGGCGTGACCGAAAAGCTGCCTTTGCCATAGACTATGCCTTCGGAAACGCGATTGAAGCGGGTGACTTCCACCGGGCCGGTTGGTATCATGCAGGCGGACAGCGCGAGCGGCAGGAGGACAAGCGGAACTTTTCGGAACAGGTTCATGGCCAAACCCTATCCGCTTCGCTGGAAAGCCGCAATGGTGCTTGACTTTGAACCGACTCCCCCATAGAGGCGCGCCTTCAATTCCGGCCATTGGCCCCAAGATTTACGGAAAAGTTCGATGAAGATCGTCAATTCTCTCAAGTCCCTCAAGGGCCGTCACCGCGATAACCGCGTGATTCGCCGTCGTGGCCGCACTTATGTGATCAACAAGACCAACCGCCGTTTCAAAGCCCGCCAGGGCTGATTCGCCGGTTTGTCGGGCGTGCCTCGCATGCCAGCAGCAACCGCCCCGGAAAATCCGCGGGCGGTTTTTTGCGTTTGGGTGCCCGTCGATGCTTGGAGGAGTATGACATGATTCGCGCGGTGGTATTCGATGTCGGACGGGTTCTGGTGCAATGGGATATGCGGCATCTGTTCGCCAAACTGATCTGCGACGAATCCGAACTCGACTGGTTCCTGCAGAATGTCGTGACAACCGAATGGCATTTCCAGACCGATGCCGGACGCGCAGTCGCGGACATGGTTGCCGAACGCAAAGCCGAGTTTCCGGGCTATGCAGACCATCTCGATGCCTATGCCACACGTTTCAACGAAACCATACCGGGGCCGGTGCCTGGGTCTTATGAAATCGTCGAGGCCTTGGCGCACCGGCAGGTGCCGTTATTCGCAATCACCAATTTTGGCGCGGAATTCTGGGCTGCATTCCGCCCGACCCAGCCAGTCTTCGACCATTTTTACGACATCGTCGTCTCGGGCGTGGAGAAGCTGCACAAACCTGATCCGGCCATCTATCGCCTCGCGCTCGACCGCTTTGGGTTGGGCGAGGGCGAGGGGTTGTTCATCGACGACAGCCTGCCCAATGTCGAGGCCGCGCGCGCCAACGGTTTCCGCGCCCATCATTTCATCGACGCACCGACGCTGCGGGCCGAGTTGGCAGGGCTGGGGCTGCTCTAGTAAAAAAGCGGGTTTGGCCTACTTCCCTTAGCGTCCAAGCTGTGCTTAAGGCCCTTTCGACTCCGCCATCGAAAGGACGCTTTTTCCATGAACATCCATGAGTATCAGGCCAAGGAACTGCTTGCGAAATTCGGCGTTGCCGTGCCCAAGGGCATTCCGGCGATGACCGTTGAGGAAGCCGTCGCTGCCGCGAAACAGCTTCCCGGGCCGCTCTATGTGGTAAAGGCGCAGATCCATGCCGGCGGCCGTGGCAAGGGCAAGTTCAAGGAATTGGGTCCCGATGCGAAGGGCGGCGTCCGCCTGGCGAAGAGCATTGAGGAAGTCGAAGCGCACGCCAAGGACATGCTCGGCAACACGCTGGTGACCATCCAGACCGGCGCCGAAGGCAAGCAGGTCAACCGCCTCTACATCACCGATGGCGTCGATATCGGCAAGGAATTCTACCTCGCGCTCCTCGTCGACCGTGCAACCAGCCGCATCGCGGTTGTTGCCTCAACCGAAGGCGGGATGGACATTGAAACCGTGGCGCACGACACGCCCGAAAAGATCCACACCATCACCATTGATCCCGCCACCGGCCTGATGCCGCACCATGGCCGCAGCGTCTCTAAAGCGCTCGGCCTGACGGGTGATCTCGCCAAGCAGTGCACCAAGATCCTTGGCGGTCTGTACGATGCCTTTCTCGGCACCGACGCCAGCCAGATCGAAATCAACCCGCTCGCCATCTGCCCGAGCCCGGAAGGTGACAAGCTGTATGTTCTCGACGCCAAGGTTGGTTTCGATTCGAACGCGATGTTCCGCCACAAGGACCTTGCCGAGCTGCGCGACCTGACCGAGGAAGACCCGGCTGAGGTTGAAGCGAGCGAATATGACCTCGCCTACATCAAGCTCGACGGCAATATCGGTTGCATGGTCAATGGTGCCGGCCTTGCCATGGCAACGATGGACATCATCAAGCTGAACGGCGAATTCCCCGCCAACTTCCTCGACGTCGGTGGCGGCGCCAACAAGGAAAAGGTCACCGCAGCCTTCAAGATCATTTTGAAGGACCCAGCGGTGAAGGGCATCCTCGTCAACATCTTTGGCGGCATCATGAAGTGCGACATCATTGCCGAGGGCATCGTTGCCGCGGCGAAGGAAGTGAACCTTTCGGTTCCGCTCGTTGTCCGCCTCGAAGGCACCAATGTCCAGCAGGGCAAGGATATCCTTGCGAACAGCGGCCTTCCCATCGTTCCCGCGAACGACCTGGGCGATGCTGCGAAAAAGATTGTCGCCGAGGTGCGCGCGGCCTGAAGAACCAAGTCCTCTCCTTTATGAGAGGGCAAACACTTGCTTGACGTTAACGTAAACGTCATTCATAGGGCGCCAGTTTTTGGGGCTATCCTGCCCCGTAAGTTGAGTCGGTTAGGAAAGGGAGAGACCCATGAAGATCCTCGTCCCCGTGAAACGGGTGATCGACTATAATGTGAAACCCCGCGTAAAGCCGGATGGCACGGGTGTGGATCTGTCGAATGTCAAAATGTCGATGAACCCCTTTGACGAAATCGCTGTCGAAGAAGCGATCCGTCTGAAGGAAAAGGGTGCGGCAACCGAGATCGTTGCGGTCTCGATCGGCCCCGACAAGGCGCAGGAAACGCTGCGTACCGCGCTTGCCATGGGTGCGGACCGTGCGATCCTCGTGGTGGCCGAAGATGTCGAACCGCTCGGCGTTGCCAAAATCCTCGCCAAGATCGTTGAAGAAGAAGCCCCGGGCCTTGTGATCCTCGGCAAGCAGGCGATTGACGACGATTCGAACCAGACCGGCCAGATGCTGGCTGCGCTCACCGGCCGTCCGCAGGGCACCTTCGCCTCGAAGGTCGAAGTCAAGGGCGATGCGGTCGAAGTGACCCGCGAAGTGGATGGCGGCCTTGAAACCGTCAGCCTCAAGACTCCGGCGATCATCACCACCGACCTTCGCCTGAACGAGCCGCGCTATGCATCGCTGCCGAACATCATGAAGGCGAAGTCCAAGCCGCTCGCGCAGAAGACCCCCGCCGATTACGGCGTCGATGTCAGCCCGCGCCTGAAGACGCTCAAGGTCGCCGAACCGCCGGTGCGCAGCGCCGGTATCAAGGTCGCCGATGTTGATGCGCTTGTTGCCAAGCTCAAGGAAATGGGAGTCGCAGGATGAAGACGCTCGTTTATGTCGAACATGACAATGCCTCGATGAAGGATGCGACACTCGCCGTCGTGACCGCCGCTTCGCAGCTTGGTGAAGTCCATGCACTGGTCGCTGGCCACAATTGCGGTGCGGTTGCCGATGCCGCTGCCAAGATCGCAGGCGTTGCCAAGGTGCATGTGGCTGACAATGCCGCTTATGCAAATCAGCTCGCTGAAAATGTCGCGCCGCTGGTGGCAGACCTGATGGGTCATCACGATGCGGTGCTGTTCCCGGCAACCGCGCATGGCAAGAACATTGCTCCGCGCGTCGCTGCGCAGCTCGACGTGATGCAGATCAGCGACATACTGTCGGTTGAAAGCGCCGACACCTTCACCCGCCCGATCTATGCCGGTAACGCGATTGCAACCGTGCAGTCGTCGGATGCGAAGAAGGTGATCACCGTTCGCGGCACCGCCTTTGCCAAGGCGGAAGCAACGGGTGGTAGCGCCGCTGTCGAAGCGGTTTCGGGCCCCGGCGATGCCGGCACCTCCAGCTTTGTCGGTGCGGAAATCGTCAAGCTCGAGCGCCCTGAACTTACCAGCGCCAAGATCATCGTTTCGGGTGGTCGCGCGCTCAAGGACGGGCCGACCTTCGAAGCCACCATCTTCCCGCTGGCGGACAAGCTGGGTGCCGCTGTCGGTGCTTCGCGCGCTGCAGTCGATGCGGGCTATGTGCCCAACGACTATCAGGTCGGCCAGACCGGCAAGATCGTCGCCCCCGAGGTCTATATCGCAGTCGGCATCTCCGGCGCGATCCAGCACTTGGCGGGCATGAAGGATTCCAAGACGATCATCGCGATCAACAAGGACGAAGACGCCCCGATCTTCCAGGTCGCCGACATCGGCCTTGTAGCGGACCTTTTCAACGCTGTGCCGGAACTCACTGGCAAGCTCTGAGCGTGCGATAATCGACCACAATAAAAGGGCGGCCCTGAAGGTCGCCCTTTTTCGTTTTGAGGAGCGGGAGAGCAGGATGAGCCTCGTCACCACCGAAATTGAAGACAGCATCGCCATCGTCACCCTAAACCGTCCTGAGGCAATGAATGCCTTGTCGCGCGCGCTGCGCAGCGAATTGGCCAAAGCGATGCGGGCGGTTGATGCCGATGACAGCGTCCGCTGTGTCATCCTGACCGGTGCGGGCGAGCGCGCCTTTACCGCCGGGCTCGATCTGAAAGAATTGGGTGCGGACACTAGCAATCTGGGTGCCGCCAATGCAGAGAGTGCCGATGAAAATCCGGTCAAGGCGATCGAGATGTGCCGCAAGCCTGTGATCGGCGCTATCAACGGCGTGGCCATCACCGGTGGTTTCGAAGTCGCTATTGCTTGTGACATATTGATCGCCTCGACCAATGCCCGTTTTGCAGACACCCACGCGCGCGTAGGCATCATGCCCGGCTGGGGCCTGTCGCAAAAATTGTCGCGGATAATTGGCATTTCACGCGCCAAGCAATTGTCGTTCAGTGGCAATTTCCTCGACGCCGAAACTGCTTGTGCCTGGGGGCTGGTCAACGCGGTCGTGCCCGCCGATGAGCTGTTGACGCATGCCAAGGCATTGGCGCACGATATCGCTTCGGTCGAACCGGCGATGGTGCAAACCTATAAGCGGCTGATCGACGATGGTTATGCGCTGCCCTTTGGCGAAGCGATGGCTCATGAGGCAAGGGTTTCGCGAGCCGCCAACGGACAGGTAAGCGCCGAAGAGGTTGAGGCGCGACGTATGGCGGTCATCGAACGGGGACGGACGCAGGCTTGATCAGTCGGCAGGTAGCCAGCGCACGCGACTGATCCACGGTGCTTCGACTTCCTCTCCGTTTGCGGCAACCGCTGGTTTGAACCGGGCTTTGGTCTTGAGATTGTAACAACTTCGGGTGTCGAGATCGGCATTCGAGCTTGATTCAAGCACAATGCAGTTGAGCACGCGCCCATCTTTGCCAACGGCCAGTTTGAAGACCAGGCGCCGCTCTTGCGACAATTCTCCGTTTAAGGGCACCCAATCGCCGGGATTGCCTATTGGTTCAGGCAGTTTTTGAAGCTTTGTAACCGCATCGGGATCGATGCCCCATCCCTTCAACAGATCGTCATGGCAGTTTTTCATCGCTGCGATGGCAGGTTTGATATCGGTCATTTTCATCCTGACGGAAAAGCCATCTTTGGTCTGCACCAACATGTCTTGGTGCTTTGGACCCTTTGTGATGGCTTCTGCTGTGCCATCGAACCATCTAAGAACATATTCGCTGCGTTTCGGCACTGGTAAATTCTGGCCTTCGAATGTTTCGGTGACGGCCTGCGGCTCAAGTGTCATCGAAACAGCGACCTTGCGCTTTTTTCTGGGCAGCGATTGACCCGCCAGCATGATATCAAAACGATCGAAGGTGGCGCCACGGGCAAGGCGGAACAGGATTGCGCGATCCCCATTGCCAAAGCTGCGGGTAAGACGACATTCGCGATCGGCATAGTCGATCTGCCATGGCGTTGAAGGCTCCAGACTTTCAACTGGTGGGGTTGAGTCTGCAATCGCGGGAGCGGCGGTTGCAAGCAGAAATAGAAAGGCCAACAACCGAACGCGCATTTGCAAAACCCCCATAATTCCAGAAGCAATGCGTATCGTATCAGAAGCCAGACGACAAGGTTATCGCAATACCGTCAGATGGTTGTGCATCACCACCGACCCGCTTGCGCCAGTCCAGCCGGGCATCGAATTTTAGCTCGCCGACGGGGATCTCCAAAGCGACCGTCGAGCTGAGATCTATCCTGTGCGCATCCTTTTGCCCTCCAGCCCAAGCGCCGCCGCCCAATCGGATATTCGCGCCGCCACTATTCGTTATTTGGCGTGTCGCGCGCAGTTGTGCGTCGAAAAAAGCGCCGCCTGCTTCGCCGCTCGCCCAGCCTGCCTGCCCGTAACCGTCGAGCCTGAATTGCGCGGGCAGCGGCTTGCTGTCGAAGCCGCCCGCAGCATAGACTGCCCACCGGTCAGGACCATTGATAGAAACCCGCCGTTCGCCGTTGATTGAAAAGGGCAGATTCAATGGTCTTCGCCAGCGCATGGCCAAAGCGAATTCCTCACCCTTCGCAGAGGGCGTTGCGGCGGCACGTATTACGAATGCGGGTCCCCGATCGCGGTTTCCTCCAAGATCGTAGCCTATCAGGAACCCGCTCTGGCTGCCGCCATATTGCCCGGCGGGGGCGAAAACAGGTCGGCTGGTCGTGCCGATGCGCCAGAAACTGTAACCATAGCCGAACCAGCGCGATTGACGGTTACTAACGCTATCAATGGCAGGGGTGGCACTTCCAGTCTTCTCGGCCTCAGCTGCCGCCTGTGTGGGAAGCCCCGACCATGGCAAAGACTGTGCAGGCACAGTTAAGTTTGTTGTAGCTGGCCGGAATAGAGGGGATCGCGACGGGTGCATCGTCGGGCCAAGGGTCAATGGTATGGCGCTGGACCGTTTCTGACCGGCCGAATATGTGGCGCCACGAAAATATGGCACGATGACGGACGGCTCCGGCGATAGAATGGGAGGAGTTCGATCGTGTATTCGTGGTAATGAAACTGTGGTTTGAGGTGTGGATTGCCGATCGAGATAGACGACGCTTCCAGCGATCCATCCTGTCACCAACAGCATCGGATTATATGAGGGCCTTGCCTTTGAAGCGGTTCATCAGCGACTCTTCCGGGCAAAGCTTGGGCGCCCCGCAAAAGCGGATTTTCGAAGCATGACGATTTTCCTTTGATTAAGTCGTTAGCGCATCGTGCGGCGGCGCAATGATGCAGTGACAATCAGTAACAAGATCGGATAGGCAAGGTACATGTTGAGCAAAGCGTAGGGTGCCGGCAGGATTTCTTCGAACATACCGCGCTGGATATGCAACAGGACAGCCACCAACTGCCAACCGGTCACCCAATAGGGCCAGAAGCGGTCGGTTTTCAGGCTTAGCCTCCAAAAACTGCATAATACGGCCATGTCGACGAGCAGCAGTTCGATATCGAGAGACGACCAGCTTTCCTGGCTGGCCGAGAGGCTGGTTACAAGTGATCCGGCGAATGCGGTTGTCGCGCCATGCTTCTCGCAAGCCGCTCCGTAACGCCATGCTATGGCAAGGGTGAGGATCAGCGCAATATAGTAAAAGATCCTGTGATCCATTTCCGCCATTCCCGACCCTTGCACCTGCTCTAGCCGTTGGCGATCCGCTTCGCGATTTCGCTTTGTCCTTCGGCGGAGACGACGTTGTGGTTGGTTGCCTTCAATCCGCTGGCCATGCCCTTGGGCTTTTCAACGCCGGCACCGAACATCCGCGCGCCGAGACCGACCTGCTTTTGCGTTTCGGTCAGCGCGAAATGCGCGTCGGTCAGCATCTGGCGAACCTGCCCCGCGGCTGCGACTGCTTCGGTAACCTTGGCGACAGCATCTTGACCGACAATTGCCGACATCCGTGTTTCAATCCGGCTAGTAGGAAGCGTTACGGCAAGTTTGGCGATGCGAACAATCGCCTCATCGATGGCATTTTCGGCCGCATGCAGGTCTGCGGTGATTCGCTGGGCGGCTGTGACTCGTTCCTTCAACATAGTAGTTATCCCTTCAAGGACGCCCGTTTATGGGCGGGATTGATGCAATCGCTCCGTCAGGAGAGCATCGCTCCCAGACCAAGCAAAACGGTATAGAGGGCGGCGAATGCCATAATGGTTCCGAACGCGATCAGAACCGGCCACAATATCCGCTCCCTCAGGCCATGTGTATTTGTTGGCCTGTTCCGGGTCGGGATCGGGAGGCCGATGGAGAGAAATCCGCCTGCCGCCCCCTTTGCCGGAACAATCGCTGTGTCAGTGACTTGTGAACCTTGGCCAAGCTGCGACGGCTGATATATCAAAGGCTGATATGCGTCGTCGCCGAGGTTGGCGACCACCATCCTTGCGGCTTCGATTCTCGATGAGACTCCCAAAATGCGGATGGCGCGGCGTATTCTCTCGTCCACAGTATGTGGCGATACTCCCATTATCCGGGCAATTTCCTTGGAGCTATGATGTGCATAAACATGCCGCAAAGTTTCCACCTGTGCAGCGTTCAGTTTATCGATGTCCTGAACCTGTTTTTTGCCCACATTGTGTGAAATAGCGCAAATCCTGCCCAATTCGCCACACAAATATGGTTGCGGCTTATGCCAAAGGATATGATTACCAATGCGGCAGGCATTGCTGTTCGTTGCGATATGCCCCATAATGAGTGGATGTTGATGATGAACCGCGGCAAGGCCGCAAAACTGCACTATGGAGCCAGCAGCTTTCGAATGCTTTCCAGCGGCGATCATGTCGTGTGCGCGGTGACGGGTGAGCAGATCCCGCTCGACGAATTGCGCTATTGGAGCGTGGCGAAGCAAGAGCCCTATGCGTCGGCCGAGATTTCAACACGCGCTGCTCTTGGTAGCCGCTAGTTCCGAGTCGCCGATTCAAACTATGATGCTGACTGCAAAACTGCTCGCCTCATTGGCATTTTGCTCTGCTGTCGGTTGCTCGTCCGGCGCTGATAATCCAGGCGCAGGGAATGGAATGCCGTCCGTATCGCGCCCGCTTCCGGCTGCCGCTCAACCCGCGCCGCAGGCTGAGGCGGCGCCCGCGATCCGTCGCGAATTCTGGTTAGCGCGAGACCCGGCGCAGGGCGTCGTCACCACAGGTCGTGCGCCGAGTGGTGCTGTCAGCGTCACATTCAATGGTCTACAGCTGCCGATGACCGCCGAAGGATTTTTTCTCATCGGTTTCGACCGCGACGCCGAAAACAGCGCCAGCCTGGTTGCGACGCTGGCAGATGGCCGTATGGTCGAGCAGTATTTGCCTGTCCGTCCCGGTGCTTGGGATATCCAGCACGTCAATGCCAATCCCCTTGGTGGAGCTAAAACTACCGCCGAGTTTCAGGCGCGGCGAGGCGCCGAACTGGCGCAGATCAATGCTGCCCGCGCGAAGCGGGTTGAAAGCAACGGCTGGCGGCAGGATTTCATCTGGCCGCTGAAAGGACGGATCTCGGGTAAATTCGGCTCGCAGCGCATCTACAACGGATCACCAGGCAGTTATCATTCGGGGCTCGATATCGCGATGCCGTCGGGAACGCCCTTTGTGGCGCCCGCCGACGGAATCGTTGTACTGGCTGCAATATCGCCCTTCACGCTCGAGGGCCATTTGCTGATGATTGATCATGGCATGGGCCTCAACAGCGCTTTCCTGCACTGCTCGGAACTGCTGGTGGAAGTGGGGCAATCGGTCAGACAGGGGCAGGTTGTTGGCAAGGTAGGTGCCACCGGTCGCGCCAGCGGGCCACATCTGCATTGGGGTATGAAGTGGAACAGCGCCCGGGTCGATCCGTTGCTGCTGCTTCCCAAAACCTGACCCTGTTCAGTCGATCCGTTTCATCCGTATGGCGCGGGCGCCATCGATATTGACGAAATAGCTGCCCATTGCGGCCTTGCGGATGCGGACCTTGGTCCCCGCCTTGGGTGCGCGAAACACCGCCTGTGTGTCGATTTGCAACCAGCGCGCGCCGTCTTCGAGCGTGATGGTCAGCTTGCCCCCATTGGGAAGTGAAGCCGAAGCGATCGTCGTTTCGATTTCAGACACGCCTTCGTCGTCGCTACCGAATATCTTCAGCTTGGGGATGCTGAAGCCGAACAATCCGCGCTTGGCTTCTTTGACGGCAGCTTTGTCGGTAAGGATGATTTCCTCCTTTTTCTGCGCCTCATCGAGCGCAGCGACCTTCTGGTCGTAACAGGCGAGGCGCGTCTTTTCGTCCGTAATCTCCCTACAGGCGACAACATCGTCGAACAATTTCGGGCGCGCCAGTTCGGCTTCCTTGTCATCACGGGCGCTTGCAGGCCCCAAAGCCATCATCGACACCAGAACCAGTCCCATTATTTGAGAAGTACGACGCATTGAACACTCTCCCATTCAGGCTGTCCGCCGACGGCCTTGATCGTCATGTGTTGGTAGTGCGAATGGACCATCCCGGTCAAATGGCAAACTGTTGCAAAATGGTGACATGCGACAAAAAACCACAGCTTTAGGGCGTAAAAGCTTTGCTCCTCCTGGCAAAATCGGCCAGTCAGCGTGCCAATCTGGACTGGAGTGTCTGCGCCGTTCGCGAATGTGATGGGGCAGTTCGGGTACAGAGAGGTAAAAACGGGCGTTATCAAAGCCACTTCCGGCTTGGTCGCGCTCCTTATTGATAGGGGCTGGAAACGTGAAAATCACACGTCTTAGCAAATTCAAGTATTCCACAGCGCCGCTGGCGCTTGGTCTGGCACTCATTTCGACGGCTTCGTACGCGCAGGACGCAGAAGCTGAAGAGGAAGCCCAGGACGTCATCGTCGTCACCGGGTCACTCATCACCAACCCGAATCTTGAGCAGTCGACTCCGGTCAACGCGACGACCGCTGAAGAAATCGACCTGCTGCAGTCGAACGTCGCTGAAGAAGTTCTTCGCGAAGTTCCCGGCATCGTTCCCAGCATCGGTTCGGCCGTGAACAACGGTAACGGCGGCGCGTCCTATGTCGACATGCGCGGTCTCGGTTCGATCCGCAACATCGTGCTGCTCGACGGCAACCGTATCGCTCCGTCGAACCTGCAGGGTCGCGTCGACCTTAACAACATCCCGCTCGCCCTTGTTGAGCGCGTCGATGCGCTGACTGGCGCTGCTGTGACCACATATGGTGCAGACGCTATCACCGGTGTTGTCAACTTCATCACCCGCAAGGATTTTGCCGGTCTTGAAATTTCGGCTGCGAACCAGCTGACCCAAAAGGGTGACGGTCACACGATCCGCCTCGATGCCACCATCGGTGCGAATTTCGACGATGGTCGCGGTAACGCCGTGCTGTCGATCGGCTATCAGCAGTCGGACCCGATCTATCAGGGCGACCGCGATTTCTCGAACGTGCAGATCAGCAGCTACTCGGGCGGCGCTGCCGGTTCGGGTACCTCGGTTCCTTCGCGCTTCTCGGGCACCCGTCCGTTGATCGCTGGCACAAACACACCCAACACCGACCCCGCAGTCGCCAATGGCGGTCTCCGTCAGGTGAACTCGCTGGGCCAGGCTGTCGGTACCTTTGCAACCTTCAACTTCAACCCGTACAATGTGTTCCAGACGCCGTTCAAGCGTTTCAACATTTTTGCGCAGGGCAATTATGAAGTTTCGGATGCGGTCGAAGTTTACACCCGCGGCATGTTCTCGAAGAACACCGTTGACACCATCATCGCGCCTTCGGGTTCGTTTGGTGGCACCGTAACCATCAACCTGAACAACCCGTATCTGCCCAGCACATTGCGCAACCAGTTCTGCGCATTCAATACGTCGACGGTAGCTGGTACTTATACGCCACGCTTCACGCCGGCCGAATGTGCCGCTGCAGCGACAGCAACCGGTCGTACCGACCCCAACTATCGCGAACTGACTGTTGCTTTGGCACGTCGCACCACCGAAGTGGGTCCGCGTATCTCGAACTACCAGACCACGGTATTCGACTATCGTGTTGGCGCACGCGGTGGCATCACCGACAGCATCGATTGGGATATCAGCGGTTCGTACGGTGAATCGGAAAACCTTCAGGCGATCAAGAACTATACCTTGCAGTCGCGTTTCCGTCAGGCAGCACTGGCAGACAACACCACCACTTGCCAGACTGCAACCAATGGTTGCGTTCCTGTCAACCTGTTTGGTCCTGATGGCTCGATCACCCCGGCAATGGCGGCATTCCTGACCGCCGATTCGACCACGATCATCCGCACTTCGCTGGCGCAGGTTCGTGGCACGATTTCGGGCGATCTCGGCTTCACCATGCCCTGGGCTGAAGAAGCTGTTGGCTTCGCAGTCGGCGGCGAATATCGTGACTACACCGCAGAGCAGGCCTCGGATCTGCTCGCGCAGACCCCGGGCGAACTGGGCGGTGCTGGCGGTGCGGCTCCGAACATCAACGGCAGCTACAATGTCTATGAAGCCTTTGGCGAAGTTATCGCGCCGATCGTGACTGACAAGCCGATGTTCCACAGCCTGACGCTCGAAGCGGGTATCCGTTATTCGTCGTACAAGGTTCCAGGTGCGGCAAGCCAGAACAAGACCACCACCTGGAAAGCTGGCGGTAGCTGGGAGCCGACCGAATCGCTCAAGATTCGCGGCAACTACAGCCGCGCTGTGCGTGCACCGAACATCCTCGAGTTGTTCCAGCCGCAGACTGTTGGCCTGACCAACCTGGGTACCGACCGTTGCGCGGGCGCAGCCCCTACAACCGACGCCAACCTTCGTGCAATCTGTCTTGCTCAGGGCGCTCCGGTAGGCACCATAGGCTCTATCGCTAACCCGACCGCAGGTCAGGCCAATATCACCGTAGGTGGTAACCTGAACCTGAAACCGGAAAAGGCCGATACCTGGACTCTCGGCTTCGTGTTCCAGCCCGATTTCGTACCGGGCTTCAACATGTCGCTCGACTATTACAACATCAAGATCAACGACGTTATCGGAACGGCATTGCCGGGCGACATTATCGCGGCTTGCTTCGGTACCATTACCGCGGCCAGCGCGACGAGCGAGGCCTGCACCAGCATCCGTCGTAACCCGATCACTGGTGGTCTTGACGGTGACCCGGCAACCACTGGCGGTCTGTTTGGCCCGACCAACAACCTCGGCAAGCTGTTCACCGAAGGTTTCGACCTTCTTGCCAACTGGAAGGGCGACATCGGCTTTGCCGACCTCTCGCTGTCGTTCGTTGGCAACTGGACGAAGTCGTCGAAGTTCAATGCCAACCCGGCGGTTCCGACTTCGATCAACCGTGAATGCGCTGGCTACTATTCGGTGAACTGCTCGTTCACCGGTTCGATCCAGCCGGAATTCCAGACCTCGCTGCGCACGACTTTCGGATTTGAAGATGTCGATCTGTCGTTCCTGTGGCGCTGGACTGATGCGGTTCAATTCGAACCGCAGCAGCTGGCCGACGATCTTGCCGGCGCGCTGGCTGCTCCCGCAGCCTGCCCCGATCCGAACGGTGCCGACCCGGGCGGTTGTATGGTTGAAGAAGAGTTCCGTCGCATCGGTGCCGAACATTATTTCGATCTGACCGCGCGTTGGAAGGCGAGCGACAACTTCTCGTTCACCTTCACCGTTCAGAACCTGCTGAACAACAAGCCGAAGGTTGTGGGTAACACCATCGGTTCGACCTCGTTCAACAGCGGTAACGTCTTCCCGTCGACCTACGACGCGCTGGGCCGACGCTTTGGTATCGCTGCGAAGCTCAGCTTCTAACAGCCGACCAGACGAAAAACGAAAGGGGGCGGGCAGCAATGTCCGCCCCTTTTTCTTTGCCAGTCGACAGGCGTCGCGCCGCTTGACAATGCCTTGCTGAAACGCCCTAGTCGCTCCGTGATTGACCCAGACCTTGCCGCCGCCGCCCGGATATCTGAAACCGCCCTCGCTGCGGGTTCGGGCGATGCCTATGACCATGCAATTGTCGGGCTGCTGCGATCGGCGCAGGGCAATTATGCAGCGGCCGACCAACTATTCGAACAGGCGCTGGGTCTGGAGCCCGGCAATCCATCGACCCTGACCAGCCTTGCGATTCATTATCGCCAGCAAGGGCGAATCCGCGACGCCCTGCTCGCCTGTGACGAGGCCATTCGCAATGTACCTGACTATGTCGATGCATGGGTTGAAAGAGGGGCTTTGTTGGCCTCGGGCGGTTCCAATGCAAGCGCGCGGGAAAGTTTTGCACGCGCGGTTACATTGGCTCCTCATCACGCCTCGGCACATGCAGGACTCGCATCGTTGGCGGCGCGTGAGGGTAATGTCGCATTGGCCCGCAATCATGCCGTCCTCGCGTTGAAGAGTGATCCCATGAATGCTGTTGCCAAAAACGCGTTGGCCAGCGCCGAACTGTCGTCCGCAAATCCGGAAGCGGCTCGTGAAATACTCATGCCTATGATCGAACGATTGGACTTTCCCGGCATTGAACGGTGCATGGCCCTTTCTTTGCTGGGCGATGCGGCACATCGATTGGGTGAACATGACTTGGCATATGACTATTATGTCAAATCCAAGGCGGACTTTGCGGCGATCCACGCCGATGCTGCCGAAGGGCAACTCGACCATGGCCGTTTCGTGGACGCGCTGATCGAAGGTTTCGAGAGAGTCGATGCCGGGCGTTGGGGGAATGCTGGCGGAGAACACCCAGTAAGCGCCGCGCACAATCATATATTCCTGATCGGATATCCGCGTTCGGGTACAACGCTCGTCGAAAACATCCTTGCTTCCCTACCTGGCGTGTCAGCGCTTGAGGAACGTCCGACGCTCGTTTCGGCGGACAAAGCCTATATATCGGGAGCTTACACAGACATTGTCGAGGGCCTACAACAGTTCGCTACGCTTGATACGGCGAACATAGAAAGTCTGCGACGCGACTATTGGAACAAGGTTGTAGCCTCAGGTATAGCAGCCGAATCCGCGCATTTCGTAGACATGGATCCTTTGAAGGGTACGCGCCTTCCCTTCATATCGCGACTGTTTCCTGATGCCAAAATATTGGTGATGCGCCGTGATCCGCGCGATGTCGTATGGAGCTGCTTCCGGACCAATTTCGCAATGAGCAGCGGGACAATGCAGTACACCTCGCTAGAGAAAACCGCGCGCCATTACGACTCCCTCATGCGACTAACCGAAATGGCGATGGCGCGGTTGCCGCTCGCCTTCCACATTGTCGACTATCACCGTCTGGTGAAAGACTTCGACAATGAAACCAAAGCGATGTGCGCCTTCGCAGGACTAGAGTGGAGCGAGAATGTCCGCAGTTTCGATAAAACCGCTTCAGCCAGAGGTGTAAGCACGGCGAGCGTCGGACAGGTCAACAAAGGACTGTTTGATGGCACTCGTCAATGGGAGCCATATGCCACCTATCTGGAACCCGTGTTGCCAATCCTGGCGCCGTGGATAGAAAAATTCGGCTATTGTGGCTGAAACAGACTATGGGGTAGGTCCATCGAAATCCCCGCCGATTTGGCGACTTCGGCAGCCCATTGGAGGACGAAATCGATCTCTTCGCCATAGGCTGCTGTAGCCGCCGTCTGCTCCGCCTTGCGGTCCTCTGCTCCGAACGCGCCGCCAAATTTGCTGTGGGTGTGGAATGCAGGATGGGAATCGAGTTGCGCCGCGTCCACATCCATCTCGAACAGCTTCGCCGCAGCGAGCACGGATGCCGCTGGGCGGGCGGTGAGCTGCTCGCTATCCAGCGTAGCGATTCGCTGCGGGCCGAAATTGCTCGCAATCTGGTGAAACAGACGATGCTGAGCAAGCCAGCCAATCGCGGCAATCTGTAAGTCCGACTGGCGGAAATAGTCGCGCATTTCGAAACCCAGATCGACAATACCGTCGACCAATAGCCCTTCCAGCAGTTCGCGGCACCACAACCTGCACCATAACCCCTTGCGTGCGACCGAAACGAGAAAGACCGGTAGCGGCGCGTAGAGCAATATCGCCTTGCTTTGCTTTCGCATCGTCAAGGCAAGAGGCACCAGCGCATTGAAAACATTGGATGGTTTGACCACTACCGCACTGTCGCCCTGGAACGGTCGGGCAAGCATGAGCAATGCATGGTCCAGCCGTTCGGCCACTTGCGCAGGTGGCGCTCCGCGTCGTCGCCAACCAACGATGTCGTTCAGGATTACGGGCTCTTTCAGCCCCATCGCTACACCCGGCAGGTTAAAGCCGCGCGCCAGCATGGTCGACGCGCAAAATGCCGAATGGATGATAAAGTGCGGATCAGGGTTTGCCGCCACCTTTCCGATCGCCTTTCTGCGATCGACGACAACGGGATTTGGATCAACACCAAGATAGTCATCGGTAATGAAGGTTGCGGCATCATGCGCTTCGCGGGTCAAATGCCGCATCTGGAAAGCATCGGCCGATTCATCATAGCGATGGGCCAGCCATTCGCCTTTGGCTAAGGAAAAGTCTGCCTTGAGTTGAACCATGATGGCCGGACCTTGCCGTTTGCCCCTGCAAATGGCAAGCATTGCCGTAATGACAAATGCTACGCCTCCCGCCGAAGCCGCCCGCCTGAACTCATTGGGCATGCAAGCCTTGCGAGCGAGCGATTTTGCTCGTGCCGAAAAGCTGTTTCTCGAAGCGATCGAGCATGATCGTTCGGCGAGTGCATTGTGGCGGAACGTTGCCGCGGCGCGCCGCGGAAACGCAGATGATGATGGGGAATTGCAGGCACTGGATGCGGCAATCGATGTCGACCGCCTCGATTTCATGGCATGGCTACGCAAGGCCGAGTTGCACCAGCGGCTTGGGCAAGAGGGACAGGCTCTGTCTGCGTGGCAGGGTGTTTTGCAAATGGCGGACCAGATTGGTGAAGTACCTGGGGAAATCGCCAGCATGCTTGCAACGGGCAGGACGTTCGTTGTCGAGGCGAACAGCCGTATAGCACAGGCTGTCGATGCGGAGATTGCCGGGTTGCAGCCGCACCTTGGCGAAACGGAAAGACGGCGTGGGCAGGCTTTTGTCGATCTGGCAATGGGGCGGCGGCGCATCTATTACAACCAATGCAGTGGGCTATATTACCCATTCCTTCCGGCGGACGAGTATTTTGACCGCAGACATTTTCCCTGGATGGAAGAGCTTGAAAGTGCGACCGATGCTATTCGCGCCGAACTGCTGGCGCTGCTCGATGATCCCGGTGCAGCGTTGCGGCCTTATGTGCGCATGGACAAGGGAACGCCGGAGAACAAATGGACCGGGCTTGATCATTCGCTCGATTGGGGTGCGTGTTTCCTCTGGGAATATGGGATCCCGAACCAGCCTGTACTAGATCGATGTCCGCATACCGCCGCGGCGCTTTCAAAGGTTCCGCTGGCACCGATTGACAATCGTTCTCCCAGCGCCTTTTTTTCGTTGCTCCGGCCCGAAACGCGCATCCCACCGCATAGCGGAGTTACCAATACCCGGGCGATTATCCACCTGCCGCTGGTTGTACCCGAGGGATGTGGTTTCCGGGTAGGTGCGGAAACGCGCGAATGGAAGGTAGGGGAAGCATTCGCCTTCGACGATACCATCGAGCATGAGGCTTGGAACGATAGCAAGGAATTGCGGGCAATATTGATCTTCGATGTCTGGAATCCGCATCTTGCTCCAGCAGAGCAGGAACTGATCACACGCTATTTCGCTGCGGCTGATAAAACAGGGCTGAACGTCACTGTTTAAGCGCCCAATCTATTCGACAAACGACATCTGCGTTACGTTGCGGCTTTTGTGGCGTAGTGATAGCCTTTCGAAATATCGCTAGAGGAAATTGACATGCGTCGAATGTTGTTAGGTCTTGCGCTCTGCACACCGCTTGCATTGTCGCCAGCTCAAGCGAATACAGAAGTTGCCAAACCAGCCAAGGAAGCCCCCGATCCGGACCAGGCGATTAAATGTCGTAAGGTCGAAGTCACTGGTTCGCTGGTGAAAAAGGGTCGGGTCTGCCGAACGATTGCCGAATGGAAGAAAATTCAGGCCAACGGCAACCGTACGGCGCGCATGATTCTCGAGAGCGGCAACGTTTGTGCTGGCGGAGATTGTGGCAACAAGGAGTAATTGTAGTAGCCTGAAATGAATATGATCGATTTGGACATAATCGATTCGACTGATTGCGAAACCAGCTTGCCAAAAATGCAGATGTAAAAGCCGGCTGTTTAAATTAGGCCGCTCTTTACGAACAAAACGCGAAATCGCGCTTTTGTTGCGAAGCGGCATTGATAGTGGTAACTTTGCTTTTTTATCTTCCAAGGAATCTGAAATGCGTCATATTTTCATAGGTCTCGCGCTTACCGCTTCGCTGTCGGTCGCACCGGTTTATGCGGGCAATGAAGCCGCCAAACCAGCTGCTCAGGCCTCGGATCCGGATCAAGCGATTAAATGTCGCAAGGTCGAAGTCACGGGATCGCTGGTGAAAAAGGGCCGAGTCTGCAAGACAATTGCCGAATGGAAAGAAATTCAGTCAAATGGCAACCGTACCGCGCGAATGATTGCCGAAAGCGGTCAGGTCTGCGCCGGTGGGCAGTGTGGCAACGGCAACTAATGGCCGGCAGCCCTTTGGGGTTCGGCGCATCGGCCGGTTGCTAATACCGGCCTTGCTGCTGCCGGGGGCACCATTAATCAGTCAGGCTTTAGCTGCAGCAAATGGGTCAACGACTTCGGCTGCGCCGAGTGATCCGGATCAGCAGGTAAAATGTCGCAAATATGCGGTTGCCGGGTTCCTCGTTCGCAAGGTGAAAGTCTGCCGCACCATCGCCGAATGGCGAAAGGTGCAGCAGGCTGGCAATGATGCAGCGCGAGCAATTGTGGGCGAGAATGTCTGCAGCGGCGGAGAGTGCCGCGGTTATGAACCGCCTGCGGCCCCAGAATGAGAAGCGGTGGACTGCGATCAGATTGACGGCAGTCGACGCCTCCCTTTTGTAACTAGGCAACCGCGAAGTTCAGCGCACCGTCGCCTTCGTCAATCTTGAGCGTCGACCCGTCGGGCACTTCACCTTTCAGTATCAGGTCTGCCAGCGGATCTTGCAGATGCCGTTGGATCGCGCGCTTCAGCGGGCGAGCGCCATAGACCGGATCATAGCCGACACGGCCCAGCCAGTTGCGTGCGCCCTCGCTGAGGTCGAGCGTGATCTTGCGATCCTTGAGCAGTTTCTGCACGCGGCCGACCTGAATATCGACAATCGGTGCCATATGTTGCGCCGCCAGGCGGTGGAACAGGATGATTTCATCCAACCGGTTGAGGAATTCCGGGCGGAAATGTGCGCGGACGACTTCCATCACCTGCGGCTCGGCCTTTTCGACATCCTCGTCATCGCCCAACGCTGCCAGATACTGGCTGCCCAGGTTGGAGGTCAGAATGATGAGCGTGTTCGAAAAATCGACCACGCGCCCTTGCCCGTCGGTCAGGCGGCCATCGTCGAGCACCTGCAACAGCACGTTGAAGACATCGCTGTGCGCTTTCTCAACCTCGTCGAACAGCACCACCTGATAGGGGCGGCGTCGCACGGCTTCGGTCAGCACCCCACCTTCGTCATAGCCGACATAGCCCGGAGGCGCGCCGATCAGACGCGATACGCTGTGCTTCTCCATGAATTCGCTCATGTCGATGCGCACCATCGCATTGTCATCATCGAACAGATATTGCGCAAGCGCCTTGGTCAGCTCTGTCTTGCCGACCCCCGTGGGGCCGAGGAAGAGGAAGCTACCCAGCGGACGGTTGGGGTCTTGCAAACCAGCGCGTGAACGACGCACAGCCTTGGATACGGCCTCGACCGCATCCTTCTGCCCGATCACGCGGGCGCCGAGCCATTCCTCCATCTTGAGGAGCTTTTCGCGCTCGCCTTCCATCATCTTGTCGACGGGAATGCCGGTCCAGCGGCTGACCACCGAGGCGATGTCCTCGCTCGTCACTTCCTCGCGCAGCATCGCGTTGCCGGCGGCTGCAACGGCATCGGCCAGTTGCTTCTCGAGTCCGGGGATGGTGCCATATTGCAGCTCACCCGCCTTGGCCAAATCGCCATTGCGCTGCGCCTGCTCCAGCTCGATGCGCGCGTGGTCGAGCGCTTCCTTGATCTTGGACTCGGCCGAAATCTTCTCCTTTTCCGCCATCCAGCGGGTGGTGAGTTCGGTCGAATGCTGTTCCAGATTGGCAAGATCGGCCTCAAGCGTCGCCAGCCGGTCTTTCGAGGCGGCGTCGCTTTCCTTCTTCAGCGCCTCGCGCTCGATCTGCAGCTGCATGATGCGGCGGTCGAGATTCTCGATTTCCTCGGGCTTGGATTCGACCTCCATGCGCAGCCGCGAAGCAGCCTCGTCCATCAGGTCGATGGCTTTATCGGGCAGGAAGCGATCCGAGATATAGCGGTGCGAAAGTGTCGCGGCACTTACCAGCGCGCCATCGGTGATGCGCACGCCATGGTGCAGCTCATATTTCTCTTTCAGGCCGCGCAGGATCGAGATTGTGTCTTCGACCGTAGGCTCGCCGACAAACACCGGCTGGAAACGCCGTTGCAGCGCCGGGTCCTTTTCGACATGCTTCTGATATTCATCGAGCGTGGTTGCGCCGATGCAGTGCAGTTCGCCGCGCGCCAAAGCCGGCTTCAGCAGGTTGGAGGCGTCCATCGCGCCCTCGCCTTTGCCCGCGCCAACTAGCGTGTGCATTTCGTCGATGAACAGGATGATGTCGCCTTCGCCCTGCTTCACCTCGTCAAGAACGCCTTTGAGGCGCTCTTCGAATTCGCCGCGATATTTGGCGCCAGCAATCAATGCGCCCATATCGAGCGACATCAGCTTGCGGTCCTTCAGGCTATCGGGCACGTCACCATTGGCGATGCGCAGCGCGAGGCCTTCCGCAATCGCGGTCTTGCCCACGCCGGGTTCACCGATCAGCACCGGGTTGTTCTTGGTACGGCGAGCAAGGATCTGCACGGTGCGGCGGATTTCCTCGTCACGGCCTATTACCGGGTCGAGCTTGCCTTCGCGCGCTACCTCGGTCAGGTCGCGGGCAAATTTCTTGAGCGCATCATAACGGTCTTCGGCGCCCGCGGTATCGGCGGTGCGACCACCAGTCAAATTCTTGATCGCAGCGTTGAGCGCATCGGGCTTTACCCCCGCAGTGGCCAAGGCCTTGCTCGCGGCGGTGTTGCCACCCAGTGATATTGCCAGCAGGATCGCTTGCACGGTGACAAAGCTGTCACCCGCCTTTTGCGCGACCTGTTCGGCGGCATCGAGCACGCGGACACAATCATTGTCGAGGCCGGGGGTCTGCTGCGCACCGCCGCCGGTTACCGCAGGAACGCGGGCCAGCGCAGCATCAGTCTCGCGTACGGCCGCAGCGGAATCGCCGCCAGCTGCCTTGATCAGGCCCGATGCCATGCCCTGTTCGTCCTCGAGCAATGCCTTCAGCACATGCTCGGGGGAAATCCGCTGATGGTTCATGCGGATGGCTACGGTCTGGGCCGACTGCAGGAAACCTTTCGCGCGGTCGGTAAATTTCTCGAGATTCATTCCTCGGTCCCTCGTTTCTCAGCGCTTCCCCAAAACCAATTTAGGAAGCCTCACGCAAAGATGTAATGTTGCATTTTTGCAACACAAGGGGTCGAGTGTGATTCCTATCCCATTGGTGGGAGGGGACTGGTCAGATCACCGTTTCCAGTTGCGCACAAATTCATCGAGGATGCGGACCCCCCAACCCGACGCGCCCTTGGGAGTGACATCATCGCTGCTGTCGGCCCAGTTCACACCAGCGATATCCAAATGCGCCCAAGGTGTAGCGGGATCGACAAAGAATCCGATGAATGCGGCGCCAAGACTTGCGCCGGGGCGGCCGCCTTCGGCGGAATTCTTGATGTCAGCAATATCCGATTTCATCGTCTTCAAATGATTGGGGTGGAGCGGGAGTTGCCAGACTTCTTCGCCGGTCGCTTTGCCTGCAGTGGTGATTTGCGCGGCAAGTGATGCATCTCGTGTCAGCAGGCCTGCATATTCATAGCCAAGAGCATTGCCGACGGCACCAGTCAGCGTGGCAATGTTGATCAACGCTGCGGGCTTGTGGTTGGCGATGACATATTCATTGGCATCAGCCAGCACGAGGCGGCCCTCGGCATCGGTGTTCATGATCTCGATTGTCTTGCCACTATAGGTGCGCACGACATCGCCAGGACGCTGGGCATTTCCGCCGGGCATATTCTCGGCCAATGCTGCGACGGCCATGACATTCACATTCGCACGCGACTTGGCGAGCGAGAGGACTGCCCCCATGGTCGAGGCAGCGCCCGCCATGTCGGACTTCATCTCCCACATGCCCGAATTGGACTTGATCGAAATCCCGCCGGTGTCGAAGGTGATACCCTTGCCGACAAGCGCTATGGGAGCGCCACTGCCACCGCGATATTCGACGAGCATGATGCGTGGTGGACGGCGTGAACCCTGTCCGACGCCAGCGATACTTCCCATGCCCAGACGCCGCATTACGGTTTCATCGAGCACCTCAATCTTGACACCCGGAACACCGGCAAAGGCGTCGCGCACGCGGGCGACAAAGCTTTCCGGATAAATGACGTTGGCGGGTTCGGTCGAAAGGTCGCGGGTAAGTGTAACGCCTTCAGCAAGCGCTGCGCCGCGTGCTTTCCATTCGGCTTCCGCACTCTTGACATCCCCCACGACTAAGGAGGCTGGCTGCGTGGAGGGTGCCGTTTTCCCGACAGTCTTGTACCGGTCAAACCGGTATTGGCCGAGACTGTAGCCTAGTGCGACCGTAGCTGCTTCGTCGCTGGCAGCGCCCACGATGCTTATGGGATGCGCTTCATCGCGCATGTCCTGCGCGATGCGCCCGCCTGCGCGTCGCAACCGGTCCACAACATCGCCGTCGCCTGCCATGCCGACAAGATCGATACGCGCATGGCGGCCTATTCCGCGGAGCGTCAACTTGCTGCCGTCCTTGCCTTCGAACTTTGCGTTGGCGATTGCCGAATTGACGCTGGCTTCGGCAGCCTTGTCTAATACGCCGCCCGGCAGGGTCGTATTGCGCATAAGAATGACCAGCACGCCATCTTCGGCAGGGCGTGATGAAAAAGCGATCGGGCGCGCCTGCGAATTGGTGACAGTGGACGGTTCCACACCCGATCCAGCAACGCCGCTTTGTGCCATCGCGGACGATGGGGCGGTAGCAAGAGCGAGAGCGAACAAGTAACGGCGCATGGGTGAACTTTCCTTTCCCTGAATCTTCTATATGCAACGGCATTTAGGCTATGCCGCGATTGAGACAAGATAACATCGACCAAGGGGAGAGATAGATGGGCAAATGGCTATGGGGCGCGGCAGCCGTGATCGCGACAGCCGGCGGTGCCGCCATGTTCTGGGAGCCTTTGGCAGCTGAAACCGCTGCACCTCCGTCTCCCAAGACATATGATGTCGAAATCGTCCGCGACGAATTCGGCGTTCCCCACATCAATGGCAAGACCGATGCCGATGCCGCCTATGGCCTGGCTTTCGCCCATGCCGAGGATGATTTTCCGACCATCGAAGAAGTCGTCTCGATGACACGGGGCCGTTACGGCGCCATCGCGGGACAGGATGGAGCCAAAGTCGACTTTGTTTTCCAATTGCTTGGGGTGCGTGACACGGTCGAGCGGCGATATGCGGAAATTCCGGCGGATGTCCGCGCGGTGCTCGATGCCTATGCCGCCGGCCTCAACCATTATGCTGCAAAACGTCCGGAGGAAGTCAGGCTATCGAACCTTTTCCCCGTCAATGGGAAGGATATTGTGGCCGGTTTCGTGCTGCGTGCGCCTTTCTTCTACGGGCTCGACAACTACATCTCGACATTGGTTGAAGGGAAGCCGCCGCCAAACGAAAGCGCGGCGGCGATGACGCCGATCGGGCGCGACCCTGAAATGAACGGGTCAAACGCATGGGCGGTCGCCCCCAGCCGCATGGCCGATGGCAAAACCTGGCTGGTTTCCAACTCGCACCAGCCGCTCGAGGGGCAGGTTGCGTGGTACGAAGCGGTTGTCCATTCGGGCGAGGGGCTCGACATGGCAGGCGCGCTGTTTCCGGGATCGCCGTTCGTGCTGCTTGGCCACAACCGCAATCTGGGCTGGACCAACACCGTTAACCGGCCCGATCTGGTCGATATCTACCAGCTGGTGCTCAACGAGGCGGGCGACCAGTATCGCTATGACGGCAAATGGTTGCCGCTTGAAGAAAAGCGTGTCTGGTTGCCGGTGAAATTCGGCTGGTTCACTGTGCCGATCCCGCAGACTATCTATCGGTCTGTTCACGGCCCAGTGATCAAAAACGACAAGGGTGCGTTCGCCATCCGCTATGCCGGCATCGATAATGTGAAGGCGGTTGAGCAATATTATCGCAACACCAAGGCCACCAATTGGGATGGGTGGACAAAGTCGATGTCGACCGGCGGTATCACCGGCACCAATTTCATCTATGCCGATAAGACCGGGCGCATCGCCTATATCTACAATGCGCTGTTTCCCGACCGGAAACCGGGCTTTGACTATACCAAGGTGTTGCCTGGCGACAGTTCCCAGCCCGTCTGGAAAGGACCAGTTCCGTTTGACCGCTTCCCGAAGGTGGTCAGTCCCGCCTCTGGCTTTGTGCAGAATGCCAACAATACCCCCTTTCTGGCTGCAGGTCCGGGTTCTGAAATCGATCCGAAATCCCAATCACCCTATCTCGGCATCGAATTGGGCATGACCAATCGGGGGCTGATGGGCACCGGCCTGATGATGAACGACACATCGATTACCCCGGCAGAGCTGCTCGCGATCAAGATGGATACCCGCTATGCCAAGTCCAGCTGGGTCAAACCATGGATGGACAGCCTGTTGGCGGTCGACACCAAAGGCGACGCCAAGCTGGCGGAAGCGCAGAAACTGCTGCGCGAATGGGATTGGTCGAGCGATGGCAAAGGCAGGGCAGACGCGATTGCCGAACGACTGATCCGCCATGCGGCACGCGCCAACTGGCGCAATGATCCTTTGCCCAATCCGCGCGAGACGCTTCAGAAAACGATCGATGAATTCACCGAAAGATTCGGGCGGCTCGATCCGGCGCTGGGCGATATCCAGCGTTTGCGCCGAGGCAAGGTCGACCTGCCTTTGATCGGTGGCACGGACACGCTGCGTGCGACAACCATGTGGGACGCCGACCAGCCCGATGGCAAGATGCGCGTCCGCCACGGCGATAGTTTCATCATGCTGGTGCGCTGGGACAAGGCGGGGCAAGTCGTTTCGGAATCGATCCAGCCCTATGGCGCGGCCACAAGCCGGCCGGAATCACCGCATTACACCGACCAAATGAAGCTCTATGTCGCCGGCAAGTTCAAGCCCGTGCACTTCGAATGGGCAGACGCGGTGAAGCACGCAAAACGCCGCTATCGGCCCTGATCGGCTTTTCGTCGAAAAGTGCTTTACCCGCATTGGATTCACAGGTTGCCGCGCTATATCCCTGCCATATGCCTGAAAGGGCGATCAAAGTTTTCCTAGGAGAGTAACCTGATGATCCGCAAACTGACCTTGGCGCTTGCCGTGTCGACCATCGCGCTTTCCAGCGCTGCCTATGCAAAAAATGTATCGGCACCTGCGCCGGTTGCCGATCTCGTCAAAACCGTCAACATCCCCTTTGAGAAATTCACGCTCGACAATGGTCTGACGGTGATCGTTCACGAAGACCGCAAGGCCCCCGTGGTGGCGGTGTCGATCTGGTATGGCGTGGGCTCCAAGCATGAACCCAAGGGCCAGACCGGCTTCGCGCATCTTTTCGAACATATCATGTTCAATGGCAGCGAAAATGCGCCCGGTGACTATTTCCAGTACACCAAACAGATTGGTGCCACCGACCTTAATGGAACCACCTGGCTTGATCGCACCAACTATTTCCAGACCGTACCGACCAGCGCGCTGGAGTCGGCCCTGTTCCTGGAAAGCGACCGTATGGGTCACTTGCTTGGGGGTTTGACAGAAGAGTCGGTCAAGACCCAGATCGGTGTGGTTTCGAACGAGAAACGTCAGGGTGATAACCAGCCTTATGGTTTGGTGGAATATGCCCAGTCGGAAAATCTCTTCCCAGTCGGGCACCCTTATCATCACAACACTATCGGCAGCCTTGAAGATCTGGCTGCCGCCAAGCTGGACGACTTTAAGCAGTGGTTCAAAGATTATTATGGTCCCAATAATTCGGTGCTGGTGCTCGCCGGTGATGTAAATGCGGCGCAGGCAAAGCCGCTGGTGCAGAAGTGGTTCGGCGATATTGCGCGCGGCCGCACGGTACCTCCTGTCAACGCGCCGATCCCGACGCTGGAAGCGCCGAAAAAGATTGTGCTAAAGGATAAGGTTCCGGCCACACGCATATACCGTAACTGGATAGTTCCGGGGCTTGCTGACCCTGACTATACAGCTCTGCGCGCCGGGGCTTCCGTACTTGGTGGCCTGGCCAGCTCGCGTCTCGACAATATCCTTGTGCGTGAAGAACAGAGTGCGGTGGCCGTTTCGTCGTTCATCCTGCCCTTCGTCCACGGCAGCCTTTTCTGGGTGCAGGCCGATGTAAAGCCGGGCGGCGATGCGGATGCAGTCGCCAAGCGACTTGATGAAATCATGGCTGATTACATCGCAAAGGGGCCAACCGCTGACGAAGTGCAACGCGTCGCTGCCAGCGAGGCAGCGGACCGGATAGAAGGGTTGGAGCAGGTCGGCGGTTTTGGCGGCAAAGCCGTCGCCCTTGCCGAAGGCCAGCTCTACACCGGTGATGTCGACTATTACAAAAAGGAACTGGAGCGGCTCGCGGCGCTGAAACCGGAAACGATATCGGCCGCGATGCAGAAATGGCTGACGCGACCGGCGCTTGAAATCCGGGTCGAACCTGGTGAGCGTGAAGCCTATAAGGAAGTCGCATCGGGCTCTGGTGCGCGTACCGGCGGCCTCACCGCCCCTGCATTCTACCTTGCACCAGGTAGCGGGGGCCAAACCGCTTCGGGCGTGAAGGCCGATCGCAGCAAAATGCCTGCACCTGGTGAAACCCCGGCGCTTGATTTCCCGACTGTCGAAACCGGCACGCTGAAAAATGGCATCAAGGTGCATTTTGCGCGCCGCAACGCCGTGCCGGCTGTGCGCATCGCGGTCAGCTTCGACGCTGGCTATTCAGCCGACCCACTCGACAAACGGGGCGTATCGAACATCATGGGTAACCTTCTTTCGGAAGGTACGCTCAGCCTGAATGCGACCCAATTGGCTGAAACCGAAGAACGACTGGGCGCCGACATCAATGTGGCCTCTTCACAGGATAGGACGGTCGCCTCGCTTCGCGCGGTCAAGCCAAATTTGGCTGCGTCGATCGATTTGCTGGCAGATGTCATCAAGAATCCAGCCTTTGCCGAAAAGGATCTGGAGCGCGTGCGTGTCCAGCAATTGACCCGCATCGCCGGAGAAAAGAACCAGCCGCAAGGTCTGGCGCTGCGTGCACTGCCCGAACTCATCTATGGCAAGGCCCACCCCTATGGAGGATCCCAAACGGGAACGGGCGATGAAGCCGCTGTGCGTACCTTGACACGTGCCGATGTGGCGTCGTTCCACCAGAGCTGGATCCATCCGGCAAAAGCCGAAATCTTCGTTGTCGGCGATACGTCGCTCAAGGAAATTACCAAGCTGCTCAACAAGCAGTTCGGCAAGTGGAAGCCGAAGGCATCTGCGGCTCCGGCCAAAAACTTCGCAGTGTCGATGCCCGAGGCGAAAGCGCGGATTGTGCTGATCGACCGGCCCAATTCGCCGCAGTCCTTCATCCTTGGGGGGAAGGTTCTGGATGCGAAGGGCAGCGATGACTTGCTACCGCTGCGCGCTGCCAACGAGATTTTCGGCGGTGATTTCACTTCGCGGATCAACATGGACCTGCGTGAGACCAAGGGCTGGTCCTATGGGGTGCGTTCGCAAGTAGGTGGCAATGAAGACCGTGTGCCTTTTCTGGTTTTCGCACCTGTGCAGACCAACCAGACCGGTCCTTCACTCGGCGTGTTGCTGAGCCAGGCGCGCGACTTTGTATCGAGCAAGCCTATCACTAAAGAAGAACGCGATACGACTGTTGTCAGCAACGTACTGGAGCTTCCGGGCAGCTATGAACAGTCGGCGGCGGTTCTCGGACAGATGCGTGCCGATGCGCTCTTCAAGCGTCCGTTTGACTATGCGGAAAAACTGGCCGGGAAATATGGTGCATTGACTCCTGAAAGCATGACCGATGCATTCAGGTCAAAGATCAATCCTGACAAAATGGCCTGGGTGGTTGTAGGTGATGCAGCGAAGGTAAAGCCGCAGCTGGAAGCACTTGGATTGCCGGTTGAAATGCAATCCGAAGCTGCTAAGCCTACTGACACCAATGCAAATTAACCTCTGAATCAATAGGAGAAGATCAATGGCAGCAGTAGATGGCGATTGGGATGTAACTGTCAAAAGCCCGATGGGTGACCAGAAGTCGGTTCTTACCATCAACAGCAATGGCGACACATTCACCGGCAAGATGCAGGGCAGCCTGGGCTCAATGGATATCGCCAGCGGCAGCGTTAGCGGCAACACGCTGAGCTGGAAAATGGACATGACTGTGCCGATGCCGATGACGCTCGACTGCACGGCAACCGTCGATGGCGACAGCCTTACCGGTGAAGTCAAGGCAGGCGCTTTCGGTTCGATGCCGGTTTCGGGCACCCGCAAGGCATAATCCGCCTCAAGAATTTGATATTTCAGGCAAGGCCGCTCCCCTTATGGGTGAGCGGCCTTGTCGTTTCCGGGTGCGATGCGTAAGACTTCGAATTGCCGATTCTCATAGGCCGAAGGGAATAGAATGAGCCAGCTTGCCTCTCCCTCCCAATTGCGGATGTCGCTGTTGCGATGGGCCCTGTTTGTTGTCCCGACGATCATGCTGCTTGGATTTCTGTCAGGTACCGTTTCGGGGTCGGGTGAGCAGAACAGCTGGTTTGCCGAACTGGTGAAGCCAGAGGCGCAACCGCCGGGTTGGGCTTTTGGAGTTGTGTGGCCGATCCTTTACGTGCTGATGGGCATTGCTTTTTCGATGATCTTGAACGCACGCGGCGCGCGGTTGCGTGGCATCGCCATAACGCTGTTCCTCGTGCAGCTGGCGTTGAATCTTTATTGGTCGCCACTGTTTTTCGGTCAGCACCAGGTGACAGCGGCTTTCTATCTGCTGCTTGCAATCTGGGTTGCCGCTTTTGCCACGACGCTTGTATTTGGCCGGATCCGACCGGTTGCGGCATGGTTGTTGGTACCCTATCTCGCCTGGCTTAGCTTTGCAGCGATCCTGAATTACCAGATCGATCGATTGAACCCCGATGCAGAGCGCCTATATGTTCCAGCAGCAACTTCCGAAATCGGGGCCTGAGCCATGCAGAGTGACAAGCGCATTTTCGACGACCTTTCGAAATTCCTGAACGGCGTTGCCGGCACGGTCGCTGGCATGGGGCGCGAGG
>CAYRDQ010000023.1:0-37013 GCA_964423155.1 uncultured Sphingorhabdus sp.
CCATCGCACGCTTCGAGAAGGTGAGGATGTTGAGCGCTTCTTCGACCTTGCGGCCACGGATCAGCGCAGCAACAAGGTTCAGCTTTTGCGCCGAACCACGGATCGTGGTGCCGACGGCCAAAGCTTCCTTTTCGCCAACGCGGCGGGGGGCGGCTTGCTTACCCATTAGCGTTTGCCCTTCTTGTCTGCGCCGTGACCGTGATAGGTACGGGTGGGCGCGAACTCGCCCAGCTTGTGCCCGACCATGTCTTCGTTGACCGAGACAGGGACGAACTTGTGGCCATTATAGACGTTGAACGTCAGGCCGACGAACTGCGGCAGGATTGTCGAGCGACGCGACCAGGTCTTGATCGGCGCGCTGCTGTTGGCATCCTGCGCGGTTTCTGCCTTTTTCAGCAGATAAAGGTCGACAAACGGACCTTTCCAAACGGAACGAGCCATGACTTACCTCTTCTTCTTCGCATGACGCGACCGGATGATCATCTTGTCGGTCGACTTGTTGGAGCGGGTACGTGCACCCTTGGTCGGCTTGCCCCATGGGGTCACCGGATGGCGACCGCCCGAGGTACGGCCTTCACCACCACCGTGCGGGTGGTCGACCGGGTTCTTCGCAACACCGCGGGTCAACGGCTTGATGCCCTTCCAGCGGTTGCGACCAGCCTTGGCGAGCGTGGTGTTCGAGTTGTCGGGGTTCGAAACCGCGCCAACAGTACCCATGCAGCTGCCCAGGATATAACGCTGCTCACCCGAGTTCAGGCGAACAATGACCTTGCCGCCATCACGTCCGACGAGCTGCACATAAGTGCCTGCCGAACGGGCGATCTGGCCGCCCTTGCCCGGCTTCATCTCGACATTGTGGCAGATGGTGCCAACCGGCATCTGGCTGAGCAACATGGCGTTGCCCGGCTTCACGTCGGTCTTTTCACCGGCCACAACCGTGTCGCCGACGTTCAGGCGCTGCGGTGCAAGGATATAGGCCTGTTCGCCGTCCTCATACTTCACCAATGCGATGAACGCGGTGCGGTTCGGGTCATATTCCAGACGCTCGACGGTCGCCGGCATATCCCATTTGCGACGCTTGAAGTCGATAATGCGATATTTCTGCTTGTGACCGCCGCCGATGCCACGCGAAGTGACGTGGCCCTTGTTGTTGCGACCACCGGTCTTGCGCTTGCCTTCGGTCAGCGCCTTGACGGGGCCGCCCTTATAGAGGCTCGAACGGTCGACGAGCACGAGGCCGCGACGCGCCGGGCTGGTTGGTTTGTAGCTCTTGAGTGCCATTTTCCTGCCCTTAGATTCCGGTGGTGACGTCGATCGACTGGCCTTCAGCCAGGGTCACGACAGCCTTTTTGACGTCGGTGCGAGTGTAGGGCTTGCCCTTCCACCGTTTGGTCTTGCCCTTCTGGACAAGCGTGTTGACGCCCTTAACCTTGACATCGAACAATGCTTCGACCGCCGCCTTGATCTGCGGCTTGGTGGCATCGCCCGCTACCTTGAAAACAACGGCGTTGTTTTCCGAAAGCAAAGTTGCCTTCTCGGTAATGTGCGGCGCAACGATCACGTCATAATGACGGACGTCGATTGCTTCTTTCTTAGCCATTGAAACGGGCCTCCAGCTTTTCAACCGCGGCGCGGGTCAGGACCAGCGTTTCATGCTTCAGAATGTCGTAGACGTTGGCGCCCACGGCGGGGAGCACATTGACGCCGACGATATTTGCCGAAGCCTTGCGGAAATTGTCATTCACGCCTTCACCGTCGATGACGAGTGTCGTCTTGCCAAAGCCCAGCTTTGCAATCTGGCTGGCAAGTGCCTTGGTCTTGCCTTCCTTGACGTCGAGGTCCTCAAGGACGATCAACGAGCCAGCTTTCGCCTTGCTCGATAGAGCCATTTTGAGGCCGAGTGCGCGGATCTTCTTGTTCAGCAGCGGGTTGAAGTCGCGCAGGCGGGCACCATGTGCTTTACCACCGCCGATAAAGGTCGGTGCAGCGCGGTCGCCGTGACGGGCGGTACCACCACCTTTTTGACGGCCGAACTTCTTGCCGGTGCGCGCAACATCTGAACGCTCACGGGTCGGGCGAGCCGTTCCGCGGGCCTTTTCACGCTGCCAGGTGACGACACGGTGCAGAATGTCTGCACGCGGCTCGAGACCGAACACGTCGTCATTCAGGTCGATGTCGCCCTTTGCCTTGGCATCGAGGGTTTGAACCTTGAGTTTCATGGCTTAGCCCTCCTTCTGTTCTTCGCTGGCATCAGCGGCAGGTGCCTCTGTTGCAGCGGTTTCGGCAGCAGGTGCTTCAGCCACAGCCTCGACTTCGGTGGCTTCGGTCGCGACGACGACTTCTTCCTCGACAATCGGAGCTACATCATTGTCACCCTTCAGCGCGCCGGGGAACGGCAGGCCTTCGGGAGCGGCAACCTTCACGGCGTCCTTTACGAGCAGCCATGCATTCTTCGCGCCCGGGACCGAACCCTTGACGAAGATCAGGCCGCGCGCGACGTCGGTACGAACCACTTCAAGGTTCTGCTGCGTGCGCTGACGATCACCCATGTGACCAGCCATCTTCTTGTTCTTGAACACCTTACCCGGATCCTGACGGTTACCCGTCGAACCATGTGCACGGTGGGTGATCGACACACCGTGGGTGGCGCGCATGCCGCCGAAGCCCCAGCGCTTCATAGCGCCGGCAAAGCCCTTACCCTGGGTGTGGCCGGTGATGTCCACCAGCTGACCGGCAACAAAATGCTCGGCCGAAATTGTTGCGCCAACCGGCAACAGGCCGTCGGCATTATCAACGCGAAATTCAGCGACGCGAGCCTTGGGCTCGACTTGTGCCTTCGCGAATTCACCACGCTGCGGTTTGTTTACATTTTTCGCCTTACGGGCTCCCGCGCCGAGACGGACAGCATAGTAACCGTCCTTTTCTTCGCTACGAGCACCGACCACCTGACAGCCTTCCAGCGCCAAAACGGTGACGGGAATATGACGGCCATCTTCGTTGAAGAGGCGCATCATGCCCATCTTTTTAGCGATCACGCCAGTACGCATGACCAATCACTCCTACAGAGGCCGACAGGACCATTCCTGGCGGCGTGCTCAGCCCTGAATTTGATGCATCGCCCCGTCCGGGCTGAATTCCCTCGTTAAAGGGAAAGACGGGGGACGCAGCCCGGATTGTTCCGGCGGTATCCCGATGTCTTACCGGCCTCAGGCCAGCTTGATCTGAACGTCTACACCGGCAGCAAGATCGAGCTTCATGAGCGCGTCCACGGTTGCCGGGGTGGGCTGCACAATGTCGAGCAGCCGCTTGTAAGTGCGCACCTCAAACTGCTCGCGCGACTTCTTGTCGATGTGCGGGCCGCGGTTGACGGTGAACTTTTCGATACGGGTAGGAAGTGGAATAGGGCCACGGATGAGCGCACCTGTGCGGCGTGCGGTTTCTGCAATATCACCTGTCGCCTGATCGAGGACGCGATGGTCAAATGCTTTCAGACGAATGCGAATATTCTGCGTTTCCATGACGGACCGTATTCCTGTTTCTACCAATATCAAAGAGCGAAAACAGCCAACCCAACCTCGTATCGAAGCCGGGACAGCTGCTTGTGAATCTCAAATAAACCGGCCCGCCCGAATCAGTGATCCGGGCGGGATGCGCGGCCTATATTACTTCGTGATCTTGCTGACAACCCCTGAACCGACGGTGCGGCCGCCTTCGCGGATTGCGAAGCGGAGACCTTCGTCCATGGCGATCGGTGCGATCAGCTTGACCGAAAGAGCGATGTTGTCGCCCGGCATCACCATTTCCGTGCCCTCGGGAAGGATCACTTCGCCGGTGACGTCGGTGGTGCGGAAGTAGAACTGCGGACGATAGTTCGCAAAGAACGGGGTGTGACGGCCACCTTCATCCTTCGACAGAACATAAACTTCTGCAGAGAATTCGGTGTGCGGCGTAACCGAACCCGGCTTCGCGAGAACCTGGCCACGCTCAACTTCATCACGGCCAACGCCGCGGATCAGCGCACCAACGTTGTCGCCAGCTTCACCCTGGTCGAGCAGCTTGCGGAACATTTCAACGCCGGTAACGGTGGTCTTCTTGGTGTCCTTGATGCCGACGATTTCGACTTCTTCACCAACCTTGATGATGCCGGTTTCGATACGGCCGGTCACAACGGTGCCACGACCCGAGATCGAGAACACGTCCTCGACAGGCATCAGGAAGGGCTTGTCGGTGGGGCGCGGCGGCTGCGGGATGGCAGTGTCGACAGCGTTCATCAGGGCAACGATCGAATCCTTGCCGATGTTGTCGTCGCGGCCTTCAAGAGCGGCCAGAGCCGAACCCGGAACAACGGGGATCGCGTCGCCGTCAAAGCCGTAGCTCGAAAGCAGTTCGCGGATTTCCATTTCAACCAGTTCGAGGATTTCGGGATCGTCAACCTGGTCGACCTTGTTCATGTAAACGACGAGCGCGGGAACACCAACCTGACGAGCAAGCAGGATGTGCTCGCGGGTCTGCGGCATCGGGCCGTCAGCAGCGTTCACAACGAGGATCGCGCCGTCCATCTGGGCAGCACCGGTGATCATGTTCTTCACATAGTCAGCGTGGCCCGGGCAGTCGACGTGCGCATAGTGACGAACGGCGGTTTCATACTCGACGTGAGCAGTCGAGATGGTGATGCCACGCTCGCGCTCTTCGGGAGCCTTGTCGATGTTTGCGAAGTCAACAGCTTCACCACCGTTGATTTCAGCCATGATCTTGGTGATCGCAGCGGTCAGCGTGGTTTTACCGTGGTCAACGTGACCGATGGTGCCGATGTTGCAGTGCGGTTTCGTCCGCTCAAATTTAGCCTTTGCCATTTTTCAAACCTTCTTTTTCGATTTGGATATTGATCAGTTGGGACGACGCCTGCTGAATCAGGCGCCGCCCTTAGTCCCTAATTGCCGGTCAAGCAAGCTTCTCTTTGACTTCGGCTGCGACATTCGCCGGAACCTCGTCATAATGCGAGAAATGCATGCTGTATTGCGCACGACCCTGTGTGAACGAGCGGAGCTGGTTCACATAGCCGAACATGTTTGCCAGCGGCACCATGGCCTCGACAACCTGCGCATTGCCGCGGCTGTCAGTGCCCTGGATCATGCCACGACGCGAGTTCATGTCGCCAATGACGTCGCCGATGAAATCTTCAGGCGTGACGACTTCGACCTTCATGATCGGTTCGAGCAGCTTGATGCCTGCCTTTTGCGCACCTTCGCGCATACCGGCACGACCTGCGATTTCGAACGCCAGCGCCGACGAGTCGACATCGTGATAGGCACCGTCATAAAGCTCGATTTCAAAGTCGATGATAGGGAACCCGATGAGCGAACCGCTTTCCGCAGTCTCGCGCATGCCCTTTTCAACGCTGGGGATATATTCCTTCGGAATGTTACCGCCCTTGATCGAGTCAATGAAGGTGATGCCCGCACCACGTTCGCCCGGAGTGAGCTTGAACTTGATGCGACCGAACTGGCCCGAACCACCCGACTGTTTCTTGTGGGTGTAATCGATGTCGACCGGACGGGCGAGATATTCGCGGTAAGCCACCTGCGGTGCACCGACATTGGCCTCTACCTTGAACTCGCGACGCATGCGATCGACGATGATGTCGAGGTGAAGCTCGCCCATACCCTTGATGATCGTCTGGCCCGATTCATGATCGGTCGAAACGCGGAACGACGGATCTTCAGCCGACAGGCGATTGAGCGCGATGCCCATCTTTTCCTGGTCAGCCTTGGTCTTGGGTTCAACCGACAGTTCGATAACCGGCTCGGGGAATTCCATACGCTCAAGCACGATAGGATCGCGTTCTGCGCACAGCGTGTCACCCGTGGTGGTTTCCTTCATGCCAGCAAGCGCAATGATGTCGCCCGCGAAGGCTTCGTCAATGTCCTTACGCTCGTTCGCATGCATTTCGAGCATACGGCCGACCTTTTCCTTCTTGTCCTTCACCGAGTTCAGGTAGGTGCCCTTGGTGAGCGTACCCGAATAGATGCGGATGAAGGTCAGCGAGCCTACGAACGGGTCGTTCATGACCTTGAACGCAAGTGCCGAGAATGAGGCATCGTCGGTTGCGGGACGGCTGTCCTTTTCATCGCTGTCCATCTTGACGCCCTGGACGTCAGGAATGTCGAGCGGCGAAGGCAGGTAATCGACAACGGCGTCGAGCAGCGGCTGAACGCCCTTGTTCTTGAACGCCGAGCCGCAGCAGACGGGAACGAACGACTGGTTGAGCGTGCCCTTGCGGATCAGCTTTTTCAGCGTGTCGGCGTCGGGCTCATTGCCTTCCAGATAGGCTTCCATCGCATCATCGTCCTGCTCGACGACGAGTTCGATCAGTTCGTTGCGATATTTGGCCGCTTCTTCAACCATGTCAGCTGGGATGTCTTCATAGAAGAATTCAGCACCCAGCGATTCATCTTTCCAGATGATCGCGCGGTTGTGGACGAGGTCAACCAACCCCTTCAGATCGGCTTCGAGGCCGATGGGGATATAAAGAACGGCAGGCTTCGCGCCCAGGCGATCGATGATCGACTGCACGCAATATTTGAAGTTCGCACCGGTACGGTCGAGCTTGTTGATGAAGCACATGCGGGGAACGCCGTACTTGTCGGCCTGGCGCCACACGGTTTCCGACTGCGGCTCAACGCCGGCAACGCCATCGAAACAGGCGACCGCGCCGTCGAGTACGCGCAGCGAACGCTCAACTTCAATCGTGAAGTCGACGTGGCCGGGGGTGTCGATGATGTTGATGCGGTGATCGTTCCAGAAGCAGGTGGTCGCAGCCGACGTGATCGTGATGCCGCGTTCCTGTTCCTGTTCCATCCAGTCCATCGTGGCAGCGCCATCGTGGACTTCACCGATCTTGTACGACTTGCCGGTGTAATAGAGGATACGCTCGGTAGTCGTGGTCTTTCCAGCATCGATGTGCGCCATGATGCCGATATTGCGATATTTTTCCAACGGATGGCTGCGTGCCATGATCTTCACTCCAGTGAAAAGGCCCTGATGGCCCTATAGTTGCGGGGGCCGGTCAGAAACCGGCCCCCTAATTCGCGTTTATGACGCTATCGCTACTTACCAGCGATAGTGTGCGAAGGCGCGGTTCGCTTCCGCCATGCGGTGCGTATCTTCGCGCTTCTTGACGGCATTGCCGCGGTTGCTTGCTGCATCCATCAACTCACCCGACAGGCGGGCAGCCATGGTCGTTTCGCTGCGGTTACGGGCAGCCGAAATCAGCCAGCGGATGGCCAATGCCTGCGCACGTTCCGGGCGGACTTCGCAAGGAACCTGATAGGTTGCACCACCGACGCGGCGGCTGCGAACTTCGATGCCGGGCTTCACATTGTTCAGCGCATCGTGGAAGAGCTGAACCGGATCCTTCTTGGCGCGGGCTTCGACGGTTTCGAGGGCACCGTAAACGATACGCTCTGCAACCGACTTCTTCCCGTCGAGCATCAGGTTGTTCATGAATTTGGAAAGGACGATATCCCCGAACTTCGGATCGGGCAGGATAACGCGCTTTTCGGGACGACGACGACGTGACATTTTCTATTCTCCCGATCTTACTTAGGACGCTTCGCGCCATATTTCGAACGCGACTGCTTGCGATCCTTGACGCCCTGTGTGTCGAGCACGCCACGCAGGACGTGGTAACGGACACCGGGAAGGTCGCGAACACGGCCACCGCGGATAAGCACAACGCTGTGCTCCTGCAGGTTGTGGCCTTCGCCCGGGATATAGGAAATGACTTCGCGCTGGTTGGTCAGACGGATCTTGGCAACCTTGCGAAGCGCCGAGTTCGGCTTTTTCGGAGTCGTGGTATAAACACGGGTGCAGACACCGCGCTTTTGCGGGTTCTGATCCATAGCAGGGACCTTTGACTTGGCCTTCTGCGGAACGCGGCCCTTACGGACCAGCTGGTTAATAGTCGGCATATCTTCACCTTAGAAAATAAGTTGGTTACTTTGCACGACAAGACGTTTTGGCGGCGGAGGCTCCAGCCTTGGTTCCGCCCGGCCTGTCGAACAATGTTCAGCCTATGTGGGTTTCCGTCGAGCAGGGAGAATCAGCCCTCTGCCTCTTGGGAAGGCGCGCCCTTAGCCAGCAAGCGAAGGTTGGTCAAGAAGAAGTATGTGCACCCCATTAATGGGTTCGAGAGGATTTTACTCCATCGAAGCGTCCGTCAGGAGACTATCCCATGAAGTTCGTAAAACTCGAATCGCGCGGCGGCAATTATCTGGTGGTGGCTAGCAACGTCGCATGGTTGCGGACGGCCGAGAATGGGCAGACGCAGATTGGCATCGTTGGCGGATCGCCATTGCTTGTTTCAGGAAGCATAGAGCAGGTTGCTGCGAAAATCTTGGGCGAACAGGATTCGCAAGACTAGTCAGTGCGCTTGCGCCAGATATGTGGTTGCAACCCTAGGCTCGAATGGCCTTACCGATAAACTCCACCATCCGCAGCTGTGCAGCGCGGCTTTCGCGCAGGAAGAATATCGGCCAGTCGTGCATCATCCCGGCCTGCTCATGATAGTCGATCGACGGAAGCAGGGCTTTCAAAAGGCGGGCATCAGGCACCAAAATGTCATCTCCTCCCCCGAACATCAAAATGGGCGGCAATCCTTCCCAGTTGCCGAACAAGGGGCTTATCTTCGGGTCGTCGAGCGGCAAGTCGCGGGCATAGAGTTTGGCTGCGGCATGCGTGCCATTGATGGTCAACACACAATCGCGCGGTTCGATTGCGGGCTGGTCGGGATGTGCAACCGCAACGTCGAGCCAGGGGCAGATCAGGATCAGGCCTTTGGGCAGCAACCGCCCCTCGTCGCGCGCCGCTTGTACAATTGCGGCGCACAGCCCGCCACCTGCTGAATCTCCACCCATCACAAACGGCCCTGCGCGCTCCGGCGTGAATTCGCGGTAGAATTTCATCGCCCAGTCGACCGCTTCCTCCGCCGATGCCTCGGGGGCCAGCGGATAGAGCGGCGCGGTGGTCACAATGCCGTGCTTTTCGGCCATATGGGCCAGGTACTTCCAGTGGATATCGACCGCCGGATAGACATAGCCGCCGCCGTGCCAATAGAGCATATGCCCGGTCACAGGCCGGTTGCGCGGGGCGATGCGGAAAACCTTGCGCCCCTCATAGCTGCTTTCACGCACATCAAGCCTTCTGCGCATCTTTGCATCGGGAAATTGCTGCTCGGCCCGGCTCTGTTCGATATAGGTCAGGAACTCGGGGCCATCCGAATAGCGTTTGCGCAAGCTGCCAGTTATCCGGAACAGCGAAGCGATCAGGCGCGCGGTCAGACTTGGCATGGCAATTCCCCTCTTCTCCAGAGGGCAAAGTGCCGAAGAAAATCGAAAAGGCAAGCCGCAACGCCATGCCGCTACGGCTTGCTTTGGCTGCTCAGCTAGCGGAAGGCTTGTTCCACTGTTGGTAGCGGCTGTTGCCGACAAAGCCGAGATTTTGGACCCCAGCTTCGTTCACCATCGCAATCAGCTGGTTGAACCGTTCGTAGCGCGCATAGCCATCGGTTTCGATCCGCAGCGTGTCTCCGGCGGCGGCCAATGTGCGCAGCTTAGCCTGCAGTGCCGTATCATCGACAATCGCGCCGTTCCAATGGGCGACACCATCGGATGTCACGACGAGATTCTGGATGATCGGCGGCTTCATTGTTGTAATCGGCCCCTGCTGCGGCAGGTTGACGCTGGTCTGGTGCATGGCCGCCGGTACCGCCAGGATCAGCATCACCAGAAGCACCAGCATCACATCGATCAGAGGCGTGATGTTCATTTGTGAAAATGGCGTGTCGCTTGGCTGGTAACGAACGCGATGACGGAAATAAATCACTTCTCCCATATCGTCTCTCCTCATCAAATGACGATGTAGTTATGTTATATCATTATAACCTTTTTGTCACGCAAATTGGTAATGACGCGCTGCGCCTTTGCAGCTTCGAGTACAGGTGATACATCAAACGCATGTCGGGGGAATTGGACGCAGCCGGAACGGCGATTGAGGGTGCCCTATTGGGTGCAGCAGTTGAACCATCGCAAGGAGATGCAGGTGCGGAGGGAGCAGGCGCCTGCCTGAATTGCGGAGCTACTCTCAGTGGGCCCTATTGCGCTGCTTGTGGGCAACAAGCGCATGTCCACCGGACCTTTTCGGCGATCTGGCACGACATTTTGCATTCGGTACTGCACTTTGATGGCAAGATGTGGCGCACGCTGCCAATGCTGCTATTCAAGCCCGGCGAACTGACGCGGCGCTATGTGGCGGGCGAGCGGGCGAAATTTGTGTCGCCCATGGCGCTTTTCCTGTTTTCGATCTTCCTGATGTTTGCTGTGTTCAGCTTTACCGGGGGCCCATTCTCCAGCGGAGAAGGCAGTACACCGGATGCCGTGCAGCGCGATTTCAACGCAGAGGCGGCAAAACTCGATAAGGAAATACGAGAAACCGAAGCAAAAATTGCCGACCCGAAAATTCCACAGGCAGCAAAGTTGGGATTGCAGGCAAAATTGAACGATTTGAAGTCTGATCGAAATGGCATTGCCTTTGCCCAAACCGGCAAGCCACTTTACTCCGAAAGTACCATTCGAAACAGCATCGCACCCGGAGCGAAGGTTTCCGTAATCGAAGGATCGGTCACCGGAATTGACTGGTTTGACAAGGCTGTCCGCAAAGGCGGCGAAAAGATGGTCGCGAACCCGAGTCTGGCGTTCTACAAGCTGCAATCCAACGGATATAAATTTGCCTGGCTGTTGATCCCGCTATCCCTGCCATTCGTTTGGCTGGCAACGCTCGGGGTACGCGGGCATCCGTTTTATGACCATGCAGTGTTCACGACCTATTCGATATCGTTCATGTGCCTGTTGTTTCTGGCATTCGCAATTCTGGGTGAACTTGGGGTCTCGGGCAATATCCTGGGACTTGCGTTCGTTCTGATCCCGCCGCTGCACCTCTACAAGCAACTTCGCTACGCCTACTCGCTCTCGCGGCCGGGTGCGGTGCTCCGTTTAATCATCCTGTCATTCTTCATCTGGATGGTGCTCATACTGTTCGCCTCGATTCTTCTCTTCCTTGGAATGTTGGGATAACCGAATGACTGCTCCGATCGACCGCCGCCTTCTGTTGAAAACCGGTGTATATGGGCTGGGGGCACTGAGCCTTCCGGGCGGCGCGCTGGCGGCGATGCAGGCTTCGCTAACCAAAGGCTTCAGCCACGGCGTGGCAAGCGGTGAGCCTTCGCAAAATTCGGTGCTGCTGTGGACGCGTTTCGTGTCCGACCTCACCGAAACCAAGCTGAAGGCAGAAATCAGCGAAAGCGCCACCTTCCGAAAAATCGTCGCAGGGACAGAAGCGGTCGCCGCGCCCGGTCGCGACTATACGGCAAAGACCATAGTGCGCGGCCTGAAGCCAGGGCGCGCCTATTATTACCGCTTCATCGCCCCTGATGGCAGCATATCCCCCGTCGGACGGACACGCACACTGCCTGTAGGTGGGGTCAAGAAGTACCGCATGGCGGTATTCTCCTGCTCGAACATGCCTTTTGGCTGGTTCAACGCCTATGCCCACGCCGCACAGACCGGCGATTTCGACATCGCGCTGCATCTGGGCGACTATATCTATGAATATCAACGCGGCGATTATCCTTCATTGAAAGAGGCCGTCGCCGGACGCCTGATCGAACCGGCGAACGAGATTGTTAGCCTTGCCGACTATCGCCTGCGTTACGCCAGCTATCGTGCCGATCCGGACCTGCAGGCGATCCATGCCCGCGCACCGATGCTGTGCATGTGGGACGATCACGAGTTCGCCAATGATGCATATGCCGATGGCGCACAGAACCACCAGGCGAACGAAGGCGACTGGCAACTCCGCAAAGCCGCTGCTGAAAAGGCGTACCGCGAATGGATGCCTGTGCGGGATATAGACGATGGCGAACGCTGGTCCGGTTATCGCATTGGCGACCTTGCCGAAATCTTCATGACCGAGAGCCGGATTGGCGCGCGTTCGAAACCGGCCGAGCTGCAAATCCCCAAAGGTGCGGATGAGGCCACCACCTTGGCAGCACTGAAGGCATTCACGCAGGGCGACTGGCAGTCGGCAGAGCGCACCATGCTCGGCAGCGTACAGGAAAGCTGGCTGACTGACGGATTCCGCAACAGCAAGGCAAGATGGAACATCTGGGCGCAGCAGACGATCATGGGAACGATCCTGCAGCCCAAAGACACGGTCAACTGGCTCGCCCCCGACGCGCCCGATTACGCCAAAACCCGCGTGCGTCGCGGTTCGATGGCGGCCAAGGCGGGGATCCCTGCCAATCTGGATGCATGGGATGGGTATCCGGCGGCACGCGCCCGCGCGCTTTCCGCCGCGCAGAGCTCAAAGGCCGATCTTGTCGTACTGACCGGCGACAGCCACAATGCCTGGGCGTTCGACCTGCAGTATGAAGGCAAGGCGGCAGGCGTGGAACTGGCAGGTCAAAGTGTCAGCTCGCCCGGCTTTGAAAACTATTTCACCGGCGCGACGCCAGCTACAGTCGCCAAGGGCGTGGTCGAAGGCAACAACGGCCTGAAATGGATGGATAGCAGCCGTCGCGGCTACATGGTGGTCGAACTAACACCCGAACGTACCACATGCGAATGGCGCTTTGTCGAAACGGTAAAGGAACGCAATTCGCGGCTCGATGGATTGCACCGCATGACGGCGGCACGGGAAAAAAGGCGGCTAAGTTAGTTTCCCCACAGTTTAACGTTTCCAGTATTCGAGTTGTAACTGTTGAATGTTCAACACCAAACTATGTGTTTTTTGCTTTAAACAACTGATTCAATAGTTATACCTATCCGAATAGGGGAGGTATGAGTATCATGAAAATTCGGCTAGCAGTTGCCTTGGCGATGTTTTCCTGCGCGATGGCAGTGGCTTCTGAACCGCCGGTTTCTTCCGATCAGACACCATCCCCGCCGCCGCTGATCCCAGCTGAAGATTTTACCGATGATGGCTTTCTCCGTGGCCCAAAGATATCTCCCGATGGCGTGAGGATGGTGTTCAGAGAAACGTTCAACGACAAGACCTATATTGGGATCAAGCGGGTCGACGACCCGAAAATCCAGCATATCGCCGTTCCCGAAAAAAACTATCTTGAATGGTACCGCTGGGCCGGGCCGAATATCATTCTGATGAGCATTTCGGGCACAAGCTATTTCGAAGGAGAAGAGCTTCGAATCTCAACGTTGGTCCGCTACGATCTAGCGAAGAACGAGATGCTACAACTGGGCCGCAAGTCTCAAGGACCGATCGGCGATGATGTGCTGTATCTCGATCCCGAGGGCAAATATCTTCTGCTCGGCGTGCAGAAGTCAATTTTTGAATATCCCAGCGTCTATCGCGTCGAGCTGGCCGATAACAAACTAACCGAAATCGTTCGCCCGCAATCCAATATTTGGGAATGGATCGCTGACGATTCAGGCATCGTCCGAATGGGAATTTCCTATGTCCACCGAGCTATCAAAATCTATTATCGACGCAGCAACGAAGACAAGTTCGAACTGATCAGCAAGATCAAGGAGAATGAGGATGATGAAACCCAGAAAAACCAGTTGCTCGAGGTCGTCCGCGTTGTTTCGGGCAAAGACGAGGGCTATGTACTTTCTAACAAGGAAACCGGTCGGTTTGCGCTGTACAAGTTCAATTATCTGACGCGTGAAATCGGCGAAAAAATATTCGACCACCCGGAAAATGACCTGACCAGCTTTTCGCTGAACGATGATGGCAGCGCACTCGAAGCAGTGACCTATACCGACGAGCGCGACCGCATCGTCTGGTTTGACGAAACCTATAAGAAGCGACAACGCGCGCTTGAAAAGGCTTTGCCCGGTCAGGAGGTCTGGTTGCAATCGCGTAGTCGTGATGGCAATCGCACCATAGTATTTTCAACTTCGCCGACCGATCCAGGAAGCTATTTTCTGTATGATGCCGCGGCAAAGCGCCTCGATCGGTTTGCAGGCCTGAACGAAAAGCTTGATCGGTCAAAATTGGCCGTCACCAGATATGTTCGTTTTTCCGCGCGCGATGGTCTTTCTATTCCTGCCTATCTGACCCTACCTGTCGGACGCAAGACGACCAAGCTTCCATTGATAATCATGCCACATGGCGGACCTTTCGGGGTTCGCGATACGCTCGATTTCGACATGGAAGTACAGTTCCTCGCCAATCGTGGCTATGCCGTGTTGCAACCCAACTATCGCGGTTCATCCTCCTACGGCGAGGATTTCTACAAACGCGGAGAAGGCCAGATAGGCCGCGCGATGCAGGATGATCTTGATGACGGGATGGACTGGCTGGTGACGCAGGGAATTGCCGACCCAGCGCGCGTGTGTATCATCGGTTCGTCCTATGGCGGTTATGCAGCACTTTGGGGGGTTATCCGAAATCCCGAACGTTATCGTTGCGCGGCAAGTTTTGCGGGAGTGACAGATTGGAAGCCGCAGTTGCGCTACGACGGGAAATTCCTGCGAAGTCGATATCACCGTGAATGGCAGGATCAGGTACGCGGAGACAAAGAGTTTGATCTCGACACGGTTTCGCCGGTTAAGCTGGCTGCCAAACTCGACCGACCAATATTGCTGACGCATGGTGACGAAGACAGCAATGTACCGTTCAGCCAGTATAAGGCGATGGTCGAGGCGTTGAAAAAAGCGGGTAAATCAGCCGATCTTCATGTCTATGTAGGCGAGGGTCATGGCTTTGACAATCCGGAAAACGAGAAGGACTGGCTGAATCGGCTCGAAGCCTTTCTAGCCAAACACAATCCGTCGGATGTTAACGCAGCTACGACGCCTGCACCCGCCCCCACGGCCCCGTAATGGCCAGTGTCATTGTCGGCCACATCAGATTGACGAACAGCGTCGATCCGTCGGGCGAGAAACAGGAGCCGGAAAATTCGGTTTGCACCCGGCTCTTGGCAAAGGTGTAGGCCTTGCCGGTGGTGGTGATGCCACGCAGGTGGTTGTCGACGATTTCAGTATACTGGTCTTCGCACACCATCAGATGGCCGGTCGGCATGACGCACAGATTGTCGCCATAATTATAAGCAGCTGCATCAGTGGATTCGTAGAATAGGTCGAGCTGGTCTGCCGCGCCGCCTACTCCGGGTTTCAGGCGGTAGATTTGGCCATATTTGGCAGCTCCACCATCGGTGCAGGCGAAGTAGAGTTCATCCTTACCCCACCAGATGCCCTCACCGCGTGCGAACAGGGTGGCGCCTTTGGCTGCCCCTCGTTGGCGCAGATCATCATCAGGCGCTTCGGGGTTATCGAGCGGGATCCAACGCGGGGCATAGGCCTTGCCGCGCGATACGGCGGCCTCGCTCCAGTTACGGCTGTCGCCGATGCCATCGAGCGCCAACGCCCAGAGCCGACCGCCTTTCGCAAGTTCGCCCCTGGCATCGGGCAGGAAGCGATAGAGCAGGCTGTCGTCACGGTCTTCGGTAAGATAAACAATGCCGGTGCGCGGATCGACACAGGCTGCTTCATGGTTGAAACGGCCCATGGCCCTGAGTGGCACTGGTTCGACCAGTCCCATATGGTTCGACGGCACTTCGAAGATATAGCCATGATCCTTGCCGACACTGTCGCCTGCACGCGTCACATTTTCTTCGCAGGTCAACCAGCTGCCCCAGGGCGTGATGCCGCCCGCACAATTGCGCAATGTGCCAGACAAGCTGAGCCATTGCTTTTCCACCCGCTGCGACTTGAGATCATAGATCAATGTCGTCGTTCCACCCGGCAAAGGCATGCCATCCTTGCCGCGATCATAGGCAGCGAAATCATCTGCAACCTTGCCGGTGAACGGTCCGAAACGGCCATCGCGGATGTTGAGTTCATGGTTGCGAACCAGCGCGACCTTACCCTTGCCTGCCGCAAAGGCGCCCATGCCATCACCTGCACTGGGGACAAGGAAACCATCGTCCATGATATTCCCGAAGCGCGAGATCACGCGGTAGGAAAAGCCCTTGGGCAGGTCGATCAGATTGTTAGGATCGCGGATCAACGCACCATAGCCCGGAACTTCATTGCGCGCCGCCGGCGGGATTTGCGCGCATGCGCGCTCGGCTATCCCGGCAAAGGCGAGGCTTCCAAGACCAAAATTGAAATTGCGGCGGCTGATCTGCATTTTGGTGTCCTTCGGATTTTGCATTGATGTGCCGATGAACCTCAAAGATGACAAGATGGTTGCAGCTTGATAGAGGCCCGCCGCATGACTGAAATCACAAAACCCGTCCGCACCCGTGTTGCCCCCTCGCCCACCGGTGACCCGCATGTCGGCACCGCCTATATCGCGCTGATCAACTATTGCTTTGCCAAGAAGCATGGCGGGCAGTTCCTGCTGCGCATCGAGGATACCGATCAGGTGCGATCGACCCGCGAGTCCGAAGAGAAGATTCTCGATTCGCTTCGCTGGCTGGGCCTTAGCTGGGATGAGGGCCCCGATGTCGGCGGACCGCATGGCCCCTATCGCCAGTCGGAGCGCAGCGCGATCTATACCGAGCATTGCAATCGGCTTTTGAACGATGGCCACGCCTTCAAATGCTATTGCACCCCTGAAGAACTCGCCTCGATGCGTGCGCAGCAGATGGCGGCGAAACAACCGCCAAAATATGACGGCCGCTGCGCCAAACTCACCCAAGCCGAATGCGCCGAGCGCGACGCCAAAGGCATCAGCCATGTCGTGCGCATGATGGTGCCCAATGAGGGCGTGTGTTTGGTGCAGGATACGCTGCGCGGACCGATCGAGTTCGAATATTCGGTTGTCGACATGCAGGTGCTGATGAAATCGGACGGCTTGCCGACCTACCACCTTGCCAACGTCGTCGACGATCATTTGATGGGCATCACCCATGTGATGCGCGGAGAGGAGTGGATTTCGTCGGCGCCCAAGCACCTGTTGTTGTATCAATATTTCGGTTGGGAACCGCCGGTGCTGACGCACCTGCCGTTGCTGCGCAACGCCGACCGGTCCAAGCTGTCGAAGCGCAAGAACCCGACGAGCATCCTCTATTACCAGCGTGCGGGCTACCTCCCCGCCACCATGCAGAATTTCCTTGGGCTGTTCATCAAGAGCGCAAGCGAAGAGGATGAGAAAACCTCGCTGCAGGAACTGATCGACGGGTTTGACGTCGCCAATATCTCGCTCGGCGGTCCGGTGTTCGACACCTCGAAGCTCGACTGGCTCAACGGCCGTTATATGCGTGAGGAGCTGACCACCGAACAATTCCTCGGCGAAGTCCGCAAATGGGCGCTCAATGACGCCTATCTGTTGCCGATCGCCGAAATGGCCCAAAGCCGCATCGTCAAACTGGGCGATCTCGGAGCGCTCGTGGCGCCCTTCTTCATGAACCGCATCGAAAGCCTGACGGCCGAAAAACTGCGCGACGGCGTGAAGATCGAAGCCGACCAACAGCGTGCGGCCTATACGCTCGCCCTGCAACAGTTTGATGCAATGATCGAATGGAACAAGGATGGCGTCGATGCCGCGCTGCGCAAGACAGCCGCTGCGCTCGAGATCAAGTTGAAGGATATGATCCGCGCCTTCTATCTCGCCGTGCTGGGCGCGCCGCAGGGCGTACCGCTGTTCGACGCGATCACCCATCTCGGCCGCGACATCCTCCGCGAACGCCTGCGCCACGCGATGGAATTACTCGGCCCGGCAAGCAAGAAGGAATCCGAGGCCTGGACCGCAGCATTAGCCAAGTCTGAAACAGCCGAATGACGGACAATATCGCCCTCCACCAAAGCTGGAAGGCACCATTGCTGCCCGAATTCGAAGCCGATTACATGGGGCAATTGCGCGCCTTCCTCGTTGCGGAAAAGGCAGCGGGAAAGCAGATTTTTCCGAAGGGCGGGGAATGGTTCCGAGCAATGGACCTGACGCCGCTCGACAAGGTCCGTGTGGTGATATTGGGTCAGGATCCCTATCATGGCCCGGGGCAAGCGCATGGGCTGTGCTTCAGTGTAAAGCCAGGTGTCCCTCTCCCACCGAGCCTAGTGAACATCTACAAGGAATTGCAGTCAGACCTGGGCATCGAACGGCCGCGCCATGGATTCCTTGAACATTGGGCGCAGCAGGGCGTGCTGTTGCTCAACAGCGTGCTTACCGTCGAAATGGCCAAGGCGGCCTCGCATCAGGGCAAGGGGTGGGAGCGCTTTACCGATGCCGTGATCCGTCTGGTCAATGCCAAGGAACAGCCGGTCGTTTTCCTGCTCTGGGGTGCCTATGCACAAAAAAAGGCGGCCTTTGTCGATGACTCCAGGCATCTGGTGCTTAAGGCCGCACATCCCTCACCCTTGTCGGCGCATAACGGCTTCCTAGGATGTCGGCACTTTTCGAAATGCAATGCGTTTCTGGAGAGCAAGGGGCAACTGCCCATCGACTGGGCGCTGCCTTCCCTTTAGCTTTTATACATCCCGTCGATGCGATCCTGATAGCGTTCGCGGATCACATGGCGGCGGATTTTCATGCTCGGGGTCATCTCGCCATTTTCGATCGTGAACGGCTCATCGGCAAATTCGAACTGGCGGACCTTTTCGATCACTGACAGATCCTTGTTTACCCGATCGACGGCAGCGCGGACAGCGGCGCGGAATTGGGGATTGTCCTGAAGCTCTGAAAAATCATAACGCATCCCTTGCCCGCGCGCCCAATCGAGCGCCCATTCGGGATCCGGCACCACCAGCCCGACGACATAGGGCCGCTTGTCACCCGAAATCATCGCCTGCAGGATTTCGGGCTGCAGCGTCAGCATGCCCTCCACCTTTTGCGGGGCTACATTGTCGCCCTTGTCGTTGACGATGATATCCTTCTTGCGGTCGGTAATCTTGATCCGGCCCTTTTCGTCAAGATGGCCGATATCGCCTGTATGCAGCCAGCCATCCTTGATCACGCGGTCGGTTTCAGCCTCGTTACGCCAATAGCCGAGCATCACCAGTTCACCGCGCACCAGGATTTCTCCATCGTCGGCAGTCTTCACCTCAACGCCTTTGAGCGGCGGGCCGACGGTATCCATTTTGAGACCAACCTTGGGCCGGTTGCAACTGACCACCGGGCCGCTCTCGGTCTGCCCATAGCCCTGCAGCAATGTGATCCCCAACGACTGGAAGAATATGCCGATATCAGGATTAAGCGGCGCGCCGCCCGAAACCATCGCCTTCATCCGGCCACCGAAGCGAGCACGGATCTTGGGCTTCAAGGTGCGAGACAGGATCGCCCGCATTGGCGCATCGCGCAGGCGCTTCTTACCGCCATAATCGCGCTCCCCAATGGTCAGCGCCTTGTCGAGAAGGTAGCTCGGCACCTTGCCCTGCTTTTCGACCTGCTTGATCATGCGCTGGCGCAGCACCTCGAACAGGCGCGGGACGACAACCATGATCGAGGGTTGGGTTTCCTCGATATTGCTGGCAAGCTTCTCGAGTCCCTCGGCATAATAGATCTCCGCGCCCACACCTATGGGTAGGAATTGTCCGCCCGAATGTTCATAGGCATGGCTCAGGGGCAGAAAGGAAAGGAAACGTTCGTTATCCAGCCCGAAATCCTCACGAAGCACCTGCGCAGCGCCGTCGACATTGCAGATAATCGAACCATGGTGAAGCATGACACCGCGCGGGGCGCCGCCTGTGCCGCTGGTGTAGATGATACAGGCCAGTTCGCGCCGACCGACCTTCGCCATCTCTTCGGTAATTGCGGCGACATCGGCGTCGGTTCCCTGCACCAGATCGGCCCAGTCGTGGAATTTCTGCTGCCCGCTTTGGGTAATCTTCAAAGGCTCCATGCCGATGACGAATTCGCATTCGGACGAGCGCACGACCGCAGGCATCAGATGCTGCGCGAGCTTTGCGGTTGAAACAATCACCGCGCGCGACTGGCTGTTGTCGAGTATGTGCTGGTGATCGCGTTCGGTATTGGTGATGTAGGTCGGCACGGTAACGCAGCCTGCCGCCATGATGCCAAGATCGGCGATGCACCATTCGGGCCGGTTTTCCGAAACCAGCATCACCCGGTCGCCTTTTTTCAGGCCCATCGCCTTCAGGCTTTTGGCAAGGCCTGCGACGCGGCGTGCAGTTTCGGCCCAACTGATCGTTCGCCACTCATCGCCATGCTTGTATCCCAGGAAAGGCCTGTCGCCGCGCAATGCCGCGCGCGACAGGAACATGCTCACCAGATTGGGAATCGATTCAAAATCGTTGAAATTGTCGGCCACCAAAAACTCTCCCAGGGATGGTCCTTGTCCGGACTCAATCATTCTGTACGACGCTAGCGTCGCCATTGGCGCTAGGCAAGCGGGGCTCAGCCCACGCTTGCGGCCGGCGCCCCTTCTTTCAGGCTATTTCCTTCAATTATTGTTTGCTTGCCTTTTGCATCTACCGACACTGCATTGCCTTCGCTGCGCGGGTCCGATGCGCCGTTCCATAGGCCGCCGACCAATTGCAGGCCGTTGACCTTTGATCCAAGGTCCGAGGACTTTACCGGCTGGCCGAATGGAGCCAGTTTGTCGATTGAATTGGCAAGCGCGGTATTTTTCTCGACCAGTAATGCTCCTCCGCCAAAATATATGTTCGGCAGTGCGATTGCCTGCTTCAACGGGAGGCCGAAATCGAGCACACCAATAAGCGTTTTGGTGACATGCATGATGATCCGCTTGCCGCCTGCAGAACCAAGCGCGAGCACGGGCTTACCCTCCCGGTCGAACACGATGGTCGGTGCCATTGAGGAAAGCGGACGCTTCCCTCCCTCCACGCGGTTTGCAACCGGCGCACCATCTTTTTCGGGCGCAAAGGTAAAATCGGTCAGTTCGTTGTTCAGGAAGAAGCCGCCCGCGATCAGCTGGCTTCCGAATGGCCCCTCGATCGTCGAGGTCATGTTGGCGATATTGCCCTTGCCATCGACTGCCGAGAAATGCGTGGTTCCGGCCACTTCGCCTGAGATAGCCGCGGTGCGCGGCTTGGCACCCGGCGGGTTGCCAGCTGGATAATCGGCACGTGCCTTGGAGGGGTCGATCAACGCCGAGCGCTCCGCCAGATAGGCCTTGTCGATCAGGCCAGCGACCGGGACATCGACAAAATTGCTGTCGCCCAGATATTTCTCCCGATCGGCATAGGCGAGCTGCATTGCTTGGCCGATCAGGTACCAGCTCTTCGGGTCATCCTTACCCATCGCCTTCATGTCAAAGCGTTCAAGCGAACCGAGTATCTGCAGCACGGTTGTAGCGCCCGATGAGGGCGGTGCCATGCCGCAGACGACGTAAATGCGATATGGGGCGCACACCGCATTCTGCTCGACGGCTTTATAGGCCGCAAGGTCGGCAAGCGTCATATCACCCGGGGCCACCGGGCTTTTGGTCACGCTGTCGACGATGCTGTTCGCAATCACGCCCGTGTAAAAGGCATCCGGGCCTTTCTTCGCAATCAGCTTCAGTGTCTTGGCCAGCTCTGGATTGCGCAGAGTCGTGCCTGCCTTTGCAGGTTTGCCATCAACCCAGTAAATCGAACGTGCGGTTTCAAATTGCGGCCATAAGCGCTCGATCATCCCGAGGCGCGACTCCAGCGTCTGGTTGACGACAAATCCTTTGTCGGCAAGCCGGATCGCCGGCTTGAAAATCTCGGCCCATTTGAGCTTTCCCCACTTGCGATGCGCCTCGGCCATCAGCCGGATATTGCCCGGTACACCGACCGACTTTCCACCCGGAAAGGCCTGAAGGAAGGGCAGTGGTTTTCCATTGGCATCGGTAAAGCGTTGCGGGGTTGCTGCTGCGGGAGCGGTTTCGCGGCCATTAATCGTGCTGATCGTCGCCCCCTTGGCATCATAATGGACGAGGAAACCACCACCACCTATCCCACTCGACTGGGGTTCAACGACGGTCAGAGCTAGCATCATCGCCATCGCGGCGTCTGCCGCTGATCCACCCTTGGCTAGTATTTCCGCCCCGGCAGACGTCGCACGCGGATCGGCAGATGTCGCAATCCCTTTCGATTGTGCGGCAAGAGGTGTGGCTAGGAACGCAAACAGAGCGACGAAAAGCAGGCTGATCTTTTTCATAAGCCCATTCCGTAACCCTGCTTAACCGTCAGGCAAAGCCTCAATCGACATCGACGCCGATTGCCTGTGCAATATTGTCAAACCCGTCGTGCTTCAGCAGATCGGCGAGCCCTTTGTTGATCCGCTGTGCAAGAAACGGTCCTTCATAGACCAGAGCGCTATACAGTTGCACCAGTGATGCCCCTGCCCGGATGCGCGCATAGGCGTCTTCCGCCGAAGCAATGCCGCCGACGCCAATGAGTGGCACTTTACTGCCGGTCGCTTTGCGAAAATCAACGAGGCGCTGTTGCGCCAGCGCCTTGAGCGGCGCGCCCGATAGCCCGCCTGCCTCCCCCGCATGGCGCGATTGCAGCACGGGACGGGTAATCGTCGTATTGCTGACAATCAGCGCATCGATGCCGCGCTCGATCGCAACCGAGGCAATATCATCGATATCCGCTGGTTCCAGATCGGGTGCGACCTTGAGGAACAGCGGCGGACCGTCCGGCGCCGCTGCCCGCACACGCAGCAACAAATCGTCGAGCGCCGCCTTGTCCTGCAACGCCCGCAGCCCCGGCGTGTTGGGTGAGCTGATGTTGACGGTGACATAATCGGCAAGCGGTGCCAGCCGCAGCATCGCCAGTACATAGTCGGCGATCCGGTCTTCGCTGTCTTTGTTCGCGCCAATATTTATGCCGAGCGGTCCGTGCCGCTGACCGCGGGGAACAGCGGCAATGCGCTTTGCGGCGGCCTCCATCCCCTCATTGTTGAAACCCATGCGATTGATCACGGCACGATCTTCGGCCAGGCGGAACAGGCGCGGTCGCGGATTTCCGGCTTGCGGTCGGGGTGTAACCGTACCGATTTCGACAAATCCGAATCCCAACGCGAAAGCTTTCGCAAAGATTTCCGCATTCTTGTCATAACCGGGAGCAAGACCAACGGGATTGGGAAAGCGCAAACCCGCCACTTCTGTTTCAAGCCGAGAGGAGACGTGCCCTGATCGAATAGCGGGTAAATTGCGCAGTGCAGCGATCGACAAACCGTGAGCCGATTCGGCATCAAATGCGAAAAATATCGGACGGATAAGAGGATAAATCACTGATTCGCTATGACAGCGATGTCGGTGACTAGGCAATCGATATCAGGAGTTTTTTGCAGCTTCGCAAAACTCATCTTTGGCCGAAAAAGTCAAATTCGAATAACCTTCATGACGATTCCATGCAAGAATTTGTAACATGATGCGCGCATAAGGTGCTTGCGACCCGAAGGGCTCGATGTCGAATGACTAGAGTTCTTGACCTAGAAAGGCCTGTCCTTGCGGCAGGCCTTTTTTTTGCTTCACATTCGCGTATCCTGCTCGAAAGGGAGCATAGGTCGCAGCGATGATAAATGTGCAATATGAAGCACCTGATCCCAAACTGGGGGGTTTGGTGTCCTCATTCTACCGGTTTGACTATTCCGGCATCGGGATGAAGGAACTTGAGCGCGCCGATCGCGCTCAATTCCGGATAACTTTGTCCGGCGAAGGAAAGTACCGGTTCGGAGAAGTCGAGACACCGGCCTTTCCGGTAACCGTAATTGGCCCCACTACACGACCGTTCGAGGCTATAACGGATGGGCCCATCAGCATATTCGGCTGGGGAATGCTGCCTGCAGGATGGGCCGCACTAATGGGATGCGAGGCAGAAAACTGGATCGACAAGGTTTTTGATGCGCGTCAGGTTTTTGGTGAAGCGGTCATGGAGCTGCGAAACCGCTTGATCGCTGCCAATGAAGCAAGCGCTCAATTCCTCATAGGGACAGAGGCTGCCAAGGAAATATATTCCGAAACCGACGGAGCCCCTTTCGAATTCACCGCCGTCGTCGACCGATGGCTATGCGACGACAGCGATCCCGACGTCGATGTTCTGATTGCCAAATCAGGGATGTCGCCCCGTCAGCTTGAGCGCATGACCAAACGTTATTACGGCATGCCCCCGAAAAAGCTTGCCCGTAAATACCGTGCGCTAAGGGCCGCCAACCGGTTGGCTCATGGCGACAGTCTGGACGATACAGAACTCGGCCTTGCCTTCTATGACCAGTCGCACCTGACGCGGGAAGTTAAACAGTTCACGGGCTTGACGCCGGGACAATTGAAATCAGGCAAGTCCGAACTCACAAAGGCGACTATGCTTGGACGCAGCACGCTGGGCGGCAAGGTTAGTCCGTTGATTTCGGACAGCTAGAATCACCAAAACTGACCGGCTTGGCGTCGCTGTCTTTCACCTTACGCCTTCGCAAATTTGCCCGCAACGCTTCGGCCAATCGTTCTTGACGTGTTTTGATTTCAGGCTTTTCCATAAAATGCCGTTGCCAAAGCTGTTTGTTAGACGCAAGCGGCTTGACAAGCGCTGCTGCGCTAAGCATAGGGCCGCCTCTTCCGGCGCTGCTGTAGCTCAGTGGTAGAGCACTCCCTTGGTAAGGGAGAGGTCGGTGGTTCAATCCCACTCAGCAGCACCACTAATTTTTCCTGACATTGTGAACTTCGGGCCAGAGCGCGGAACTGTGGATTTTATCGCGTAATGTCCGTGGCTTGTGAGCTGTCCGGATTGATGTCTGGAACCCAGAGACCCCATTCACACTGACAATGTCCCGGATTCTCGCCATTCGTCTCTAGGAGCCAAAAACGCGATCCCAAAACTGTTGCAGGCAGCCTGGTGGAAAAGCTTCGGTTCGAGCCGACACATTGCGCAAAAAAAGACCCCAGATTGCTCCGAGGCCATGTTTGATACGTAGTTTGGTTTTTATGGATTGAGCTAGAGAGAACGGCCCGTCAATTAAAACCAAGGAAGTTGCGCTGCTCGTTCCAGTCCATGGGTATCTCAGCACAGCGCATCAGATGATGCGCGGTCAACTGGATCGGCTGCCGTCCCTCAAGAATAGATGCGATGATATCGGGCGCAAGCCAGGATATCCGGACCAGCCGATGAAGATGCTTGCGGTTGTAGCTGCAGACCGGTTCGATGGCTTTGCCGGTCAGAACATGTTCACGAGCCGCAAAACCTTGCGCAATCAGTCGAACCAAGCTGGGGTCGGTCGCGCTTTCATCCTGCGACCTGCCATAGGGCGGGAGTGCGATTCGCAACTCGCTGCCGCGACGCATGAGTTTGGCGGGAGTCGATATGCAGTAGCTGATTCCATTTGTTTGAAACGTCACATCAATGCTGCTCTCGGTGACCTGAACCTGTGCATGATAGTCGATGAGCAGTGCCTTTTGTTCAAAACGCGGTAGCTGGTGGATGGTCTCGGCGACTTCTGCCTGCGAAGCGATCTGGGCATCCCATTCGACTTTGCATGTCGAGTCATTGGCTTGTGCTGCACTTCTCAAGTGACTTGCCAGCGCATCCAGCACGATGCGATCAATCTCGCCTGCAGGCAGTCTGCACGTGGTTGAGCGATCTTCACCCGGTTTGAACCGGGTGACATAATAGCAATATTGCCGACCTTCCTTGCCACCACGTGTCGGCGACATCGCCCGGCCGTCAGGGTCAGTGATGAGCCCAGCGAGCAAGCTTGGGGATTTTGCGGTTTTGGCGATCAGCTTGTCGCGATTGTTCGATGCCATCAGCACCTGCACAGCTTCGAACGTTGCTGTGTCAATAATCGCCTCGTGCTCACCATCATAGACATCGCCCTTGTGCTTGGTCTTCCCAATATAGACGGGGTTCTTGAGCAATATGCCCAATGCGCCTCGTCCAAAGTTCACATTGCCAATGGTCCGGCCCGTAGCCAATGTCCGCTCGCGCGTTCGCATCCCTTTCGCGGCCAAGTCGTCGGCTAGCTTGAGTATCGATTTGAGTTCGAGATACCGGTTAAAGATATAGCGGATATCTTCTGCTTCCTTGGGTTCGATCAGGAGCTTGCGTTCATGGACACGGTAGCCATGCGGCACACCCCCGCCCATCCACATGCCTTTACGCTTTGACGCGGCTATCTTGTCCCTGATACGCTCGCCTGTGACCTCACGTTCAAATTGTGCAAACGACAGCAGCACGTTGAGCGTGAGGCGTCCCATGCTGGTCGTCGTATTGAACGCCTGCGTTACGCTGACAAACGATGCCCCCTTCTCGTCCAGTATCTCAACTATCTTGGCGAAGTCCGCGAGGCTGCGGGTCAACCGGTCGACCTTGTAGACAATAATGATGTCGATCTTTCCGGCTTTTACATCATTCATGAGCTGCTGAAGGCCAGGGCGCTCCATCGAACCACCTGACCAGCCGCCATCGTCATAAAGTTCGTCAACCTTCTCCCAGCCCTCCCCTGCCTGGCTTAATATGTAAGCCGCACAGGACTCACGCTGCGCATCTAGGCTGTTAAACTCCTGCTCCAATCCTTCATCGGTGGATTTGCGAGTATAGATCGCGCATCGCTTGCGAGAGGGCATGCTCATGCGACCTCTCCCTCGGCATTTACACCGTCATCATTGTCGACATTGCGCTTTGCAGCTTTGACGCGGGTTACAAGTCCGAAGAACCTCGGCCCCGACCAATGGGCACCCGTTATGTCTCGGGCTATTTGCGAGAGCGAGACATAGCGCCGTCCTTCAAACTCGAACCCATCCTCGAGCACCAGCACCTGATGCATCTTGCCATGCCAGCTGCGCACCAGCCGGGTCCCGGGTTTGAGTGCAGGAGCGCTTGAACCAAGCGCTCCCTCACCCTGCCCTAGCCGTTTGACCAACCGTTCGATCTCGCGGCGTGTTGAGCTAGTCAACCAGCCCTTCCCCCGTTCCTGCAACCGGTAGGCTATTCCGCGGCGCAGAAGGTCGGGCCCAATGTCGGGAGCAACCGAGCGGTATACCTCGCGCCAGCGTGCGCGAAGTTCTTGTGGCTTCATCACGGTGAGCGCTTCCAGTTCGGCCTGCAGGCCGTTCGACATCACGCACCTCACGCAGCAGGTGACGATGTAATGCGATAGTGGCGCACGCCTGCAACCTTCTCACTATCAAGCACATAGCCCTTCTTCTTGAGGCCAGTCATGAATGCACGCGTTGAGTGCGGCAGCCAGCCGACCTTGGTCGACATGGCTTCGAGCGTTGCACCGCCTTCAAGGGTTAGAAGATCAATGACCTGCCGGTGCTTGGTCGGAATGGCCTTAGGTGCGGTTGCATCGTCGGTATTGGCTTTGGGTTTTGCTGACTCTGTCATTGGTGGTTCTCCATATCGGAGCAGCACCATGCTGCTCCCACCACCCAGAGCCTCGCTGGTCAGCCAGTCGAGGTATCATGCAGGATCAGGCCCTGCAGCTCACGCCGGACAGCAATGCTTCTTTAGCGATAGAAGTCGAATGGATTGTGACCGAACAACCATTTGTCGCTTTTTCGTAACATTTAAGTAGCATCGGTTTATGCCTGCGACAGGAGGCAGTAGTGAAATCGAAGACTGAGGACGTCTCCCAACTGGATCCAAACGATTTCAAATATTTCAACCGGGAAATCAGCTGGTTGAAATTCAACCGGCGCGTGCTTGAAGAGGCGGCCAACAGAAGCCACCCTCTTCTCGAACGCCTCAGATTCCTGTCGATTTCCGGAAGCAATCTCGACGAGTTTTTCATGGTCAGGGTTGCGGGGCTTCGCGGCCAGCAGATACGTAAGATTGAGGAATTGTCGACCGATGGAATGACGCCGGGCGAGCAACTAGAAGCGATATCGGTCGAGGCGGATGCCTTAATGGCGGACCAGCAGAAGCTGTGGCAGCAATTGCGAAAGCAGCTTGCCAAAGAGGGCATCTCGGTCATCGATCCTGCTGAGATCGGACGGAAAGCTGAAGCTGCCGTGGAACTCCATTTCCGCGAACAGATCTTGCCGGTTCTGACGCCGCAAGCGCTCGACCCGGCGCACCCTTTCCCCTTCATTCCAAATCAGGGGCTCAGCCTCATCTTTGAAATGCGCCGGTTGCACGACAAGGAACTCGTCCGCCAATTGATCATGATACCGTCTGCACTTCCGCGGTTTATCAGAGTTCCGGGCGCGCGGCGGCGGTTTGTTCCGATCGAAGAATTGATCAAATCCTATGTTGGCTTGCTGTTTCCCGAACACAAGCTGCTGGCGGCAGGGGCATTCCGCATCATCCGCGATAGCGATATCGAGGTGGAGGAAGAGGCTGAAGACCTGGTTCGATATTTCCGCAGCGCGATCAAGCGCCGCCGCCGTGGGCGAGTTATTCGCCTGAAAATGCAGCGCGGATTGCCATCCCGCATTCAAAAGTTGATCCGACGCGCATTGGGCGGTGAAGAGTCAATCGTAACCGAAACCATCGGCTTTTTGGGCATTGGCGACCTGGCTCAACTGGTCGAAGAGGACCGCAAGGCACTCAAGTTCAAGCCTTACACGCCACGCTTCCCCGAACGCATTCTAGAACAGGGTGGAGACTGTTTCGCGGCGATCCGGCAAAAGGATATTGTCGTTCACCACCCCTATGAAAGCTTCGACGTAGTTCTGGCCTTCCTGCAACAGGCAGCAGCGGATCCTGACGTTATCGCGATAAAGCAAACATTGTACCGCGCCGGGAAGCAATCCGCCGTCATTCGTGCGCTTTGCGATGCTGCCGAGGCAGGAAAGTCGGTCACCGCTGTAGTCGAGCTCAAGGCGCGGTTCGATGAAGAGCAGAACCTGATGTGGGCTTCGCAACTCGAGAATTCGGGCGTTCAGGTCATCTACGGCTTTGTCGACATGAAAACGCATGCGAAAATTTCGCTTGTCGTGCGTCGCGAAAATGGCGGGATAAAGACTTACTGCCACTTTGGCACCGGCAATTACCATCCGATAACCGCGCGCATTTACACCGATCTCAGCTTTTTCACCGCTGACCCAAGACTGGGACGCGATGCCGGCCAGATATTCAATTTCGTGACCGGCTATGTCGAACCGCACAATCTCGAAATGCTTTCGATGAGCCCGCTCGGCATGCGCGAAAAGATCATTGAATTGATCGACGCCGAAATCAGCTTCGCAAAAGGAGGTAAGCCCGCGTCCCTTTGGGCAAAGCTGAACTCGCTGGTTGACCAGCAGATCATCGACAAGCTGTACGAGGCGAGCGAACAAGGCGTGGAAATCGACCTTGTTGTGCGCGGCATATGTTGCCTGCGACCTGGAGTGCCGGGGATGTCGTCGCGGATTCGCGTCAAATCGATCATTGGCCGTTTCCTTGAACACAGCCGGATTTGGGCCTTTGGCAACGGTCAGGAAATTCCCCATCCCGGTGCGCGGGTCTTCATTTCTTCGGGTGACTGGATGAGCCGCAATTTCGACCGAAGGGTCGAATATATGCTGCCTATCGAAAACTCGACTGTTCACGACCAGATCCTCGATCAGGTGATGGTCGCGAATCTGATCGATAACGAACAAAGCTGGCGGCTGTTGCCAAACGGAGAATATGAACGGATCAAACCCAAAGGTCGCCGTTTCAACCTGCATCAATATTTCATGACCAATCCTTCGCTTTCCGGTCGGGGCGGGGCATTGGCAGAGCGAAATGATGTTCCCAAGCTGGACCTTGTGCGACAGTAAGCTTATCCGCGTTCCATGATCCAATCCCCCCGCGCAGTCATCGACATCGGTTCGAACGCGATCCGGCTGGTCGTTTACGGAGGCCCGCCCCGGGCACCGATGCCGATCTACAACGAAAGGGCGCGTATTTCGCTGGGCGAAAGCGTCGCTAAGACAGGCGGTATAACAGACGCCGTCATGGACCAGGCGCTTGCCGCACTTGTCCGTTTCAAGGCCCTGACCGAGGCCATGAAGGTTGGGGTATTGCGCGTCGTCGCGACCGAGGCCACCCGTCGAGCCAAAAATGGAGGCGAATTATTGATGCGGGCATCCAAATCGGGGGTCCCGATCGATTTGATTAGCGGCGAAGAGGAAGCTCGTGCGTCTGCTCTTGGTGTCATTTGCGACATGCCTTGGGCTACTGGCTATGTCGCTGACCAGGGTGGTGGCAGCCTGGAACTGGCGAAGGTGATGGCGGGCGAGCCTCGCGAACCGATATCGATGCCGTTTGGAACAATTCCGCTGACCAATGCGGACAATTGCAGTCCCAAGGCGCTGGCCCGCGATATTGAGGAGCAGCTGGAGGAAGAAGGCACTTTCAAAATCGAAAAAGGTTTGCCGCTGCATCTGGTTGGCGGTGCTTGGCGGACGCTCGCACAGTTGCATATGCACGTTACCGACTATCCGCTGACCATCCTGTCGAACTATACCATGCCCGCCAATGCAGGCGAGGTGCTTACCGATGTTGTTGCCGACAAGGCGGCGATGGAGCAATCCGGCGTAGTATCGAGCGCGCGGCTTGCATTCATGCCCGCAGCTCTCGCCACGATGGAGGCCTTGGCCCGGATATTCCGGCCGTCGGAAGTGGTGGTCAGCGTATATGGATTGCGCGAAGGGTTGCTGTTCGACCAGCTCTCCGGGACTGTGCGAAGCGAGGATCCCCTGATCGCAGCGGCGCGGCACGAAGGCGCCAGATTGTCGCGCTTCGCCTATCATGGCGACGGAATTGCCAACTGGATCGCGCCGTTGTTCGCGGACGACCCGCCATCGCTACACCGATTGCGCGACGCTGTCTGCCTGCTTGCCGACAGCGCCTGGAACAGCCATCCCGAATATCGCGCCGAACATGCCGCTGAATTGGCGCTTGAAGGCAATTGGCCTGGCGTTTCGGCGTCGGATCGCGCGATCATGGCTTCGGGGCTTTATGCAGCCTATGGCGGGCGGAAGCCCAGGCCACCCCTCTTGTCGTTGCTAGCGCCGGCCGACCAACTGGATCGTGCGACGCTATGGGGCCTGGCCGTGCGGCTGGCCCAACGGCTCGACGGAGGGACCGGCATCGGGCTAGAGGGTGTGAACCTGAAGCGCGAAGCAAATAGCATATTGCTCGACTATGCGCCGAGCTTCCGGCATCTCGAATCTTCGACCGTCAAGCGACGGCTGAAGCATCTGAACGAAGCTTTTGAAGCTGCAACTGCTGCCAAGTCAGAATAATGTTTTCAGAACATCGGCCCAGGCCAGAAATTTGAAATTCTGCGTTTCGGGCCTGTTATCGCCATCCTGGACAACAAGTAGCCCACCCGGATATTCTGGCCCGAAATCACCAAGCGCGAGTTCAAGGCCATCGGTTTCCTGCACACCATCGACCGCTCCGTCGGTGATGCGAAAGCGACCCAGATAGCGGCCATCGCGCAACCGGTAGAGCGTATAGGCATAGTCGCCCTGACTCGAAGCCAGCAGATAACCACCACTGCGCCCCGATGGCGCGATCGCCAACCCTTCTGCATCGGCCACCAGCCTCTTGCCATCGGCGCGGCCCAATGCCTTCGCTCTGGTCGAACCGTTCGGGCGCGCGTCGAAGCGCCACAAGCCGACATCCTCTTCCGCTACATAGAGCAGGCCGGTGCGATCATCGACGACGCAGCCTTCGGATTGGGTGCCTAGCTTCATCTGGCGCACGACCTTGCTGGTCACAGTTGCGCCTGAAAGGTCGAGCTCGACCTGGTCGATGCGGCCATCCTTGAGTACGAGAAAGGCATAGATGCGGCCGTCGGATTTTCGCTGCCAAAGGCACATGCCATAGGCCTCCCCCGATCCTACGGGCAGGTTGGCAATCGGCTCCAGCTTTCGATTTTGGGTATCGAGCGTGAACAGCGCGATTGCCGCATTCATTTCATCACGCCGGTCACTGGCCACAACCAGCACCGATGGTTTCCCGTTCAACTCCACATTGGCGCGCAGATCGATATTGTTGAGTCGGGGCGAAGGCGTGAACGACACTGCCTTTCCGGCCATGTCATAGACATGGATGCCCGCGCGCTTGTCGGTCCCGACTACCAGGCTTTTTGCGGGATCGGACGGATGCCTCCAAATCGCCGGATCATCGGCAGCATCGTCAAAGCTTGCGACTGGCGTGGTCTCGGCCTTGGCGGTAACGGTCTTCGCTGGAAGCGCCGCTGCGATCAATTGTTCGACGGGAATTTCAAGGCCATCCTGCGCCGCCGCCATTGCGGCAGCGGCGAGGACGATCATGGCAGGGACCAAACGCATCATCAGAATGTGAAGCGCACACCGCCGGTAAAGCGGCGACCGAAGCGTTCCCATTCGATGGTGTAGTTGCCGTTGCGCTGCGCCGGAATTCCCAACGCGTTTAGCAGGTTCGAGGGATCGGAGTATCGACGGCCCGGCTTGTCGAGCAGGTTGGAAGCATCGAAATAGACTTCCAGCCCTTTCATCACTTCATAGCGGGCCGAAAAATCAAGCTCGTCATCACCCGCCCAATAGGTGTCTCCCGCATCGGCAAGATTGTCAGCGAAGCCGTCGGCCCATGTTGTGCGCATTTGATATTGCAGACGCAGCGACAAGCCATATTTCTCATAATAGCCGCCGATATTGTAAACCACCTCCGAAGTACCCGGCAGAGGCACGCGGCGTGACGGGATAAGCGTCAGACCCGCATTGTCGAGTATTGCTGGCTTGGTCACTTTGGCATCGTTCCAGCTGGCATTGGCCGTAATGCCAAAGCCGCCCATCCAGTCGGGCAAGCCAAGCTGCTCGGTATAGGGCTCGAGTTGCGCCTGAAAGGCAGCCTCGACGCCAAAGATCCGGCCCTTGCCGCCATTGGTGATGCCGCTAAAGGCATAACCGGAGCGGTCAACGCCGCCAAAATTCAGCGCGTCGGAACCGAAGGTGCGGCGTGAGGTGTAGAGAATATCCTCCACCCGCTTGTAATAGGCCCCCAGCATGAAATAGCCCTGCGGCTGCGCATAATATTCATAATAGGCGTCGACCCCGTAAGCGCGTTCGGGCTTCACAGCCGGGTTGCCACCCGAAATGCGCTGGTTGGCGTCATCGACGACCACATTCGGGCGCATCTGGTCATAATCGGCCCGCGCGGCACCGCTGGTGAAGCCCACCCGCAGCTTTTGTTCGTCCGACACGTCAAAATTGACGTGCAGACTGGGGAAGGCCAGCGTGCTGCTTGATTTGGTCTCGATCTCGCCAGTCACGCCCGGGATCGTGGCGAGCGAACGGCCCTTGTTGGTGACCTTCTCGACGCGCACACCGCCAACGATGCTGCCCCAGTCAAACTTGCTGTTGGCCATTAAATAGCCTGCGAGGATTTCTTCACGGACATTATAATGATTACCGCTAACCGGCGTGGACGCGAACAGTTCGGCTGCCCGGTCGGTGGCATCGCGCATCGCATCTAGGTTGAAGTAGCGGAAGGTGTAGCCCAGTGGAATATCCCCACGGAACGGACGGTCGAGCGAAAAGGCAGGATAGGTTGTGCTGATGCCCACAGCGGCAAACTGGGCTGCCGTGTTGAGCAGAATCTCGCGCTCGCGATTGATCTTCGTGCGCTGATCATATTGGATACCCGCACGGACGCTGCCTTCACCGCCGAACAGGGCAATATCGTGCGCCAGTTCACCCTTGAAGGTGTAAGCCTTAGTCGGATCGACCGCGATCAGGCGGCGAAGCGAGGACAGCGGCTTGGTAAAGCTATCAATTGCGGTAACCGCTGTACCGGCCGTGTAGCGCGTCGGGCTGGACAGCTGGTTGGTGGTGAAAAGTTGGACCCGTGCGACATTTGGGTTGGTAAAATCATAGGCGACAGTCGGGCGCAAAGTGCGCGTCGACGGGCTGTCCCAACGGGCTTCGCCAACAACCGAACGGTCGTCTTTCGAGAGCGTATAGTTGGCGAGCCATTTGAAACCCCAGGCGTCGCCGAAACGATGCTTGCCCTCGATCGTGCTGGTGAAGACCGACTGGCGAAAAGCGCGCAAGGTTGATCGCTGGTTGATGTCGACGCCGTAAACTGTGCCCTGGAACGGGTTGTTGTTGCAGGCATCGGCATAGGCGGTGTTGGTTGGCGATGTTGTTACCGGCGCCGAACAGGCAGCGGTGTTGGCAACCAGATCGCCCTGACGGTCATCCATGTCGAAAATATAGTTGTCGCGCGCCTCGTCATCGGTGAAGATCGTGTAGAGCGAACGCAGCGAGATGGTGTTGTTTGCATCGGGGCGGAAATCGACGCGGCCTGATACCGACCAGTTCTTGCGCGTCAGCCGGTAAAGCTTGTTCTCGGTCTCGCGTGCCCAGAATCGGCTTTCAAAACCCGGGCGGCGATCCTGCGAGACCTGTTCCCAATCGATTTCGAAATTGTCGGTGATCATGTTGCGCTCATAATAGCTGCCCGACAGCAGCACGCCGATCTCGCCGACATTGGTGTCAAAGACGTTAGAGATCGTAAGCGAGCCGTCATATTCCTCGCGACTGCCGAGTTCAACCTTCCCCCCGCCCAGCTTTCCCGAAATCCGGAAACCGTCATAATCGAGCGGCGAGCGGGTGATGATGTTGACGTTGCCCGAGATCGTTTCGCCGGGCATGTCGGGTGTCACTGCCTTCGACACGACAATCTGCGAAGCCAGCGCGGACGGGATGCTGTCAAAACGGGCATCACGGCCTTCTGGGCTGACGACATTGATCCCGTCGAAAGAGAGCGTGGTCCAATAATTGGGCGCGCCCCGCAAGCTGAGATAGCGCGCCTGCCCCTGATCGCGTTCAACCGCTAGCCCGGGTAGGCGGCCGGCCGCCTGAGCAATATTCTGGTCCGGAAGGCGGCCGACAGCATCCGATGCGACCACCGATACCAACGAATCTGAATTTTTCTGGATGGCCAGGGCAGCTGCCTCGGATTCGGCAATCGGACGGCTGGCAGTGACAATTATCACATCATCATCTTCGCTAACATCCGATGCAGTTGTAGACTGCGCAAAAACGGGCGTAATGAAAAATGCTGCGCCAACAAAAAAGGTACTGCGTAACGAGATAGCAATAGAATTCGGTTTCACCGTGTTCGCCCCTTTAAATGATTCGTTTGAGGTGGCGCTAGGCATCGATTGTGAAGCGTTGCGGACGTTCTTCTTGCGATTGAATTACAGATAAATTGCAATTTCGAGACAGGATCGGCAGAGGCAGCAGAAAGGAGCTCCAAGTTGAGCACAATAGCCATTTTCAGTCCGAAAGGAGGCGTCGGCAAATCGACAATAGCCGTCAATCTGGCTTGGTGCTCCGCCACGATTTCAAGGAAGAACACACTTATCTGGGAACTCGATCCGCAGCGGGGTGCTTCGTACCTGCTTGGTGACGATCAAGAACCGGACAAAGCAGTCCTGTCGATTTTTTCAAAGGACAGACCGGTAACTTCATTGATAGCGGCAACAGAAATTGAAGGTCTTGATCTTCTTGCTTCGGACGCGAGCCTTACAAGCCTCGATTCCTACCTTTTGCAAATCGGCAAGAAAAGGAGGCTGGCCAAGTTAGTGCAGGACCTTTCGTCGCACTATGAAACGATATTATTGGATTGTCCTCCTGTAATGAACGAAGTGGCCCGACAGATTATGCGAGCCGCTGACCTCATTATTGTTCCTATTTCTCCTTCACCACTGGCCCGGCGATCATTGGATCTGGTCCGTCTTGAAATATCACGTACTGCCAAATCGGATGCCCTTATCCTGCCGGTCTTTTCGATGATTGATCGACGACGGAGTTTGCACCGTGAAGCTTGCGCCGCGCAACCCGATTGGCCCGTTATCCCGATGTCGAGCCAGGTAGAACAAGTCGCGGTGCGAAGGGCGCCGATCGGTTCCTTCAATGACAAATGTCCTGCTGCACAAACTTTCGGCGTGTTGTGGAGAGCGATCGAAGCAAAATTGCGACGATAGTTGTTAGTTCAGAATATATGTCACACATCATACGCAAGTCTTTCTCGATTCCGTCATCATACTCTCTCATTTCCGAAACACACGACGCCTAGGGCGCACCTCGCAACCACAAAAGCGAGGGAAAAATCATGCGCATTGCAACATTTCTTATGCTGTCGGCTTCGGCTTTTTCAGCCCATCCGGCATTGGCTCAAACGTCCCCTTCGGACAGCGCAGATGACGGAGCGACCGAGGAAATCGTTGTTTTTGGTCAAGGCCAAACGCGCCAAGTGCAGGAGCTCAAGACCGAGGACGTAACGATCCTCGCACCCGGCACCAGCCCGCTCAAGGCGATCGAAAAGCTACCCAGCGTCAATTTCCAGTCGGCCGACCCGTTCGGCACCTATGAATGGTCGAGCCGTGTCACCATTCGCGGGTTCAACCAGAACCAATTGGGCTACACGCTCGACGGAATACCACTTGGCGATTCGACCTATGGCAACAATAACGGCCTGCACATCGGCCGTGCGATTGCCCCCGAAAATATTGGTGTCACCCGCGTGTCGCAGGGCGCCGGTTCGATTGGCACCCAGTCGACAAACAATCTGGGCGGGACGCTGGAATTCTTCTCCTATGACCCGACCGACGGCGTGGGCGCGGATGCCAATCTCACTTATGGTTCAGAAAACACCGTTCGTGCCTTCGCCCGCTTCAATTTCGGTGAAAGCGACGGCATTCGCGGCTTTATCTCGGGCACCTATCACAATGCCGAAAAATGGAAGGGTGGCGGTGACCAGCGCAACTGGATGCTCAACGCCAAGGCAATCATTCCCGTAGGCGAAGCCGAATTCGACGCCTATTTCAGTTATTCGGACCGTGCCGAGCAGGATTATCAGGATCTGTCACTCGAGATGATCCGTCGCCTCGGCTATGATCATGACAATTTCTTCCCGGATTACGCCACCGCCATTCGCGCGGCCCAAGGCGTTTTTGTCGCCCCGATCAACAATCTCGACGACAGCTATTATGATGCCTCAGGCCTGCGTAAGGACACGCTGGCCGCTTACGGCCTGACGGCTCCGCTCGACGAGGGTGTGACCTTCAAGATCAAGGCCTATTTTCACGACAATACCGGCCAGGGGACATGGGGTACGCCTTATGTCGCGAGCCCCAAT
>CAYRDQ010000024.1:0-36073 GCA_964423155.1 uncultured Sphingorhabdus sp.
TCTGGCCGGGATCCGAAATCATTTCGTTCCACTGCGCAACCCATCCGACGGTGCGGGCGAGCGCGAACAGCACGGTGAACATGGTGGTCGGGAAACCGATTGCCGAAAGGATAATGCCCGAATAGAAATCGACATTTGGGAACAGCTTCTTCTCGATGAAATAGGGGTCGTTTAGCGCCATTTCTTCGAGCTGCATGGCAACTTCGAAGATGGGGTCATTGACCTTTAGCGCGGTAAGCACTTCGCGCACCGTTTTCTGCATCACGGTCGCGCGCGGGTCGTAGTTTTTATACACGCGGTGGCCAAAACCCATCAGGCGGAACGGATCATTCTTGTCCTTGGCGCGCTCGATATAGTGCGGGATCTTGTCTGGCGTGCCGATTTCACGAAGCATGTTGAGTGCTGCTTCGTTGGCGCCACCATGCGCTGGTCCCCACAGGCAGGCAATGCCGGCTGCGATGCATGCAAAGGGGTTGGCTCCCGACGAACCGGCTAGGCGCACGGTTGATGTCGAAGCGTTCTGTTCGTGGTCTGCATGAAGGATGAAAATGCGATCAAGCGCCTGTTCGACCGCCGGAATTACCTCATATTCTTCCGCAGGAACGCCAAAGGTCATGCGCAGGAAATTGCCCGTGTACGACAATTTGTTGTCCGGATACATGAACGGCTGACCAACCGAATATTTGTAAGCCATTGCCGCAATTGTCGGCATTTTGGCGATCAGGCGGTGGCTGGCGATCTTGCGCTGCACTGGATCGGAAATGTCCGTGGAATCGTGGTAGAAAGCGGAAAGCGCGCCGACGACACCGCACATGATAGCCATCGGGTGCGCATCCCGGCGGAAACCGCGATAGAAAGTCGCCAACTGCTCGTGCAGCATCGTGTGGCGCGAAATGGTGTAGCTGAAATCATCCAGTTCCTGCTTCGATGGCAGTTCGCCATTCAGCAACAGGTAGGAAACTTCCATGAAGCTTGAATGCTCGGACAGTTCCTCAATCGAGTAGCCACGGTGCAGCAACACGCCTTCATCGCCATCGATGTAGGTCAGTTGCGATTCACAGCTCGCGGTCGAGGTGAAGCCCGGATCAAAGGTGAAGCAATCGCTCTGGGCGTAGAGCTTGCGGATATCGATCACGTCTGGACCGACCGTCCCCGAAATCACAGGCAAATCGATATTCTTGTCGCCGATGCTGAGTGTTGCAGCTTTGTCTGTCATCTTCATTCCATTCGCGAACCTGGCCGGGGAAAGCCAGTTATTGTAATCCTCTAACGGCTCCACCCGATTTTTCTTTATTTATTATCGGTTTGGTGCGTCCGTTAGCGTTGGGAGACGAAGCCTGCGCCAAGCCCGGTTTGGTGCCGTCAAAGCGCGGTTGTCGCGGCTTCCTTGCGCAGTTTTGTGCGGCGCGTCAAGGGCATCTGATTCCGCTTGTTTATCGTTGAAAGACAAGGATAATGAAGCGCGTGGTGGCGTTCCGGATTTGGAGCGGTAGGCACCATGGCAATTGTGGACAGCGAAACTGTTGATGACCGACCTGACGATTGGGTCGTCGCAGAGAATCGCTCGGTCTCCCGCTTCTATGATTGGCTTGAAATCGAACGGGAGAGATTGCCTCTGCTGATACCGGTGCTGTTGGGGATCGGGATTGCGGTTTGGCAAACTCTGGGCTCAGACATTGCACCGATTGTGGCAGCCTTTGGTCTCGGTGTACCGTTGATGTTGCTGGCATCTGATCCGCAAAGTCACGCTTTCCGTTTGCTATCGTCCGGTCTGCTGTTGTTTGCGTTCGGCTATGTGGCAATTTTCGTGAAATCGCATGTATCGGGCAGCGAGCCGCTGGATCGGCCCTGGATCGGGCACATCGCAGGTCATATTGAGACGGTTGAAGCCGTATCGGCCCGAGGGATAGTCCGATACCGCTTATATACTGGAAGGCACCACAACTTGCCGCCCAGAGTTCGCGTTAATGTGGAAACTTCTGCGGCCAGACCTGAGTTGATCGCCGGCGCAATCATCAAACTCAAAGTGCGCCTGATGCCGCCGCCTGGCCCCGCTTTGCCGGGAGGGTATGACTTCGCACGTACGGCCTGGTTTGATGGGCTGGGGGCAACAGGACGCGCCATCGGTCCGGTGCAATTGGTCAAGGCCCCAGAAAGCGCAGATGGTTTCTGGAGCAGTATGCGCAGTCACGTGGCGCGCAAAATCGAAAAATCGATGAATTCCGAAGCCGGAGCGGTTGGGGCGGCACTGCTGGTCGGTTCGCGCGGCAGTATCGGCGATGCGGATGCGGAGGCTCTGCGCAACTCCGGTATGGCGCATCTCCTGTCGGTCAGCGGATTGCATGTAACGGCAGTGGTGGGCGGCAGCTTTTTGCTGGTAGCCAGCCTATTGGCATTGTGGCCCTGGTTTGCGTTGCGTGCTCCGGTGTCGCTTGTTGCTGCGGGCGTCTCGGCTTTGATAGCCATATTCTACACCTTGCTTACGGGCGCCGAGGTGCCCACAATTCGGGCCTGTGTGGCCGCATTGTTGATATTGGTTGCACTCGCAATCGGGCGAGAGGCGTTGTCGCTTCGCTTACTTGCCGCCGGCGCGACGTTCATACTGATCTTCTGGCCAGAGGCGCTTGCCGGCCCCAGTTTCCAACTCAGCTTTGCAGCGGTGGCAACAATCATTGTCCTACATGGTAGCGAGCGGATGCGGAAATTTGGCCAGCGGCGGGAAGAGGTCTTCGCGATCCGCTGGTCGCGCGGACTGGTTTCGCTTCTCCTGACTGGACTGGCGATTGAGCTGGTTTTGGCACCAATTGCCTTGTTTCACTTTCACAAAAGCGGCTTGTACGGTGCGATCGCCAATATTGGTGCCATACCGTTGACGACGTTCGTCATCATGCCGGCGCAATTGCTCGGACTTGTTTTGGATGGAATAGCTGGTGGTGCCGGGTCACCGTTCTGGTGGATCGCATCAAATGGTGTCGAGGCTATCCTTTGGCTAGCCCATTTCGTGAGTTCATCACCTGGAGCGGTTGTAATGTTGCCGGAAATGCCGGTTTGGGCCTTTGGTCTTTACGCGATTTCTGCGTTGATTTTGGCTATCTTTGCCGGGCGTTGGCGCTGGGTAATGCTGGCGCCTTTGGCGATTTCGCTCGTCGCGATGCTGTTATCGCCCAGACCGGATATGCTGCTCACAGGTGATGGCCAGCATCTGGCTGTAGTGTTGCCAGATGGAAAACTGGCAATGCTACGTCCGAAAGCGGGAGATTATGCGCGGTCCATTCTAGGCGAAACGGCAGCAGTCAAGGAATCAGCGATCGATATCGATGAGATGCAGGGAGCATATTGCAACTTGGACGGCTGCAGCTTCGAGATGCAAAGGGGCGGACGGCGATGGCGCATTTTGGCGTTACGATCGAACTATATGATACCTGCTATGGAACTGGCGTCGGCTTGTCGCAGGGTTGATATTGTCATCAGTAATCGCCGACTGCCATGGAGTTGTAAGCCGACATGGATCAAGGCCGATGCTGCCTTTTTGCAGCGCAGTGGAGGGCTTGCATTCTACCTTCAGGATTCGCGAGTTGCCTCGGTTGCCGAGGAGAACGCACATTTGCCCTGGTCGGCTTACGCGCCCTGGCGTTTGGCCCGCGCCGAAGCATTGCGCGCAAAGGAAAAGGCGGCGAGGGAGCGCCCGCCGCCCTCACAAAGTTCGAAGCCTATCGATCAGTGATAACGGCGAAGGAGGCCTGCAAGGCGACCCTGAACTTCGACTTCATACGCATCATAATATTGCGGGTTGTAGCTGCTATTCGCAGGATCAAGCCGGATTTTCTGGCCTTCTCGGCGGAGATATTTGAGCGTCGCCTCTTCTCCGCGAACCAACGCCACAACGATCTCGCCGTCGCGTGCGGTTTGTGTCTTGCGTATCAAGGCATAGTCGCCATCTAGGATGCCGGCCTCGACCATAGAATCTCCGGACACTTCAAGCGCATAATGTTCGCCCGAACCGAGCAGTGCCATTGGAACCGAGAGCGAATTCTGGCCTTCCAAGGCCTCAATCGGGACGCCGGCGGCGATCTTGCCGTGAAGCGGGATCTCGATCACGTCGTTGGCAGCGATGGGCAATGTCTTCTGCGGGGCAGGGCGATGATCGCTGATGCTGACCACCTTGCTGTTGACAGCTTCATCCTTTGAAAGACCCCGGGCAGAGCCGCCATCCGGCATTTTCACGACTTCGAGGGCTCGGGCGCGATTGGGCAAGCGGCGCAAAAAACCGCGTTCCTCCAGTGCGCCGATCAGGCGATGCACACCCGATTTGCTCTTGAGATCAAGCGCCTCTTTCATTTCCTCGAAAGACGGCGAGATTCCGGACGCTTCGAGGCGTTCGTGGATGAACATAAGGAGCGAATGCTGCTTGGCGGTCAACATGGTTTTGTTCCAATTCTGTTGAACAGATGTGGAACGATTAGGAAACAAATGGGGTGGTTGTCAAGTGCCTCCCGATCAGAAACATCTTACCTATGTTAGTGGATAGTAAGGGACCTCGCTGCCCGCGGCAGTGAAGCCAACATCGATAGGTCGTATTATCAACGCATTAGCTTCTGACAAGGCCGCAAGCATGGCGCTGTCATTGACGCCGACCGGCATCAATTTGCCGCCCTCAAGCTTAGCCCGGAGATGGTCAGTCCGAGGCCCGTTAGGGGGCAGATCGACGCCGGTTGATGCGGTGAGTCGTTGGGGTAGCGGCTGCGCTGCACCGCACAGATGCGCGATCAACGGCTTCAGGAAGAGCATCGCCGTTACAAAGGCCGACACGGGATTGCCGGGCAGGCCAAGCAACACCGCTTCTTTCATCCGCCCTGCGATCACCGGCTTGCCCGGGCGCATTGCTATTTTCCAGAAATCGATGCTTCCCCTAGCTGACTCGAGTGCGGGCACGATCAGGTCATGATCGCCCACCGAAGCACCGCCTGTGGTCACGATGACGTCATGATCGCTGAGCGCGCGAAACTGTGCAGCCAGCACGTCAAGGTCATCAGCAACCGCCGGGAACTCGCTCAACTCGACCGGAAGACCCCGCAGCATGGCAGCAAGCATCACACCGTTGGATGAGGGGATCTGGTCCTCCGCACAGGGCTCTCCCGGGATAACAAGCTCGTCGCCAGTTGAGACCAGCGCGACCCGGAGTTTGCGCCTTACGCGCAGTTCGCCATGCCCTGCCATCGCCGCGAGAGCGATATGGCGCGCGTGCAATTCTGCGCCCTTGCTGACGACGATCTGACCCTCGACAAAATCGCCGCCCGCAACGCGCACATTGGCACCGCGTTTAGCGGGAGAATCGCTGACTAGCGTCACCCTATCACCTTCGCGGGACACATTTTCCTGGATGATGACTGTATCCGCTCCCTCGGGCACGACCGCCCCCGTAAAAATGCGCACGGCTTCACCCGGACCGACATTTCCCAAAAACCGCCGTCCCGCAGCGCTTTCACCGATTACTGACCACGGACCGCCTGCATCGGCAAATCGGATTGCATAGCCATCCATGGCGGAAAGGTCGCGCGCGGGTTGGGTTCGCAACGCTACGACATCTTCGGCCGCCCAACGCCCTGCTGCGTTGGCGAGCGAAACCAATTCGATCGCCACCGGCTCTTTAAGCGCAAAGATCCGCGCCTGTGCTTCCTCGATCGAAATCATGGCGCACGCCAGTCCCCCGACTTGCCTCCGCTTTTCGAGAGCAAGCGAACGCCGGAAATCACCATCGCTTTATCCAGCGCCTTGGCCATGTCGTAAATGGTCAGTAGCGCCACCGAGGCAGCGGTCATCGCCTCCATCTCCACCCCGGTCTGCCCAGTCAATCTGGCAAGCGCAGTAACGTGGATGCCGTCCTCCTCAAATTCGAAATCGACCGCGACTTTGGAAAGCGCAAGCGGATGGCACAGCGGGATTAACTCGCTTGTCTTCTTAGCCGCCATGATCCCGGCGATTCGCGCGGTGGCGAGGACATCGCCTTTTTTGACGGCTCCCCCACGGATCGCTGCCAGCGCGTCGACAGACATCAAGATTCGTCCTTCGGCAACAGCCTCGCGGACCGTTGCATCCTTGGCAGAAATGTCGACCATCGCGGCATTGCCGGCTTCGTCGAGATGGGTGAGCTTGGTCATACGCCTTTCAATAGCATAAGTGTCGCCGCCTCGATATCATCCTGCCGCATCAGGCTCTCCCCGACGAGGAATGTCCGCACACCACTTTGCGCCATTCGCACACAATCGGCATGCGAGCCGATGCCGCTTTCGCAAACCAGCAGCACATCGTTGGGGACCATGCCTGCCAAGCGTTCGGTGGTGGCCAAATCGACCTCGAAGGTTTTGAGATTGCGGTTATTGACGCCGATCAGCCGCGATTGGAGCTTTGACAGCGCACGCTCCATTTCGGCCTCGTCATGGACTTCGACCAGCACATCGAGCGCCTGTTCGCGCGCCGCCGCCTCGATCTCTGCCATTTCGTTATCTTCGAGCGCCGCGACGATGATCAATATCGCATCTGCGCCCATCGCGCGCGCTTCGGCACATTGCCAGGGATCGACCATGAAATCCTTGCGGATGACGGGAAGGTCGCAAGCCGCCCGTGCGGCGATCAGATAATCCTCATGTCCTTGGAAATAAGGCGCGTCGGTCAGCACCGAAAGACATGCTGCACCGCCAGCCTGGTAAGCGCGGGCATGGGCGGGTGGATCGAAATCGGCACGGATAAGGCCTTTGCTGGGCGACGCTTTTTTGATTTCCGCGATTAAAGCAAAACCGGTTTCTGCGCTGGCGCGCAGCGCCGCTTCGAACCCGCGAACAGGGGATGGAGAGAGCCAATGCGACAAACCCTGTGGTTTGCGCGCGGCGACTTCCATCCGTTTTGTACCGCAAATTTCTGTAAGCTTATCCGTCATGAGGTGCGCTCGGCATTGTCACTGTAAAACAGTGGATGGAAATGAACCACATGATTTGGTTCGAGGTCATCAAAGGACAACATCTGGTAAAACTCAGCAGGTTCGCCTGCGGGAGCAAGATCGGGATACAGGCGAAAACCAAAGCGGGAATAGTAATCGGGATTGCCAACCAATACGCATCCAGTCGCAGCCTGTTCACGCATCCATTGAATGGCCGCACGCATCAACATACTCCCTATGCCTTGATGTTTCAGCGCAGGCTCTACAGCCAGCGGGCCGATTGCATACCAGCCAGTTGAACCGTCGGCAGACAGGGCAGGGGTCAAAGTGATTTGGCCGATGACGGAGCTGTCGCTCTCTGCCACCAGCGAGCATGCGAGTATATTTGCATCGCGGAACCGGTTAGGCAGCAATTGTTCGTCACCGCCAGCATAGGGCATCGGCGCAAACGCCCGTTGGATAATATCGAAGATGGCCTGATGGTCTTCTGGTGTTTCGGGGCGGATCAAAACGTCCATCGATCAATCCGTTAGCGCCAGAAAGCCATGTTGTGCTGTCACATTGTTGATCCAGCGCAGAATGTTTGGAAAAATCCCAAGTTCAAAAGCGCCACCCTCTTCGGCGACATGGGTGTAAGCAAACAGAGCAATGTCCGCGAGGCTTAGCTGATTGCCAACCAACCAATCCCGTTTTGACAGATGCTCATCCATCAATCGCAATGCGGCATTGCCTGCTTCTTTCTTGCCGGCGATCTGAACGCGCTGCGCAGCATTCAGATTTGCCTCGCCGACAAAGGCGAGCCAGAAACGCAATGTCGCGATATTGGGTTCGTGATTATACTGTTCCCAGAACATCCAGCGCAGCATGTCGGCCTGATCGAAACGGTCGTCGGGTACAAGGTGCGTTCCATTTGCAAGCCAGAAACAGGCCGCATTGCTTTCCGCCAGAAACTTGTCTCCGATCTGCAAGACCGGCGTGCGCCCATTGGCACTCACACTTTTGAGAAACTCCGGTGTGCGCGTCTCACCTTTGAGGATATCATATTCGCGCCGTTCGATAGTGTCGCCCAGCAATGCGGCCGTCAGCCGGATCTTGTAGCAGTTTCCGGAAGGCGAATATTCGTGCAGGATCAGTTTGTCGGCCATTTCCATTTTTCCCTTCAAAACCTAACCCAACAATCGAGCAAAGCCTTGGCCAGCCCCTTGTCGATGGCCTCCGCGGCTTCTTCTACGCCCGAACGCCAGTCATCGGCATGGCCTGCTATTATAAGCGCGGCAGCGGCGTTGAAGAGGACGGCGTCGCGATAGGCGCTGTCTTGAGAGGTTTCCTGCGTACCAGCGAGCAGGCGACGGAGGGCTGCGGCATTATATGCCGCATCGCCTCCTTTCAGGGCTTCGGTAGTGTGGCGGAATAGGCCGGCAACTTCGGGAGCAATGCGCCCGGGCGATTGACCAAGGCGGATGAAGCTGCTGGGTCCAGAAATGGAAAGCTCGTCGAGCGGCTCATCGCCTGCAACCAGCATCGCATCTTCATAACCTAGCATTTCGAGTGCTCCCGCATAAACAGACAGGAAGTCGGGCCGTGCAACCCCAATGAGCTGGCGCTTGACCCCAGCGGGATTGCAGGCAGGGCCGCACAGGTTGAATATGGTGCGCCGCCCGATTTCGCGACGGATGGGAGCAAGGCGCCCAAGCGCGGGATGGTATTTCTGCGCAAAGAGAAAGGCGATACCAAGGTCGGAAAGGGTCTGCTCTGCCGTTTCCGCCGCGCGATCGAGGTTGAGGCCGAGTGCCTCCAGCGTATCGGCCCCGCCCGCCTTGCTCGAAGCCGCGCGATTGCCATGCTTGGCGACCGGAACCTCGCAGGCGGCAACTACGATGGCGACCGCGGTCGAGACATTGAGGCTATGCGCACCGTCTCCGCCGGTACCGCAGACGTCGATCGCACCTTCGGGTGCAGTGACGCGGATCATTCGTGCGCGCATCGCGCGAATAGCGCCTGCGATTTCCTCTGACGTCTCGTCGCGCTCGGCCATTTCGACCAAGACGCTCTTAATCTCGGAAGCGGACATTGCGCCATCGAGCATCCGGCCGAACAGGGCTTCGGATTCAGAAAGTGACAGGCTCATTTCGGCGGCCATTTGTTCGACACGCCATTGGCAACCAGCGCGTCAATCAACGACTGGCGCTGTGCCATATCAATAAATGCGCGGCAGGGGATGAAATGGTAGAGATGGGTCTGGCGATAAAGGAGTATGACGTTTTCATCGGCGCGCCATGCCGCGAAATCGGCGATCGGTTGGGTCCAGTTAGCGGTGTCACTCGCCATGCTTGCCGTTTCACTATCCCAGCGGAAAGAGGTAGTTTCACTGAGGGTCTTGTCATGCTCAAGCGCTTTACGCGCCATCCGCGGGATCGACCAATAGCGAGACAGGATCGGTAGCAAAACGATGACGGCAAACATCGCGCCAAAGGTGGAAGTCATGGCCCCCAGATCAAAGCCTTCATCCATTGCAAAAACCAGCGACAGAAAGGCAACAACGGCAAAGCCCATGATCACTGCATAGCGTTTTATGCCGCCCAGCTGATACAGGCGCTGCGCGGTGACCAGATCTTCTTCCCGAACCTCGAAATGGATTTCGTTCACACCCGTTCCTTCGGATTCATCCCCGCCAGTTGCATAAAGTTGGCCAGCATCGCGTGGCCATGTTCGGTCGCGATGCTTTCGGGATGGAATTGCACACCGTGAATGGGGAGTGTGGTGTGGCGGAAGCCCATCACATGGCCATCGTCGCTGGTGGCATTGACGACCAGTTCTTCGGGGATGTTTTCGACAATCAGCGAGTGGTAGCGCGTGGCGGTGAACGGTGAGGGCAGGCCAGTAAACAGCCCGCTGCCGTCATGACTGACCGGGCTGGTCTTGCCGTGCATCAACCCGCCGCGGACTACATTGCCGCCAAAATGCTGGCCGATGGTCTGGTGTCCCAGGCAAACGCCGAGCAATGGCTTCTTCGCCTCTGCGCAGGCCGCGACCATATCGAGGCAGATACCCGCTTCATTGGGCGTGCATGGCCCAGGGGAGAGCAGGAAGGCCTGCGCACCGCTTGAAAGCGCCTGACCCGCCGAAATGGCATCGTTGCGTACCACCTCTACTTCGGCACCCAGCTCCTGCAGATAGTGGACAAGGTTGAAGGTGAAGCTGTCATAATTGTCGACGACGAGGATACGGTTATTGCTCATTGCCCAAACCCTGCCTCTCCGGCGACGCGGACGGCTTCGCGCGCGGCGGCCATCAGGGCGCCCGCCTTGGCTTCACATTCGCGCTGTTCATAATCGGGATTGCTGTCGGCGACGATGCCGGCGCCCGCCTGAACGTGCAACATGCCATCCTTGACGATGCCGGTGCGCAGTACGATGCAGCTGTCCATATTCCCGTCCGGGCTGAAATAGCCGACACCGCCAGCATAGGCGCCGCGGGTCTCGGACTCGAGTTCGGCGATGATTTCGCAAGCACGGACCTTCGGCGCGCCGCTGACTGTACCTGCGGGGAAGCCGGCGAATAAAGCGTCCAGTGCATCCTTGCCCTTCGCAAGTCGGCCGACGACGTTGGAGACGATGTGCATCACATGGCTGTAAAATTCGACCATATAGCTGTCGGTGACGGTCACGCTACCGCCCTCTGTGACGCGGCCGACATCGTTGCGACCCAGATCAAGCAGCATCAGATGCTCTGCTCGCTCCTTGGGATCAGCAAGCAAGCTGTCGCGGTTTTCGGCATCTTCAAGCGCGGTTTTGCCACGTGGGCGTGTGCCGGCGATCGGGCGGATAGTGACTTCGCCATCGCGGATACGGACGAGGATTTCCGGGCTTGAACCGATCAGCGCAAAGCCGGGCATGTCTAGGAAATAGAGGAAGGGCGAAGGGTTGATCCTCCGTAATGCGCGGTAGAGATCGACCGGCGGCAGGGTGAAGGGCAGCGAGAAACGCTGCGCCAGCACCACCTGAAAGATGTCACCCGCGGCAATATAATCCTTCGCACTCAGCACCATCTTTTCATATTGGCCAGGGGCGAGTGCGGGAGTGGGTTCAGGCAAGGTTGCAAGTTCGGCATGCGCCACACCCGCTGGAACGGGTTGTGCAAGTGTGGCGGCGGTTGCGTCGATCCGGTCATAGGCGGCTTCGATCAGCCGATCGGGTTCGCCACCTTCGGGCCAAATCGGAGCAGCAATATAGAGCCGGTCAGCCAATCTATCGAACACCAACACCACCGTGGGCCGCACGAACATCATGTCCGGCACGCCAATAGGGTTGGCGGGCGGCCGTGGCAGTTTTTCGACGAGGCCGATCGTCTCGTAGCCGAAATGGCCGACAAGGCAGGCAAAGGCTGCGGGTAGCCCTTCGGGCATGTCGATACGGCATGTTTCAACAAGCTTGCGCAAAGATGCTAGTGCACCTTCTTCGGTTGGCGCAAAAGCTGCGCGGTCAGTATGCCAATTTCGGTTGATTTCGGCTTGATCGCCATCTGCTCGAAAGACGAGGTCGGGCGCTAAGCCAATTAGGCTGTACCGGCCACGCACTGCACCGCCCTCGACCGACTCCAATATGAAATCGCCGCGACCGGCCTCGAACAGCTTAAGCGCAGCCGAAACGGGGGTTTCGGTGTCGGCAATCAGATCGCGCCAGACAATTGCGGATTTGCCTTCTGCAAGTTGCGCGCGCGCAATATCGGCGGTACGGGCAGAGCTGATGTCATTCATACCCGTCTGATGTGCCTTACTGTACCGCGTCCTGATTGGTCAGGCGGTTGCGGATATCCTTGAGTGCGCTGTCATTTTTGCTGACGCCGACTTCTGCACGGGCAGCGCTGATCAGCTGTGCGGCATATTCCTGTTGCAGTAGACCGAGCATTTCCTCTCGGCGCGCGGCCAGCAATTCCGTTTGTCCACTTGCGTCGCCTTTGATGACTGCGTTGAGGTGTACCACAAACCAACCCTGGTTGCGTCCAGCATCGAGCGTCTTTGCGGTCCCCTTTTTCATGGCAAACAACATAGCAAGCGGCGGAGGTACCTGTTGACCCTGCCGACTAAGGTCCATGCGGCTGCCCGCTACGCTCTCCACGGCAGGTAATGAAACGCCGACTGCCTTCATCGCCTCAGACAGCGATTTTCCATTGATGACGGCGCGCTGCACTTGCTCTGCGACCGCTTTGGCCCTTTTAGCACCTTCAGAGAGTGCCCATTGCTGGGTGATTGCATCTCGTACTTGCGCGAGCGGAGGTGGTGCAGCTTCCTCAAAATCAGCGACCGAAACCATAGCGAACTTTTCACCGGGAACGATTTCGATAAGCTGTGCCTCGCCATCGCTTTCCATATCAAAAGCGGCGGGCAGGATGCGTTGCATCTCCGGAATCGGGCGATAGCTGGGCGCTTCGGGATTTTGACCATTGGCGAAGAGTTTGGGTGTCGTTTCGAGTTTAAGGCCATTGGCTTTCGCCATATCGGCGATGGTTGAACCGCCAGCAAACTCATCCTCAATTTCCGCAGTCAGATCGGAAAGCAATTCGACTTTCTTTTCAGCTTCGATCTTTTTCGCAATTTCCGCACTTACGGCAGCCAATGGGCGGGCGGCGATGTTATTCACCTTATTCACCTTGACAACATACCAACCAAGGCCGCCGCGCGCCGGAGTGGCAATCTGGCCTTGCGCTGTTGCGAATACGGCATCAGCCACTGCCTTAGATGCAGAAGAGGCGAGTGATTCTCGCGCTAAGCCGTTGCTGTTCGTAGCACTCAGCCCCAGATCGCGTGCTACTGCATCAAACGATTGGCCGCCCGCAAGTTTTGCCGTTGCCGCCTTTGCAGCCGCTTCGGTGGGGAACACCAATTGGCTGATGTCACGTGTTTGAGAAGCGGAATATTGTTTTGCATTGGTCTTGTAGTAATCGGCTATTTCTTTTGTCGTGGCAGTAGCCTTGTCCCCGATTATCGATGCATCGAACAACGCGTAACTGATGGCGCGCTTTTCAGGGATAGTAAAACGCGCGGAATTGGCGCGGTAGAAAGCCTGCAACTGCGCTTCGCTTGGCGCAGCCTTTGGCAGAAAAGCTTGTGCCGGAACCAGTGCGACATCGCCCGCACGTTTTTCAAGCAGTAGCGAAGCATACGGCAAAACAAGGCTTTCAGGGGCAGCTCCCCCCGCCCCAGCGACAGGCAGGATCTGCTGGGCAAACAAATTTTGTTTGAAATCGTCGCGAATCATCGCTTCTGTCAGATCGAGGCCCTGCAGAAACGCACTGAAAGCCTGCTGGCTGAATTTGCCATCTGGTCCATTCACATTCGGCAACTTGCGTATCTCTGAATCCACAAGTCGCTTTGAGACGGCAACGCCATGCTTTTCACCGAAAAGAGCGAGTGCGTAGCGGTTGATCAAGCGCTCTAGTGTTGAGTCAAGACCGCCGCTTTCAACAAATTTAGCCATGTCGAGCGTCGGATTTTCGCGTCGCTCCGCTTTCAGGCTATTGTCGAGCATGTCCTGAAATTCGCCGAGACCAATTTTGCGGTCGCCTACTTTCGCGACATGGCCACTTCCCAGACCTCCGAAGCTGCCGGATCCGGTGACATCACCCAGCGCAAAGGCAAAGCCGACCAATACGACAAAAGCTATGCCGAATGCGGCGCCCCATTTGGAACCGAGTAGCTTGCGAATGAAACTGATCATGTTTTTCCTGACCTTTGTCCGAAAGTGGACCGCCAATATTGCGGCTCGCTTTAGGCGGCAGTTGACAGGCAATCAAGCGGGGAAGGCGTAAATCTGGGGTCAGGATTTGGCAATGCCTGTGTGATTTGCTAGCGGCGCAGGCTTCGGGCACGGTCTGTGCTTCTAAAACTTTAAGGGATGGATATGCGCAAACTGATTGCGGGGAACTGGAAAATGAACGGCTTGCTGGCGCAACTCGATGATATCGAGGCGATAGTCTCCGCTGTTGCAGACTTCCCGTCCGTTGATACCGCTTTGTGTTTGCCAGCATTGTTGATTCGTCCCGCTGCCGGCAAGTTTCCTGGACTGGCGATCGGCGGGCAGGATTGCCATATGGCAGTATCGGGCGCTCACACCGGCTGCATTTCCGCTGAAATGCTCGCCGACGCCGGGGCACGGTTGACTATCGTCGGTCATAGCGAGCGCAGGGCCGCCCAAGGTGAGAGCGACGCAGACATTTGCGCTAAAGCCTTGGCAGCAAATGCAGCCGGGCTTTCTGCAATTGTTTGTGTCGGTGAAACCGAAGCGGAACGCGATGCGGGGCAGGCTGAAACCGTTGTTCTCGGTCAATTGGTCGCCTCACTGCCCACTACCAGTGCTGCGGACTGGTTGTCGGTTGCCTATGAACCGGTTTGGGCGATTGGCACCGGCCGTATCCCGTCGGTTGAAGATGTGGCTGCGATGCATGCAGCCATTCGGCAATCCCTTGTTTCCCGTTTTGGCGAGGGCGGCAAAGCCATTCGCATTCTTTACGGGGGGTCAATGAATGGAGACAATGCCGCAAGCCTGCTCGCAATTGCAAATGTCGATGGTGGTTTAATAGGCGGAGCAAGTTTGAAAGCCGAAAAGTTTCAACCCATTGTAGCAGCCGCCGCTGCCGCCTGAGCGATACTATTTGAAAAGTAAGCTTTGCATCCCTATGTGGGCGGCATTCCGGCCGTAGGCTACCAAGATTTATCGGACAATATAATGGGTCTCTTTCACTTCCTTCTCGCCGTTTTCGCTATTGTAGCTGCTTCGCTGGTGGGTGTCATTCTCATGCAGCGGTCAGAAGGTGGTGGTCTTGGAATGGGCGGCAGTCCGTCGGGCCTGATGTCGGCGCGCGGGGCTGGCGATTTCCTGACGCGAACCACGGCAATTCTGGCTACACTGTTTGTAGTTTTGGCTATTGCCTTGGCCTTTGTCTCTGCCAAGCGCGGAACGCCGGGCACAGTGGATGAGACGCTACAACGTGGCGCACCTGCCGCACAGCAGCAGACAGTCGATCCTTCGGCCCAGCCTGCCCAGGACGCAGCAACGGGTGAGCAAGGCAAGGCTGCCCCCGCAGCGCCAGCCAGCGAAATTCCGCTCGACAAATAAGCCGGTAAAAGCCGCCAACAGGGCTTTTCGGTAATTTATTTCTGTGAGTGCGATTCCGCCCCTTGCCGAATCCCGCAAACTCGTCTTAGGCCTTTCCTCCCATGGCGCGGTACATTTTCATAACCGGCGGCGTGGTCTCCTCGCTCGGCAAAGGTCTTATGGCAGCCTCTCTGGCAGCCCTTTTGCAGGCGCGCGGCTACAAGGTCCGCATTCGTAAATTCGATCCTTATCTCAATGTCGATCCGGGCACGATGTCGCCCTATCAGCATGGCGAAGTCTATGTGACTGATGACGGCGCCGAGACCGATCTTGATCTTGGCCATTATGAACGCTTTACCGGCGTTTCGGCGCGGCAATCGGACAATGTCACCTCCGGCCGTATCTATCGCGACATCATCGCGAAGGAACGGCGCGGCGACTATCTGGGTGCGACGGTTCAGGTCATCCCGCACGTCACCAACGAGATTAAAGCCTTTGCTCAGGCCGATGTCGATGGCCTCGATTTCGTGCTCTGCGAGATCGGCGGTACCGTGGGTGATATCGAATCGCTGCCGTTTATCGAGGCGATCCGCCAGATGCGCAACGAACTGGGCCGTGAACAAACCGTCTTCGTCCACGTCACGCTGGTGCCCTATATCGCCGCTGCGGGTGAACTCAAAACCAAGCCGACCCAGCACAGCGTCAAGGAATTGACCGCACTGGGTGTGCAACCCGATATCTTGCTGTGCCGCTGCGAACATCCTCTACCCGAGGGCGAACGAGCAAAGATCGCGGCCTTTTGCAATGTCCGCAAGGAAGCCGTGATTCCGGCGCTCGATGCGAAATCGATCTATGCCGTACCACTGCAATATCATGCAGAGGGGCTGGATTATGAAGTGCTTCGTGCATTTGGCATCACGCCAGGCGTTGCTCCGGACTTGCGCCGGTGGGAGGATATCCTTGATCGTCAGCAGAATCCCGAGGGCGAAGTCACCATTGGCGTTGTCGGCAAATATGTCGGTTTGGCAGATGCCTATAAATCGCTGAACGAGGCGCTGGCGCATGGCGGCTTTGCCAACCGGGTTAAAGTCAATATCAATTGGATTGATGCGGAACTGTTCGAAAAGGGCGATAGCGACATCGCCGCGGCGCTGGAACCGATGCATGCGATCCTCGTTCCCGGCGGGTTTGGGGAACGCGGTTCGGAAGGCAAGATTGCCGCTGTGCGCTTTGCGCGTGAGCGCAAAGTGCCCTTCTTTGGAATATGCCTAGGTATGCAGATGGCCTGCATCGAAGGTGCGCGGAATACCGCTGGCATTTCAGAGGCATCGAGCACCGAATTTGGCCCGACCGAAGAGCCGGTTGTCGGAATTATTACCGAGTGGATGACCGAGGAAGGTCTGCAGACGCGCGAGGCCGGCGGCGATCTGGGTGGTACGATGCGTCTGGGAGCCTATGAGGCCAAACTGGCTGGCAACAGCCATGTTTCAGGGATCTATGATGCAACCACGATTTCCGAACGCCACCGCCATCGTTATGAGGTCAATGGTGCCTATAGGGAGCCTCTCGAAAAAGGTGGCCTGATATTCTCAGGCATGTCTCCGGACGGATTACTGCCTGAAATTGTCGAGCGTCCGGATCATCCCTGGTTTATCGGGGTGCAGTTCCACCCTGAACTGAAGTCAAAACCTTTCGAACCGCATCCCCTGTTCGCCAGCTTCATTGAAGCGGCGGTGGAACAGAGTCGGTTGGTTTAATTGAAGTCCCCTCCCGCAAGCGGGAGGGGGTTCTTCATTCAGGCAGCCTTGCCGCCTTTTTTCTTGGTTTCGCCATGTTCGATGACGGTCGGGGTCGATCCACCGATCAGGATTTTACGCGGCTTCAGCTCTTCGGGAACCTGACGTTCGAGCTGGACGGTCAGAAGGCCGTCGGCGAGGTCGGCTCCGCGCACGAACACATGGTCGGCAAGCTGGAAGCGGCGTTCGAAATTGCGGTTGGCGATACCGAGATGCAGGAAATCGCGGTTGTCGTTGCCATCGACTTTCTTCTGGCCCGAAACCACCAACAGGTTCTGCTGCGCTATGATATCAATCTCGTCGGGCTTAAAGCCAGCGACTGCGATCGTCACGACATATTCGGTTTCAGAAGTGCGCTCAATGTTGAACGGGGGATAGTTGTCGCCCTGGGTAACGCCACGGGCATTTTCGAGCATGTCGAAAAGGCGGTCAAAACCCACAGTGCTGCGACGATAGGGGGTGAAATCAAAACGGTTCATGTCAAATTCTCCAATTGAGCAATTTGTTGTGGTCGAAAGCCCGCATGCGCGGCGCTTTCTGTTTGGTTGGTGAGGGACCGTCTCCGGCTCCCTCAAGGCATAGATGATTAGCGTCGGATAAAAATCAAGGCCGCCCAATCGAAATTGGACGGCCTGATTGACGAAAAATCGTCAAAGCCCTGCCGCTATGCGTTATCGCAAGTCGCGCGGGGCTTAATCCCCCTGAACCATGGCCATTCAGCGATGAACCTATTCAGCAGGCGCAAAATGACGCAAATCAGGCTTATCGCAACGATTCTCTGTTTCGTCCGAACGCTTTTTCATGCTGTGTGGCATTGCTGCAACATATCTGTAACACAGGCTTTGGCTTGCGCGCAGGGAAAGCCCCGCCTAAGGGATTGAGCATAAACACTATGCCGGAACCACGACCGACATGATCCTCAATCGATATGAACGCATGATCGCCAGGCGCTATGTGCTGCCGGGCAAGGGGGAAGGTTTCATTTTCCTTGTTGCCACGATCAGCCTGATCGCTGTCGCGCTCGGAGTCGCCGCGCTTATCATCGTGATGAGCGTGATGAACGGCTTTCGTGCCGAACTGTTCGACAAGATAGTCGGGCTCAATGGCCATGCGGTGGTGCAAGGCTATGGCGGGCGGTTGGCAGACTGGCGTGAGGTGCTCAAAGATGCACGCGCTACGCCTGGCGTAACCGAAGCTTCGCCACTGATCGAACAGCCGTTGCTCGCGACCAGCGAAGGGCGCGTCGAGGCGATCTTGGCGCGCGGGATGGAAGTGCGGGATATCCTCACCAACCCTACGCTGAAAGGTAAGACAGTGGCCGGCGATTTGCGCCTGCTTCAGCCGGGAAGCGAGAGAGTGGCAATTGGTTCGCGGCTTGCCCAAAATCTGGGTGCGCGGGTGGGGCAGCGGATAACCGTGATCAATCCTGCAGGGCGAACGACGCCATTCGGCACCGTTCCGCGGGAAATATCCTATGAGATCGCAGCGATCTTCGAGGTCGGCGTCTATGATTATGACAAGGCGTTCGTGATCATGCCGATCGAGGATGCGCAAATATTGATGCTGATGGGCGACCAGATCGGGATGATCGAACTGACCACCACCGATGCCGACAAGGTCAACGATATCCTCGCGCCACTGCAGCCGAAAATTGCCGACAAGGCGGTGATCGTGGATTGGAAGAGCATGAATGCATCATTGTTCGAAGCGTTGGCGATCGAGCGTGTGGCGATGTTCATTGTGTTGTCGATCATCGTGCTGGTGGCGGTCTTCAACATATTGTCGTCGCTCATCATGCTGGTGCGCGCGAAGACTCGCGACATTGCAATACTCCGTACCATGGGCGCGTCGCGTCAGTCGCTGCTCAAGATTTTCGTGACCGTCGGCTTGTTGATTGGTGCAGCGGGGATGGTGGCAGGTGTAATCCTCGGCTTCATTTTCCTCTTTTTCCGCCAGTCGATTGTGACCTTCATCCAGTTTGTGACGGGGCTTGAGCTTTGGGATCCCTCGATCCGTTTTCTCACCGAACTGCCCTCCCGTACCGATCCGTTCGAGGTGCTTGCGATATGCACATTGGCCTTGTTCTTCAGCTTCCTCGCGACGCTTTATCCCGCATTCAAGGCGGCGGGGACCGACCCGGTACAGGTACTTCGTTATGAATAAGACCGTCGCAGAAATGCGCGATGTGCGACGCAGCTTTACGCAGGGCGATGTGACAATCGAGGTGCTGCGCGGTGTGAACCTGTCTATCCGCGAAGGTGAATTGGTGGCGCTGCTGGGACCTTCGGGAACAGGAAAGTCAACCCTTCTGCAAGCGCTGGGATTGTTGGAGGGCGGATTTACAGGTTCGATCCTGATTGATGGCGAGGAAATGCGCGATGCAGGGCCTGATCGGGCAACCGTCGTTCGCCGGGAGAAGCTGGGCTTTGTCTATCAGTTTCACCATTTGTTGCCTGATTTCGATGCCCTGGAAAATGTGACGCTGCCTCAATTGATTGCAGGTGCCAGCCCCGAAGATGCACGCGAACGCGCAACCGAGTTACTATCAACCCTCGGCCTTGGCGAGCGCCTCGAACATCGCCCTGCCAAGCTTTCGGGTGGTGAACAGCAGCGTGTGGCTGTCGCTCGAGCCCTGGCAAACCGTCCGCGTCTTGTGCTCGCAGACGAGCCGACCGGTAATCTGGACGAGCATACCGCCGATGTCGTTCTAAGAGAATTTGTGGCGTTAGTGCGCGGGCAAGGTTCAGCAGCATTGGTCGCGACACATAATGAAAGACTCGCCGCGAAAATGGACAGAGTAGTCCGTCTGCACGATGGGGTTTTGGAGGAGTAATTCGATGAATGTACATGATTTCACGGTCGATATGCCCGGTGGTGCAAAGCAGGATATGTCTGAATTTAAGGGCAAAGTGCTTTTGCTAGTAAACACCGCCTCCAAATGCGGCTTCACACCGCAATATAAGGGGCTGGAAGCGCTATACGAGAAATATGGTGACAAGGGACTGGTCGTCATGGCCTTTCCCTGCAACCAGTTTGGCGCGCAGGAGCCCGGCGACGAAGAGGAAATCAAGAATTTCTGTTCGCTGACCTATGACGTCACCTTTCCATTGGCGAAGAAAATTGACGTCAATGGTGACGATGCCGACCCGCTCTGGAAGCACTTGAAGGACAAGCAAGCGGGTTTGCTGGGTAGCCGCGCAATCAAATGGAATTTCACAAAATTCCTCGTCGATCGCGACGGCAAGGTTGTAGGGCGCTACGGACCGCAAGTGGCCCCGGGGGCGCTGGAAAAGGACATAGAAAAGTTGTTAGCCTGAGTTTGTAAAATTGAACTTTAGGCATAGGCGACGCGGCGTTTTTACAAGTTTCGCTGGCCGATCCGGATTACACTCTGCCTTGCATTTGGGAGGGGAAATCCATGCAAAAAAAGCTGATGTATGCAGGTGGAGTGGCTTCACTCTTCCTGTCGAGTACCATTGTCGCAAAAGACAAAAAGGAAGAAGTGGGGCCGCCTGTATCGACGGCGCCCGCCGCCTTTACCGAAATTGGCACTGCAACGCTTGCTGGGACCAAACGGGTAGCAATAACCAATGTCATGGTGACTATCCAAGCGTCCACGTCGGCAGCGTCGGGGCCAAGCGACTGGTTCAAATTCCTGCAGCCCAAGCACACTGCCGAAACTGTACTGGCGTGGGAAAATTTCTCCGATGCCGAGCAAAAGGCGATCGCCAGTGCTGCATATGAAAAGCTCAAGACCGATCTGACAGCCGCTGGTTTCGAGGTTGTTCCCGAGGCGGAGGTCAAGGGTAACGCCAATTATCAAGCAATAGTCAAACTGGCCAAAATCCCCAACCCGACGCGCTATGCGAACATATTGGGTGATGCCTATTATGCAGGGCCGGACAGTCTAACGCCTTATATGCCTTACAATATCGAGGTTGGCCAGTTCCAGACGGAACCCAAAAGCTATATTGGCTGGTCGAGCAAGATGGGCTGGAAAAGCACCACCCCGAATGGGCCGAGCGCGATGTCGCTCCAGAACACATGGAACTTGCCAAAGCTTGAAGTGCAGTTGGCGAAGGATCTCAACGCCCATGTAGTGAAGGCGCAATATGTCGTCACACTTGGTCGAGCGGCTGCAAAACGGGATCATATGATCACGCAGACCTATTATGAGAAGACGACCAACTATTCAGCTGAAGGGACTGCATATGCCGAACCCGGCCTGCTGCCCGGTCAAACGCACATTTCTTTTCGCACGCCAACAGGCAATGCCAAATGGCAAAAGGGAACACTTACCAAAGTGACACCGCCGAAAGACGGCGATGTGTCGGTGCATTTGTTGCAGCCAATGGGCGGGCGCACCGACCTTTTTACACTAACGAGCGAATCCGATCGGAAGGACAAGTTTCTCAGCGTCGGCGGCCCACAGTTCAAATTCCTTTTTCGGGCACAATTGATCAACCCGAAAGGTTATGCCGACGAGGTCGGAAACCTTATCGCAGCCGCGAACGGCTACATGCTGCCATTGGTCAAACAGCAATAGGCCTTGTCCACAACTAAAGCAGGCCGCCGGATTTGCGAATCCGGCGGCCTTTGCGTAGGCTCCAGTCATGGCCATCGCACCCTTTGTCCCTTTGCGGGTTTTCTCCGCCTATACGATGCTTGAGGGCGCAATCGAGCCCAAGGCAATCGGGAAATATGCCAAAGGACTTGGCTTTCCCGCCATCGCAATAAGCGACCGAAACGGACTGTACGGCGTAATGCCGTTCCAGGACGGCTGCCGGGCGGTCGGGGTGCAGCCGATCATGGGGTTGATGCTCGGTCTGCAGCGTCCACCTGAATATTCGGGTGGGCAAGCGGTGCGCGACTGGATCGCGCTTTATGCGCAGGATGAGGTTGGTTACGAAAATCTCTGCCGCCTGACGTCGATGGCGCATCTGGAAAATCCGGATGACAGTGAAGCACAGGTGCAATTTGCCCAATTGGAGGGGCACACTGATGGGCTGATTGCTTCAACTGCGGCGGGTGAGGGTGGTCTCGCTCGGCTGTTTGCCGACGGGCAACTGGATAGCGCCGCCGATTATTGCACAAGGCTGCAACAGCTATTCCCGGACCGGCTGTATATCGAACTGGCGCGGCGCGGCGATGCGACCGAAGAAGCAGCTGAGGAGGCGCTGATCGCGCTCGCCTATGAACGGAACCTGCCGCTGGTTGCCACCAATCCAGCCTGTTTTGCCGAACCCGATTTCTATCCGGCGCATGATGCCATGCTCTGCATTTCCGATGGCGAATATGTTGAGAATGAGGATCGCCGCAAAAGCAGTCCGCATGCCTGGATCAAGACCTGGCAACAAATGTCGGAGCTGTTTGCCGATGTGCCTGAGGCGCTGGCAAACACCCTGGTTGTTGCAAAGCGTTGCGGTGTGGGCGCACCGAAGCGTAAGCCAATCCTACCAAGCCTGGCCGGCAATCGCGAGGCGGAAGAACAGCAGTTGCGCGACGATGCGCGCGAGGGGCTTATTGCGCGTCTCGATCATGCCGGGATCAAGGATGAAGCCGCACGCAAACCCTATTTCGAACGGCTTGAATTTGAGTGCGATGTTATCTGCTCGATGGGTTTTCCCGGTTACTTTCTGATCGTTGCGGACTTCATCAAATGGGCCAAGTCACATGACATAGCCGTTGGGCCAGGGCGTGGTTCGGGTGCGGGCTCGGTCGTCGCATGGGCGCTGACAATCACTGACCTTGATCCGTTGCAGTTGGGCCTGCTGTTCGAACGTTTCCTGAATCCCGAACGCGTATCGATGCCGGACTTCGATATCGACTTCTGCGAAACGCGGCGGGGTGAGGTCATCCGCTATGTGCAGGAAAAATACGGTCGCAACCAGGTCGCGCAGATCATCACTTTCGGAAAATTGAAAGCACGAGCCGTTTTGCGCGATACCGGTCGCGTTTTGCAGATGAGCTATGGACAGGTCGACCGGTTGTGCAAACTGGTGCCAAACCACCCGACCGATCCATGGGATCTGGAAAAGGCGCTGGGTGGCGTGCCAGAACTTCGCGAGGAGTATCGCCGAGACGATCAGGTGAAGCGGCTGTTCGATCTTGCGATGAAGCTTGAAGGCCTGCCGCGACACAGCTCGACCCATGCTGCTGGCGTCGTAATTGGTGATCGGCCGCTGTCCGAACTGGTGCCGCTCTATCGCGATCCGCGGTCAGACGTGCCGGTAACCCAGTTCGACATGAAATTTGTAGAGGCTGCAGGGTTGGTCAAGTTCGACTTTCTGGGTCTTAAAACGCTTTCGGTGCTGCAGAAAGCGACGCAGATGCTTGCCAAGCGCGGTATCATTGTCGAATTTGACAAGCTGGCACTTGATGACCCTGCGACCTATGAGTTGCTCCAGTCGGGTGACACGGTTGGCGTCTTCCAGCTCGAATCCGAAGGTATGCGGCGTACGCTGGCAGCCGTGCGACCGACCAATTTCGGCGACATCATCGCTCTCGTGTCGCTCTATCGACCCGGCCCTATGGACAATATCCCGATGTTTGGCCGGCGAAAAAATGGCGAGGAGCCGATAGAATATCCGCACCCGCTGCTTGAGGGCATCCTTGCCGAAACCTACGGGATTTTCGTCTATCAGGAACAGGTGATGCAGGCCGCGCAGATATTGGCGGGTTACTCGCTTGGCGGTGCAGACCTTTTGCGCCGCGCCATGGGCAAGAAGATCCAGTCTGAGATGGACGAACAACGCGCGATATTCGTTTCGGGTTGTGCCGAGCATAACCAGATCGACGCTGCCAAGGCGAACGTACTTTTCGACTTGATCGACAAATTTGCGGGCTATGGTTTCAACAAGTCGCACGCTGCGGCCTACGCGCTTCTCTCTTACCACACAGGTTGGCTGAAACGGCATCATCCCGAAGCTTTTTATGCCGCGTCGATGTGCTTCGACATGCATCAGACCGACAAGCTGGCGGTGTTTGTCGACGATATGCGTCGTATGGGCACACATTGCCTGCCCCCATCACTCAACCAAAGTGATGCCGAATATAGCGTGGAGGAATGCGATCAGGGACTCGCTGTTCGCTATGCGCTGGCAGGTATCAAAAATGTCGGCGAAAAGGCGATGGAAGCTCTGGTAGCTGAGCGCGAGGCTAATGGGCCATTCAAGGATCTGGACGATTTCGCCAACCGTGCCGATCCAGCGCAAATCAACCGCCGTAGCCTGGAAAACCTGGCCTCTGCGGGGGCTTTTGATGAGTTTGAGACCAATCGGGCATCGGTTTTCAGCGGCATCGAAATGATCCTGGCGACAGCCCAGTCCGCCCGCGATCAACGCGAAAGCGGGCAGGGCGGGTTGTTCGGCGGCGATGCCGAAAGTGGTGTCGGCAAGATGCGGCTGCCCAACGCCGAAAAATGGTCGGTTGCTGAAACGATGGAGCATGAGCGCGAGGCCTTTGGTTTCTACTTCTCCTCCCACCCGATTTCGCAATTCACCCAGATTGCGGCGAGCCATGGTGCAAAAAGCTATCTCGAAACCATTGATTGCGGCCCCATCCCGGAGGGGAGCCGCAAATCGGGCATTATGGCGGCGATGGTGCAGTCGGTGAAGTGGCGTGAATCGCGCCGTGGCAAACGCTTTGTCCAGGCCGATTTTTCTGACGCCAGCGGTCAGTTTCAGGCAAGTTGCTTTGACGAAGATGTGTGTGCAAGCCTTGCCGAATGGGTAAAGAGCGCGGAATGCCTTTTGCTCAATGTAGAGATGGACCTGCCTCCGGGAGAAGAAATTCCAAGGATCGCTGTGCGCACCGCAAAGCCGCTGGCGGGGTTGGTTTCAAACACACAGTTCAAAATGCTGCTCGACATCGATCACGAGGATGCCTTTCTGCGATTGCAGAGCTTGATCCTGCCGCTGGGCGGTGGGCGGGGTGAAGTGGTCGTGCGGACCCCCACAGCTAACGGAAAGACCGCTGATATAGTGCTCGGCCGTAAATTCCGTCTTGACGTAGAGCTTGTCGACAAGGTGAAAGAGATTCAGGGTGTTGACCATGTTGAATTGGCACCGGTCAAACCATATCTGATGAGTGTCCGCTGACAATAGGCGGGCAGGGGAGAGAAAAATGCTGGGTGGAATGCAGGATTGGGACCTGAGGGTTACACATCTGATCGATTATGCCGAACGCGAGCATCCGACGCGCGAAATCGTAACGCGCTGGGCTGATGGCAGCATTGAAAGGACAAATTGGGGTGGCGTCGCGCGGGAGGCGCGCAAGATGGCGCAAGCCTTTGCCGCGATGGGGCTGAAGCCCGCCGACAGGGTTGCGACATTTGCGATGAACCATCACCGCCACCTCGCTGCCTGGTATGGTGCAATCGGCGCCGGCGGCGTCATCCACACCGTTAATGTCCGGCTGTTCGATGAAGACCTGATCTACATCATGAACCATGCCGAAGATAAGGTTCTGATGTATGACGCGCAGTTCCAGCCGATTATCGACCGGCTAAAGCCGCATCTAAAGACGGTCGAGCATTACATCGTCTTCGACAGCGCTCAATATGAGGAATGGCTGAGCGGCTACGATGGCCAATTCGAATGGGTCTGGGGCGATGAGCGCGATCCGTGCATGCTCTGCTATACCAGCGGCACGACGGGAAATCCGAAAGGCGTGCTTTACCAGCACCGCTCTACCGTGCTGCATGCCATGGCCGAAGTGGCTCCAGCAATTTTTGATCTCTCGATGACTGCGGCGCTGCTCCCTATCGTGCCGATGTTCCACGCCGCAAGCTGGGGGCTGCCCTATGCCGGCGCCATGGCGGGCGTGAAGTTCGTCTTCTCCGCAACCAACGAAGCGGCGGTCTTGCATCAGCTGATGCTCGATGAAGGAATCACGCACAGCGCTGGGGTGCCGACAGTCTGGCTGGCGATGTTCCAGCATCTAGACGCCGAAAAGGCGGCAGGGCGTCGCCACGATCTGGGCAAGCTCAAGCTGGTCACCATTGGAGGTACCGCAGCGCCGCGGATGATGATCGAGAGGCTGATGAGCCAGGGCGTGCGTGTTGCCCACGCCTGGGGGATGACCGAAACCTCTCCAATTGGTACCATGGGGTCGCCTATCCCGGGTTGGGATGAGATGACGCTCGACCAGCAGATCGATGTCGTTTCAAAACAGGGCAAGATACCCTTTGGTGTCGAACTGCGCGTCATCGACAAGGATGGCAATGTCGCTCCACGTGATGGCAAAACCGAAGGCGCGCTGCAGATCCGCGGGCCTTGGGTAATCAAGCGCTATTTCAAGGCCGAAGCTGATGCGACCGATGGCGATCAATGGTTCGATACCGGTGACGTCTCGGTAATCCATCCGGATGGTACAATGCAGATCACCGATCGGGTCAAGGATGTGATCAAGTCGGGCGGTGAGTGGATCAGCTCGGTCGAGCTCGAAAACGCGGCTGTGGGTTGCCCCGGCGTGGCACAAGCGGCGGCGATTGGTGTATATCACCCCAAATGGGACGAGCGGCCGATTATCGTTGCCGTGAAAAAGCCTGAAGCGGCAGCGCTGAGCGAGGATGACGTAATCGCCTACCTCAAGGAGCGGATCGCCAAATGGTGGCTGCCCGACGAGGTGCATTTTGTCGACAGCATGCCTATCACCGGCACCGGAAAGATCCAGAAGGCGGAATTGCGCAAGCAATATAAGGATTACAAGCTGCGGAGCCTCGGCTGATGTCAGGCGAGGCGCATGTTGATCCGACGCGTGAGGCGTTTGATGCCTTCAAAGCGCTGCCTCGCGACGTTCCGATCCATATGCTGAACCTCATTCGCTATCGGGAATTGGCTGTCTATCCCGAAGGTCATGAGAATGCCGACAAGGGCTGGAGCGGGGAACGGGCTTATCAGGAATATGGTAAGACAAGTGGACCGATTTTCCAGCGCGTTGGTGGCACTGTGGTATGGCGCGGATCGTTGCAAACGGTGCTGACGGGGCCTGCGGATGAGCATTGGGACGCAGCCTTTATCGCGCAATATCCCAATGCAGGCGCGTTTCTCGAGATGGTGACTGACCCGGATTATCGGTTGGCCGTGGTCAACCGACAGGCGGCTGTGCAAACCAGTCGCTTGATCCGCTTTGCACCGCTGGAAGGCGATCCGGGGAGTTTTGGCTGATTAGAATAGCGCCAACTGGCCATCGCTGCGCGGCGGTATGAAAAGGTTGCTGCGCAGCTGAATCTTGGACTGGTTGAGCCCCAACTTGCGGGTAGCGATCTTGAATCGCGTACGGATCAAATCCGCCCAGGGGCCGCTACCGCGCATTCTTTGAAAGAAACTGGGATCATTGTCGCGTCCTTCGCGGATCGATCGGACGATTGACATCACCTTTCTCGCTCGGTCGGGAAAATGGACCTGCAACCAATCCTGAAACAGGGGCGCAACTTCATGCGGCAAGCGTAGCGGGATCCAGCTTGCAGTCTTGACTCCCGATTCAGCTGCGCGTTCGAGTATTGCCTCTATCTCATGGTCGTTGATTGCAGGGATGATCGGAGCGACATTGACATGGGTAGGGATGCCTGCTTGCGACAGTCCCTTGATCGCGGCCAACCGTTTTTCGGGGCGTGGGGCCCTAGGTTCGAGGATGCGATGAAGTGCGGGGTCAAGCATCGTTACCGATATCGCAACTGCCACCAGCCCTTTTGCAGCCATTGGTTCCAAAAGGTCCAGATCACGCAGCACGCGGTCCGATTTGGTGGTTATGGTAAGTGGATGGTTCGTTTCAGCCAGTACTTCCAGGCATTGTCGCATGATATGCCATTCACGCTCGATCGGTTGATAGGCGTCAGTATTAGTTCCAAAGGCTATAGGTGTCGGCACATGTCCCTTGCGCCCTATTTCAGCGCGCAAAAGCTTTGCTGCATCGGGTTTTGCAAACAAACGGCTTTCAAAATCGAGCCCGGGTGAGAGGTCATGATAAGCGTGGGTCGGGCGCGCATAGCAATAGATGCAACCATGTTCACAGCCACGATAGGGATTGACCGATTTGTCGAACGGGATGTCGGGAGATGTGTTGCGTGCCAAAATCGACTTCGGTCGTTCGGCTGTGGCATGCGTCCTTATCTGAGCAACCGCACCGTCAATCTGCTCCCGTTCGTCTAGCCAGTCTCCATCGGCTTCCCGTGATTTCAGGTTGAAGCGGGAAGGGGAGGTATTCGCCGGCGCGCCGCGTCCGGCAACAAAATCGGGATAGCAGCTTTTGGACACCCCAATGGAGTATCACATCAAAAGGAACATATAAAGAACATTATTGTTCGCGCAGGCGAGGCATCAGCTCGACAAAGTTGCAGGGTTTGTGGCGATTATCGAGCTGGTGGACGAGGATTTTCTCCCAGCCGTCGCGTACAGCACCATTCGATCCAGGTAGCGCAAAAATATAGGTTCCGCGGGCGAGCACCGCACATGCACGACTTTGGATAGTCGAGGTGCCTATGGTTTCATAGCTAAGCATCCGGAACAATTCACCAAAACCCGGAATGTCCTTGCTCTTTACGCGATCGAGCGCTTCCGGTGTGATGTCGCGTCCGGTCAGACCGGTACCTCCTGTAAGGATCACGCAATCGACATATTCGGTGTCTATGAAGCCATGCAGGCGTGCGACAAGCTTGGAAGCGTCATCGCGTTCAATTACCCGATCCACAAGTTGGTGACCAGCTTCGACTATATATTCCGCAAGCAGATCGCCGCTGGTATCGTTTTCATAGGTTCGGGTGTCGGAAACCGTAATCAAAGCGATGTTGACCGGTTTGAATGGCTTGCTTTCATCGAGCGGCAATGGAACCTCCATTTCGCGGCGGATTGTCCAAACGAATAGTCGCGACACGGCCCTCTTTGGGAACGGTAGGCCAGAGATATTGCGCTAGCCCTTTCATACTGCCGCCATTTTTCCCACGCTGGATTTCGTACATCCAATAGTTTCGCAGGATGATCGATACATAGCCGCGGGTTTCCCAATAGGGAATGGACTCGATGAACAGCAAAGGATCACCATTGTCGCGGATTTCGCTGTTCCAGCGTGTAACCGGGGCGGGGCCGGCATTATAGGCAGCGATCACCTTGGGCAGCAATCCACCGGTTGCGTTCATATCGCGCAGCTTTTCGATATAACTTTGCCCATATTCGAGGTTCACCGAGGGGCGATCGAGATCACTAGCAGAGAGGAACGCGCCACGCGCCCGCGCCATTTCCTGCGCTGTAGAAGGTTTCACCTGCATCAATCCGCGTGCACCTGCGCCGCTGATTGCCGATGTGCGGAATGCCGATTCCTGCAGGGCATGGGCATAGACAAGCGATGGATCGATCCGCCAGCCGCCGCTTGGCGTCCAATTCGGATGCGGGTATCGCATCATCGGATCAAGTTTTTCGCCCGACGGGCCATAATGCCCCATCCACAGTTGTGTCGCAGGCAAATTGAGAGCGCCTGCTACCTGGGCCAGTGCCGAATGTTGCTCTGGATTACCAATCTTCGCCTGATGGCGTAACGCCTCATCCGCCAGGCTATTCTTGCCAATTGCCGCGAGCGCAACAGCGCTGCGAACATTTTCCTGCTGACCCAATTGTTTCCAATTGGTGGCATGATAACGCATTGTCTTGCTGACGACAGGTTCCATCCCCAACGCTTCGCTAGCCAGCAGACCGTAAAAGGTTTCCTGCAAGCGCGCGGCGGCTTGCAGGCGTGGCTGCACCTGCTGCGGCTGGCGTGCCGCCATCGCTGCACGGCTGCTCCAGAACAACGCCGCACTGCGCAATTCATCATTGTCCGCGCTACGCGAAACCTTGTCAAAGCTTGAGAATGCTTCACGCTGGTCGCCCAAACGCCAACTGGCAAGGCCGTGTACCCATTCGGATTGGGTTGCCCATGCGCCACCGGCAACCCGTGCGGTGGCAGCCAAGCGGCGGGCGCTATTGTCATCATTCTCGATATAGTAGGACCATGCAACGCGATAACGCAGTTCGGTGAGAGCATTGCTATCAAGCGTTGAACCCTGCTCATTCAGCAGGGCTTCGGCACCGGCAGGATTGTCTGCCTTGATCAATTCCTGCAGTTTGGAACGCAGTGTCGACGCGCTTTGATTGCTGTCAGGCAAATCGCGCTTGGGCGCGCTTCCCAAAAAGGAAAACCGGCGCGTTCCGGGGCGAGTTGGCAGGTCAACAACACCCCGTTTTATAGCCATCTTTTCGAGTTGCTCTGCCTGGGGTAACCAAGGCGCTTCTTCGAGCAACACTTGCAATTGTACAGCTTCTACTTTGGGGCTGCCGGCGGCCAAATAAAGCTCGGCGCGAGCCATCGATGCCATAGGGCCTTTTGGGGCAGTGTCGATCAACTTCGCTGCCTCTGCCCAGTTTTTGGCGTCGATTGCGGCGAAAATGGCGGCAAAGGCCTGTTTGTCTTTGACGGTCGGCTGCGCCCCCAGCGCATCCAGAGCATCAGGCGATACCGCTTGACGAACAGTGTCGGCGGTTCCCGCTATTGCAGGTGATGCAATGGACAATGCCAAGCCACTTGCAAATGCTGTCGCCGGTATGAAACTAGAATTGATCACGCTCGATCTTTCCGCACGATCCGCTGCAAATCTTTCCAAGCCTGCGCCTTCAATATCGGGCGCGCGAGGAGGGTGCGCGGATGAAAAGTTGCCACGACCGTCAAACTGCCGCCATCTTGGTTAAAATCTGGTAAATTTGACCGCGCTTGCATCAATTCCTGACCCAGTAAGGTTTCCGAAACGGCCGAGCCCAAAAACAGCAATTGTTCGGGTTGGCACAGCTTGATCTGGTGACGAGCGAAGTCGGCGAGCAAAGGCGTATCGCTGGGTACCAATGCACCGCTGGCGGGTCGACTATGGGCGAGGGCGCTCAGATGCACATTTTGCGGCGCATATCCGCAAGCTTTGAGCATAGCCTGCAACAGGATACCAACTGGTCCATGGCCCAATGCACCGGCGTGCAAATCCTCTTCTTCGGGGAAGTCAACAAACACCATCAGTTTCGGGGCAAGGACAGCTAAGGGAGCCGCGCGTGCGGGGCTGTAATTGTTACCGGGGAGCGACGGGTCATTCGCGATGGCGCGCTGTAATCCCTCAAAATCGTTGGGCCATTCGGTGAGCACCGGTTGAGTTGCCATCGGACCAGGAGCAGCGACCGACCGTTTCGTCACTTCTTCGGCTCGTACCGGCGAAGATGTAGGTTCACTGAGCCAGTTGATCGCTGTATCTTCGCACAGATAATCGACGCCGGCGTCACGCCACCAGCTGTGGATCGAGTCTGCGAGGATTTTTCCCCTGTCCTGCGGTGCGACCTGCATGTTTTGCATCAGTCACTGGTTGACGTGAAGGTCAATTGCTTGGCATGACGAATCCTGTCAGTTGAGCCAAAATCGGGACAGCCCGAAACTGGGCCCTTGGGAAGGATGAAGTGCAATGAGTGAACGGGAGTCGATGCCCTATGACGTGGTGATCGTCGGCGGTGGACCTGCTGGCCTTTCGGCGGCAATTCGCCTCAAACAGATCAACCCCGAAACCTCGGTCTGCATCCTTGAAAAAGGTTCGGAAATCGGCGCGCACATCCTGTCTGGCGCAGTGTTTGATCCCAAGGCGATCGATGAGCTGTTGCCTGACTGGAAAGACCAGGGCTGCCCGATGGCAGAAGTTCCGGTTACCGAGAACCATCACTGGGTATTGTCGCGCGGCGGCCATATGGCAATCCCGCATCTGTTCACCCCAGGCTGGATGCACAATAAAGGCACTTACACCGGGTCGCTTGGCAATCTGTGTCGCTGGCTCGGCACGCAAGCGGAAAATCTGGGCGTTGAAATCTTCCCCGGCTTCCCCGCCGCTGAAATCCTTTACAATGATGATGGCTCGGTAAAGGGCGTCGCCACAGGCGATATGGGCGTAGCGCGCGATGGCAGCCATAAGCCCGACTATATGCCAGGGATGGAGCTGCACGCGAAATATACCCTGTTTGCAGAGGGTGCGCGCGGACATCTGACAAAGCAGTTGAAGTCCAAATATGATCTGGAACGCGATTGCCAGCCGCAGGTCTATGGCATCGGCATGAAAGAATTGTGGGATATCGATACTGCGAACCACAAACCGGGCAGGGTGATCCACACACAAGGTTGGCCGCTTTCTGAAAGCGAAAGCTGGGGCGGTGGCTTCCTGTACCACCAGGCCAATGGACAGGTGGCGCTCGGTTTCGTCGTCGCCCTCGATTACGCCAATCCGCATGTTTTCCCGTTCGAGGAATTCCAGCGTTGGAAACAGCATCCCGAAATTCGCAAAATCCTCGAAGGCGGCAAGCGCGTTTCCTATGGCGCGCGTGCGATCAACGAAGGTGGCTGGCAGTCGGTGCCGAAGCTCGCTTTCCCGGGCGGCGCGCTGATTGGTTGCTCGGCCGGCTTCGTCAACGTTCCCCGCATCAAAGGCAGCCACACTGCAATGAAGTCAGGTATGTTGGCTGCGGAAAGCATTTCTGCTGCATTGGCGGCCGGTCGCGAGCATGACGAATTGTCAGACTACCAGACCAATCTCAATCAAAGCTGGATCGCGACCGAATTGAAGCTGGTCAAGAATGCCCAGCCTGCTGTCGCCAAATATGGCGAAACCTATGGCACAATCTTCGCCGGTATCGACATGTGGATGCGCACGCTGAAAATTGGCCTGCCGATCGAGATGAAGCACCATTCGGACAATGAAGCGATCGGCCGCAAGGACTTGTATCAACCGATCAACTATCCCAAGCCCGATGGTGTGATCAGTTTTGACCGTCTCTCGTCGGTCTTCCTTTCGAACACCAATCATGAGGAAGACCAACCCTGCCATTTGCAACTCAAGGATCCCGAGGTGCCGATTACGGTCAACCTCGAACTCTATGATGCGCCTGAAACGCGCTATTGCCCGGCAGGGGTTTATGAAATCGTGGGTAAGGATGAGGGGCAACCTCGTCTTCAGATCAATGCGCAAAACTGCGTTCACTGCAAGACTTGTGACATCAAGGACCCGACGCAGAATATCAACTGGGTGACGCCCGAGGGCGGAGGTGGACCCAATTATCCGAATATGTAAGATCCTGCCGGCTACGGCACTGTTAGTGTTTGCCGCGCCGACAAATGCGGCACAGGAGGCAAGCGACTTATATTGGTCGGCGCAACGGCAGGAGTTGGCTGGACAAGGCAATGAGGCTTTAAAAACCTATGCCAAACTGCTTGCCCGCAATCCGGAAAGCGGTTCAGTTGCCAACAACCTGTTGATGGCAGCAATCAGGGAGGGCAGCTTTCCGGACGCACTGTTCGCGATAAAGGCAGCGCAACGCGTGCAACAGGCCGATGCGGATGCCTCCATCTTCCTGTTTGCGGATGCCTTTCGACGTAGAAAATGGCGTGACGCCGATGTGGCCATTGCGGCATTGGAAAAAGATGGCGACTTCGCATTTGTAGCGCCAATGCTGAGGGGGTGGGCCAATGTTGCTAAGGGCCAGCCATCCGGCTTTACTATCGATTCCCTTCGCGGATCGGGGCTCGCTTCTTATTATGGCGACGACCAACTCATCTACTTTGACATGGTTGATGGGAATATGGCGCAGGCCAAGCTCCGGTTGCGCGGATTTCGGGGCTATGGTGAGCCGCATGGGCGCTTTTTGGCCTCGCATGCCATGGGAGAGTTTACCCGTTCGGGCGATGTCGAGTTTGCTTCTGCGCTTGGTCAGCAGATTGGCCTTGATCCGGGAAATTACGCCACGCCTCCGATTTCTGCCGAAATTGGGCTTTCAATGCTCCTGGCCAGATTGAGTCTTGCACTGGACGAGCAAAGACAAGCGCAAAAAGGGTTGGCTTTTGCAAGGCTGGCGACATGGGTTGCACCAAATAGCGACGCAGCCAAACTCGCACTGGCCGAGTTGCTCGACCGACAGGATATGGAAGCCAAGGCCGTTTCGGTTTTGAAAACCGTTGCTACGTTCTCGCCATTCTGGGTGCAGGCTGTAATTAACCAGACCCAAATCGCAGCTACCGCCGCTGAAGCGGCCTCCGTTGCTCAAGCGGCTTCGGACGCACAACCGGCGTCATCCCAACTCAAATTGGTATTGGCGCAGACGCTCGAAAGGGCAGGAAAGCGGGACGAGGCGATTGCTGTCTATAAGAGCCTGCTTGCCGGTGAAAAGCATGCGGGCAATGCTGGGAGACGGGCTGCGCTTTTGCTTTTACTGGCGATGGCGCTTGATTCTAACGGCGACTGGAACGGTGCCTATGCCGCGCTTGAAGAGGCGCTTGTTCTCGATACACGGAATGCCCAAATACTGAATTATCTCGGCTATTCCCTGCTCGAACGACGGATTGACGTCGCCCGCGGCTTTGACCTGGTGTCCCAAGCCCATCATTTGGCGCCACAATCTGCGGCGATCACGGACTCCCTGGGTTGGGCATATTTCCTGAAGGGTGATGTGTTTAATGCGATCCCGCTGCTGGAACAGGCTGTAATGGGTGCCATTGCAGATCCGGCAATCAACGAACATCTTGGCGATGCTTATTGGGCAGCTGGACGACATGCCGAGGCGCGTTTTGCATGGAAAGCGGCCGTGCTGTCGGCGGAGGGCCATGTCGAGCGGCGGATCGCACAGAAAATCGATTTTGGTTGGACCAAAGATACCGCAGCGCCCTGAAACATGTCCGTCCGAGAAACCGCCTACGCAAAGATCAACCTTGCGCTTCACGTGCGCAAGCGCCGTGATGACGGCTATCATGAATTGGAGTCGCTGTTCGCGTTTGTCGATGCCGGAGACGAACTGGCTGTCGATATCGCCGATATTGATCAACTGACGATCATTGGAGAGTTTGGCGAAGGGCTATCGAGTGGAGCCGACAATCTCGTGTTGCAAGCGCTTGCCAAAATGCGAAGCATCGTTTGGCCGGGCGAGTATGCCATCCCGCCTCTCAGAATAAAACTGGAGAAAAAGCTTCCAGTGGCTGCAGGAATTGGAGGCGGATCGGCGGATGCAGGTGCCGTGATCCGGCTAATCGACCGCCACTTTGTGCACAATGGCGACTACAAGGAGCTGGTTCTTGCGACACACAGTCTGGGAGCCGATGTCGGAGCGTGTATCGTCAGCGAGACGCGGATTGGCAAAGGGCTAGGCTGGGAACTGGAAGTACCAGTGGCGGACGATTTGCAGGGAATGCCAGTGTTGCTCGTCAATCCACGCATTCCGCTTTCGACCGGTCCGGTTTTCAGGGCATGGGACGGATTGGATCGCGGCCCTTTGCCAACAGGAAGTACGCGTGCGATCGCTTTATCTGGACGCAACGACCTCGAAGTTCCGGCGATTGCTATTTGCCCGGCCATTTCGGAAGTGTTGAGCCTATTGAAGGCAACAAATCCCATGCTTGCTCGAATGTCCGGTTCGGGCGCAACTTGCTTCGCGCTTTTTGAAACGATTGAAGCGAGAGATGCGGCGCAAAGCGCGATGCCGCCTGCTTGGTGGACGCTTAAGGGGAAATTGCGGTGATCAGGAATGAGGCATGGTTACTGGAAGGCGTGCCTGCGCAAGGCGGCATATTGATTGTCAGCGATCACGCCTCGAATCATGTTCCTACGGATATTGATTTAGGTATTGATCCAGCCTTGCTGGATCAGCACATAGCCGTCGATATCGGCGTCGCTGGCGTAGCCAAATTTATGGCTCAGCGCGACGGTTTTGCTGCTTTTATGGGCAATGTCAGCCGGCTTGTTTGCGATTTCAACCGCGAAGAACATCAACCTGCGGCTATCCCTATCGCCAGTGATGGGCACGCCATCCCGGGAAATGCGCTCGACCATGCAGGGCATGAGGAGCGGCTTGATCGGTTTTTCCGGCCTTACCACACGGCTTTGACTGATTTGCTTGCCAAATGCCCGCCTGCATTGATCCTGTCGTTGCACAGTTTCACGCCTCAACTCGAAAGCCACCCGGAACAGGAAAGGCCCTGGCATGTTGGCGTGCTATATAACCAAGACGATCTTGCGGCGCGCTATGCGATCCCGCTGCTCGAGGCCGAAGGGTTGTGCGTTGGCGACCAGCAGCCCTATTCGGGAAAGCTGCTCAATGCGACGATGAACCGGCATGCCGAGGCTTATGGCAGGCCGTATCTGGGAATTGAAATCAGACAGGATCAAATCGGAAATGAAGCAGGACAGGCTGTCTGGGCAGAACGGCTTGTGCGAATTTGCA
>CAYRDQ010000025.1:0-35418 GCA_964423155.1 uncultured Sphingorhabdus sp.
TGGGCACGATCTGGATCGCGCCTTTGCGGCCATTGCTGATCTGGATGGAAACAGGAAAATGGCGCGAGTGACGGGGCTCGAACCCGCGACCTCCGGCGTGACAGGCCGGCGCTCTAACCAACTGAGCTACACCCGCTTAGTGCGGTGAGCGCGCTCCTAGAAGCGGTCGCTGCGGCTGTCAACAGCGAGAATGAAGGAAACGCAATTTTCTTGCGCATTGTACGACGCGCCGGCCCCGCACCGCCGATAAAACTTTCGATGTAATTTACCAATCTCGTTTGAATTTACAAGATTCGACAAGAATGCATCATTTTATATCTCATTTTTTCAATATCTTACCTGATTAACAAACCCATCCGCGGTTTAACCATTTCTTGACCCCCTTTTGCGATAAGGGCTGCATGTTGAGGACCAATCCATTCGTGAATGAGGCCCGCCACGCATATCTGCGGTCGGCGGCGCTTTCCGTTTTCGTCATATCATGCAGCGCCCTGTTGCCTACCAGCAATGCTTTTGCAGCAGGTACACTTGCCGGCACCAATATCGAGAACATTGCGACCGCATCTTACGACGCAGGTTCGGGTACAATCGACATTCAGTCGAACAGTGCCGTCATCCTCGTCGACGAATTGCTCGATGTCACGGTCGCGAGCAGCGACCCTGGCGACGTCGCAACATCGCCGGGTGCAACCAACACTGTGCTTACCTACCGAATCACAAATAACGGCAACGGACCGGAGGCCTTCAGGCTAACACCGAATGTAGCGAACAGCGGTGACGATTTCGATCCGACGCTTGCCCAACTTGTTATCGATAGCAACGGCAACGGGGTCTACGATGCCGGAGTAGATACGGTCTATGTCGCGGGAACAAACGATCCGTTGCTGGCCCCAGATCAGAGCGTCGCTGTATTTGTTTTGACAAACATACCGGCCACGCAAACCAATGGCGACCGAGCCAATGTCAGCTTGGTTGCGTCCGCAGTAACGGGCACAGGAGCGCCGGGAACAACATTTAACGGCGCTGGCGAAGGTGGCGGCGATGCAGTTGTTGGCACCAGCGGCGCCGATGCAGAAGCAAATGGCTTCCTCCGTGTTGACGCCGCGAATGTTACGCTGGCCAAATCGGCTAGTGTGCAGGATCCATTCGGAGGTACAAACGCCGTCCCTGGTGCGACGATAACCTATACTATTATTGCAACTGTTAGCGGAACCGGTTCGCTCAACAATCTCGTAGTCAACGACCCGATCCCGACCGGAACCGTATATGTGCCCGGCAGCCTTACGTTGCAGGCCACATCGCTGACCGATGCCGCAGACGCAGATGCAGGCAATTTCAATGGAACAAGGGTGAGCATTTCACTGGGCAGCGTTCCTGCCGGCCAGACGCGCACCGTCACTTTTAGGACCATGATTCAATGACTCCAACAATGAGAAATGTCGCACTTTTCGTTGCAATGTTTGGCGCATTCAGCCCGGCTATTGCTGCGCCACTCGAATTGTCGAGCGATGTGTTCGTTGAACGCGAACAAAAGCGTCCCGACGGATCTACTGCTACAGTTCTTGAACAACCGAAACTGGTCGTACCTGGCGACCAACTCGTATTTGTTGTGCGTTATCGCAACGTTGGAACCCAGCCGGCATCGAAATTCAGCGTCACCAATCCAATCCCGAAAGCAGTGGCATTTTCGGGATCTGCCGACGGACAGGAAATTGTTTCGGTCGATGGCGGCAAAAGCTGGGGACCTATTGCTCAGCAGAAAATCGTCAAAGCCGATGGAACCACCCGTCCGGCGCTTCCTTCTGATGTCACGCACATCAAATGGAATATGAATCAAACGCTTGCAGCCGGCTCTGCCGGCAAGCTTGTCTTTCGCGGGGTCGTCAAATGACCTCCAACGAAAACCGTCCGGATTGCAACGGCAAATGCAATCAAATTCGCAACAGGAGTATAGGCATGACCAGTAAGCTTAGACTGCTCGTTGCCACAAGTACTGTCACGGCAGTGTTGATGAACGCAGGTTCCGCTCACGCCGCAGGGACACTTGTCGGCACCGACGTACAAAACAATGTCACGGTCGATTTCCAGGTTGGCGGCGTCAACCAGACCGCGGCGACAGCATCGAACCTGTTCGATGTCGACCGTAAGGTGATCTTCACGGTCGCTGAAGCGGCTCCAACCGGAACCACTCCGGTTTCGCCGGGCCAACAGGATGCCGTGACGACCTTTGTTGTCAGCAACACAACCAACGATACGCTCGATTTTACCCTGACCGGGGCTCAGCTTTCGGGTGGTACCGCAGAACATGGTGGCACCGATGTGTTTGACGTCGCCAACTTGCAGGTTTTCGTCGATGCCAACAACAATGGCACCTACGAAGCGGGTACCGATATCGCGACGACAATTGATAACCTCGCACCGGATACAAGCGTGCGTGTTTTTGTTATCGGCGATGTTGCCCTGACTCAAACAAATGGTCAGGTGGCTGGGGTTACCCTCACGGCCACAGCGCGAAATAGCGACGGCACAGCCATCACTGCTGCGACCGATTCAACCGCCAATACGGCCGGCATCGAAACCATTTTCGCCGATACTGGCCGTGATGGTATCGAAACCGACGGCGACGACTACACTGTTGCCGCCGCCAATCTCTCGGTGGTGAAATACAGCCGCGTCGTTTCCGATGGCGTCAGCGTTACCAATCCGAAAGCCATTCCAGGTGCAGTTGTCGAATATTGTATCGCCGTCAGCAATGGCGCCGGTGCGGCAACGGCAACCAATGTCAACATTTCGGACAATCTGACAACGGTCAACGGCGTCACCTTCCAGGGCTCGTTTACGCCAGCAACCGACGGCACCGTCGTCAATGCTGGCACCAGCACTTGCACCCCGGGAGCAGGAACGGGTTCGTATAATGCAGGAACCGACACGGTTTCCGGCACACTGACGAACATCGCTGCAGGCCAGACCCGCACACTGGTTTTCCGCGTTACCATCGATTGAGAAAATATAGGGCGATGGGCGGCTTTGCTGTCTGTCGCCCTCAATTCTTATGACACCGTTAACCAAGTCCTTTATCAAACGCGCCGGAACGCTGGCGGCAGCTGCCCACTTGGCTGCCGCCTGCCTTCCCGCGCATGCGCAAGTGTTGCCCAATATCATTAGCAACACCGCTCAGGCCGAATGGACCTCTGGTGGGCAGACACTATCGCGCCCGTCAAACAGCGTCGACATTGTTGTCGACCGTTCAAATCCGCAACCTTCAACGCTCGAAGTGTTCCATTTCTCGAGTTCGGGCGGATCCGCATCCATTCCTCTCCCACCGACCATGTGTCGTGGAACCGGAGGTTTGCAGCCGGTTGATTTGCAGGGTGTATTCGCAAATCTTTCGACCAATCCTGCACGGATAGCGCCCGCAAACTCCATTCGGGCGGGTGAACCGCTGGTCTTGCGCGTGACAGCGCCCGGTCAGAACATAAATCCGTCTGCGATTGACAGCTTCGAAGCGCAGATAGTAACCGACAGCGGTGACAGCGAACGTCTAACTCTGACGGAAACTTCAACAAATTCAGGGATTTTCCTTGCCTTGGTCAATACCCGGGCCGCACCGCCGGCGGCTGTGCAAGGCGATTGCGTGCTTTCGGTGCGCCCGGGTGGACAACTCCATTTTGATCTCGGTAATGCATCCAACGGAAATCCAATTGCCAGCGCCGATGTTAACGTCCTGGTCGACCCATTTGGCCTGACTTTTGACAGTGCGGACGGCACGGCGGTTACGGGAACGCGCGTTACGATAGTCGATGCTGCGACTGGTGCCCCTGCACAGGTTTTTGGGGACGACGGTGTGTCCGTATTCCCGAACACGATTATAGCCGGAACAACCGTCACCGATAGCGGAGGTCAAATATACCCCTTTGCCGCCGGATTCTACCGATTTCCGTTCCTGCGACCGGGTGATTATCGCCTGATTATCACACCGCCAGCGCCTTATACCCATCCATCGGCAGCAACCCCGGCAGAAATTGCGCTTCTGACACGGCCCGATGGAGGCCAATTTGTCATTGCTCCCGGCTCGTACGGCGGAGTAATTACGCTTGGTGATCCCGCCCCCGTCCGGATTGACGTCCCCATGGACCGTCCTGGGGGTATCTTGCAACTGCGCAAGACAACATCTGCAGTCACTGCCATGCCTGGCGATGTGGTCCAGTATCGAATTGAGGTTCGAAACCCTGATCGCTCGCGAAACAGTGGCCCGGTCACCGTTACCGATATATTGCCTAATTCCATGCGTTTACGCCTCGATAGCGTACGCTATAACGGAATTTCCGTGTCTCCGACTGCTGCATCGAATGGGTCGCAATTCTCGGTTGCATTACCGCCCTTGCCTGGCGGAGCTTCCGGCCTGTTGACTTATCTGGCGGAAGTACGCGTTGATGCACGCCCCGGCGATGCGATCAATCGTGCAAATGCGCGCGACAATCGCGGAGCGACGAGTGAAACGGTCGACGCAGTAATTCGTATTGTTCGCGATGGAATCTCGGAGCGTTTCACACTTGTTGGCCGCGTCACCGAAGGTGGATGCACCGTGGATCCGCGTCAGGCCAAAGGAATTGCCGGCGTTCGCGTTATGCTTCAGGACGGTAGCTATACTGTAACTGATCAGGACGGCCGCTACCATTTCCAAGGACTGGTGCCCGGGCTTCATATCGTGCAAGTCGACCCCTCTACCTTCCCGCTCGACCAAGCACCCACGGATTGTGCACAAAATACGCGTAGCGCAGGCAGTGCGATCTCGCGCTTTGTCGAAGGTCGTGGCGGCAGCCTGAAGCGTGCGGATTTCCGCGCAAAACAGGTTGCACCCCGCGAAAGCCCGTTACAACGCTCGATCCCGCTTCCGCCGGTGGCGTCGGACAAGGATGCTGCAGGAGCCGAGCGCGACTGGTTTACCGGACAACAGCCGGAAATCGGCTTCCTCTTCCCGGAAACCGGCTACAATCCCCGCGTAAAATCGATCCGTGCAGCCGTCAAACATTTGCCGGGCCAAAAGGTTGAGCTGTCGGTCAATGGCAAATTGGTCGATCCGTTGAACTATGATGGGTCAAAGAAAAGCCCTGACGGCCAATATCGCGTAGCAATCTGGCGTGGTCTGGCTATCGAAGACGGCAACAACATACTGTCCGCACGCATATTGGACGCGAATGGTGCGTTGGTGCAAGCCGTCGAACGCGATGTCTATTATGCCAATGCGCCGATCAACGCGCAATTGATCAAGGAACGCTCGGTTTTGTTGGCCGATGGCGTGACTCGTCCGCGAATTGCGGTGCGTCTTACCGATCGCAATGGCAAACCCATTCAGCATGGCGCCGTCGGTGACTTTCAGGTTACAGAGCCTTATCGGCCTGCGATTGAAATCGATGCGCAGCAAGCCAACCAGCTTTCGGGCCTTGAACGGGCCGCCCCTGTGTGGCGCGTACATGGAGATGATGGCGTTGCGTATATCGAACTCGAGCCAACCACAGCTTCGGGAACCGTGGCCCTGACCCTTCCGTTCCAGGATGGCGAAATGAAGCGCACCCAGCGCATAGAAACCTGGCTTGATCCGGGCGACCGCCCCTGGACCGTAGTCGGCTTTGCCGCCGGTACACTGGGTTTCAACAAGCTCGAGGAAGGCCTCGAAGACCTGGCTGGTGAGGACGACCAACTGAATGTCGATGGCCGGATTGCGCTCTATGCCAAGGGCCGGGTGAGCGGCAAATGGCTGATGACGCTGGCCTATGACAGCGACAAGAAGTCGGACGATGCACGCTTTGCCGGAACTATTGATCCGCGCCGTTACTACACCGTTTATGCTGATCGCAGCGAGCAGCGCTATGACGCCGCGTCGATCCGTCGCCTGTACCTGAAACTCGAGCGCCCGCAATTCTATGCGTTGTTCGGCGACTATCAGACCGGCATCGATGAGCCTGAACTCGCGCGCTACCAGCGCAGCTTCAACGGCATCAAGGCCGAGTATCGCAACGATGCAATCCACGCGCAGGCCTTCGCCGCGGATACGCCTTACCGCTATCGCCGCGAGGAGATCCAGGGCACCGGCCTGACCGGGCCCTATGCCCTGGCCGCGCGCGATATCCTGGCCAATAGTGAGCGCATCACGATCGAAACCCGCGATCGGTTGCAGTCGAACATCATCATCGAGCGCAAGAGCCTTGTTCGCCATATCGACTATGACATTGATTATCTCGCCGGAACGCTGCGGTTCCGTGAACCGATCCTGTCACGTTCGAGCGGCCTCAATCCGCAATTCATCATCGCTGAGTATGAAGTCGACGGCATCGGCCAGCGCGTGAACAACGCCGGCGGTCGCGTCAAATGGCAGTCGCCCGACCAGAAACTGCAGATTGCGGCGACCGCGATCCATGATGAGACCGACACTGACAAGACCAACCTTGTAGGCGCTGATATCCGTTACCGTCCGTCGACAAGTACCGAACTCCGCGCCGAATTTGCTGCAACCGATGGCAATGCCCGCGCAGGAAGCACAGGTACAGATGCTGGCGGTGCGTCGGCGGTTCTCCTCGAAGCCGAACATCATGGTTCGAAGCTAGACCTGCTCGCTTATTATCGCCGCCAATCGGCCCGCTTTGGCGTCGGCCAGAACAACCGCAGTGAAATCGGCACCGAAAAAGTCGGCCTCGACGGGCGGTTTCGCCTGACCGACAAGCTGTCGATCTCTGCCATCGGCTATCATGAAGACTTCATCGAAACCGGCGCAAGTCGCATCGCAGGATCGGCCGAATTGGAATATCGCACCGATAAGAGCTCGCTCCGTGCCGGTCTGACGCATGCCAATGACAAACTGTCCGATGGCACGACCAACCAGTCCACGCTCGCGCGTATTGCTGGATCGCATAAGCTGACGAGCAAGCTGGAACTCGATGCACAGACCGAATTTGCAATTGGCGGCAAAGATGAAAGCATCGACTTCCCTGCCCGCCATCGTTTCGGTGCGCGCTATGCGATCCGCAACGATATCGCGCTTGTTGGCAGCTATGAAGTTGCCAAGGGTGAGAATATAGACGCTCGCACCGCGCGTATCGGTTTCGACCTGACCCCCTGGGCAGGCGGCCGCATCGTTGCGAGCGCCAACCAGCAGGACATTGGCGAATTCGGTGCGCGCAGCTTCGCCGCTTATGGCCTCGCGCAATCGTTCAAGATCAACGACAAATGGTCAGTGGACTTTACCCTCGACGGCAACCAGACCATCGGCGGCTTTGACCGCAGCGACGTCATCAACCCGTTGCAGCCCGTTGCATCAGGCGGTTTCCTGGGCAGCGACGGCACGCTGACCGAAGATTTCGTCGCAATCACCGGCGGTGCCAGCTATCATGGCGAACGCTGGAGCTGGACCGGTCGTGCCGAATGGCGCGACGGCGATACTACGCAGCGTTATGGCCTGACCACAGCTATCCTGCGCCAGATCGGCGAAGGCAAGGCTGTCGGCGGCGCGCTCAACTGGTTCAAGGCGAAGCAGGATGGCGGCGCATCGACAACGACCGCGCAGGCGGAAGTCAGCTGGGCCAATCGTCCCTGGGGCAGCCAGTGGTCGTTCCTGAACAAGACCGAATATCGCTATGACTCGGTGAAGAATGCAACCGCAGGTCTTCCGGGCCCGGTCGGCGGTGCGCCGTTGCTTGTCAGCGGTGATGTCAAATCGACCCGCATCATCAACAGTCTTTCGCTCAACTACACCCCGATCGACGAGCGCGATGGCAGTTTCATCGAACGCGGCGAATATGCGCTTTTCTGGGGCACCCGCTATAACACCGATCGCTTTGGCGCGGACGATGTAAAGGGCTGGAGCAATGTCGTTGGTGCGGACTTGAAGTTCGACCTGTCAGATGTCGCCGATATCGGCGCTTCCGGAACCGTCCGCATCGGTACCGACGGCCAGAACATCGCCTGGTCGGTTGGCCCGACGCTGACGGTGACCCCATTCAAGAACGCCAATGTCACGCTCGGCTACAACTTTGTCGGTTTCGAAGATCGTGACTTCGAAGAGGCGCGCTACACCCGCAGCGGCCCCTTCCTAACCTTCAAGCTGAAGTTTGACCAGACCAGCTTTCAGGGTCTGGGGCTCTAAGCCTCAATCCGCAAACAGCAGGACCGGCGTTTCGACCAACTTCTTGAGCGCCTGCACATAGCTGGCGGCATCCCAGCCATCGACCACACGGTGATCGCAACTGATCGACAGGTTCATCAGCTTGCGTGCCTCGATCGCATCTCCCACAAATACCGGGCGCTCAACAATCTTGTTCGGGCCAATGATTGCCACTTCAGGGCGGTTTATGACCGGCGTGGTCGCGATACCGCCTAACGGGCCCAGCGAAGTGATCGTCAACGTCGATCCGGACAGCTCCTCGCTCTTTGCAGAACCATTGCGAGCATCATTAGCTAATCTATTGATTTCATATGATAACTGCCAGACATTCTTATCCTGGGCATCCCGAATGACCGGAACCATCAAGCCTGCATCGGTTTGCGTTGCCATGCCCAGATGCACCGAACCATATCGAGTCACGACACCTGCCTCGTCGTCATAACGGGCATTGATCATCGGAAAATCGGGCAATGTCTTACAAATTGCCACGATCAGGAAGGGCAGCATGGTCAGCTTTGGGCGATTGCCGCGATTGGCGTTCAGATCAGCGCGCATCGCCTCCAGCGCAGTGACATCAAACTCCTCGACATAGCTGAAATGCGGGATGTGGCGTTTGGAAGCTGCCATATTTTCGGCAATGCGGCGGCGCATGCCGATGACTTTGACCACTTCATCTGCCCGCTTCGCCGAAGAACTGGGAGCACGATAGCCCTGCCCCGAGCCATAGTTCAGATAGGCGTCCAGATCTGTGTGGCGAACATGTCCGCCCGACGTCTTGACGTCACTTAGATCAACGCCAAGCTCTTTGGCCCGTGCCCTAACTGCTGGAGAAGCGGTGATTTTTCCGTGCTTGGCTGCAACCGGTGCTTCGGCAACCTGCACTTTCGGCGTTTCTACTGAGGCAGGCGCTGGAACGGGCGGTGGGGGAGCGACAACCGGTTCCGCTTCCACTTTTGGTGTTTCAGCAACAGGCTTGGGCGCAGCGTCTTCATTGCCTGCGCCTTCGGTTTCAATCTCGACAAGCATCGAACCTATGGCAATCACGTCGCCCGCCTCGCCCGCCACTGCCGTAACGATGCCCGCGACCGGGCTTTCCATTTCGACCGTCGCCTTGTCGGTCATCATGTCCGCCAGCGGCTGATCTTCCTCGATCCGGTCGCCTATCTTGACGTGCCAGGCGACAATTTCAGCCTCGGCAATGCCTTCGCCAATGTCCGGCAGTTTGAATGTGAACTTACCCATGACGTCAGTCCTTCATGATCTTTTCAATGGCACTGGCAATGCGAACCGGGCCCGGGAAATAAGCCCATTCGAGGCTGTGCGGATAAGGCGTATCAAAGCCGGTGACGCGTTCGACCGGCGCTTCGAGGTGGTAGAAACAACGTTCCTGCGCGAGCGCAGCCAGTTCCGAACCGAAACCGCTGGTGCGTGTGGCCTCGTGGACCACCAGGCACCGACCGGTTTTCTTTACTGATTTTTCAATGGTTTCTACATCCAATGGTAGAAGCGTTCTTAAGTCAACAATCTCTGCATCTACGCCCATTTCCGCAACCACCGTCTGCACGACATGCACCATGGTGCCATAGGTCAGGATGGTTAGTGCCTCGCCCTCACGCACGAAACTAGCCTTACCCAGTTCTATGCGGTAATAGCCCTCAGGCACCGCACTCGCGGCATGTTTTGACCAAGGCTCTACCGGACGGTCATAATAGCCGCTGAACGGGCCATTATAGATGCGCTTGGGTTCGAAAAAGATCACCGGATCATTGTCTTCGATTGCCGCGATCAACAACCCTTTGGCGTCATAAGGATTGGACGGCACCACGGTTTTGATACCGCAAACATGGGTGAACAGGCTTTCAGGCGATTGGCTGTGCGTCTGCCCGCCGAAAATGCCGCCGCCAAAGGGCGAGCGCACCGTCATCGGGCAGATGAAATCGCCCGCAGACCGATAACGCAGGCGCGCGGCTTCGCTCACCAACTGGTCGAGGCCGGGATAGATATAGTCGGCAAACTGGATTTCCGGCACTGGCCGTAAGCCATAGGCTGCCATGCCGACGCCCGCACCAATGATACCGCACTCACTGATCGGCGTATCGAATACACGGGTCTTCCCATGCTTGGATTGCAGGCCAGCGGTTGCTCGGAATACCCCGCCGAAATAACCGATATCCTCTCCCATCAAGACGACGTCGGGATCGCGTTCCAGCATGATGTCGAGCGCACTGTTGATCGCTTCGATCATGTTCATGGTCTTGGTATCGCCCATCATTTCGGCTCCCATTCCGGGCCGAACTTGCGGTGCTGCTCGTCAATCATCTGCGCGCACTGTTCTTTCAGATGCCAGGGCATTTCTTCGAAGACATCCTCGAACATTGTTTCGAACGGCTGGTGCATGCCATGGCCCAAAATGCCGTTGGCTTCAGCCTCTTTCTGGGTTTTCTTGACTAGTTCGGCCAGCTCGTCATGCTGCGCCTGATGCTGCTCCTCGCTCCATTCTCCAAGCAGAATCAGGTGCTTCTTCAATCGGTCGACAGGGTCACCCAGCGGCCATTTCTCAAACTCTTGAGCGGCACGATAGGCACCTGGATCATCCGAAGTCGAATGGCCCTCGGCGCGATAGGTGAAATATTCGATGAATGTCGGACCGTTATTGGTTCGCGCACGGTCCGCAGCCCAGCGCATCGCGGCATAAACGGCCAGCGGGTCGTTGCCGTCTACACGCAGCGAGGCGATGCCATAACCCAGCCCGCGCGCCGCAAATGTCGTGCGTTCGCCACCGGCAATGCCTGAGAAGGAGGAGATCGCCCACTGGTTGTTCACCACCTGCAGGATCACCGGCGCGTTGTAGACAGCGGCAAATGTCATCGCACTATGAAAGTCGCCTTCCGCCGTCGAGCCCTCACCGCACCAGACTGCTGAAATGCGCGTATCGCCGCGCGAAGCACTTGCCATCGCCCAGCCGACGGCCTGCGGGTATTGCGTCGCCAGGTTGCCCGAAATGGTGAAAAAGCTGCACTCCGGTGCCGAATACATGATCGGCAGCTGGCGGCCCTTCAGATGATCCTGGCTGTTCGAATAGATCTGGTTCATCATCCGTACGATCGGATAACCGCGCGTGATGAGGATGCCCTGCTGGCGATAGCTGGGAAAGCACATATCGTCGCTGGCCAGCGCCATGGCCGTCGCAACTGACGTTGCCTCTTCCCCGGTCGATTTCATGTAGAAGCTGGTCTTGCCCTGCCGCTGCGCACGGAACATGCGGTCGTCGAAAGCGCGGGTGAGCATCATGTTGCGAAGCATGAGCCGCAACTGGTCGGCGTCGAGGTTCGGGTTCCAGCTACCTTTGGCTTGATGATCGTCATCGAGCACTCGAACCAGGCCAAATGCCAATGGCTGAATGTCAGCCGGTAGCGAGGCTTCATCGGGCCGCGCAATGGCGTCAATGGCGGGTATCGAAATATCGCTAAAATCGGCCTCATCGCCGGGTCGGAACTTAGGTTCCGGAATGTGCAGCCGCAAAGGCGCAAGATTGGACTTTTTGCCTGTCATCGCTTCCTCTCGTTCCCTTCACAGGGCTCCACGCGAATCACATTTAATTGTTGTCCGCTCTTGTTAGAATATTTCAAACTCCTTTTTAGGTCAATATCCCTGACCTAAACCGCGACAGGCGCGGAAATATGGGCTTGCGGGTGATAATCGAGAACTTCGAAATCCTCGATCTCATAACCAAAAATATTGTCCGGTTTGCGCAACAGATGCAGCTTAGGGGCTCCGGACGGCTTTCGCGACAATTGCTCTTCAACCAGCTCCGCATGATTAAGGTACAAATGCACATCTCCGCCCTGCCAGATCAGTTCGCCGGGTTCATATCCGCATTGCTGCGCCAACATCCGGATCAGCATCGACGCCGCAAAAACGTTGAAGCCAAAACCCAGCCCCAGATCGCAAGACCGCTGGAACAACAGCCCGCTCAACACGCCATCCGCAACGTGGAACTGATAGGTTTTGTGGCAAGGCGGCAGCGCCATCTGGTCAAGTTCGGCCACATTCCAGCCTTCGAATATGTGGCGACGCGAACCCGGATTGTTCTTCAGGCTTTGAACCAACAATTCAATCTGGTTGATGCCTTTTTCGGCGCGGCGATACAGCCCCTGCCCTGCCTCTTCATATCTTGGCCAGTTCACCCATTGCGCGCCATAGACCGGGCCAAGATCACCCCGTTGTTCGGCGAAATTGATATCGTCGACGATGCGCTGCTCGAAATCCTCTTGGGAAATCTGCTCCCCGGTTTCGCGCCGATAGCGCTCGAGCGGCCAGTCGGTCCAGATGCGCACCTTCTGCTTTAACAGGTTGCGGATATTGGTGTCGCCGGTGAGAAACCACAACATCTCGCGCGCGGCGGTTTTCCAGAAAATGCGCTTGGTGGTCAGCAAGGGAATGGCGTTGTCGGCAAGCGAGAAGCGCATCGTCGCCCCGAACAAGGAACGCGTGCCAACGCCCGTTCTGTCTTCCTGTACCGCTCCCTCGGTCCAGATGCGGCGCATCAAGTCAAGATACTGTTCTTCATAGTGGCTCATTCAGAGCGCCTTCCCCGTCGAGTCTTTATGCCCTGAAGCTATTCGCTGAACCGGCAATCGGCAATGGCCAGATTATTGCATCTTTACGCTTGAAAGGCTGGAACCGCCCTTCTATAGGCACCGCCTGCCTTGCCGGTCCAGAACCGGCTTCAAGCATCGGTCGGGGAATAGCTCAGCCTGGTAGAGCACTGTCTTCGGGAGGCAGGGGCCGGAGGTTCGAATCCTCTTTCCCCGACCATTTTGCTCCATTTTGATACAGTTGCAGATGGTATTAACCATTCCTTGAGGTTGTACCCCTATCGCGTGGAGGATGCACGCGCGCATAGTCATTGTCGACGACAGGTCCACAAACCTGCGCATCTACGCGCAGTTTGTCGCGATGATGGGTGCTGACTATTCCGCCAAATGTTTTCAGAGCGCAAAAGAAGCCCTGATTTGGCTCGAATCCGAAACTGCGGATCTCCTCATCGTTGATTACCGAATGCCGGAAATGAATGGTGCGGATTTTATTCGAGCGCTGCGCGCCAAAGCGCATGGAAACGACGTCCCGGCCATTATCATAACAGCCAGGCAAGACCGTGAATGCCGAATTTCTGCGCTTGACGCGGGTGCGACCGATTTCCTTCAAAGCCCAGTTACCGATCAGGAGTTCCGGGAACGCGCGCTGCTGTTGATCGGTCAGCATCGCAAGCGCAAGGAAATCGAGAATCGCGTTTCTGCTCTCGTAACGGATTCGACTGACCGAAACGAAATGGCGGGCAAGTCGATGCTCGAACAGATCATCGACACTACACCCATCATGATCAATGCGACAGATCGCAACGGCAAATTCCTGTTCATGAATAGCTATCAGGCGGCATTGTTCGGGACAGAGCCTGACATGCTGGTCGGGCAAGCTCTTACCAATGTTCTGGAACCTGTCGTTGCCGAACGGGAAATGCGCCGCAATGCCGTCATCATCGAAAGCGGCAAGGCTATTCCGAATTTTGAAGAGGTCTTTCGCAGCGACGGAATTGATCTGACCTTTCATTGCAACAAGTCACCACTGCACAACAAGGACGGCCAAGTCATTGGCGTCCTGACATCCGCAGTAGACATTACCGCTCGTAAATTTGCGGAAGAACACCGCGCGCATCTTGCGCTTCATGACATGCTAACCGGCCTTCCCAACCGTGCGCTTTTGCAAGAGCATATGCGTCAGACGATTGAAGAATGTCAGGCAACGGGTTCACGAGCAGCTCTGCTCCTTGTCGATCTTGACCGCTTCAAGGTGATTAACGACACCCGCGGTCACCAAGCTGGCGATATTCTGCTTCGTCAGGTTGCAGAACGTATCAACTCGTCACTTGAGGCCAATGAGTTGGCGGCGCGCATAGGTGGCGATGAGTTCGCTATAATCTTGCGCCAGGTAAAGGACGTCGAACAAATCAGCAATCGCTGCCAGCATCTTCTCAGCCAAATCGGCCAAACCTATTCAATTGGCGATTCCGACCAGCTGATCGGCGCCAGCATTGGTGTTGCAATCATACCTGATGACGGCAACTCGTCGGACGAACTGCTGCGCTTGGCCGACCTGGCCATGTACGAAGCCAAATCCAGTGGCAGGAACTGCCACTGCTTTTTCTCGCCTCAGATGAACCAGATTGCGCAGTTGAATGCCGATATAGAGGCGGACCTCCGCCGTGCATTAGAGCGTGACGAGTTTGTCCTGGAATATCAGCCGATAGTGGATGCCCAGAATGGCGAAACCGTTGGCCTGGAAGCATTGTTGCGCTGGCAACATCCGTTGCGCGGTCGCCTGATGCCCATCGACTTTCTTCGTGTCGCGAACGATTCTGGATTGATCGATCGCATGGGAAGTTGGGTGATCGCCAATGTGTGCCGACAAATTGCCGAGTTCCGCGACTTGGGCATCGATCTACCCCATGTTGCAGTTAACGTGTCGCCCAGGCAGTTCCAGTCTGCCAATATCTGCGATGAAATTCAAAACGCCGTCACGCGGTTCAGCATAAAGCCCGGCCAGTTGATTGTCGAAATTACCGAAGAGCTATTGCTCAACCAGAGTCCGGAGCTAATCGCTCAACTGATCCAGTTAAGGCGCAACGGCATTGAGCTTTCAATCGACGATTTCGGCACGGGATACTCTTCGCTGCAATATCTGCGAGATCTTCCAGCCAACCGGTTGAAGATTGATCAGACCTTTATCTCGCGAATAGACAATTCCAGTGTCGATCGCGCAATCATATCGACCATCGCCCATTTGGCGCACGCATTAGATATGCGCGTTGTAGCTGAAGGCGTAGAAACCGAAACGCAATATGCTCTGTTGAAGGCCGCAGGCTGTGACGAACTACAAGGCTATCTGTTTGGAAAAGCCTTGAGCGTTGAGCAGCTTCTAGTTCATTTCGGTTACAATCGAAATGGTGTCGAGAGGCAGCTGCCATGAAACTGCCGACATTACGGAAAAGTAAAATCGCTCCAGAGGAGGAAATCCTTCTCAACCGTCTTGTCATGGGCAGCGCAGCATGCATCACGGTAAACTCAATCTCTTTCGATGCATTTATCTTCGCTTCTTTTGCGATTTATTTGACGCTGAATGCAGCGCTCTATCTCATCCGCAAGCGTGAGATCTGGCCCCAAGACTGGCGTTATTATTCAGGGATTGTGCTTGATGTTGGCATGAATTTCGCCGTCACCATGCGTGCACCAGAAACCATGTCATTCTTTTATCCATTGTACATTTGGATGATACTCGGGAATGGTTTTCGGTTCGGCATCCGCTTTCTTGTCTTTGGATCGGTCCTATCCGTTTTGGCATTCGGCACAGTGGTCATGTCGACAGAATATTGGGCCGCTAACCGGATTCTCGGATTCAGTCTTATTTTGGCGCTTATTGTGATTCCGGCTTATTGCTCCACACTGATCAAAAAGCTCTCGAAAGCCAAAGAAGCCGCAGAGGCTGCAAGTCGGGCCAAAAGCTACTTTCTCGCCAGCGTCAGTCACGAACTGCGGACGCCGCTGAACGCGATTATCGGCTATGGGAACCATCTCAAGCAGATGGGCATGCCGCGCAAACAGCACGATATGGTGGAAGCCAGCGTGTTAGCTGGCGAGCATCTGCTGCATTTGATAGATCAGCTGATACAGATTGCTCGCAGTGACTCCAATACCGCCACACCTACCCGGCAACCGATGCGGTTGACAGATATTCTAACCGAGATCCGCGATATCATGATTGTTCGGGCAGAAGACAAGGCGGTCTCGTTACAAATCGCTGCCGAGCCATTAAGTGACCAACTGGTCGATGGGCCTGCAGATTTGGTGCGAAACATCCTGCTTAATCTAACCGGAAATGCAATAAAGTTCACCGAATCTGGCACAATCGCAATTGCCGGGGGCATCAGCTACGGCGACAAAAAAAGCCTGCTTTGGTTTACTGTCACGGACACCGGCATTGGTATTTCGGAAGAAGCAATAGAAAAGATTTTTGAGCCGTTCCAGCAAGCCGACGACACGGTAATGAACCGCTTTGGCGGAACAGGATTGGGGCTCGCGATTTGCAGGCAATTGGCGAGCCAGGTTGGCGGAACAATATCAGTTGAAAGTGTTGTCGGACAGGGGAGCAGTTTCCGGGTGGAAATTCCGGTCACCGTTCTAAACCATGAGGTTGCTGGAAACAAAGACGCAGAGGAAACAACCGACGTAACACAAATCGTCGCGATTGGCAGTTTTGACAGCAGCCTTCTTGAACGCGCGCAGGCTGCCGGAAGCTATTTGGTTCGCAAAGTTGATTGCCGGTCAGAGACTGATATTGAGCAAGCCCTGCTGGGGCTGGATCTATCGCGCTACGACATTGCCATGCTCGATGAAAATCTTGCTGAGAAGCTGGTACCCGAACATCCAATCTGGGCAAAATTTGCCAAGGCCGAAGTTGCTCCCGTTTTGGTTTCGAATGCTTCAGCGCCCGATTTGGCAGAGATTTCATTGCGCGCTGCATTTGCGTCGGTCATTCCCGCGGACGCCGGTTTCAACGAACTTCGAAGCGCGATCAGGATTGGATGCTCGTTTGCCCACCGCCCGAGCTTCGACAATGTTGACGCTGAGGTAACGCAAACTACGCTTCATGATAATCCTCGCAATGTGTTGGTCGCGGACGACAATCGAACCAATCGCAACATATTGGCGGCCATCCTCGATTCAGCGGGTCATCTCGTTACCCAAGTTTGCGATGGCGATGAAATGCTCGAAATCTTGGAACAGCAGAAATTCGATATCGTGCTGTTGGACGTAAACATGCCGCGACTAAATGGCATCGATGCATGCTCGATGTGGCGCCAGATTGAAGGCGGCAGAAGCCGTTTGCCGATTGTCGGCGTTACAGCAGACGCTACTTCCGAAACTGAAACGCGTTGCCTGAATGCTGGAATGGATTTGAGGCTCACCAAACCAATCAACGCCCAACTTCTGCTCGGTACGATCAACAAACTATGTCCGCCTGTTGCCGCGTCAACCGACGCAGCCAGATCGCAATCCGATCCTCTGGGCAAAGTGGTTCCCATCACGGGGCAATTAACGGAAATAGTGACAACCGCGATTGATCCGGCGCATCTGGATTATCTGCAATCTATAGGTGGCGCAAAATTTGTATTGGATCTTGCCGAAGGCTTTGCCGAGGATGTGGAGGAATGCATCGAAACAATGCGCATGGCAATTCAATCGGCCGATGCGCATCAATTCCGATTTGCGGCGCATGCGTTCAAAAGCTCTTCAAACAATATCGGTGCAAAGTCGTTAGCCGAACTCTGCGCGCGATTGGAAAAAGTCACTGAATCAGAATTTGAAAATGAAGGTTCGCTTCATCTCGCGAGAGTCGAAAATGAGCTTGCAAAGGTGATGCACGACCTAGCGCAAATCGCGCCGCAAACCGCCATTAGCAAGGCGTCCTAATCAATTGGCTTCAGTGATCGTTTTATGCGCCTTTCCTGCGCATCGGCGAGGCGCTCCATCTTTCGGACATCGGCATCGGTCAACGTCATAGCCGTTTCGGCCCAAACGTTCGTGATTTTAAGAAGTTCGTCGAGTTCGACCGGGCTGGCGGCCCTTCGAGCACGATATACGGCCCGTTCAGCCGAAAAACGGCTAGAATTGCGTTGGCAATAGTCGACTATCGCTTGCTCGCCCTGACCGTCTTCTGCAAGGATATCCACTATGCCGATCTCATATAATTCCTCGGCTGTGTGAATCTTGCCTTCGAGGATGAATCGTTCGGCCATTTTGCGGCCCACTCGGCGAAGGAGGAAGCTATAAGCGCCCATTCCAGGGAAGAGATTGAAAACAATCTCCGGCAGACCCAATCGAGCGCTACGTTCAGCTATGATCAAGTCAAATGCAAGCGCATGTTCGAAACCCCCTCCCAAGGCATCGCCCTGAACTAGAGCCATCGTAATGATTGGCGCTCCGAACGCATTGTAGTTGGCGAACTGCATGCGAACGCAGGTTTCAGCATATCTCCGCATTGCCGCGAGATCGCGATTTCGGATGCATTCCGCGAAATGGCGCAAATCGCCGCCAAGATTGTAAATGCCGGGAGTTTTTGACCCACAAACGAAATAACGCAAATCATCCGGGCCGCCATTGGCTGGCAGGGCGTAGTTATCGGCAAGCCAATCCTGTACCTGTTGGACTTCGGCTCCAAGACTGTATGTGTAGCTTGGACGCCCGCGCTGGTTCATAAAGCACCAGAATATCTGGTCCTGCTTGTCATGCCTAACCAAAATCTCGTCGAATTTTCGTCCGATTATCGGGGCGCCAAATTGTTCACCCGTCCCAAAGTGGGGTTGGGTAAGATCTGCAATCGACCGCTGTAGTCCGTCGGATAGACGGGTATAGGTAGCCATAACGCCCTCATGCGCGACGAGTTATATATCTGGCCACCCCAACCAGTTGCACCGTCTTACCACAAAAAACGGCTAAGCAAGGTTAAAAAATGGTTAATGCGATCATCGGTCTAAACTTTTGTTATACAGCCGATGCAAAATTGCGCTTCTTTGTCAGTCGATAACGAACAATTTGCTGTCGTGTGACGCAAAGTTCATTGCACAAGATTTTACGAATCTGTCAATTTTAGCCATGCTGGCCAATGGCAATCCTTCCGTCGATTCCGTCAGTTTCGCGTCATCGGGAAACACGCCATAGCCTGCCAGCAAACAGTGCCACGATAGCGGCGCATAATATTTCGAGATCGACTGATCGGTAATTTCAGCCGACAGGTCAGCACCAGTAAACCAGCTGGTCAGGATCGACTTCAATGAATCAGAAATGTCAGAATTCGATGCATTATCGACCCAATATTGAGAATCGGTCCGGCTATTCACACGATAGTGGCAGACAATATAGTCGCGAATACCCTCATATCGATTGTTGATCGCGTTATTTAATGCGGCACGATTTTTATCGGTAAATCCTCCCGTTTCAAAGGCTTCGGCAAAGCCTTCAACGGTAGCCTGTACTATGTGCAGCGCCGTCGCTTCAAGCGGCTCAATAAATCCCTGGCTGAGGCCAACCGCAAGGCAGTTCGCAACCCAGCTATTCCTCACTCTTCCGACATTCATCGAAAGATGCCGGGCTTCGACTTCGCTGTCGAGCAAGCCCAGATGCGTTCGCAATTCGGTTTCCGCCGCATCCGGATCCAGATAGCTGCTGGAATAGACATAGCCATTCCCGGCCCGGTTGGTTAGCGGAATCCGCCATGCCCAGCCCGCTGAAAGTGCAGTTGCCCTGGTCTCGCAGGGAATGATGCCATCATCATTCGCTGTTGGCATTGCCACTGCCCGATCGTTGAACAGGTTGTTTGAAAAGGGAACGAAGGGTTCCTTCAACGCTTTCTGGATAATGGCGCCACGGAATCCGCTGCAATCGATAAAGATGTCTGCGGCAATGCTCCGCCCACTTTCGAGAATCAAGGACTGCACTGCTCCATCAGCCGTGACATCGACATGATTGACCGTATCGGACACATGCACAACGCCTAGGTTTTCGGTTGCGTGACTGCGGAGAAATTCGCCGACCAATGTTGCATCGAAATGATAGCCATAGGCGATGTCGAACGGGAAATTCTCTGAAGGTAGCGGCGCCAACCGCTCAGCTGCCAATTTCGCCAAAAGGAAAAATCGATCGGGATGCGCCCAGACATCCCTGCCTGTCCGGCGCGCCCGCGTATGGAAGAAGAAATGCGGCGCCGTATGATGATCGAGATCCGTCTGGAACGGATGGAAATAGCTCTCAAAACCTGGCCGTGAAGACCAGCCATGAAAGCTGATGCCATTTTTGTAGGTGGCATTGCATCGCGGCATCCATTCGCTCTCTGAAATGCCAAGTTCAGCGAAAAAGCCGCGAAGCTGCGGGGTAGACCCCTCCCCTACCCCTATAATGCCGATTGCCGGGGATTCGACTAAGGTAATTGAACAACGCGGCCACCGTTTGGCCAACAGGCAAGCGCTCATCCAGCCCGCCGTGCCGCCGCCCAGAATCGCTATTCTTGGCTGGTCCCTGTCATTCATCGCAAAGAGGTTAGCAGGAAGCTTAGCGGAATATCCACTCGGGCGCGCCAGGCCGCTTCATTATGGTCGGTGCCGTCGAACACTTCGCTGCGCCAATTCGCGCCATTTTTCCAGCCGCGCGAAGTCAGCAACGCCTCCATCTTCAAACTGTACGGCCGATAGAAGCTATCAAGATTCAAAGTGCCGTGGTCCATATAGAGTCTATTGCGAACTGGATTCATACGAGACTGCTTCAACCATGTTCCAAAGGCCCTCGCCACGGCGGCTGGTTCATCTACCGAAGCCTTGGACGGATCGGCCAAGGGCCAATGCACAGACAAAGCTGCAGCATTTCCGAATATTTGCGGATACTCGCCCATGGCATAGATTGAAATCAGCCCGCCCATGCTCGACCCCATGATCGATGTGCTACGTCTGTCGGTAAGCGTACGGTAATTGCTGTCGATATACGGCTTTAACTCGCGAACCAGAAAACGAAGATAGGCATCCGCCATCGATGGCCCGCCGTGTACCGCTTCTACTCTTTCGCGTGTGGCTACATCGAGCAATGCCGTAACCCTGGCAGGCAAATATTCCCGCCCGCGATATTTTGTGTTCCAGACGCCGACAACTATTGCCCGAGCCTGTTTGCCAGCAAGCGCCTCATCTACGCCCCATTCCTGTCCGCCATAGGCCCTGCCAGGTTCGAATACGTTCTGGCCGTCGTGCATATAGATGACAGGAAGACGGTCGGTTGTGCGATCATAATCATCGGGAACCCAGATCGAGATATTGCGTACTTCCACATAACGAGACGGGAAGGCCGCAATATTCTCGATCCGGGCTTGCGCAGCTTGCGACCCGAGGACTGCGCAAAAGAGGGCAAACAACCAGCGCACGGTTTACTTCATCGGCACTAGGCGAATGGCGAAACCGCCGCCCGGCGCGATACGCAAGGTCAGATTATCGCTGTTGGTGAGCGTCTTGCTTTCAATCACAATTGAATGCCGCTTTTCGGTCCGATAGTCGGCATCGTCACCGTCCCGATAGATTTCCGCCTTGTAGCGTTTGCCGGGCGTCAGGAAATCAACCTTGAACGACACTGTTCGCGCTGTCTCGTCCCCGACTGCACCGACATACCAACCCTCGCCGCCACGCTCCTTGCGGGCGATCGTGACATAGTCGCCGATCTCCCCGTTGAGAACGCGGGTTTCCTCCCAGTCGGTGGGCACATCGCGGATGAATTTCATCTCCTTGGGGAAACGGGCATAATGCTCGGGCGTATCGGCCACCATCTGCACCGGCGAGTAGATCACCACGTACAGCGCCAGCTGCTTGGCGATGGTCGAAAGGATATCACTGTCCTTTTCGCCCTTCAGGCTCAGGATGCCGGGGGTGAAATCCATCGGCCCTTCGAGCATCCGGGTGAAGACTATGTTGGCCTCATGCTCGGGCGGGTTCTTGCCGCCCCAGGCATTATATTCCATACCGCGCATGCCTTCGCGCGCTACCCAGTTGGGATAGGTGCGGTGTAGGCCCGTGCCCTTGACCGGTTCGTGGCTGTCGAATGCGATCTTGTGCTTGTAGGCGGTTTCGGCGACGCGGACGAAGTGGTTGGTCATCCACTGGCCATCCAGCCATTCACGGTACTTGGTGCCATCGGCATCGACGCGTTCGAGCTGCGCCGCATCGGTGACGTATCCGGTTTTGACCACCATCATCCCGTATTTCGCGGCAAAGGCGAAACTGCGATCCAGCTGATTGTCGTAGTGGGTCACCGCCCCGCCGGTCTCATGATGGCCGACTAGGCGGACGCCCTTTTTCTTGCCGTAAGCAGACAGCATCGCGATATCGAAATCTTCGGTCGGCTTGGTGAAATCCATGTCCCAGCCATTGCCGAACCAGTCTCCATCCCAGCCCACGTTCCAGCCTTCAACCAGCAGATTGGGGATGCCATTGGCGGCGGCGAAATCGATGTAGCGCTTAACATTCTCATTGGTCGCGCCATGCTTTGGGCCACGGGCCCAGGACCATTCGCCCTTGATCATGTTCCACCATACGCCGGCGAATTTGCCGGGCTTGAACCAGCTCATGTCACCCAGCTTGTTGGGCTCGTTGAGGTTGAGCATCAGGTGGCTCTGGTAAATGCCCGCGGCATCGCCGGCGATGATCAGCGTGCGCCAGGGCGTGGTCCAGGCGCCGCTTTTCTGCACCTTGGGCGTGCCTGCGCCGGGGGTGAGATTGGCGCGCAGGGTAGTACCCTCGGACCGGGTCACATTCATGCCCGAATAGTCGACGAGCGCCGCTTCGTGCAGCGCGACATGTGTGCCATCCGCCAGCTTGATTGTTGCGGGCGTCGCTGCGGTGCTGACTGCTGAAAGCGCCGTCTTGTTGTACAGATACTCTTCGCGATTCCACAGATAGGCAGGTTTCCACCAGGCTGTGCCATCCTGGGCGAATGCAAATTCCGTCAGCTCATCGGCGATATTGGTTTTTGCCATATTGGGCTGCTCTGGAAATTCGTAGCGAAAGCCAACACCGTCCTCATAAAGTCGGAAGGTCAGCGTGAACACCCGTGCCAAAGCGGTCGTTTCCTTCAAATGGACCTTCAGCTCACGATAACGATTCCGAATCTTCGCCCATTCGCCCCAAGGCTGGGTCCAGCTTTCGTCAAAATCCCGGATTTCCTGCCCAGTTATGGTCAGTCGACGATCCAATTTTGCAACATCGGTGAAGAGGAAGCCCAATTTCGACGGGGTTATTACCGGCTTTCCTTTGCGGCTGACCGAATAGGCCGCCCGACCATCACCGTCGATGCTAAGCTCAACGCTTATTGTGCCATCGGGCGATGTAGCGCCGACGGGCAGCTGCTGCGCATGCAGCGGGGCCGCAGCGAGCACGACGCCAATCCCAAGCGCCAGATTCTTGGGTTTCATTCTTTACCTCTCCTGATCAAGGCCGCCCCGAACGGGGGAAGCCGGCCCGTGACCGCGCCATTGATAGCTTCGACTTCAACACCATCGTGTCCGACACAGGCGGGCCACGCTTTTTCGGTGGCTGCAAAATTGAACGCCGCGATCAATTGTTCCGAACCCGCCGTACGGCAGAGAACGAGGCAATCGTCATTGGCCAGAAGCACATCGCATGTTCCGGATCGCAAGGCGGGATGGCGGTTGCGCAATGCGAGCAATTGGCGCGTAAGATTGAGCAACGATCCCGCATCCTTTTCCTGCCTGTCTACGGCGCAAGCCAGATTGGCTTCGCCCAGCGGCAACCAGGGGTCTGACGACGAAAACCCGCCCTGTTCATCTTGCGCGACCCATGGCATCGGCGTGCGCGTGCCGTCGCGGCTGAGAGTGAGCGGCCAATTTGCGATCGCTTCTGGATCCTGTAGCTGTTCAAAGGGTATCTCGACCTGCACCAGTCCCAATTCTTCGCCTTGCCACAGGATGATGTTGCCGCGCAGGCAGGCAAACAAAAACAGCGCCATCCGCGCGAAGGAGTCTTCATGCCCCTTGGGCGCCCATCGACTAATCCAGCGCGGTGCATCATGGTTTGAAAATGCCCAACTGGGCCATCCCGTGCCCGGTTCGGAAGGCCAATTTTCAAGCGCCTTGCGGACCAACTGGGGTGTCAGTTTCTCAGCGTAAAGGAAATCGAAGCCATAGGCGCTGTTGAAGTGGCTTTCTCCAGCAGTGAAGGCTTTCATTTCACGGTCGGGCTCTGCACCCCCCACCTCGGCGACAGTAAAACGGCCGGGATATTGATCGGTCAGCGCACGGATCCGTTCCACAAAGCCGGGAATGTCGGGGTGCGACTGGTTGTACAGTTTCAACTGGAAATCGAAGGGCCGCGTACGCACCCCTCCCCCTGTCGGCGCGGGAGGATTATCGCGCAATGCTGGATCGTGCATCGCAAAATTGATTGCATCGACCCGAAAACCATCCACGCCCCGGTCCAACCAGAATTTCGCGACAGCGAGCAAGGCATCCTGGACATCGGGATTATGCACATTCATCTGCGGCTGCTGCGATAGGAAATTGTGCATATAATATTGGCAGCGGCGCGCATCCCAGGTCCAAGCCGGGCCGCCGAAGACCGATTGCCAATTGTTCGGCGGCGACCCGTCAGCTTTGGGATCAGCCCACACATACCAGTCAGTCTTCGGATTATCTCTAGATGCCCGACTTTCGGCGAACCATCGATGCTGGTCCGAAGTATGCGAATAAACCTGGTCGATAATGACCTTCAGGCCCAGGTCGTGGGCCCGCGCCACCAAAGCGTCGAAATCAGTGAGCGTTCCAAAAATGGGGTCGACGTCGCAATAATCTGCAACGTCGTAGCCGAAATCCTTCATCGGGGATGTAAAGAAGGGCGACAGCCAGATCGCATCAACGCCTAGTGAAGCAACATAATCAAGTTTACGGATGATGCCCGGCAAATCGCCTATGCCATCCCCATTGGTGTCGGCGAAGCTGCGCGGATAAATCTGATAAATCGCCGCCCCTCTCCACCAGGGCTGCTCGCGCGAGACAGAGACATCTATTTTCTGCATATCGTTCATTTGACGGAACAAATTACATAGTCGAGAGGAGCCAGTTCGAAATTTGCAGAGCCGGGTGCGCGAACGGAAACTGGGCATTTGCCAACCAATGTATCAAAGCCGGTTGCAGCCGATCCCAACTCAACATTTGCCTTTAGCGGCTCGGTCGATGTGTTGAACACTGCCAACACCTCCTGCCCGCTGGTCTCGTCGATCCGGGAAAATGCAAAAAGGCCGGGCCGGTCTGCATAGTTACGGACTACGGTTTTGCCTCTCCGCAATGCGGACGATGATGATCGGACTTTCGACAACTTTGCGACGTGCCGATAAATGGGATGGTTTTGCGAGAAATTGTCTTGAGCATGGCTACTCGTGGTACCGATCAGATTATTATCGAGATAGACCTTCACTTTAGACGCAAAAAGCGTTTCGCGAGCATCCTGATCACCTCCATCGCCGACAAATCCTTGTTCGTCACCCGAATAAATTGTCGGCACACCACGCATCGCAAACATCAACGCATGTCCAAGCTGAACGCGCTTTAGCAACTCATCTTGACTGATATCGGGTAGGCGCTTCCTCAGATTGGTCGAAAAGCGAGCTATGTCGTGGTTCCCCAAAAAAGTGGGCATACGTTTCGCTGATTCTGGGCCATCTCGGTAGAGCACATCGTTTGCGGCCAGCTTTGCCAATGCCTCGGGACCGTTCTTGCCGGCCAAAGCCTCTACCACTGCCCAGGTGAACGCAAAATCGAGCGTATGGTATTGATCGGTACGGTTATAACGCGCCAAGGTCGCGGTATCGGTTCCGTCAACCATGACTTCGGCAAACATGTGGAAATTCGGGATCCCGCGTGCCTTGGCACGTTCCTGCATGGCTGGAATAAACGCCTGCCAGAATTCCGAGTTGACGTGTTTCGATGTATCGATGCGAAAGCCATCCACACCAAAATCGTCAATCCATTTGCCGAAAACGTCAATGAACCCGCGAATGACACGGGGATTTTCGGCTGCGATATCGTCTAGTCCGACAAAATCGCCATAGACGACACTCTCGCCCTTCCAGTTGGAATTGCCGCGATTATGGTAGTAGCGGATGTCGTTCAGCCATGCCGGCACTTTCACCTTTTCCTCGGCTTTGGGAACGAAGGGCTGATAGGCAAAATTCATGTCGGTTAGCAGAGCGAAATTCTCGTCGGTCTGAACAGTATCGCCCTTGAAACCAGGATTGATTGGCGCGCCAGCGACGCCGCCCTTTCGTGAAAAGGGATAGTCGGCCTTGCTGCGATAGGCGCAATCGCCGGAGCAATCGCGATACTGGATAACATCGGCGGTATGGTTGACCACAATGTCCATATAGACCTTCATACCCCGCCCATGGGCCGCATCGACGAAAGCCTTGAACTCGGCATTGGTTCCAAAATGTGGGTCGACCGATGTGAAATCGGTTATCCAATAGCCATGGTATCCGGCGCTTTCCTGTCCAGGACCGCCCTGAACCGGCTTGTTCTTGAAAATAGGTGCAAACCAGATCGCGGTGATCCCCATCGACTGGATATAGTCGAGCCGATCCGTGAGTCCTTTTAGATCGCCGCCCTGATAAAAACCTTTATGCGTCGGATCAAAGCCATGCTTCATCCGATCGCCTCTTATACCACCGGTGTCGTTCTTTGGATCGCCATTGGCGAAACGATCGGGAAGCACGAAATAGATTACTTCATCTTCGGGCGGGCGATCACGGAACGATTGGGCGGCGATTGGAACAGCAGCCAGCGACGCTGCCAATAGTGCAGCAGCCAGTCTGTCACGCTTACCCATCATTATCTTCTCTCCTAACCAGCGCTGCAAAACCGGGCGATATATTCGTCATGGGGAATTGCCTTTGCCGCGACCAATTTTGTCGCCTTATCCGTCAGCTCCATAAACTCGGAGAACTGTGCCGCATCTAGGTTATCGGCGAGTGGATGATAGTGTCGGGGCTCAACCCCCTGTCCTAGCAATACTTGCAGCCAACCCACCTCAGTGAACAACTCCTCATGCTCGCGAAAAATTCGGCCACTGGAAGCGAACAAATCGATCTTTTGGCGCAACCCTTCGGGGATAGGCATTGCTGCGCACTCCCGCCAAAACGCTTCCTCACGTTCGTTGCGATGATAATGCAGGACAAGGAAATCGCGGATGCTTTCCCATTCAAAACGATTTTGTCGGTTATATTCATCAATATCGATGTCCGACAACTCCGCACCCGGAAGAAATTTCAGGAAACGATCGACCGCTGTCTGGATCAGATGGATGCTGGTCGATTCAAGAGGCTCCATAAAGCCCGATGACAAGCCAACGGCGAGGCAGTTCTTGTACCAGCTTTCGCGCCGCATCCCGGTGGTGAACCGCAGAAGACGTGGGGCGTCGAGCGCCTCTCCATCGAGATTCGATAGCAGCGTTGCAGCGGCCTCATCATCTGAAACATAAGAGCTGCAATAGACATGGCCATTGCCAATCCGGTGCTGCAGCGGAATACGCCATTGCCAACCAGCATTTCGAGCGGTTGAACGAGTATAAGGCAATGTCGGTTTAATCCCGGTACATGGAACTGCAACTGCACGGTCGCAGGGTAGCCAATGCGACCAGTCTTGATAGTCTCGTTTCAACGCGCCGCCAATGAGCAGCGCCCTGAAACCAGTGCAGTCGACGAAAAAATCGCCTTCCAACTCTCGTTCATCTTCAAGTCGCACGGCTGCAACATTGCCAGACCCGCCGTCCAGTCGAACGTTAACGATCTTGCCCTCGGTGCGCCTTACCCCGCGCGCCTCGGCGAATTTCCTCAGATAAGCTGCGTATAAACCGGCATCAAAATGATAAGCCCATGCGAACCCGCTTGGCGGTGAGCCCGCAGCAGCCTCGATCGGTCCGAATGCGCCACGATATGCCGCGAGCGCGCAGGATGAAAAATCCCAGAGCGAACGATCCCCGCCTTCCTTACGGTGGCGTAACCAGAAATGATGGAATCCGGTCAGGCCAAGACCGCGTCCAATTGTGCCAAATGCATGGATATATTTGTGACCGGAGCGTCGCCAACCGTCGAATTCGATGCCAAGTTTATAGGTACCCTTGGTCGCGCGGACGAAGTCATGTTCATCGAAGCCCAGCGCCTGGTTGACAAAGCGCAACATCGGGATGGTTGCTTCGCCGACGCCGACCGTTCCGATATCTTCGGACTCAATCAGCTGGATATCATAGCGATCGTCCAGAAACCGCGACAACAAAGCCGCTGTCATCCAGCCCGCAGTACCACCTCCGACAATGACGATGTTACGCACTGCCGCCTCCGCCATGTTGGCATTCCATCCCCAAAAAATGGGTTCCCGCCCTTTAAGCGACCCGGGCGGGAACCCCAAGCTCTGTTTAGAACTTGTAAGTGAAGCCCGCGAGGAAACGACGACCATAGGTCTGGTAATCGATAACCTTCAGACGGTTTCCACCCGGTGCGATCGAAGCGAAGCGTTCGTCGGTCAGGTTCTGGCCTTGCAGGTAAAGCGACAAACCGTTGAGCGCGCTGCCTTCCTGGAAGTCATAACCGATTTGCGCGTCGACAATCATTTCGCCCAATGCGGTACGCCGCGTCGGAGACCCGCCAAAGCCGGTGAAATCACCAAGGAAGGTCGAACGATAGCGAACGCTGCTGCGTGCGTTGAAGCCATTCTTTTCGAAATAGGCAGTGCCGTTGGCAACCCATTTCGAATAGCCCGGAATCTGCGTCAGATTGCCATTGGCGTCGCGAACACGCGTCTTAGTATAGCCAACGCCGCCTGTTACGCCAAAACCGTCCAATGCTTCGGCAAATACCGAGAATGGGAGAGTGAGGGCAAGCTCACCACCATACATCTTTCCACCGCCTGTATTGAAAGGCGCTTCGAGCAAACCGATCCGCGAAGCAGGTACAGGACCTGCAGGTAGTGGGAAGCCCGAATAGTCAAACAGCAAGCGGGTCTTGTCGATATAGTTGGTAATCTTCTTATAGAAGAGCTGTGCTGAAACCAGACCTTTGCCATCACCAAAATATTTTTCGAAGTTCAGGTCGAATGCCGTTGCCCGATAGGGTTCCAGCAGCGGGTTACCGCCACTGCCATTGATGAACGGACCTCGGACCGGCTGTGAGTTATCAATGCTGTAGGCAATCGCCACTCGCAAATCGTCAAGCCGCGGGCGCTGTATCTGGCGGGAAGCAGCGAAACGGATCACAAAATCGCTGTCGAAGCGCATGGACAGGTTCAAGCTCGGCAGCACATCCCAATAGCTGGTCCCCAACTTTGCTACCGACTGCGCACCGGCTGCCGACACAAGACCAGAAGATCCCTGATCGGTGTGGATGACTTGCACACCGACATTTCCAGTCAATGTGCCTGAACCCATTTCCTGTTCGATATCAGCCTGTAGATAGGCAGTCATCAGGTCTTCTTTCACCTGGAACGCCTTGGCGGGAATGTCGAACGAAGTGTTGCGCGCAAGTACATATGTACCGTCAGCGATCAAGGTACGCGGATCGTAGCTGACCATGGGACCAAGTCCAAGGTAGGACAGGTTGGTCGGACGGAGCAGCGCGCTTTGCGGAATGGGCAGGCTGGTTGCACCACCGCGCAGGCGAATGAAGAATTCGTCCGGCGTCATGCTCTTGTCGCGATTGGTGTAGTTCATGCCGAACTTCAATGCCGACAAGAAGCCATCCAGTTCCTTTTCCACTTCGGCGCGGAACTGTTTCAGCTCATCATTGACAATGCGGTCGTTGAAATAGCCCGCCTGCGGCACGGTCAAGCTGCCGCCCCAGCCAAGCGGGTCGGTCAGCCGGATCAGATTGGGATCGCTATAATTGAGTGTCGGCGTAAACGTCGTGCCACGCGGTCCGGTCTGGAAACGGATCGAATCGGTGCGATCAGCTGCGGCGAACTCGTCACCCGTCTGGAACGGGTTATCCCAATTGAAGCCAGTACCCGCATAGGATTCGAAGCTCAGTTCGTTACGATCGGTCTTGGAGTATCCAAAATCGAACTCGGCATTCCAGCCATCATCACCTTCATATGATGTGTTAAAGCCGAACGAATAGAGGTCAGCCTTGCGGTTGAACACATCGTTGCGGACAACGCCCTGCACATTGTTAAAGGTGCCTGCGACATAAACGCCATCCTGGATTGTTGCGGTCGCAGGGTTGAACGTCGTTCCGAACCAGCCAACCGGCAATTCGATGCCGCGTTTGATCTGATCGTCATCGAAATGGCTGTAAAAACCATCGAGGGTGACCATCCATTCGGGCCCTGGCTGGAATTGCAAGGTACCATTGACACCAAAGCGCTTGAGCTGGGTCGAGGTCACGTAGGATTTCGAACCGTTGATCACTTCGGCCGGTCCGAAACCGCCATTGTAACCCCAGGCATTGAATTCCTGCTGCTGATAAGGTTCGTCAACATATGAAGCTGCTAAAGAAAGCCCAACCGTATCGTCAGCGAATTGATCGACAAAAGTCGCGTTGACGCGATAGCCGTATTTCTTCGATCCGGCGTTCAATGCGCCAAGATCGGCATAAGCCCCTTTGGCACCGACAGCGATAACCTGCTTGCCATATTCAAGCGGACGAATAGTGCGAATGTCGATAGTGCCGACAAGTCCCTGACCGACAACAGCGGCGGTTGGCGTTTTGTAAACCACCACCTGGTTGACAACTTCGGAAGGATATTGGTCGAACTCAACCGCGCGGTTGTCGCCTGTAGAGGTTTGTTCGCGGCCATTCAGCAAGGTTTGCGAGAAGTCCGGGCCGAAGCCACGAATGGCGATACCGTTGGCGCGGCCGCTGAGGCGCTGCGATGTTACGCCAGGAAGGCGAGCGATCGATTCGCCGATCGAGGCATCCGGCAGCTTGCCGATGTCTTCAGCCGAAACCGATTCCAAGATTTGCTCGGCATTTTTCTTTTCATTCACTGCGCTTTCAAGGCTGGCGCGGAATCCGGAAACGACAATTGCCTCGCCTTCATCAGCAGTTTCTTCCGCAGGCGCGTCCTGCGCAAATGCTGCACTTGGCAGCGCAGCAATTGCAGCAAAAGCGAGCGCGGTAGCACTCGTCGTGCGCGCCAGACGCGCACGTACTTCATTCGTTTTCCACGAAGCAGACATCCTGTATCCCCTCTATTGCAGCCCGATCTCGTCGGACCGCTCGTTGCAACCTCAATGCATGACCACCCAGTTTGGCCATCCCGTTTCAATTACTACGCGAGCTACGTCGAATGACAGTTATTCACATACGTATTCAAAAATGCGTCGCATCGGCGTTGCGCGAAGGCAACACGCTGCCTATGAGCGTATGAAGGAGAGCCGGCAGCACAATGCCACCAACCAAACCGACGTCGTTTGACATCGCCCAACTCGCTGGAGTGTCGCAGCCGACCGTTTCGCGCGCCTTGCGAGGAAGCCCTTCGGTATCCGAACAAACCCGAAAGCGGATCGAGGCGATCGCGCAGCAACTCAACTATAAGGTTGATAAAAACGCCTCCAGCTTGCGAACGCAGCGATCCAATACGCTCGCATTGCTGTTCTTCGAAGATCCTACCGCAGATGAAACGGGCATCAATCCATTCTTCCTGTCGATGCTGGCATCGATCACCCGCACCGCAGCCAAAAGGAATCAGGATCTGCTGATTTCCTTCCAGCAACTTTCGGCCAACTGGCATGTCGACTATGAAGATAGCCGAAAGGCCGATGGCATCATTCTTCTCGGCTATGGCGACTATGAAGTCTATCGGCCCAAGCTTGAGCAACTGATAGAACAGGGCACACATTTCGTGCGTTGGGGCTTTGTAGGCAGTGACCAGATTGGTACCACCATCGGCTGCGACAATTTCGCGGGCGGGAGGATCGCGGTCGAGCATCTACGCGCCCATGCCCGACGGCAAATCGCGTTCCTGGGAGATGCATCGATGCATGCGCCGGAATTCCGAGATCGCTTCTTGGGTGCAAAGGAAGCAACCGGGTCTTCGAACATGATCCAGATCGACGCCATTAGCACCGAGCAGTCCGGCTATGAAGCGGCGCGGCAGTTGCTCGCAAGCGGCCAATCTTTCGACGCCATTTTCGCAGCCAGTGATCTTATCGCAATTGGCGCCATGCGGGCAGTTGAGGAAGCCGGTCTTTCCATCCCCGGCGACGTCGCCTTTATCGGTTTCGATGATATTCCTGCTGCAACGCTAGCGCATCCCCCGTTGACCACGGTTCAGCAGGATTATCGGCTGGCGGGCGAAGTCCTTGTCGATACCTTGCTCAATCTGGTCGAAGGAAGAATGGCTGGAAGCGAAACTTTACCGGCCAAGCTGGTGGTGCGCCGATCGTGCGGGGCGCATTGAACTACGTATTCGTATTCAACAATCACCAGATTGCCCGGCCAAAACTTCTCTGCCAGTCTGAAGCGAGCCGCAATAGCGGACGGATCGGGAGAGGATCGCACAAAATGGAAAAACCGCGTCAGGGCTTTTGGGGCCTTTGGAACATCTCGTTCGGATTTTTCGGTATCCAGATCGGCTTTGCACTTCAGAATGCCAATATGTCGCGCATCTTCCAGTCATTGGGGGAAAGCCTCGACAATCTGACCGCGCTCTGGATTGCGGCTCCGCTTACCGGTCTTCTTGTTCAGCCCATCATCGGACATATGAGCGATCGCACATGGCTCGGCAAATTGGGGCGCCGTCGGCCCTATTTCCTCGCCGGCGCAATCATGGCGTCGCTCGCGCTGTTCGCCATGCCGCTAGCGCCTGCCCTTTGGTTCGCGGCCGCCATGCTTTGGATGCTCGATGCGTCGATCAATGTGTCGATGGAGCCCTTTCGCGCCTTTGTCGGCGACATGCTCCGAAAGGATCAGCATACCGAAGGCTATGCACTGCAAACCGCATTCATTGGTGCAGGTGCGGTTGTGGGATCTATCTTCCCTTGGGCCCTGGATCATCTGGGCGTCGCAAACGAAGTTGCCGGTGGCGGCATTCCCGATACGGTCAAATACAGCTTCTGGTTTGGCGGTCTGATCTACCTGTTGTCGGTGCTTTGGACGGTCTTCAGCACACAGGAATATAGCCCGGAGGAATTGCTCGCATTTGGCGACAAAAGCGGCGAAGCAGATACATCGACTATCCGCGCGCTGGCCGCGCGATCACCCGTTTCAGCCTTTGCCTGGATTGCGGCTGGCGCCGCAGTCGCCCTGCTCGTTTCTACCCTGGGCCTCGAAAAGGAAGTCTATCTTTTGGGAGGCCTGATGGCGGGTTATGGCTTTGCCAGCATCATTGCGATTCAACTGGCCAAGAACGGGCGCGACAACAACATGCTCAGCCATATTGTCGGCGATTTTTCTGGTATGCCGGAAATCATGAAAAAGCTGGCGCTCGCGCAATTTTTCAGTTGGTCTGCCCTGTTTATCATGTGGATCTATACAACGCCCGTCGTCGCCCAATATGTTTTCGGATCCGGTGATCCGACATCGGCGGCCTATAATGAAGGCGGGAATTGGGTGGGCATCCTTTTTGCCGTCTATAATGGCGTCGCTGCACTCGCAGCATTATTCCTGCTGCCAAAACTGGCTGAACGCATCGGGAAGGTGCGAACGCATATGGCCTGCCTTTTGGCTGGATCTGCCGGTTTTGCCGTGTTCCTCTTTATTCGCGATCCGCAATTGTTGCTGCTCGCCGAGGTCGGGATCGGGATCGCTTGGGCGTCGATATTGGCCATGCCTTATGCAATCCTCGCCTCAAGCCTGCCGCAGAACAAGCTTGGCATCTATATGGGATTGTTCAACGTCTTCATCGTCGTTCCGCAATTGCTTGTGGCAACGGTCATGGGAACGGTCCTGAAAGCCTTTTTCCCGACAGAGCCGATCTGGACGATGGCCTTTGCCGCTGTCGTTATGGCGTTGGCAGCGCTGGCAACGTTGAGGGTCAGCGAGCCCGCTTAGGAACGGCCCCAAATCCTTCTGCCGTTGGCATCCGTAACAACCGAACCAGCAGTCCCTACAGGCTCTTCCTTCCCGCTAGTCAGGAATTCGATGGTCACGCCATCGGTCACATCGACATGGGCAAGCGTGCGGTTTCCATCTGGCGTCAATGCCACTACCACCCCGCCTTTCGGGCTGCCATCGCGGCCGTAGAAGACCGTATAGGTTTCAACGGTGGCTGATCCGACATAGTCCTTATCGAGATCCGGAACCCGCTCGCGAGCCGCATCGGCCTCTGCCTGATAATCGAAATTTTGCGGGAATTTCGCAGCGGGCAAGGGTTTGTTTGAAACGACGATACAGTGATTGTCGGTCGCAAAACCGCCATTGGCAAACAGGAAACCATTGGTGCCTTCCTGACGCAGTTTCTCTACCATCGAAACGACTGCATGGCTCATGTAATTTGCAATGGGCCCGCCACCGAACGTCAGGCCGCCAAATATCGTTGCCGGTTTTTCAACGGGCCAGCCCAAGATCCTCCGAGCCATTTTGGGGACGCAGGGAAAACAGCTGTACAGTTCGACAAAGTCAAAATCCGCACCACGCATCTGGTTGAGTTCAAGCGTGCGACGAATAGCCGTTTCCATGCTTACCGAACGGTCGTACCGATCCCGCTGCAAGAAGCTGTAGGCCTCCTTGGCCGCTGCTCCCATGCCGACATAGATCAATTTGTCGTCGGCGACACCGAGCTGCCGTGCCTCAGCAAGGCTGGCGACGATAAATCCAGCCCCCTGATTAACCGAGGCATTGGCGACCATCAGCTTGTTGTAGGGAAAGGCTATGGGTCGGTTCTTTTCATTCGCGCTAACAATATCCTCGGGCGTGACAGGCTTGCGTATCCATGCGCCTTCATTGCCTGCTGCAACCTCGCTGAAACGCGACCAGATTTGACCGCTTTCGCTCTGCCCTTCAGCCAAAGTCTGGCCGTAAGCTGCGCGGCCTGCATTTTCATAGAGCGGGTAAACATCAACCGGCGCATTCAGGCCATGTTGCTGGGCATAGCCTGGCTCTCGCTTTGCTTCCTTTCGGACGCCTTCGAACACGTCCGATTGGGGCGTCGCGTGTTTCGCCAAACGCCCGGCTATGGTGCGCAGCGCCTCTGCACCGGCAACTGCAGCCAGTTGGATCTCTCCTGCACCGATGCGATTGGCCGCCTCGTTCAGCAGGCGAATGGGGGTGTCGCCGTGGGGTGCTTCAGACTGATAGCAAACCGTCGGACTTGCGCCCAAAGCATCGGCCAGCTTGCGATCGAGCGGGTTGAGGTCGCGGAAACTGATCTGGTCAACTACTGCAACGCTGTCCAACTTGGCCAGCAAAGGCACCCCGCTATCTGCCTCCGCGCGTTTCAGCGCCTCAACCATCAAGCCCAGCGGGTCGAGGCCATTGTCGGGGTCTTCGGGGCGGTCGTTGATCTGGCCTACGCCGATGATTACGGGGATGCACTCGCTATCAGTCATGCCGGGTAGTTGACCAAATTCGCGCAACCCGTGCAACAGGAAATTAATCGCTCAATTAAATTTACGCACTCGAGAAAAAATGGCGGACAGACAGGGATTCGAACCCTGGGTACCATTACTGGCACAACGG
>CAYRDQ010000026.1:0-34322 GCA_964423155.1 uncultured Sphingorhabdus sp.
AGATTACATCGACGCAAAAGGGAGGCTGAATGACCGATCCTATCTTGATGCGAGCAATCCTATCGATGGATGCGTATTTTCGAGGTAACAGCGGTATAGCGCGAATGGCTGTATCAGGTTCGGGAATAGGTGCGGCTACATTTTATACCCAACAAGCGAACGAAGCGATCGGGTTTTTCGCTCAAGCATATTCACTGAACGGGAACATAGTCATTTCATTCAGAGGGACTGATAGACCCGATTATGGACAAAGCACCGATATTCTGAATGGCTGGCCCTTGGGTGGCGGCGCTATATCTTCGGCCCAAGCTATCGCCGCTATTGAGTTTTATAAAAATATCGCTGGCGCGAACTTGCTTACAAACAACGTCATTCTCACTGGTCATTCGTTAGGTGGTGGGCTGGCAGGTTATGTCGCGGCGACATATGGACGGACAGCTACGGTCTTCGACAGCATGTCTTTTCGAAATGGCGCCGAGAACTTGTATTTTGCAGCCTCAACAGGAGACAGCTATTTCCAGAATTTGGCTTGGAACAACGGCACCACAACCCTGTCACCGGTCGCTCCCGACTATTCTGGGATCGGCGGTTATTATGTTGAGGGAGAAGCTCTGGAAGCACTGTTTCTGCGGTTAGGAAATGTCAGTTATAATAATGAGATAGAAAACCACCTGCCCTTGATCACAAATCCAATCGACTTGCACTCGATATCGCTATTGGTGATATTCTTGGCCGCAGATCAACGACCAGAAATGGGCATTGGCACGGATCTTATCGGGGCATCGCTCACCGATGCGCTCAAAGACGCGCTTTACCCTCATTTATTTTCATCGTTGTCGTCTGATCAAGTAGGATCGCTGATCTCACGTCCTGTGGGGAATGAGAGTCCCGGAGCGATGCTACAAGCCGCTATCGCCTATTCGGCGATCGAGGAGGGTGAGCGCCCATTTGGCGACACCGCCATTCGCGCATTGTATGATGACCTTGGCGAACTGGCCAAACTCTTCGCTTTTGCCGACACAACATTTTCCCAAGCTGCGATCGGTCGGATCACGGATTTAATTGTCCAGTTTGCCGGGCAGTTGGCTTTTGGCGACGTAACGACGGGCACAGCAGAAGCAAATCTTGGATTGAATGGCGTTGTTTCATTAGTCGCCGGTCAACAGGCCGTCATGCTCGACTTGACAGCACCAACTTGGAGCATCGGCGCCGACAGCAGCGGCATCTTTAACCGAAGCTGGTTCACAGTCGAGGCTCTTGAGTTACTGAGCTCGGGAACGTTGTACAGTTTTGACCGCATCTCATTTCTAACCGGCTCGAACGCAACATTGGACTTGAACGGTAGAGGCTATGCCCACGATGCCATCGTTGGACGCAGTAGCGCTGATGTCATTACGGTAGTCGGCGGCAACGCTATCATTTTTGGACAAGAAAGCGACGATCGTCTATCTTCCGGTGCTGGACGCGACATTCTGGATGGCGGGGCAAATAACGACATATTAAGCGCAGGTGCTGGAGAGGACCGACTCATCGGCGGTTCCGGCTCTGACCGGCTGACCGGTGGCTTAGGAGCGGATACCTATTATTTCAAACCAGGCGATGGACAGGATTTGATCGCCGAGTTTGGCGACCTTGAAGGCGGTGCCGACACAATCCGCATCGACGGCGGCGCTGTGATCACGCGAGCAGACCAACTCGAGTTCAATGCTTCAGGCAACGACCTGATCGTCCGTGCACGCGATATTACCGGCCTAGTGTCGGTTGAGATCATCATCGAAAATATGAACATAAGAACAAACCAGGTCGAGCTACTCAATCTTTACAGCCTCGGCGGTTTGCTGATCGGTCAAGTGGACTTGATTGCAAAATGGAATAGTCTTGCGGTTAATCCCGGAACACTGGCGCCTGACGGTGCTGGCATCAACAGCTTTCCGGTTCTCAGCTACTGGTATCCTGTTGCTTTCACCGACTTCAGGGATGGAGGGAACGATAATATCGTTGGCACGGGCGGCAGAGACCGCCTGGGTGGGAACGCTGGAAATGACGTTATTCAAGGACTTGGCGGCGACGATTATCTGGAAGGTGGAAACAACAATGATCGCCTTGAAGGCGGCGAAGGCAACGACTTGCTCGATGCTGGAAATCAGGCCGACACAGTCTTGGGCGGTCCCGGGAACGATTTGTATCTCGTTTATGACTTGCAAGACACATTGATCGAAGCTGCAAATGAAGGCTTCGATACGATCATTTCGTCAGCGAATACCTATACACTGCCCCCAAATTTTGAGCGGCTGTTCCTGCACGATGCAGGTCTTGGTTTCATTGGCATCACCGGAAATGGGAACGAACTGGACAATGCAATCATCGGCAATCTCTTCGATAACACCATCAATGGCTTAGGAGGGAATGATAGGCTTTTCGGTGGCGCGGGGAGAGACACGATAGACGGAGGTGTGGGCGACGACGAGATTTGGGGCGAAGGTGGAGACGATATCTTGAATGTCGGTTCTGGAAACGACGTTGCAAACGGAGGAGCCGGAAATGATACTATCAATGGCGGCAGCGGAGACACCTCTACAGCTGTGTTCAGCGGTCGTGCAGAACATTATTTCGCGACTGGATCCGTTTCGTCCCTGACCATTGTCGACAACCGCAGTGGTTCGCCCGATGGTACAGATACGTTGACCGGAATCGAATTTTTGCGCTTCTCAGACGGGACGATCTCCATCGAACAGTTCCTGTTATTGGCACAGCCCATAGCGTTCGACGGAACAGAAAACGCAGACACATTTGGCCGACCGGCCGAAAACAGGGTTGTGATTGCCAGCGGCCGCGGAGGAAACGACGTTATATTTGGCGCGGACCGCAGTGATACGCTGGACGGCGGTGATGGCGATGATGTCCTTATTGGCGGAATGGGGAATGACACACTTATTGGCGGTACTGGCTCAAACGAGTTGATCGGTGGCGAGGGAGACGATGTTTATTTCGTTACGGCAACAACGCCGGTCGAAGCGGTGCAATATGCTTTGGTAGATTTTGCAAATGAGGGCCTTGACGAAGTGCGCGTTGCTGCCAGCATTTTTTCGCTCGAATGGTATGGAGCAAACGAACTCGAACAACTGACAGCAACTAACGATAACAACCACGCCGGATTGATAGGCAACGCACTCGACAATCTTATTACCGGCGGCTCAGGTGCCGATGAACTTTTCGGGCGGGCAGGCAATGATTTATTGGTAGGCGGATCGGGGGCAGCAAATGCTTTGTTTGGTCAGGAAGGCAACGATGTCTATGTTGTTGCTGCCTCAGGTGATTCCGTAATCGAATTCGCCAACGAAGGTATCGATAGGGTCGAGACCGCGCTTGGTGTGTTTGTACTGCGTGATCATGTCGAACATCTCTCGCACACTGGGAACGTCGATTTCACAGGTATCGGCAACGCTGAAAACAATGTTTTACGGAGCGGCATGGGTTCCGACTTCCTTTCAGGACTGGATGGCGATGATATAATTATCGGCGGTTCAGGCGCAGATACGCTGCTCGGCGGCAACGGCGTAGACCAGTTCCGTTATGAAGGGGGCGAGGCCGGGTTTGACCGTATCCTCGATTTCGTCAGCGGTACCGACAAGATCGCACTGCGCAGCGCCTTCTTCACCCCGACCGGAACGGTGGATTTTGTCTCGGGCGGCAGTGTCGTCGCGACATCGGCCAACTCGACGATCCTTTACGACACCAACACTGGTATCGTCTGGTATGATGATGACGGCAACGGTGCCGGTGCTGCGGTCGCCATTGCCCAGATCAATCCGGGCCAGACTTTCGCTGCGGGGGACTTCCTCTTTTATTGAGAGCAGGTTCAGTAGAAAGCAAAATCGCCGGCCACCAAGGTCATGCCGGCGTTTAGCTGCGCCAGCGGGATCGCCGCACCCGGCCCTGTACCGTCGACATCATAACTGACAATGCCGTTATTGACGTTGTAGAGGAAGGTCGAGTTGGTGCTGGTTGCCGCGGGCGCACCCCCTTGGACAAAGTCGATGGTCGCCGTGCGGCCATAAGATGAAGCATGTAGTAGTATCCGGTCAACACCACTGGTGAAATCAAGAATCCGGTCATAACCTGTTTCAACGGTCGGACCGAGGTACCGGAAACTATCGCTGCCCGACCCGCCAACCAGGATATCGGCTCCGCCCGCGCCGGTCAGAATATCGTCTCCGTCCAGACCCGAGAGGAAGTCATCAAAATACCAGCCCTGAATATCGTTGGATGACCCATTGCCGATGCCAGTGAATTCCCCGCTATAGCCGCTGACAAGTCTCTCGACATTGTCCGGCAGGACAAAGCTGGCAATGAAGCTCAACACCCGATCGTTGCCCTGCCCTGCGAATTCCACCACCGAATCGCCAACAGCGCGCACGATATAATCGTCATTGCCTTCCTGGCCCAATAGCGTGTTGGCGGCGCCTGTTCCGCCATCGAGACTGTCGTCACCCTCACGCCCGAACATATCGTCGCGCCCTGTGCCGCCTACCATTTCATTGCGAATGGCATTGCCAACCAGCGCTGCATGCGTGCCATTGTCGGTCGCCACCAATGCTTCGATATTCGCTTGTAGAGCGTAAATCGAGAAACTGGTGTAGACGGTGTCGTATCCCTGCCCGGCCAGCTCGATTGTCGAGCTGCCCCGTTCGCCGACAAAATAGCGGTCGTCACCCAAGCCCCCAATCATTGTGTCGGCATTGCCACTATTGTTTCCGCCATCGTTCAGCGTGTCATTGCCCTCGCGGCCGTAAATGTCATCACGCCCGGCACCGCCGGTGATGACATTGTCATCCGCCGATCCGATCAACAGCGCCGAAACCGCGCCGCCGGCATAAGTCAACCGCTCGATGTTGTTTGGCAGGGTGAAAACAGTCAACGCGGTCTGGACCTCGTCGACACCCTCGCTGGCGAACTCGACAATAGAGTCAGCCGCGTTTGCCACTTGGTAAAGATCGTCTCCGGTCCCGCCCTGCAGCGTATTGGTTCCAAGGCCACCGTTTAACGTGTCGTTTCCATCTCCACCGATGAGATAGTCGTTATCTGCGTCCCCGCTGAGCGTATCGTTACCGATACCGCCAACCAATATATCATTGCCCGATCCACCAGCCACGACATCATCGCCTTCATCGCCGTAAAGTTGGTTGTCGAGCGCTGAGCCTGTGATCGTGTCATTGCCTAGCCCACCGCGCAGGAAAACATGCCCCGGTGCGTCCAATATGTCGTCGCGAATGGTACCCAGCCCCATATCGGCAAGAAAGGCGAGGTCGAGATCGCCGATCACATAGTTCCAGCCGCGATAATAGACCACGCCGTTCATCAGCCCGGTCAGCGGGTCGGTGCTCGTCCCCGGATAGGCGTTGGTGTTGCCATAATGGGTATAATTGTCGTTGGTCAGCGGCACAGCAGCGCCATAGACGGCCTGTACATTGGGTCCGTTGAAATAGGCTTCGCCGCCGATCAGTTGCAGTCGCTGATCGAACGGTGTGTTGAAGTTGCTGATGAAACTGTTGGTCGCTTCGGTCCAATATCCGGTGAAGCCGAGGGCATGACCTATTTCGTGGAGCAGGACCGACAGGCCGTCAGTGCGGTCAATCGGCGTATCCCCGCGCGTTTGCGGCGTCGGATCAAGGAAGAGTTCGTTGAGTAGATAGTCGGCCTGGAAGCGGATGACGATATCAGTGTCTGAACCGCTTGCATTCTGTCCGGTCATCAATTCCCATGCGGGTGCGCCAAGCGCAAGCGAATAGCCTCCCACGGTACCCAATGACTGGCCGTTCCCCCAGGTGCCGTCAGCACGACCCGACGGCAGACTGGTGAGGATTTCGATCCGCACCGACAGATTGGCATTGCCCGCCAGCGCAAGGCCCCAGAGCCGGAATGCCTCATTCGCGACACCCAACAATAGGTCCACACTTGGCTGCGCCACCCCGGCGCTGTTGATCACGACATAGGTGGGTGTAATGGCCATCGAAATCCTCCTGCCCGGCGCTCTGCATTACAGCCTACCACAAAAGTTAAGGCTGTCGAGCGCATCGGCTCAATCCCGTTTTTGCACAGTTCGACGCTATGGCGCGATAGGGGATTGACTTTATTCCCTTTCGGAGCGAACTAACGCCCACGCATTCAGCGGGGGGTATTCTGCAACGGATACCGGGGTCGTCAACGTTGTTATGCCGATAGGATTATCGGGTCGCAACGTGACGCGTATTATTACCGTCACATAGGAAAAGCACACGCACATGCGTTCGGCATGACCGTTCGCGTGCGCCTATGGGAGACGTTTAATGCCTACAGTACCCGTAACCTGGCTCGAAGAGCAGACCGCCAACACCACCACCGCGAACGGCCAGTTCGATCCTGAAATCGTCCAGTTGGCAAATGGCAATATACTTGTCCTCTGGACCAGCAACGATGACACTGGCGCCGGCGCATCCGCGGGCACCGATGTGATTGGACAGATTTTTAGCCCCGAAGGCGTAAAGATTGGCGGCGAAATCAGTCTGAACAATTTCGGTTTCTTGCAGAATGAGAGAAACGGTTCGATCGCGGCACTGCCCAATGGCGGTTTCGTGGTTGCCTATGAGCGTTCTAATATCAGCACTGGCAATGTTGAACTGTGCATCGACACATATAATGCAGCCGGAACTTACGTTCACGGCAGCTTTATTGAGAGTGATGCCGCCGGAGATCCGACCTATGGTAGCCCGGTGGTTGCGGCGTCCAGCGGTACATCTGTGATGGTGGCTTATACGGTAACAAACGCTGGTTCGACCAGTGTTGTCTCGCGCATTTATGATCCCTCCGCCAATACTGTTGCTGCCCAAGTACCCATGCTTACGGGCGCATTTGATCCCGATGTCACGGTGCTCAACAATGGTAATTATATCGTGACTGGCAGCTATGGCGGTGCCGACAGTTATATTGCCTATCGCATCATGTCGCCCACCAACACAAATGTGTTGGGCAATACGGCAGTGCCGACGTCCAACACCAACACGTTCGCCGATAGCGACTCGTCTGTCACCGCGCTTGCCGGGGGCGGTTTTGCAATCTCTTACACCAGCACCAATGCCGGAGACAGCGACATCCGCGTTCATGCGTTCGACGCAGCTGGCGCACAAACCGGCTCTAGCTATGTAGGAACGGCGGGCATCAGCGCCGTTACCAATTTCAACGAGTCGTCAATTGCCGGGCTCGCCGATGGAACGATCGTCGTTACCCATGATGACGATGGCGATGGCGTTCTGGAAATCAGCCGTTTTTCAGCAACGGCCGTTTATCAGGGAACATTTACCAATGCCGCGCTGACGCCGACTAGTGTTTCGTCTACCGCGTTGGCCGATGGGCGATTTGCTGCAGTTTGGCACAATGGCGACGGCAGCGGAGAAATCAGCCTGGAAATCTTCGATACGAGGGATGTGGTTAATGGCACGCCGGTTAACAGCACCAACCTGCAGGTTGGAACTGTTGGAGCAGACACTTTTACTGTAAACGCGGCTACAGGTACCGCCTATGGCGGCGCAGGCGATGACGTGATTACATCAGATGGTTCGACAAACATTTTCGGCGGCGAAGGTAATGACATTATATTCGCCGGTCTTGGCACTTCCGAACTGCTTGATGGTGGAAACGGCACCGACACGTTGAATACGACTTTGTTCAACGGCTATTATGAGGTCAACCTGACGACCGGAGTTACCAATTTCGCGCCCGAATCCTATGTCAACTTTGAAAACATCGTGATGGGCAATGGTGGCAGCACCATTATCGGCACCACAGGTGCCAACGTTATCACTGGGGGTACCGGCAATGATACGATTTATGGAGCGACCATTGGATCTTTCAGCAACGGTGCCTCAGATACCATCAACAGCGGCGACGGTAACGATATCGTGCACTCCGGCGGCGCTGGCACATTCCTGCTAGGCAATGGCGACGACACCTTCGTCGCCGGCAACACATCGCTTGAAAATGCAGATGGGGGCGACGGCATCGATACAGTGAATGGCACCAACTTCAACGGCAACTACAATATCAACCTTGCTGCTGGGACGACCAATTTCGGCGAAACTTTCACCAACTTCGAAAATGCGACCACCGGCAACGGTAACGACATCTTGTCAGGAACCAATGGAGACAATATCCTCAACGGTACTGGCGGAAACGATATTCTTGCGGGTCTCGGTGGCGATGATACGCTGATCGGTGGGGCTGGCAGCAACCAGTATATCGGCAGCACTGGCAACGATACCTATATCGTTCAGGCAGCCAACCCGACCGAAGCCGTGCTCCAGACGCTGTTTGAAGCAGCGGGCGAGGGCACCGATACCGTCCAAGTTACGACCAGCGTGTTCGCCCTTGAATGGTATGGTTCGAGCGAACTGGAAAACCTGACCCTGACCGACAATGCCGCACACACCGCGATCGGCAATGCGTTCAACAATATCATCACCGGTGGCACCGGTGCAGATGATCTGTTCGGTCGCGATGGCAATGACAGGCTGATCGGCGGATCGGGCGCTGCAAATACGATGATTGGTGGAGCCGGCAACGACACATATGTTGTGACGGCGGTTGGCGATACCGTGATCGAATTTGTTGGCGAAGGCACCGATACCGTAGAAGCCAGCGTTGCCAGCTTCACCCTGCGCGACAATGTCGACAATCTGACCTTCACCGGTGCAAATACTGATCGCATCGGTGTGGGCAATGCCGGGTTCAACGTCATCCGCGGCCTTGGTGGTGCTGATTCACTGAACGGCCTTGGCGGTGCCGACGACATAATTGGCGGCTCGGGCAACGACATCCTCCAAGGTGGAACTGACGGAAGTCAGGACTGGTTCGTCTATCTTGGCGGAGAAACGGGCCTCGACCGCATCCTCGATTTCCAGAGCGGCGTCGACAAGATCGCATTTTCGTTGGCTGGCTTCTCACCCACGGCAACCCGCGATTTCGTGTCTGGAGTAGGTGCAGTAGCTACAAGTGCGAACTCGACGATTCTGTATGATCCCAGCACAGGTATCGTTTCTTATGACGATGACGGCAACGGAGCAGGGGCTGCGATCCAGATTGCCCAGCTTAATGCAGGGCAGCCATTCGTCGCCACCGACTTCCTGTTCACCGGGAGTTACTAACGGGCAGCGGCAACAAAGTTGAAGGGACAGGGGGGCAAACGCCCCCCTTCTCATATCGCTCAACAATCTCTAGGGGGGTGGGCGATGACAATAGCAATAGTCGACTATGGCATGGGCAATGTGCGTTCGATCATGAACGCGCTCGCCTATATCGGCCATGACGCGGAACTGACTGCCGATCCCGAACAATTGGCAGTGGCCGACCGGATTATCCTTCCCGGCGTCGGCGCCTTTGGCGATGCCATGCACGCCATACGCGAACGTAATCTGCAACAGGTCCTGACCGATCTGGCGCTAACCGAACGAAAGCCTTTCCTCGGCATCTGCCTCGGTATGCAGCTGTTCGCGCGGGTCAGCCACGAACATGGCACGCATGACGGGTTGGGCTGGCTTGACGCCGAAATCCACCCCCTCGATGTCGAAACCCCGGCAAAGGTGCCGCATGTCGGTTGGAATGCACTGCATTTCGCAGCCGATGACTGGTTATTTGCGAATGTCCCGGCCAACCAGCCGGACTATTATTTCGTGCACAGCTTCCACATGGTGTGCGCCGATCCGGCCGACTGCATCGCCACCACCGACCATGGCGGCTCGGTGACTGCCGCTGTACGGCGCGGTAATCTGGTCGCGACACAATTCCACCCCGAGAAGAGCCAGGATAATGGCATCCAGTTGCTGCAGAACTGGATGGAGCACAGTTTCTGATGCTCAAGAAACGGATCATCCCGAAATTCCTCGTCCGCGGCGGACGCCTCGTCAAAGGCGTCGGCTTTTTCGACAATATGCGCGAGGCCGGCAATCCGGTTTCCACCGCCCGGGTCTATGACAGCTATGGCGTCGACGAGATGATCTTCGTCGATATCGATGCCACCCCCGAAGGACGGCAGATTTCGGGCAATATCATCGAGCGTGTGTCCGAAGAAGTGTTCATGCCCTTCACAGTCGGCGGAGGGGTCAATTCGATCGCCCAGATTGAAGCCTTGCTCAAATCGGGTGCAGACAAGGTCAGCATCAATTCCGCGGCCGTTGCCGACCCGGCCTTCGTCACCGCCGCTGCCTCGCGCTTTGGTGACCAGTGTATTGTGGTCTCCATCGACTATCGCGAGTTTCCCGATGGCAGCCGCCGGGTGGTCAGCCATTGCGGCAACCAGCCGACTGATCTGGACCCGGTCGAATTTGCTTTGCGGATGCAAGACGCGCATGCAGGGGAAATCCTGCTCACCTCGATCGATCGCGACGGCACGCTGGGCGGTTATGATCTGGAAATTATCCACCAGCTTTCGGGCAAGCTCGATATCCCGCTGATTGCATCCAGCGGAGCCGGTAGCCTGCAACATTGTCATGACGCGCTCGATGCCGGCGCGTCTGCAATCACCATATCATCAATGTTCATTTTCACCGATCATAGCCCGATCAAGGTGCGCACTTATCTGGCCACCAACGGCGTGCATGTCCGCAACCAGCAAGGCAGCCGGTCGTGAAGGTCAAAGCCTCGCTGAATTCGCAGCAGCTTGCAGAGCTGGCTGCAGCGCAGCTCAACAATTATTTCCCCGACGGGCTTCAAGTGTCGGCAGGCGATCTGGAAGCTGCGACAACCGCCGCCTTGCCGCGGCTCGAGCATTGCTTCGCCGCAGTCAACAACCGCTATTTCTTCGACGGCCAGTCGGCGGTTTTCGATCACCTGCATGGTGATCAATATGCGATGTGGCTCTATTTCCTCGCCAACAGCCTGCACCGTACCGGCGGCGATGCAAGAATCTGCGCGAAGCTGTTCCTGCTCAACAAGGCGCTGCATGGCTGCGACATTTATTATGAAGTCACCCTGCCCGACATCTTTCTGCTTGTGCACCCTTTGGGTACAGTGCTGGGGCGTGGCAATTATTCGGATTATTTTGTCGCCTACCAACGCTGCGGTGTAGGCAGCAACCATGACATTTACCCGAGCTTTGGCAAATATGTGACGCTGCGTCCCGGCGCCGCTGTGCTAGGAAATTCGACGATCGGCGAAAATTGCCAGATCGCCAGCGACGCATTGTTGATCGACAGGGATCTGCCCGACAACAGCGTCTATTTCGGTAACCCCAAAAATGCTTTCGTAAAACCACAGCCCGATCGCTATCCGCTGTGGCGATGACAGGAACCCTTATGGCCGACACTCCCTCCCCCATTGCCAGCCAGACCGAAGCAGACGAGCTGCGGGCGCGACTTCACCGGGTGATCCCGGGCGGTGCGCACACTTATTCGCGCGGTGACGACCAGTTTCCAGCCAACGCCCCGCCATTACTGGTGCGCGGCGAAGGTGCCTATGTGTTTGACAAGGACGGCAATCGCTATCTGGATTACGGCATGGCCTTGCGCGCGATAACCATTGGCTATGCTGATCCGCGCGTGAATGCCGCCGCAATTCGGCAGATCGAGGCGGGCGTAAACCTCACTCGTGCAACCGCTATCGAACTTGAGGCTGCTGAATTGTTGTGCTCGACCATCGACAGCGCCGAAATGGTGAAGTTCGGCAAAAACGGTTCGAACGTAACCACAGCTGCCGTCAAGATTGCACGCGCCTATACCGGACGGCGTTATGTCTGCATTCCACGCCAACATCCTTTTTTCTCGTTCGACGACTGGTTTATCGGCACCACTGCCATCCAGCGCGGCGTTGATGCGCCGCAGGTCAGCTCGACACTGGTGTTCGACTATAACGACATCGCCTCGCTCGAGCGGCTGTTTGCCGAGCATCCTGGTGAAATTGCGGCGGTGATGCTTGAACCGGCCACGCATATCACGCCCTGCGGTGACTGCTCGACGCCATCGGACTGGCCTGCGACCCCTTGCCGGACCTGCCCCAACAGCAAGGGCAATTTCCTCCATCAGGTGCGCGACCTGACCCGGCGCGAAGGGGCATTGATGATATTGGACGAGATGATCACCGGCTTTCGCTGGCATCTCAAAGGCGCGCAGCACTTCTTCGGAGTCGAGCCCGATTTGTCGACCTTCGGCAAGGCTATGGCCAACGGCTTCTCGCTCGCCGCCGTTGCCGGCAAACGCGAGATCATGGAAGTGGGATCGATCAACCGCCCGGGCATGGAACGCACCTTCCTGCTTTCCACGACTCATGGCGGGGAAATGCCTCCTCTGGGTGCATTCGTCGAGGCGACCCGCATCAACCGGGAGGAAGATGTTCCGGGCCATTTGTGGAGCTATGGCAACAGGCTGCGCGACCTGATGCGCCAGATTGCGACACGCCATGGCCTGTCCGACCAGTTCGTGCTCGAAGGGCCGGGAGTTGCACTGAATTACATCACGCGCGATGTCGGCGGTGCGCCATGCATGCAGATGCGTACCCTGTTCTCGCAGGAAATGCTGGCGCGCGGCGTGATGATGCCCTGGATTGCCTTTTCGCAGGCACATGGGCAGCAGGAACTCGACACCACAGCAGAGGCGTTGGATGGTGCTTTGGGAGTATATACCCGCGCCCTTAGCGACGGTGTTGAAAATTTCCTTGCCGGCCCGGCCATCAAACCGGTTTTCCGCACGCATAACTGACGGGGGATAACATGGATCAGCCTGCAGTCGATGGAGATGTGGCAATCGTCACTGGTGGCGCCGGAATATTGGGCAGGCAGTTCTGCACTGCCTTGGCGCAAGCCGGCGCGAAAGTTGCCATCATTGAGCCTTCGCTCGCTGCGGCGACCGAGGTTGCCGAGGCTATCGGTCCATCCGCGCGCGGCTATGCCTGCGACATTACCCAACCGGAGCAGGTCAGCGACACCATCAAGACAGTCGGGCACGATTTCGGTCGTATCGACATCCTGCTCAACAATGCGGCGACCAAGACCGCCGATGTTCGCGCCTTTTTCACGCCTTTCGAGGATTATCCACTTGAGGTCTGGCGGGAGGTCATGTCTGTCAACATTGACGGCATGTTCCTGATGGCACAGGCGGTGGGCAAAGCAATGATCGCGCAAGGAACGGGTGGGCGCATCGTGCAGACTGGATCGATTTATGGTCTGGTTGGTCCTGACAGCCGAATCTACGAAGGATCGGACTATCTCGGCGGGCCAATCAACACACCCGCAGTCTATTCGGCCTCCAAAGCGGCTGTTATCGGCTTGACGCGCTGGCTCGCAACTTATTGGGGGAACAAGGGAATCCGGGTCAACTGCCTCGTACCGGGCGGAGTTGGCAGCGGCCAGAACAGCGCATTTTCGGAGAAATATTCGGCACGTGTGCCTTTGGGCCGGATGGCCAATGCAGAAGAGATGCTGGCGCCGATGCTGTTTCTTGCGGGGCGCAATTCAAGCTATGTTACAGGCCAAGTCCTTGCGGTCGATGGCGGCTGGACCGCTTGGTAAAGTATAACTGCTACCGTATATGAAGCTGGTCTTCACAAAGCTTCTGGATGTCGCAGCACGCGCCGGATTTACCGTCGCCGCGACCTATCTGCTCGCAATCGAACAGGCTGGTCAATTCGGCCTGATCAATACGTTGATCGGCCTGGCAGCCTTTGCCTTCGGTTGGGAACGCCATATCGATATCCAGCGCAGGCTGGTTGCGGCCCCGGCCGCGGCATTCGACGGTTCGGTTCGTTCGATGTTCGATCTTTGGGGCCTCAACTATCTACTGATGTTACCCGTGTTTCTGGTAGCCGTGGCGCTGCTGGCGCATATCGAAGCGGGTCTACTTGTGGCGGTCGCGGTCATCGCGGTCTGCGAACAGATTTCAAATGGTGCTTATAATCTAGCCGTGGTTGAAAAGCGCTATCGCCGGCTGATGTTCGGCATCGCCGCCAAGAATCTGGCCTTGCTCGGCGGACTCGGTGCCATGCTGCTGTTCAGCCCCCACGTGTTTAATTTGCATTACCTTTTGTGGCTGTGGGCTGGCTTCTCTGCGGTGGGGGCAGGGATCACGCTGCTGTTGTGGCTCGGCTTGCGTTCGCCCGAACTGCAAAAACCGGCGATTTCCATTCGCGAGCAATATCGTGCGTCGATGCACCACTTTCTGATTGGCGGCCTTGCCGTATTATCCTTGCAGTTTGACCGGTTGATCGTCGGCGCCGCGCTTCCGCTGGGCGATGTGGGCCTGTATTTCCGGCATGTTGTCATCGTTTCACTGGTGTACCAGTTCTTCAATGTCGCGTCCTACAATCGGCGCCTTCCGGCGATTTTCCATTCGGCCCGGAGCGATGACAAGGCGAAGACCCTCGCCATTATCCGCAATGAAGTCCTTCTGGTGGGGGGTGCTACTTTGGCTGGAGTAGCAGTGGCGCTTGTCGTCAACGCGGCGACAAATGGTACCATATTGGCGCGCTTTGAATTGTCGATTACGCTGGGGCTGCTTCTGCTTTGCGGCGCATTGATCCGCGTCGTTGCCGACTTCCTGAGTCTCGTCCTGAACGCTCGGCACGAAGAGCGGCGTCTGTTTCGCAATCAGCTTGCAAGTTTTGGCGCGGGATCGCTGTGCCTTGTCTTGCTAACCTATAATTTTGGGCTATACGGCGCCGCCATCGCGGTCATCCTGTCGATGTCGCTCTATCTGTTGTTCAACCTGCATGCTGTGCTGAACTTGCCGCGAAAGTTTGACTCATGACCAGGCAATCTGGCCAGGCCGCCCACGGAACGGCCCTGATTTTCACGATCCGCGCGACCGGGAAATGGTGGCGCAAGGTCGGGGACCATTTGGGTTTCGAGCAATATTTTACCGTTACCGACATCCGCGATGATGAATATGGCGACTTTAATGTCGTCGACGATTTCTACGCTGCCTATAAACCGTTTTACCGCAGTCAGTCATCGGGATCCGACCTGCTGACGCCGGAGGAAGTCGATGACATCATTGCACGGTGCCGCGTATTGCGATGGCTGCCAAAGCGCAAGGCAGCGGCGATGGCGATGGCGATGGCATCGGCCTATTCAAAGGTGCTGGACGCGACCAATCCGTCGACCATCATCGCCTTTCCGATTGACCGCTACACCAGCGATGTTCTTGCCCGGCTGGCTGCCAAAAGAGGCATTCCGTTCTTCGAACTGACCGCAAGCGCGATCGAGGGATATGCAATGCTGCTGTACCGCGGCCGGCTGGTTCGGCGTGAAGGGACCACGGACTCCGAAGAGGTTGAGCGGCATCGTCAATATCTCGCCAATCCTTCGTTCACACCGAATTACGTCCGCAAATCGAGCGTCTATACCCCTTGGAAATGGCTGAAGACATTTTCCTATTTCCGGCTGCGTGGCTGGATATTTCGGGCATTTTCCATCCTGCACCGCGACCCGCTAAATCTGCACTATGTCGACTCGCAGGCCTTCCTTGGCCACAAGCCCAGCCTTGGTGATATCCGCATCACATCGATGCTCGATTCTGATTGGCGAAGCAAGGTTGAGGCATTCCCCAAGGAAAAGCGGTTCTTTCTCGCACTACAACTCTTCCCCGAAGCATCGATCGATTACTGGATCGACGATATCGACCTGATTGAGCATGAAGACTTGCTCGTCGAGATCGCAAAGGCCTTTTCCGACAAGGGTTATGTGATTGTCGTCAAAGACCATCCGCTGCAATTCGGATTCCGGCAGATCGAATTGCTAAAGCGGCTCAAGGCCGAAACCAATGTGGTGCTGGTGCCCTATGATGTCAGCGGCAATGAACTGCTCGCAATGTGCGGCGCGACCTTTACCTGTACAGGAACGCTGGGGATGCAGGCCGCCTTGTGCGGAATTCCGTCTATCGTCACGCCCAATTATTTTTCGAACGGCACGGACTTCGTCCTGTTGCACTCTAGGGACGAAGTCGGCGAACTACCCGCCAAGGTCGCGGCTTGGGCTGCCCCGAAAAATCTGGAAGACGCACAGCGCCGGATCATATCCGAGCTGTTGCAAGGCAGCTTCAAGTGCAATTTCTTTTCGTTTCAGGCCAAGGATTTTGACGATCCGTCGCTTGAAATCGACGAACTTGGCCGGATATTGGGGGAGCAAATGCGTGCTCTTGGCCCGGATGGTGAAAACTGGCACCAGAAGGCCGAAAACCAGTTCCTTCCCAACTTCCTGAAAAACCGGTTGGCGTGATCCATGTACTATCCCACCCTCAAAAGGCTTTTCGATATCGTTGCGGCAGCGGTCGCCATTCTGGCCCTGTCCCCCTTGTTGCTGGTCCTTACAGCCCTGATCCGTATTTTCGATCCTGGCCCGGCCCTGTTTCGCCAGCCGCGCACCGGCAAGGGTGGCGAAGAATTCATCCTGCTGAAATTCCGTTCGATGCCTGTGGGCACGCGGATTGCCGCCAGCGATGAGTTGGGCGAAGTGCAGTTGAGCTGGATCGGCAAATTCCTGCGTCGCTCAAACTGTGACGAATTGCCCCAGCTGTTCAACATATTGCGCGGTGATATGTCGGTCGTTGGCCCGCGTCCTCCGCTACCCAGCCAGCTGGAGCTGATTGCCGAACGTCACAAAAATGGCGCCATTCATTGCCTGCCGGGGCTGACCGGACTGGCGCAGATCAACGGCTATGACGGGATGCCGGTCCCCGAAAAAGCGGCTTTCGACGGCCGCTATGCAGCCAGGATCACCTTCCTTGGTGACATCCTCATCATCCTCAAGACCTTCGGATATCTGTTGCGCCCGCCGCCAACCTATTGAAGCGCGCTATCCGACTGCAAAGCGGCGGATGGTTTCGATGATACGCGTAATTTCGCCATCACTCATATTGGATCCCGATGGCAGGCAAATGCCGTTGTCGAACAATGTGTCACACACCGAATGATTGCCGTCGGTAAAGTAGCGGCATCCGGCAAAAACGGGCTGGCGGTGCATCGGTTTCCAGAGCGGTCGGGTCTCGATCATTTCGCCCGCCAGTTTCTGGATCAGCGCGCCTGCACTCATGCCGAAACGGTCGCTGTCGACGGTGCATGTGCTCAGCCAGTGGGTCGAAAAGCTCCATTCCGGCTCGGGCATCCAATCCAGTCCGGCTATGTCCGATAGCCCGTTGCGATAGGCTTCGAATACGCCGCGCCGCGCCTCTACCCTCTCCGACAATACTTTGAGCTGACCGCGCCCGACGCCGGCGAGAATATTGCTCATCCGGTAGTTATAGCCGATTTCCTTATGCTCATAATGGAGCACTGGCTCACGTGCCTGCGTTGATAGGAACCGCGCTTTGGCAATCAGTTCGGCATCGTCCGAAACCAGCATTCCGCCACCCGAGGTGGTGATGATCTTGTTGCCGTTGAAGGAAAATATCGCGAGCTTGCCAAAGCTGCCGCTTGGCTGGCTCTTATAGGTCGCACCAAGCGATTCTGCCGCATCTTCGATAATCGGTACGCCATGCCGGGCACATAGTTCGATGATCGGATCAAAATCGGCGCTTTGGCCATAAAGATTGACGACTATGACCGCCTTGGGCAGCCAGCCTTCGGCAAGCGCCGCATCAAATGCCCGTTCCAGCGCGCGCGGCGACATGTTCCAGCTTACTTCGTCGGAATCGATGAAGACTGGTTCAGCGCCCTGATAGACTATCGGATTCGCGCTAGCGGCGAAGGTGAAGGACGAACAGAAAACACGATCGCCTTGCCCGACACCCAACAGCAGCAAAGCAAGATGCAAGGCTGCGGTTCCGGACGAAACGGCGGCCGCGTGACCAACCCCGGCAAGCGCCGCAATTTCCTTTTCAAAAGCATCGACATTGGGGCCAAGCGGCGCAATCCAGTTTGTCCGGAAGGCCTCTTCGACATATTCCATTTCGCTGCTGCCCATATGCGGCGTCGACAACAATATCTGTTTGTCGATGTCGCGCCGGTGCAACACCTGCAATACCCGCCCTTCGGCATCGAGCAACGGCAAATGATCCACCCCGCGTTGGTCCATCACCGCCAGCGCATCGCGCCGCGACATTTCTTCGCTGGCAGTTACCGAATCGATTTTCGGAAGGGTCTGCAACCCTCCATCCATGGGCAATCCGGCGAGGATCAGGCGACGCAAATCGCCATCGGTGACCGTCCGTTCGAAGCACCCCTTATCGTCGGTCAGCAACAATATGCCACTACCCGACCGATCGAGTTTTTCGAGCGCCTCGCGAAGCTGGCTGCTGCGTCGGATACTGATATCTGAAATCTGCGTCATCATGCTCACTTCAAAAGGCGGGCAGGCACCCCGGCCCAGGTGCCCCCGCCAGCAATTGATGCGGTTACAACCGCGCCTGCCCCGATGACAGTACCATCACCAATGACCACACCGGGCAGAATATTGGCGCCCGCGCCCACATCGCACAACGCACCGATTTGCACGCCACCTCCCAGCGTCGCGCCCGGACCGATATGGCTGAATTCACCCAAGATGCAATCATGGTCGACCACGGCGCGGTGGTTGATGATGCATCCGCTCCCGATCGAAGCGTCGGGCCCGACAACCGCACCTGCGGCCACAAAACAGCCATCGCCGAGCACCGCCCCTTTCGCAATCGATGCATCGGGATGCAGGACGGAATAGGCCCGTCCGCCTTTTGCACATGCCGCCAGCAAAAGCCGCTGACGAACCGCGCCATTGCCAATGGCGACATGAACCTCTTGCGAGTCGAGCGATGCCGGTAGTTCTGGCGTTTCGATGCTGTGTCCCAATATCGTTGCGCGGCTTCGTTCGGGATTTCCATCGCGTATGATGAGACCGCATTCTGGCGATCCCGCCATCAACGCATCGATTACCACCTTGGCATGACCGCCGGAGCCAATGATCAGAACGCTCAAAATGTGTTCACCTTGTTGAACAGCGCATCATCGAGCGGAACAGTCCGCAACACTTCTGCTATGCGTTCCGCGCTATGGCCGTCCCCATAGATGTTTGCAATCGGATAGCGTGAGCCCGAAAGTGCAACCGAAATGGCTTCGCCAATTTTCGCGCTGTCGTTGGGGATGTCGGTTATATTGGCGTTCCGGTCGCGCAAGTTCTGGCGTGTGCCGATGTTGATCACCGGCGTGCCAAACGACGCCGCCTCGATAATCCCTGAACTGCTATTGCCCACCATGATGTCCGCAACCGCTATCGCTTCCAGAAATGCCGGTCGGGGCAGATGCGTGGCCAGATATAAATCGGCGGAATCCGCTGCATCGTTGAGAACCGATCGTACGCCTTCGCTTCCGGCATCCGAATTCGGCATGAGAGCCAGGATCTGGCACCCCTTATCGCGCAAACTTTCCAAAATTGAGCAGACTTGCTCGCCCGAATGCGAAGCTTCTTGCAGGACAGGGTGGTATACCAGCAGCGCCAGCGGACGGCTGCTATCCAGTCCGTAGCCACGCATAACCTCTTCGCGCGACCGCAACGCGATTTCCGAAATCCCGTCAAGTCCGGGGGCACCGACGCATTCGATGCAATCCGGCCTTTCGCCCATCGCAATCAGTCGCTGCCGCGAATGTTCGGTTGCGACCAGATGGATGTGCGACAATTTGGAGACTGCATGCCGTACCGCTTCGTCCACGGTTCCGGAGCGTTCACCGCCATGAACATGCGCGACGGCAATATTGAGATGGATAGCGGCGATCGCTCCTGCCAGCATCTCGCCCCGATCGCCGAGTAACAGCACGATGTCGGGCTGCTCCGCTACGAAGATATCGGTGAAAGCCGTGGTCATCGCGCCAATGTTACGCGCCATGGTGGCCCCGGTCGCAGGAGACAATGGTACCGGAATTTCGCCCGCAATCCGGAAGCCGGCGTCATGTATCTCGTTTATCGTCTGGCCGAAATCGGGCGACAAATGCATGCCGGTTGCCGCAACAGACAGGTCGAAATCAGAACTGTTATGCAGCATCTCCAGCGTCAACCGCATCAGTCCGAAATCGGCGCGCGTTCCCGAGACATAGATTATCCGCCGCATGGGTTCATTCCGCAAGATCCGACCATTGCAACGACTGACCAGCCGGGATTGCCACGGTAACCCGTTTGCCAATCACCGCGTCCCAATGCTTCGGTTCAATCCCGTTTGCGGGCCGCAAAAGCGCGACTGCGCTTTCATCGACAATATCGCCGGGTTCGAGAGAACGGATCGCCGTAACGGAACGTCGCGCGACCTTGGCCACCTCAAGCTCGTTCGCCCCCGGTGCCTTGATCGCTGAACCCAGCGCGGTTTCGACTTCGCGAATCTGTGCGATCATGTCCGCAAGCTGTGACGGGGTGAGCGACGCCTTATGATCCGGTCCGGGCAGGTTGGGATCAAGCGTGAAATGCTTCTCGATCACGCTCGCCCCCATCGCGACCGCAGCGACGGAAACTGTCGTACCCAGCGTGTGGTCCGAATAGCCCACCGGCAGTGCAGTCGCTTCGGCGATCGAGTGCATCGCTCGCAAATTGACCTCATCCAGTGCCGCTGGATAGTTGGAGGTGCAGTGCAGGATGGTGAGCAATTCCGACATCTTGTCTGCTCGACCCTGCGCCACCAGAACCTCTTTTACCACGGCAACTGCTTCATGGATTTCGTCCATGGTCGCCATTCCGGTCGAGAGGATCATCGGTTTACCATGAGCCGCCAAGGAGCGCAAAAATGGGTGGTTGACCAGTTCGCCCGAAGGTACTTTGATCCGCTTCATGCCCAGCCCCACCAGAAAGGTCGCCGCATCAAGATCGAAGGGGGTCGACATGAATTCGATCCCGCGCTGTGCGCATCGTTCGATCAGCTGACGGTGCAACTCCTCCGACATCTCCAGTGCCTTGAGCATGGCATATTGCCCGCCATCGCCGGTTTCGCGCTGCTGATAGGCTGCCTTGGGAGCATCGAGGCTGACCAGTTTTTCGGCGGTAAAGGTTTGAAACTTGATCGCGTCGGCACCCGCCTGTGCCGCCACATCGACCATTTCGATGGCGCGCGTTGCATCGCCATTATGATTCACACCGGCTTCGGCGATGACAAATACCGGCACCCTATATGTCCTTTCGATAGACCGGGGCTGGAGACCAGCCCAGCACCTCACGCGTTGCGGAAATATCGACTTCAAGGTCGCCTAGCAACTGCGATGCCATCTGTTTGCGCCCCAGCACGCCCAACAACAGCTTGAGAATCGACGGCGGGAACGGCAGTAATCGAGGTTTCGTTCCCGATAGCGCCCCGAGATGCTCGACGAGTTGCCGTGTTGAAATGGGTTGCCCGTCACTTGCCAGAAATATCCGGCCTGGCGCATCCGGATGCTCAGCAGCCACGAGCAACAGCGAAACGAGATTTTCAACCGAAACAAAATCACGCCGGTTGCGGTTTACCGAGGCAAGCGGAAGGGGAATGCCCTTGCCAATTGCGCGGAACAGCGTTGCCAGATTGCCCTTTGCACCCTTGCCGATAATCAATGGTGGGCGAATAGTAACGATTTCGAGTTTCGCCGTTTGGGTGAATGCGTGCAGTCCTTCCTCCGCTTCCGCTTTTGCCACCGCATAATCAGAGTGCGGCGCTACCGGATCGGTCGACGTGAAAGGGCTGCCATGCGTTTCGCCGCCGTTGACACCGATGGACGACAGAAAAATCATCCGCCGCACCGAAGCGGCCTCGGCTGCTTCCGCCAGCTTCAGTGTCGCATCCCGATTGACCGCACGGAATTCAGCCAGGGGATCATTGGAATTTTCCCGCAGGACATGCGCCCGCCCCGCAATATGGAAGATGCAATCCACATCTTTGACTGCGGCGCGCCAATCGGTCGATTCCGACAGAACCCCCACCACGATCTTTTCGCAATTGGACGGCAAGACAATGTCGGACCGTCGCACCGCCGCCCTGACGGTTTTGCCGCTCGACAAAAGCGCTTCCACAACCGCGCTGCCCAGAAATCCATTGGCTCCGGTAACCAGTATTTTCCTGGCTGGCACAACATCGGTCACAGCGGCAGCTTTCCGCTTTCAACCGCTTGCTGCACGATCAGTCGGGCTCCGTACATGCTGGGATGGTTGTCATCAAAATACAGCACCTTGCCATCGCGGACCATCTGGCAGCCGGTCGCGTTGCAAAGCGCATCCATCGGGTCGATCAGCGTCACGCCTGGCTTTTTAGCCAGTTCGGCAAGCTGCGATCGGGCGAATGCGCTACGCTGACGATTCCATTCCGGACTGGTTGGCCGCTTGATCTGCATGGAGTCGTGGCTGAATATGAACCGCTCGATATGCACCGGCAATTCAGGAACCGGGGCAACGATATAGACCTGCTTTCCCGCAGCCAGAAATTTGTCGACCAGCGCTGCATAGCCCTTCCAATAGGCTATCCTCGCCTCGCTTGAGGCGCTTTTCGGCAGGAAGTTGGCGTGCTTCCTCCCGAGTTCGGGATAATATTGGGTCTGGTCGCCATAGAGATAGAAATTGTGCCGGTAGACCAGCAGAACTTTCTCCACCTCTTTCCTTTGGACCAGCCAGTCGCTCGCCTCGCGCGTCCATGCTGCACAACCCGGATTCTGGCTTTCGAATGTGAGTGCGGGCGGGCACCCGCTGAAGGTCAGATGGACGACACCGTCATCTTTTGGTCCTAGCCGCTCGGCAAGCGCCTGCCCGATTTCGATCGCATGGCTGTCTCCGAACAAGGCCCAGCTGGCCTTTGAACCGGGATACACACATGCCGTTGCCGGCTCCCGATAATTGACACCTTCGGTGTGGCAAATGTTCCGTTTCGGGCTGATTTCCATTGTGGAAGCGAGTTGGCGCGTCTGCGTGGCAAAGCGTTCGGGAATGCCGTTGGCGAAATGGAAAGCAAGGCCGGTCAAGGCGATCGCGGCCGAGCCGACCAACGCAAAAACAAATATCTTCATTCTCGAGAGGAAATTGCGATCGCGAAACGGTTGCTCGACATAGCGCCACGACAGCCACGCCATGCCGAGCGTGAACAGGATAATCGCGGCCTTGACGCCAGGCGAGAGCGGGAAAGCCGAATAGATGCGCGCAAAGGCGAACAGCGGCTGGTGCCAGAGATAGGCGCTGTACGAAATCAGTCCGACCATCACCATTGCACGGAGCGACAACAGATATCGCGCCGGCCCAGCGGAAGCGATCGAGGCAATCAACAGCGCGGTGCCCGCAACCGGGATCATCGCAAATTTACCGGGAAAGGGCGTTTCTGAATCGAACAGGAAAATCGCGCCGCCAACAAGCGCCAATCCGGCAGCCTGGCTGAACTGCGTTATTACTGGACGAGTCGAAAACCATATGTCGATCCTGCTGGCGCGCATGGCCAGCAAGGCACCCGCCAGCAACTCCCACGCCCGGTAGTGCGCAAGGTAGAAATTCGTGACGGGATCGCGAGCCTCGTTCCAGATGCACAAACCGAGCGATCCCAGCAGCAGAAAGACCAGAATGCCGAAGATGGTCTCGCGTCTGATCCTCCAGAGGATGATCAGCAGGATCGGAAAGAACAAATAGAACTGCTCTTCGACCGCCAGGCTCCACATATGGATCATCGGCAGCGTTTCGACATTCGGGCTGAAATAGCCGCTGGTCAGGAAGAAATAGATGTTGGCTGTAAAGGCCATGGTCGCGACAAGGCTTTGTCCATAGTCTTTCAGTTGGCCGGGACTGAGTATCAGCCAGGCCAGTATCGTCGAAACAGATGTGACGAAGAACAAGGCAGGCAGGATTCGCCTGATGCGCCGTTCGTAGAATTTCGCAAAGGTGAAGCTGTCGACAGAGATTTCACGCGAAATGATCGAGGTGATCAGGAATCCGGAAATCACGAAGAATATGTCGACCCCGACATAGCCCCCGGAAAAACCGGGCAGCCCGGCATGATAGAAAATGACCGACAGCACAGCGACAGCCCTTAGGCCGTCAATTTCCGGCCTGTAGCCGATCGCTTCCGCTTTACCCCCCATGATATTACTCAAATTCCTAGCGGCCGTGTCTTCTGGTTCGTCCGCATCGGGTGCGACGCTACAGCTGGACGGAACAGGAAGAACACCCCAAGCATCCAGGCATGGATCATAAGCCCGTTACCGAAACCGATCGGGGTGTTGATCAGGCTGAATACGATGCCCATCGAAATGAACGGCCCCACAAAAACCCACCGCGCATCGGGTTCCGACCTGATTTTCCGATACACGAAGCCTGTGAACCAGCCCCAGAAGTAAACGATGATGAAACTGAAATACCAGAAATCGACAAAGAGCGAACCAAAGGCGGATGGCAGGAAGCCATAAACATTAAGGTCTAGCAAAGGCATGAAGCGATCGGTGACAAAGCCGCCATCGATACGGCGCACGAGCGCCGCCGCCAGATCGATACCGTAAATGCCATATCCGAGCGGACCTTCATAGCCGGTGAAAATCTCGTTCGACATCACCAGTCCCTGCACAAGATACCAGATGAATACGAAAATCAGATAGCTATTGCCCTGACCAACAGTAGAGACCAGCCACTTCGAACCCGGGCCATCGAAACTGACCCCCCAGAATTGCGCCGCGACATTCGACATTTGTTCGACACCACCAACCACCGAAGCGCGAACAAGAAACACATCGACAAAATAGTTCATCGCCACCAGTCCGACGATGGTGAATACCACGCCGAAGGCAAATTTCTGTAGCGATATTCCCTGGCCCGGCAGCTTGACGGCGGGGTAGATGAGCTTGCGTGCTTGCAGCGCGAAAACCGTGATGAATATGCCGTACAGGATCGGGCCACGGCCACCCATCACCAATGCCGCCATCAGGATAGGCAAGGCAGCAGTATAGCCGATGCGAACGGGATTGAACTGTGACCGGAACACAATTTCGCGAACCAGCGCCGCAAACCCCACCGGATAGAAAAGGAATGCCAACTGGAAAAAGGCCGAACCGCCCTGACTCTCACCCTGCAGAACTGCCGCGGCACGCGCGTCACGGGTCTGATAGGCTGACGAAAGATCGGTGAAATTGCCCTGATAGAATTCGACGCCGAGCGCCAGAATGGCTACCGTTGCCCCGACTAATATCAATCGGTCCGACAGGGTGAAATCGATCCCTGTTTTGGGAGCCGGCTTCAATCCCAGACGAATGGGCGAGCCGACAATCGACCCCACAAAGAAACAGGCCAGATATAGCAGCAGGAGCACAAGACCCCAGGACTCCAGCGTTCGCGTCTCCAGACGAAAGGGGAGAATGAAGAAGGCCGCTGCACACAGGAACCAGACCCAGAGCATCGCAATACCGGGATGCCACTTCATCGGATTTTACCTATTGCGGAAAATGCCTGGCGGGGTTGGAATTCCAAAAGGTCTATCCCAACACGCAGGTGATAACACGGCGTTCGCCGGCTTCGACCATCCCGCCGCGATGAATACCCTTGGTATCGAAAAGCACGATGGCGCCTTTTGTCGATGTGATCGCCCAGCTGCACTCGGATATCAACTGCGCCTGCTCGCTGTCATCCGAAACGTCATTTCCGAACGAACCCTTTTGCCGAAGCTTTTGCGGCAATGCTGCAAACAGCTTGCGGGTCTCCGGGTCGGTTGCGGACAGGCCATGATCATTGGCTTCGCTGATGAGGTCATCCAGCCCTTGTGCTGCGACATGATTGGAACCGAGCACATAGCTGAAAGCACCATGCGCTTCGGTCAAGACGTCGCTCATATAGACAATCGCTTTCAGGTCGCCGCCGGACGCATCGCGGTGATAATATGCGGCAGACGGAATTTTCCCGGCTTGCATGTCCGGAAAGATATCGCGCCAGAAACTGTCGGACCGGTCGTTGATCTGGGGATTCACGTCGGCCAGTTTGGCGCGGCGCCCAAGGTAAGCGCTCGCAGCCTCCATCACGCCGGACTCTTCGAACAATTGCTCGATATCCAGATAAAGCGCGGAATCGGACACACGGCTCGCGTTGCTGCGCGAATCGTCAAATGCCCGTGACTTGTTACCCGGCGCTCCACGGCGGCTGAGCAGGCCATCAAAATGGTGCTGTGCAATTTTTTCGAGCCGTTCGAAGCGCGCTGCAGGAATCGCGACAACACCAACGCCATTGGTGTTCAGTTGCCGAAACAGATCACTGTCGACAGTTTCAGGCGACACCCTCTGGTCCAGCCTTAGCATGTTCCGGAATGCCGCTCGGGCAAATGCCAGGCCGCCCTGTTGTCTGGTATCGTAGGGGATCATTTCATAGCGGATGACGCGCTTGAGCAGCAGTGGAAGGAAGGCCTTTGCGAAAGCGGCTCCGGCCCGAACCCTGTCGCCTATTCCAACACTGCTGACAAACCCAGCATAGGCCGGATGTGCTGCATAGTCGACAATATGGCTCCCCCGAAAGTTTGAAGGCTCAATTTGCCGCACGGATGGCGGGCATTCGATCGGCTGAAAGCGATCAGAAAGGCTGGCCATTGCATTCACTCCAATTCAAATTCCTACTGACGGTTCGCGCCTAGCAAACTAGCCCCAGACAGGCAACGCGCGGAAGCTTCAATCTTGGCTCTCGCCTGCCCTTGAAGTGCTCTCCAGATAGGCATAATCGACAACCTCATCCGTTGGCACGAAATCGGGTACCAATTGCATCAACCGGCTACGGACAGCCACGGCATCATTGTCCGCGATGCTTTCGCGCATTCCGTCCAATTGCACTTTCAATTCCGGCCAGATGAGAAACTCCTCATTGGCCATCATGATCTTCGGATGCGCAGTTTCCTCGGGGTTGTCGCCAATAAGCAGCTCTTCGTAGAGCTTCTCTCCCGGTCGCAACCCAACGACTTCGATCGCGATATCCCCTTCCGGATTGGCGTCATCCCGCACCGAAAGACCGGATAACTCGATCATGTTGCGGGCCAGATCGAAAATCCGCACCGGCTCGCCCATATCCAGAACGAAAACCTCGCCGCCGCGGGCCATAGCGCCCGCCTGGAGCACCAATTGCGCTGCCTCGGGTATGGTCATGAAGTAACGGATCACATCCTTGTGCGTGATGGTGACCGGCCCGCCTTCCTTGATCTGCTTACGGAAAAGCGGAACAACAGAGCCGCTTGATCCGAGCACATTACCGAAGCGGACCATGGAAAAGCAGGTGTCGCTACCCGCATTGGAGAAGGCCTGCAATATCATCTCGGCAGTCCGCTTCGTTGTTCCCATGATATTGGTAGGGCGCACGGCCTTGTCGGTGCTGATCAGAACAAAATCGGCTACGCCCCATTCGCGGGCAACCTGGGCCATGGTCAGCGTGCCCATGATATTGTTTCGCGCGCCCTCGACCGGATTATGCTCGACGAGCGGGACATGCTTGTAAGCGGCGGCGTGATAAATTGCATGTGGTCGCCAGGCTTCCATGATCCTCGACAGCCGCGTTGCGTCGAGTACCGATGCCAGTAAGGGCAAGACCTGGGTGCCCTCCATACCCAGGGCTACCCGAACTTGCTCCAGCTCCTGGTGGATTTGATAGAGCGCATATTCGCTCATCTCGACGAGAAGCAGAACCTTGGGTCGCTGACGCAGTATCTGGCGACACAATTCGCTGCCAATTGAACCGCCCGCGCCTGTGACCAAAACGGTTTTGCCGGCAATCTTGTGCGCCAGCAGCGTTTCGTCCGGAATAACCGATTCGCGACCAAGCAGGTCTTCGATGTCGAGATCGCGAAGATCATTGACGCTAACCTTGCCCTGGGCGAGGTCGAGCAGTCCGGGCAAGGTCCGGACGCCCGCAGACGTTTTGCGTATCGCGGCAATGATTTCATTCCGTCTTTGCCGAGACGCAGATGGAACCGCGAGCAGGATATTTTCAATGTCCGCATCGGTAACCAGCTGTTCAAGCTGTGCGGGGGCATGGATCGGCTTGCCGTTGAGAATACTGCCATGCAATGTCTCATCGTCGTCGACATAGCCAAGGACCACCATTTCACTACTGTTGGCTAGTGCCGCAGCAAGCTGGCGGCCCGACGAACCGGCTCCATAAATCAATACGCGCTGTCGGTCCGATTTGCCCATCAGCGCCGCATAACCGCCCCCGAGCCAGAACCGGGCTACCGCCCGCGTTGCGCCAGCGGTCAGAAACAGCAATATGGGCTGTATCAAGCCAATAGTGCGCGGGACGCCTGGAAAACCCCAAAAAGCGAATATTGCCGCAAAAACAATCGTATAAATTGCCCCTGCCCGCGCAACGGCTGTCAGTGCAGACCAGCCAGCATAGCGGAAAATCGCTCGGTACAAGCCAAGCCTGATAAAAATCGGAATCGCAATAATCGGTGATAATACCACCGGTAGCCATTGCGTTCCGACCGGTACTATCCATTCACCCAAACGCAGATAATAAGCGAACAGCACGGTCGCCACGCAAAGGACGCCGTCGATGGATAGCGCAATGAAGCGCTTTGCAGCACGGGGCATGGCCAGCAAACTGTCAGCCAGCATCATAGTGTCGACATCCCTCCACCCTTATGGGTCGATCGCGTTGGTCGGCGATTTGAGTATAGCCGGCTTGGCGCACCCGTGCTGTCGTTGGAAATTCAGCTTTCGGATTTTTCGCTGGCACCATAGCCATAGCCATATCCGTACCCATAGCCATACCCTGCCTGCTTCTGGTGCAATTTGGTCAGAACGGCGCCGAATATCTGTGCATGCACCGAGCGCAGCCGGTCGAGAGACGCCTTGATGCCGCGAATGGCGACGCCTTCCGCCTCGATGACGAAAACACATCCTTCGACCGCGCGCGCGAGCAACGGCGCGTCGGCCAACCCCAAAATGGGCGGGGCATCAATTACGACATGATCAAAATGCTCCAGCAGGCGATTCACCAGCAGAAGCATGCGGTCGCTGCTGAGCAATTCAGCGGCACTGGGCGGGGTGGGGCCAGCCGCCATGATTTGCAGATTCTTATGCCCGGTTCCGACAACCATCCGGTTCCATTCATTATCACCCGCCAGAAAGTTGCTGAGGCCGTGATCGTTCTTTGAACCGACGAACTGATGCACCGACGGCGAGCGCATATCTGCGTCGACCAGCAGCACTTTCTTCCCGGTGCGGCCCAGCACCATCGCCATTGCCAGGGCTGTGGTACTCTTGCCTTCCGCCGGACGTGTGCTGGTGACCATGAAGGCACGTGGCACGCCGTGGTCGGTCGAAAAAGCGAGATTAGAACGAATGCTGAGATAGGCTTCGGACAGCATCGATTTCGCATCCGAAAGGCTTGCCAGCGCATCTTCGTCCTCAAGATCGGGCACGCTGCCAAGAAGCGGAATCTGCAACAGTCGGTTGACCTGGCCCGGCTCACGCAGCCCTTCGTCGACCTGATCAAGTGCAAAGGTCGCTATCGCGGCAACGCCGAGGCCAGCAAGCAGCGACAAGAGCAGATTCAGTGGCAGGTTTGGCGATGACGGACCATCGGGCACCTTGGCCGTGTCCACCACTGCGATGTTGTTCGTGCCAACACCGGCCACGCCGATTTCCTTGTAGCGTTGCAGGAGGCTGTCGTACAATTGGCGGTTGGTATCCGCCTCACGCTGATAGATGTTATACTGGATGCTGTCCGATTGTTGTGAACCGAGCCGCGATTTCAGCTGACTGACTTCGGCGCGCAAACTGTTTTCGCGGCGCAGCGCAGCATTGTACGCGGCCGAACGACCGCTATTCACCCGGCCTTCTTCGCGCGCAATGCTGGCGTCAAGGTTGCGCAACTGCTCTTGCAGTGCCCGCGCCGCGGGATAGCCGGGCTCAAACTGGACCATCAGCTTTGCATATTCCGCCGCCACTTCAGCGCGCTTCTGGCGGAGCGACGTAATTCCCGGATTGGACAGTATCTCGCTGCTGGCCCCGCCGCCCTGGCGGACATAGCTTTCTGCGGCGATACGTTCGGCAGTGGCCACCGCCAATGCCTGGTTCAAAGCTTCCAGATCGCTCGATACCAGCGTGCGATCAACCTCGGTCTTGCCATCTGCGCTTTTTGATTTGCCCAGCGCCACAATACCCTTTTCCGAAGCGTAACGCACCACGTCTCGCTCAGAGCTTTCGAGGCGCGCCCGGTAGTCGGACAATTTCTTTTCGAGAAACGACTGGGCATCCGCTGTCGATGCGAACCGACGATCCATGCTGTCTTCGATGAACTGCTGCGTCCAGACATTGGCGATCTGTGCCGAGAGCGCGGGCGAGGCGCTCGAATAGCTGATGTCGACCAATGCCGAGCCCCGAACAGGTGCAACAGTGACATGGTTCAAGAGCAGATTGACGGCTTGCTCCTCGCGACGCAGACGATCTGCTGCACTGACCGGGCCGGCCGCTTTTGATGCGAACAGGCCTCCCTCTTCAGGGTCAATGCCATGCGCCGCAAAAAAATCCGGCTTGGCACCAAGATTCATCGTACGGGCAACCCGTTGCGCCAGCGAACGCGCCGAAAGCAACGAATATTGGGTCTGATAGAAGATCAGGTCGCGCCCGGTGTCGGCTGACTGCAGCCCGCCCACGTTGGTGACCTCTTTCTGCTCACGATTGATTTCAATGCGCGCCTTCGCCGTATATTGCGGCGTCATAAGCAAGGTTGCCACCAGGCCAATGGCGAGAGCCGATAGGATGATTCCGGCTATCACCCATTTCCAGCGCAGAACAATCTGCCAATATTGCAGCAATATCGGGGCGGCAATCGCGTGTTTCGGTTCGGCAGAGGAATCGAAATTGCCCGATTCACTCGAGAAGGAATGGAGGACCGGCGGATTAACTGCAGACATTGTCAACTTTCACTCTACGGCTCTTGGGCGCTCTTATCGTTTCCGGACGCAAGCGGACCGGGTTCGATTGCAACGGCTATCCGGCTGCAACCGGGATCACGCTATTCCCGCTAGACCATCGCCGTCCGGGATGCCATCCATTTTCGCAATCATTTGACGCGTCTTTGTTTCCTGTAACAAGGCGTTGGCCATCCATATGGCAGCCAATACAAGGAAAACCGACAGCGATGGAACTCGCAGCGGATAATCGCCCAGACTTGCAAGCCCCATGATCAGCACAATGACCGAACCCGCCCGGCCAAGCTGGCGCTTGCGCGAAAATTCCGGTGTGCGAAACCAGAGCCGGAAGGTTGCAGCAACCCACAATGCCATAGCGGCAAAGAGCAACAGCAACCCGGGCAGGCCTGAGGTCAGCGCAACGTCAAGCCAGTCATTATGCGCCTGATTGACATAACGAGTCAGCAGCAACGCGCGTGGCTCTATCAGCTGATAGGTTTCGACAAACGATCCTGCGCCAGACCCAAAAGGCGCGACTTTCCATGCGAGATCAGCAATCGGACCCCACATTTGCCAGCGCAGATCTTCGACCTGATCAGCAGATGTCAAACGCTCAAAGGCCTCTGCGCGGGCAAATAATATTGTCAGCAGTCCCAATGCGACAGCGGCCATGGCCCCTCCGAAATAGATAACTCGATTCCAATCATAGCCTCGCTTGGCGGGCTTCGAGATTTCGGGTTTTCGATAGATCAGAAAGGCTGCGCCGATAGCTGGTAATGCAAGGGCAAGGCCGGCGCGGGAACCCGTGACCAGCAGGAGCGGTACAAGTACGATTCCAATGAGCATGGCAGCGCCCAGTCGAATTCGGGCGGCCTCGACCGTGGTCGATACCGAAGATGCGAACACCGCCAGCAGAGGAAACAGACAGGCCAGAAAGACGGCGTGATGGTTACGGTTGGCGAATAGACCGACCGCAGAGCCTTCGTTGGTTATGCGGTAGAAATATAGCGGTCCACCGGCACTGCCGGCCACCTGCGCCATGCCGAGGACACCCGAAAATACCCCAAGCGCCAGCAGAAGCACGACGCCGCGCCGCTTGTCGTCCGGGTCCAGCTGAACGAAGTTCAGCAGCACCGCAGCGGGTATGAGCAACGCAAACAGCGCATTTGCCGTCATCGAGGGAACAAAGCTGATAGGGCGCCACACATTGGTCAGTCCGGCTGCCTTCTCCGCTTCGATCACAATCTCGCGTCCCGGTAGGTTCTGCCAGATTGAAGGTGGCAGTGGCATAAGTTGCAGCAACAGCAAGGCCACTATTGCAAACAGCATTGCGAACAACGCCCGGTAATCACGCAGATGGTCGCGCGACAGCGACCAAAGCCCAAATCCGCAATATAGTGCTGCCGCAGGTCGCAGGATCGCCAGCGACTGGACATCGGGCCGGGCACTGCCGCCCATCAGGAAAACAAATGCCGTAAAAAGGGCGAATCCCCAGAAACGGGGAGAAGGCTTGTCGCGACCTCGGATTAGTCCGTTCACGTCATTCTCACATCAAAAAAGCCAGTCCTGCCCCGTCCGGTCAGGCTGCTTAGCTGCCTATACTTGTCTGTCAACGAAATTGCCGCTTTCGATTGACCGCCGACCGTTTCCGCCTATGTCGTTCGCTGCATGAGCAGCTTTCCCGATTTTGGCCCGTCGATACTCGGACAGAACTGGGCCTGGCGCGGTAATGGTGCCGATGCAAGAGATCCGGATTTTACCCCCGACGACCTTGTCACCCAGTTGCTGATGGCGCGTGGCGTGAACCGTGACGATGTCGAGCGTCACCGCAACCCCACTTTGCGCAGCTTCATGCCCGATCCCTCACTGTTTCGAGACATGGACAAGGCAGCCGTCCGGCTCGCAGACGCCGTCGAAAACCGCGATCAGCTCACCGTTTATGGCGACTATGACGTCGATGGTGCTACCAGCGCAGCGCTACTGATCCGGCTGTTCCGTTGGCTGGGGCTGGATGCAGGCTATTATATCCCCGACCGGCTCCTAGAAGGTTATGGGCCGTCGGGCGAAGCTCTGGTCGGGATTGGTGCGCAAGGCAGCCGGTTGATTGTCACCGTCGACTGCGGTGCCATGGCCTATGAGGCGCTGGTCCAGGCTAAGGCCGCCGGATTGGAAGTCATCGTTGTCGACCATCACAAATGTGCGCCCGAACTTCCGCAGGCTTTTGCACTCGTTAATCCCAACCGGCTTGATGAAGCCGATGAAGCAGCAGCGCACGGTCATCTGGCGGCGGTCGGTGTCGCGTTCCTGCTGGCGGCGGCCATTGTACGCGAACTACGAACGCGGGGCTATTTCGAGAATCGCGAAGAACCGCGGCTCGTCGAACTGCTCGATATCGTCGCACTGGGAACGGTTGCCGACGTAGCGCAATTGAAAGGCCTGAATCGGGCCTTTGTCGCGCAAGGCCTGAAAGTGATGGCGGCGCGACGGAATATTGGCCTCAACGCGCTTGCGACGGCTGCCCGGCTGCACCGGGCACCAGTTTGTTCGGATTTGGGATTTGCGCTTGGCCCGCGCATCAACGCCGGCGGTCGCGTGGGCAAATCTGATCTGGGGGTCCGGCTTTTGACGACGGAGGATCCTGCAGAAGCCTCTGCAATCGCGCAGGAACTTGATCGACTGAACGAAGAGCGGCGCGCGATCGAAGCTGCCGTGCAGGAACAAGCCGAAGCCTTGCTCGCAGCCCAGCATAACCGCGCGGTGGTGCTTGTTGCAGCCCGGGGCTGGCATCCCGGTGTAATCGGCATTGTGGCCGGTCGGATCAAGGAAAAGTCGGGAAGGCCTGCGATTGTCATCGCTCTTGATGATGACGGGATCGGCAAGGGGTCGGGACGATCAATATCGGGCGTCGATCTGGGCGCTGCCATAATCTCGGCACGCGAAGCGGGGTTGCTGGTCGCAGGCGGCGGCCATGCCATGGCGGCGGGCTTGACCATCGAAACCGGAAAGATCGACGCGCTGGCCGACTGGCTGGACGAGCGGCTGGCGGGCGACATTGGGCGCGCCACGGCCGAACGGACGTTGTTCGTCGACGCATTGCTTTCACCGCGCGGACTCCAGCCAGCACTGGTCGAAACCATGGACCAAGCGGGGCCGTTCGGCACGGGATGGCCGGGGCCAAGGCTTGTCACAGGTCCGCTGCGCGTGATCAAATGCGACATTGTCGGTAAAGACCATGTCCGCGCCATCGTTGCGGGCGATGATGGGGCTTCGTTCAAGGCGATGGCATTTCGACAGGGCGAAACCCGACTGGGTCAGGAGTTATTGCACGGCAGCCGAGGGCGGAAGTTCTGGCTCGCAGGCCGGGCGAAAATTGACGATTGGGGATCTGCGCCGAAGGTCGAATTGCATATTGACGACATGGCTTTCACCGATTGAGCATCGGGTCGCTACTCGACCTTGACTATGCAAAAGCGAATCCGTAAAGGCGCGGCTCCATTTTCGATGGCCCCTTCGTCTAGCGGTTAGGACGCGGCCCTTTCACGGCTGAAACAC
>CAYRDQ010000027.1:0-33087 GCA_964423155.1 uncultured Sphingorhabdus sp.
TTGTCGTCGCGAGCGGCGAGCAGGTGACTTCAGGCCTTCTCGCCATCACGCTGCAAGCGCTGGGCTGCAAGGCGCGCAGCTGGCTTGGCTGGCAATTGCCTATTCACACCGACGATGCGCATGCCAAGGCCCGTATCGGCACGATCGATAGTGACGCTCTGCTCGCCTCTATGGCTGAGGGCACAATCGCCGTTATACCGGGTTTTCAGGGGCTGACCGATGATAACCGCGTAACCACTTTGGGCCGGGGCGGATCGGATACGTCCGCCGTCGCGGTCGCCGCCGCGGTCAAGGCAGACCGTTGCGATATCTATACCGACGTCGACGGCGTCTACACGACCGATCCGCGCATCGTCAGCCGCGCCCGCAAGCTGAAGGCGGTCACCTATGAAGAAATGCTCGAACTTGCCTCGGTCGGATCGAAGGTCTTGCAGACCCGCTCGGTGAGCCTGGCCATGAAGGAAGGGGTGCGCGTGCAGGTGCTCAGCTCCTTCATCGACGAAAACGCACCCGAAGCCGACAGCATACCCGGCACGATGATCGTGACCGACGAAGAACTGGAGAATAGCCAAGTGGAACGCCAACTGATCACGGGTATCGCCGCCGACAAGAATGAAGCGAAGATCACTTTGACCCGCGTCCCCGACCGCCCCGGTGCGGTGAGCCACATCTTCGCGCCGCTGGCAGAAGCCAATATCAATGTCGACATGATCATCCAGAATGTCGGCCGCGACAAGGGCGAGACCGACGTGACCTTCACCTGCCCGCAGGCCGATCTCGCGCGCTGCACCGACATATTGCAGAACCAGCGCGAAGCCATCGGCTATAACCGCCTGATCCCCGACACCAAGGTTGCCAAGATCTCGGTCGTTGGCGTGGGCATGAAAAGCCATGCGGGCGTTGCCTCGACCATGTTCACTGCGCTGGCCGAGCGCAAGATCAACATTCAGGCGATCTCGACGTCGGAAATCAAGGTTTCGGTGCTGATCGACGAGGATGAGACCGAATTGGCCGTCCGCGTGCTGCACACGGCCTATGGGTTGGATGCGGAGTAACTCGTTCTCCATTTGATAAATTCGTCGACCCTGCGTAGGCAGGGGCCGCAGCAGCTTGATCCATCTCAGGCTGCATAAAACGCTAACGGCCCGTGCCTACGCAGGGGCGACGGAGACCCTGATGACCAAACTCGCCCACCTCATGAAACGCGGCACCGAATTTCTGAGTTGCGAGGTCGCGATTCTGGGCGGTGCGATGTCGTGGGTGTCCGAGCGCAACCTGGTTTCCGCGATTTCCAATGCGGGCGGGTTCGGGGTGATAGCGTGCGGGGCGATGACGCCCGAATTGCTTGAAGCAGAGATCGCCGCGACCAAGGCACTGACCAGCAAGCCCTTTGGCGTCAATCTGATCACCATGCACCCGCAGATCATGGATTTGATCGCGGTTTGCGCGAAACATCAGGTCGGCCACATCGTGCTCGCCGGCGGATTGCCACCCAAGGGCAGCATCGAGGCAATCAAGGAAGCGGGTGCCAAAGTGCTGTGTTTTGCCCCAGCGCTGACGCTTGCCAAGAAATTCGCCCGTTCAGGCGTCGATGCGCTGATTATCGAGGGCAGCGAGGCCGGCGGGCATATCGGCCCGGTTTCGACCAGCGTTTTGGCGCAGGAAATATTGCCCGAACTGGGTGAGCAGTTACCCATTTTTGTCGCTGGCGGGATCGGACGCGGCGGGTTGGTGGCAAGCTACCTCGAAATGGGTGCAGCGGGCGTGCAGCTCGGCACGCGTTTCGTTTGCGCGCATGAAAGTATTGCGCATCCGAACTTCAAACAGGCCTTCCTGCGCGCCAATGCGCGCGACGCGGTGGCCAGCGTCCAAATCGACCCGCGCCTTCCGGTGATCCCTGTCCGCGCGCTCAAGAATAAGGGCACCGAGGAGTTCACAAAGAAGCAGATCGAGGTCGCCGGTAAGCTCGACCGCGGCGAGATTGACATGGAAGCTGCACAACTTGAGATCGAAACCTATTGGGCAGGCGCGTTGCGCCGCGCGGTAATCGACGGCGATGTCGAATATGGTTCGGTGATGGCCGGGCAATCGGTCGGCATGGTGCACGTCGAACGCCCGGTGGTCGATATCATCGCCAAACTGGTTCGCGAGGCCGAAGAGGCTTTAGCGCGATAAGACAAACTGTCTTGCCAAAGCAACACAGTAGCCGCATATCCGGCGCATGGAAGAACAGACTGATCTAAAACCGCTCGACCCTGCTTATGTGTCCGTCATGCGCATCGGCGCGGCGATTTTTTCGGCGGTCCCGTTGATCGGCGCGCTGGTGATGGAAACGGCGCAGCTTACTGCGACCGGCATATTCATCATGCCTGTCGCGCTATTGGCTGCATGGCTGGTGTTGGTTGTCCCCGGAAGGCGTTTTGCCCGCTGGCATTATGCGCTGGGCGAAGATCGGCTGCGCATCGTGCGCGGCTATCTATTCTACAGCGACACCATGGTGCCGCTAGGGCGAATCCAGCATATCGACGTACACCAGGGCCCGATCATGCGCCGCTATGGCCTTGCCACACTGACAGTCCATACGGCTGGCAACCATAATGCATCGGTCAGCTTGCCCGGGTTGCGGCATGAGGACGCAGTCGCAATGCGCGAGACGATCCGCGAATATATCAAGGCGGCGCAAGGTTGAGCGAGCCGGATCCAGCAGGCGATAATGTTGCCGTCAAAGGACAGCGGTTGCATCCGCTTGGACTGATCGTCAGCCTGATAACCGGCCTGCCACAACTGATTTTTCCGATGTTTGCCGCGGTCTTTGGGACGGGCAGCCGCGACCGGCCCGAACTGATCCCGATCGTAATCCTCGCGGTGCTGCTGATCAGCCTCTTCTTGCGCTGGCTCGCCTGGCTGCGCACCCACTATCATATCGGCGAGGACGATATACGCATCGAGCGCGGGATTTTAAGCCGGTCGGCACGTTCGATCCCCTATGACCGCATCCAGGACGTCAGCGTCGAACAGAAGCCATTGGCGCGTGTTCTAGGTATCGGAGAGGTCAAGTTCGAAACCGGCGGCGGCGAGGGCGAGGACGCCAAGCTGAGCTATGTCTCGCTCGAGGAAGCCGAGCGGCTGCGTGATACAGTGCGGGCACGTAACGCGGGGCTGGTCGCGCATGAAGCTGACACGGATGATGTCGAAGCAGGCGATGCACACCCAGTGTTCGTGATGGACACCAAGCGCCTTATCATCCTAGGCTTCTACTCTTTCAGCCTCGTGATTTTTGCGGTGCTGGGTGGTGTTGCGCAGCAGTTTGATTTCCTGCTCCCCTTCGACTGGTGGGATTTCAAGGACTGGATCGGCATGGCGGAGAAGAACGGCGTCGATATCACGCATATCGACCGCCGCGTGCAAATCGGCGGCGCGATTATTGCATTGGTCGCACTGACCGCGATCGGCTTCGCCACCGGTATCGTGCGCACTTTCCTGAAGGAATATGGCTTCCGCCTCGATCGCACCGCGAAGGGGTTTCGCAGGCGGCGCGGACTGCTGACCCTCACCGACGTCGTGATGCCGGTCGCGCGGGTGCAAGCGGTGGTGATAGAGACCGGACCGATCCGCAAACGCAGCGGCTGGCACGCCCTCAAATTCGTCAGCCTCGCGCAGGAGAGCAAGGACGAGAGCCATCATATGGTCGCGCCGCTTGCGCAGCTCGACGAAATCTGGCCGATTGCGAGCGAGGCCGGCATTGCTGCGCCGACCGCCGATACACAAATGCAGCGCGGCCGTCTCAGCTGGTGGTTGGCAAGGATTTTGCCAGTCATGCCATTGGTCTTTGCGGCGATGGCATCCGTCATCCTCTTAGCCGATGCATCACTGACCAAGTCGCTGCTTTTGCTGTTCATACCCGTCGTTATGCTAATTGTTGGAGTGTTCGAATGGCGAGTGTACCGCCATGACGACGATGGCGCGCAGCTTTATGCCCGGCATGGATGGTGGCGGCAGCAGCTGACGGTAATGCCGCAGGTTCGGGTGCAGAGCGTCGAGATAAAGCAGAACCCTATATCGCGATTGGCGGGGCTGGTGTCGCTGCATTTCGGTGTGGCAGGCGGCAAGCTGGAGATGATCGCGCTATCCCGCGAAGCTGCAGAAGCCATCCGCGACCGCGTGCTTGCGGTTGCTGCTCCGGTCGACTTTTCGGAGATCAACCGAAGGGGTTGATGACCTGCTCCTCGATGACGCTGCCATCATCCTTACGCAGCGACAGCGTGACCTTGCGTGCAACCCAGTCGATATCGATCTGCCCAAAATTGGGGATCGCCCAAAATCCTCCGGTACGCATCGGATCGGGTTCGCGTTCGCTATTGTCGCCCTTGCCAAAGGCGAAGTTGAGCGAACTGGAGGTCAATTCCCATTGCAGCCGGTTGTTCCCCGGCACGGCACGGCGGTAAAAACCACCGGCATGGCGATCACCCGTCAGGAATATCGCATTGTTCGCCTTTTTCCGGTCGAGCAGCTTGTAGAGCCGTTCGCGTTCTCTGGGAAAATTGGCCCAGCTCTCGTAATTATGCGCACTGGTAATCACCTGCGTTGATGAAATGATGATGCGCAGATCGGCGGGCTTTTCAAGCTCGCCTTCGAGCCACTGCCATTGTTCAGCGCCCAGCAACGTCGCCTTGGGGTCCTCATTCGGCATGTACCATCCCAGCGCCGGTGCCGGATCGCGATAGGGCATGCGGGCAAGGTCCGACCGGAAAAAGCGGGTATCGAGCAGGATGAACTGCACCCTTTTGCCTGCGGGTCCGACAACGCGGCTTTCATAAACGCCGGGACGCCCGCGTACCTCGGCACTGCTGTTCCAATAGCTTTCATAGAGCCGCTCCGCCTGTTCCTTGAAGGCGAAGCTGCCGCCGGCATCATTGGCACCGAAATCATGGTCGTCCCATGTGGTCATCATCGGCACGGATCGGCGGAATCGATCAAATTCCTGCCGGCTCGACAGTTTCCTGTAACTCGCCGACAGCGTCGGGATTTCGGCGGCCCAGTTGCTGCCGGTGTCGCCATAGACATTGTCCCCGATCAGCAAGAAGGCATGTGGTTGCTGTGCGGCAATCACATCCCAGAATGCCATGGTCCGGTTTTCGTTCACGCACGAGCCGAAAGCGATGCGTGTCAGGACGGTATCGGCCGCCAATTCTGGATTGGGCGGCGCCACGGGCAGTTTCGATTGCAACGATGCGTAATAAGGGCGCAGTGCCTCCTGCCCGCTCGCGGGCGCCGGAGCGCTGCCCGCATAGTTCACGCTGTTGTCGATCGCGCAACCCGACAAGAGCATCATGGCGAGCATTGCCGGGGCAGTCTTGAAGCGGTGCATAAACGGGATATCCTCTGATTCACGCCAGCCAATGGCTGGTTTCGATGCAATCTGTATGACATAGTGCGCAACAGCGGCCACCGATACAAGACCGAAGCGATGGTTGCGCGAAAAACAGGGAGGAAATTCATGCGTAAATCGGCGTTCATCCTGCCATTGCTGGCGCTCGCAATCGCTACACCGCTGCATGCCGATGCCGGTAAAGAGGTAAAGGCACTGGTCGATGAATATTGGGCGCTGACGCTCAAGGAATCGCCGATTTTCGCAAGCTCGCTGGGGGTTGATGATTATGCGAACGAGGCTGGCGATTACAGTCTTGCCGGGCTCGAAAGATTCACCAATGCGAGCGCCGCTATCCTTGCCAAGTTGCGAAAAATCGACGCCAGCCAGCTCGGCAACGCGGACAAGATCGAATATGGCATATTGAAGCGCACATTGGAGGAAAATGTCGAGGCCAATAAATATGGCCAACGCATGATCAATTTTTCCAACCGTTCGGGCTGGCACCAGGGTGCGGCGGGCATGGCGGACAACCTGCCCTTTCGCAACAAGGCCGATTTTGAAAGCTACAACGCTCGGCTGAAACAATATGCCCGCGTCAACGATCAGTCGATTGCGGTTGGCGATGCGGCGATCAAGGGCAAATATACCCTGCCCTGTGTCGTTCTTGACGGCTATGAAAATGGTATCGCCGGCCTGATCGTCGACGATGCCGACATTCGCAAATCGCGTTTCATGGCGCCTTATCATGCGCGCCGGCCAGACACCGTGTCCGAGGCCGATTTCAATGCGCTGGCCGCCGATGCTGGCGCAACCATCTCCACCGTCATCCACCCCGCGCTGCGCAAGCACCGCGACTGGTTCCTGAAGAGTTATAAGCCCGCCTGTGCGAAAAGTCCCGGCATCTCGGCACAGCCCGGCGGCAAGGAATTCTATAATTTCCGCATCCGCCAGCAGACCACAACCAGCATGAACGCCGAACAGATCCACGAACTGGGCCTGAAGGAGGTCGCACGTATTCGCGCCGAGATGGTGGAGGTTGCAAAGAAAGCCGGATATGACAGCCGCGAGGCCTTTATCGAGCATCTGCGAACCGACCCGGTTCATTATGCGAAAACGCCCGAAGAGCTGATGGAAAAGGTCGCCCGGGTAAACAAGATCATCGATGGCAAGATGCCCTCGCTGTTCCACCGCCTGCCGCGCCTGCCCTATGGCATCAAGGAAATCCCGGCGGAGATAGCCGAAGGGACGACCACCGCTTATTACAGCCCCGGGTCGCCCGCGATCGGCGTTGCCGGTTTCTATTACGTCAACACGTCAAAACTCGACCAGCGCCCCCTTTGGGAAATTCCTGCGCTCTCGGTGCATGAGGCGGTGCCCGGCCACCACCACCAGATCGCATTGCAGCAGGAACTCGACCTTTCCGAATTCCGCAAAAATGGCGTTTTCTTCACTGCCTTTGTCGAAGGCTGGGGTCTCTATTCCGAACGGCTCGGCATCGAGATGGGGCTGTACGACACCCCAGCCAAGGATATGGGCCGTCTCTCCTACGAAATGTGGCGCGCCTGCAGGCTGGTGGTCGATACCGGCCTGCACGCCAAAGGGTGGAGCAAGGAACAGGCAATCGCCTTCATGACCGACAATAGTGCCTTGTCCGCCGCCAATATCGAGGCCGAGGTCAATCGCTATATCGCCAATCCCGGACAGGCTCTGGCCTACAAGATCGGCGAGCTGAAAATCCGCGAACTGCGCGAATTGGCCAGCAAGGAGCTGGGCAACAAATTCGACCTCGCCGCGTTCCACGACACGGTGCTGGGCCAAGGCCCGGTGCCGTTGAATGTGCTTGAGGATATGGTGAAGGACTGGATCTCAGCGGAGAAGGCAAAGGTCTGATCGGTCCGGCCTGATATTGGAGGAAACTAATCCCCCAATATCTCATCCCGATCCGCATCCAGGCTGGGTGGATCGGCAAAGATCGAAGCCGGCGTTGAGGCATAATACACAGGATGCCGCATCGAGCGGTAGGCGTAGCCGGCCTTCGCCTCGCGCTCTTCGAAGAAATCGACCGCTTTCAGGTGCGGATCGTCGAAAACATCAGCCATGCGGTTATACTTCATCGCGGGGATGTTGTTGGCGTCGAGCAGTTCGACCCATTCCGCGGTGGTCTTGGTTGCGCTGCATTCCTCGATCGTGGCGTACAACTCGGTCGTGTTTTCGAGCCGCGCCTTGTAGCTTGAAAAGCGCGGGTCCTGAAACACGCCGGGTCGCCCGGCAAGTTCGAAGAATTTTTCCCATTGTCCATCGGCATAAGGCACGATCGCGATATAGCCGTCTTTGGTTGGATAGGGCCGCCGACGTGGGTTGATCGACCGGGTATAAGCATATTTGCCGTTGCCGGGCGGATAGGTGTTCCCCCACAGATTTTCGACCATATGAAACCAGGTGAAGCATTCGAACATCGGCACCTGCACAAATTGCCCACCTAATCCGTTAGCCCGGCCCAGCAACGCCGCGAGCACGGCATTGGCGGCGAACATGCCGCTGACCTTGTCCGCCACCAGCGACGGGGCATATTGCGGACGCCCCTTGTCGCGCATCTCGAACAGCGCGGCAAAGCCCGAAGCGGCCTGGATCAAATCGTCATAGGCCTGCCGCTTGGCATATGGGCCTTCCGCGCCATAGCCCGCGCAATGGACGTAAACGATGTCGGGATTGACCGCCTTCACATCCTCATAACCAAGGCCGAGCCGCTCCATCCCGGCCATGCGAACATTGTGGAAGAAGACGTCTGCCTCTTTGGCCAGTTCGAGAATGACCGCCTTGTCATCCGGGTTTGCGGCATCAAGCGCGATCGATTTCTTGTTCCGGTTAAGGCTGGCGTAGATGGGGCCTAGATCGCCGGTCGGATTATCGCCCGCCTTGCGCATGATGTCGCCGCCGCCTTGCGCATTTTCAACCTTGATGACTTCTGCCCCCAGATCAGCGAGCTGCACCGTGGCGAAGGGGCCCAGTACCACCGACGACATGTCGAGCACCCTCACACCTTGCAGCGGCCCGGTGCGCGGCCCATCCCATTCCAGCTTTGGCCAACCGCCCACTTTGCTCTCCCGATTTCAGTGCTCGTTCATCTCCAGATAATCGGCTATCAGCTAAAGTCGATAGCTCAATTATTCTGCGGAGAACGGACATGCGGTACGGCAAAATGATTTTTGCACTTACGGCTTCGCTGGCGATGGCAGGCTGCAGCTATGGCGAGGCTGAAACCGCCCCGGCTCCTATTGGGGAGAAGGCCGCGAAAACCCTGGCCAAGCAGCTTGACGGCAAAGTCCCCGGCGAACCCAAGAACTGCATCTCGAACCTGGGCATGGGCAATTTCATCCGAATCAGCGACGATATGCTGTTGTACCGCGAATCCGGTCGATTGGTTTACCAGAACAAGCTTCGTTCGCCCTGCCCGGGGTTGGCACGTGACAATGATATCATTGTCACCGAATCCTTTGGCGGTCAGCTATGCCAAGGCGATCTGGTCCGCCTCGTAGACCGCATCAGCGGCATTCCGGGGCCAGTCTGCAGCCTTGGGGAATTTGTTCCCTATCGCAAGGCGAAGTGAGGTACCGTCGCCCCGGCGTAGGCCGGAGCAACGTGTGTTTTACCTGATAACAACCGTTACCGCGCGTCTGTTCTGCGCCCATGCCTGTTCGTTCGATCCCAGTGCCTGCGGGCGTTCCTTGCCATAGCTGACCGTCTGGATGCGCGAGGCATCGACGCCCAGCGACGCCAGATAGTTTTTCGCCGCATTGGCGCGGCGCTCACCCAGAGCCAGGTTGTAATCGCGGGTGCCGCGCTCGTCCGCATGACCCTCAACCGTAACGCGGGTGTTGGGATAGCGCGCGAGCCACTGTGCTTGGGTCTGCAGGGTCGCCTGGTCCGCTGTGTCGATGTTGAAGCGGTCGGTATCGAAAAAGATGCGGTCGCCCATTTCGCCAACGCTGGCGATGAAATCCTCCTGGCTGCCCGGAACGATGGTTGGACCGGTTGGTGTGGATGTATCGGTTGTGGTGCCCGGTGTGTTGTCGGCAACCGGTGGCAGGTCCTTGATTTCCTTCTTGCCACATGCGGCCAGCGCGGTGCTGGCAACCAGCAACAGAGCGAAAGTGCGTGCCTTGTTTGTCATCTTTCCTATTCCTTTCCAACTGCCCCGCAAAACCGTTCAGGGAAGCACCGGCCCCCAAGCCGGGTCCGAGCCATCGACCGGAGTCGGCAGCTTGCGTTCGTTGCGACCGGTCAGGTCCACCTGCCAGACGCTTGTTTTACCACTGTTTCTCTCTGTACGGAAGAACTGGATGACGCGGCCGTTGGGCGCCCATGTCGGCGCCTCATCCTGCCAGCTATCGGTCAGCAACCGCTCACCCGAGCCATCGGGCCGCATGACGCCAACCCTGAAGTCGCCCGCGATGCGTGTATAGGCGATCAGGTCACCACGCGGACTCCATTCGGGCGTTGCATAGCGACCCCCGCCATGGCTGATGCGGCGCTGGTTCGAGCCATCGGCATTCATGACGTATACCTGCTGGCTGCCGCCACGGTCGCTTTCAAAGACAATCTGCTTGCCGTCAGGTGAGAAGCTGCCTCCGACGTCGATGCCCGGCGCGCTCGTGAGTTTCACCGGCGTACCGCCATTGACCGAAATCTTGTAGATATCGGTGTTGCCTGCGACCGCCATCGAATAGAGGATCGTCTGCCCGTCAGGCGACCAACGCGGGGCGAAGGTCGGGTTCTTGCTCGCGGTGATCAACCGCTGGCGCCCGCTGTCGATATCATAGACATAGATGCGCGGATTGCCGTCCTGATAGCTGAGATAGAGGATCGACTTGTAATTGGGCGAGAAACGCGGGGTTAGCGCGGTCGACTGGCCATTGGTGATGAAACGGTGGTTTGCGCCATCCGAATCCATGATGGCGAGGCGCTTGACGCGTTTACCCTTGGGGCCGGTCTCGGCGATATAGGCGATGCGGCTGTCGAAGAAGGGCAGTTCACCCGTCAGCTTCGAATAGATCGCGTCCGCGCATTTGTGCGCAGCACGCCGCCATTCGCGGGGCGGGACCACAAAGCCAAGCCGGGTGAGTTCCTGACCGAAATTGACGTCGTAGAGATAACAACCCACCGTCAGATTGCCATCGCCGCCAACGCGGATAAAGCCTTCGATCAATTGCTCGACATTGCGGCCTTTCCAATAATCATATTGGGGGGCGGTGACCTCCTCGAGCGTGATCGGGCGGATGCCCGCGGGACCTTGTGGTTCGAAAAGTCCCGAATTGCGCAGGTTGGCCGAGATTACCTCGGCAATCTGGCGCCCCAATGTGGCGCTGTTGCCCGCAGGCGTATCGGCAGGGTTAGGCGCAACCAAAGCGGGGACAGCGATGCGGCGGACTTTGGCCGTATCGAATTCTACCAACTCGGGTTCATCCTCGGCGGGCGTCGTAGTCTCCTGCGCAGCGGCCACCGGTGTCAGAGCAACAAGGCCGAGAAGGGCAATCAAAAAGCCAAGTAGCGATCGGTTCGGTTTCATGTCTCTCTTCCCGTTCAACCCGTAGCGCGCAGCCGCATGGCGTGCGTTTTCCAGATATCATGATAGTCGGGGTCGAGCCCCTTGAAAGGCGACGCCGCACGCACCGCCTGAATTATGCACCGCTTCAACGGCTCGGCCTGCGGGCGGTTATTGTCATTGATGCCGGTTTGTTTGTCGACGCGCACATCAGTGACGCGCCCGGTCGGCTCCAGGCTCAGCGTCACAAAGGTTTCGATCTGGCGAATATCGAGGCCTGTCGGCGCGCAGCGTTCAATCTTGTCGCGGATTTGCGGACCGAGCGCCAGATTTACCTCTCGCTTCACCTCTGCCCCCGCCTTGCGCGCGACCGTCCCTTGTTTGGGCGAAGTTCCCGTCGTCGGCTTGGGGTTGCTGCCAGCACCCTTCACCGCATCCTCGAAACTTTTGCTGAACGGTTTGGGTGCAGACTGCTTGGGCTGCGCGGTTTGCTTTGGCGTTGCCTTGGGCTGCGCTGCGACCTTTTTCTCGACCGGCTTGGGCGTGGGTTTTGGAGTAGGCTTGGGGGTGGGTTTGTCCACTGCCTTGGGCAGCGGTTTTTCGGGCGTTTTCTCCACCTTCATCACCGGCGTCGGCTCGGGCTCGGCAGGCGCTGGTTCGGCGGCAGCTTCGGCAGGCGCTGGCTCTTCGAGCACCGGATCGGGCGCGGTCGAGACATCGGCGACTTCCCCGACGAGCGAAACCGAAATCGGTTGCGGCTTGGTGATGCGATCAGCGGTGAAGAAGGCACCCAGCGCAAAGGCACCAAGCAACAGCGCGTGCCCGCCAATTGCGGTGCCCAGTCCGATCCTTTCCGCACGGTCCATCGCCATCAGGCTATTCGTCCTCCGATGAACCCTGGGTGACCGGCGCTGCGGCCGCGGTGGTGACCAAGCTGACCGAATTGAGCCCGACGCGGTTCAATTCGCCCATCACCTTCATCATTTCGCCATAGCTAATGGTAGTATCTCCGCGCAGCATGATCTGGCGCGGATTGGCTGGATCCTGCTCCGCAGCAATCGCCTCCAGCTGCGCAGACATTTCACCGGCGGTAACGGGCTGGCTGTCGATGAATACCTGTCCTTCCTTATCGATCGAGATTTCCAGCGGTTCATCCTTCTGGTCGAGCGGGTTGGCGCGGCTTTCAGGCAGCTCAACCGGCACGCCCGAAACAAGCAGCGGCGCGGTGACCATGAAGATAATCAGCAGTACGAGCATCACATCGACAAAAGGCGTGACGTTGATTTCCGCCATAGGCGCACGGCGGCTGCCGCGACGGCCACGGCGCGATGTGCCACCCGAGTTGAGGTTCATCGCCACAGGCTCAGCCTTCCCGCTCCAGCTCGCGGCTCAGCAGGCCGTGGAAGCCATCGGCAAAGCGGCCCATGCGCGCCTCATATTGGTTCAGGCGATGCGAGAAGCGGTTATAAGCGATAACCGCCGGGATAGCGGCGAACAGGCCGATTGCGGTTGCGAACAGCGCCTCGGCAATGCCCGGCGCAACGACCGCGAGCGAGCTGTTTTGCTCGGCAGCAATCGCCGAAAAGCTGCGCATAATGCCCCAGACAGTGCCGAACAGCCCGACAAAGGGCGCAACTGCGCCGGTGGTCGCGAGGAAATTGAGCCTGTTAGAGAGCTTTTCACTTTCTGCTGCGATGGTCGCATCCATTGCGGTAGCAAGGCGCTCGCGGGTACCCTGCCGGTCGGGGGTCTTCACCGCTGTCGAACGCCGCCATTCGGCGAGGCCTGCCGCAAAGACCTTGGCAATAGGCAGGTCAGATTTGCCATGCTGCTTGAAATAGCCGTCGACATCTTCGGTGCGCCAGAATTCGCGCTCGAAGGCTTCGCTTTGGCCTGTGATGTTGCGTATTTTCAGGACGAAGCTGATGATGATCGTCCACACCCAGATGCTGGCAAGCGCAAGCCCGATCATCACCGCCTTCACCACCCAATCCGCCTGGAGGAAAAGGTGCAATGGCGAGAATGTCGCGCCCTGGGCCAAAATCAACAATTCCATATCTTCTCTTTCTTCTAACCCTGCTTGCCGGCCTTGATCGCTTCAAACGCCTCCAGCCATTCACGCGGTTGGCGGCGCGGGCGGCCCTCGGGCGTCAGGAATGCGGCGGTGACCTTTGCTTCGGTCAGCACTTGTTCCCCGCGCATGACTCTCTGATGAATGACGACGCTCGCCCCGCGGATTTCCTCGACGGTCGACACCACTAGCAACGCATCGTCAAAATGCGCGGGAGCGCGATATTTGATATGCAGGTCGGCGACGGCATAGACCCCCTCCCCGCCTTCATAGGCTTCGCGCTGGGCAATACCCGCAACGCTCAGCATGTCCGAACGCGCGCGCTCCATGAAGTGCAGATAACGGCTGTGATAGACCACGCCCGAAAAATCGGTGTCCTCGAAATAAACCCGCACCGCAAACAGGTGGCGGGGTCCGTCAAAATGGCCGTGATAGGGTTGCGGGTCGCTCATGCCCATGCGGCTTAACGCAAGGATTCCGTCACTTAAAGGGGGTTGTTGGGAGCAGGACTCGGTTGGTCGCGCGAAAGACTCACATGGTCTTAGCTCAATCAGGGCAGAGGATCGTCCATATAGCCGTCGACACAGGAGTTTTTCTTACACATTCCCGACTCTTCTATCATGCCTTGCGCGTCGGTGATGGCTTCCGCACTGGCACCCTTACCTGCCTGTACATAGACATAGGCCATGATTTCTCTTCTGGCCGCGGCCCGGAAAAATTGCCGTGCCTCAGCAATATGCATAGCCCGGCCATCAACTGTTAGAGAACCATTCTTGTTCACTTCAACAATATGTTCGATGTTGTTATGCGGCGACGGCATTTCATCAAAAGGCGTCCAAACCGGCGTTTCGGCGCAAGCTGCGGCCAGGACATTGAGTGCGATGACGAACCGCGCCTTCATTTATCAAACAACCCATCCTGCGCCCCGGTCGGCGGGGTGATGCCGAGATGCTTCCACCCCGGCCCGTTCAACTGCCGCCCACGTGCGGTGCGCGCGATCAGGCCGAGTTGAAGCAAATAGGGCTCGACCACATCCTCGATCGTGTCGCGCGGCTCGGAAAGCCCCGCCGCCAATGCCTCGACCCCGACAGGGCCGCCGCGATAGATATCGGCGATCATCATCAGATAGCGGCGATCCATCGCATCGAGGCCCAGGCTATCAACCTCAAGCCGGTTGAGCGCAGCGTCGGCGACCTTGGCGGTGACGATGGTTTCGCCCGCGACATTGGCGAAATCGCGCACGCGGCGCAGCAGCCGCCCGGCGATACGCGGCGTACCGCGCGAACGCTTTGCCACTTCGCGCGCGCCATCGGCGGCGATTTCAAGGTCGAGCAGCTTCGCCGCGCGGGTGACGACCAGCTCAAGCTCTTCATGCGTGTAGAAATTCAATCGCACCGGAATGCCGAAACGGTCGCGCAGCGGTGTGGTCAGCAAGCCCTGTCGCGTGGTCGCGCCGACCAGCGTGAAAGCTGGCAGGTCGATCCGCACCGAACGCGCCGACGGCCCTTCGCCGATCATGATGTCGAGCGCGCGGTCCTCCATCGCCGGATAGAGGATTTCCTCGACCACCGGATTCAGACGGTGGATTTCGTCGATGAACAGGACATCGCCTTCTTCAAGGTTGGTCAGCAGCGCCGCCAGATCGCCCGATTTGGCGATGACGGGTCCAGAGGTCGAGCGAAAACCCACCCCCATCTCCTTCGCCACAATCTGCGCCAAAGTGGTCTTTCCCAACCCCGGCGGCCCGAAAAACAGCACATGGTCAAGCGCATCGCCGCGCGCCTTCGCCGCCTCGATAAACACCCGCAAATTCTCCCGCGCTGCCTGCTGCCCGATAAATTCGGTCAGGCTTTTCGGGCGCAGCGCGGCATCGATATCCTCCGGCTTGCGCATTGGGGTAAGGTGGGGGTTATCGGTCATTCGTATTGACAGTTTTTTCGATGATGATCCCAAGCGCCTCCGGCATCGAGACAGCTATCGACGTCAAGCCAATCATCAATCCAGCAGCCGCTTACTACGCCTGCCAAAAAAAGCCCGAAGCAAAGTCCAATTTTGACACTGCGTCTCAACGAATCACTTTCGTTTCAAAATCGTCACCCTGAACTTGTTTCAGGGTCCATTTCGCCGCTAAACTCCCTAGGTGCGAGAGGAAAAGCAACCCTGCGTCTACATCCTTGCTAGCAAGCTTTACGGCACGCTCTACATTGGCGTTACCTCGAACCTTGTCGGTCGGATGTGGCAGCATCGCAATCATGCGATGCCGGGATATAGTTCGAAATATGCGGTGTATCGCCTTATCCATTTTGAGCTGTTTGGTGAAATGGAGCCCGCGATAAAACGCGAAAAGCAACTGGAGAACTGGCATCGATCTTGGAAGATCAACCTGATCAACGAACATAACCCGCATTGGGCCGATTTGGCGGTGGGGTTGGGGTTGCCACCTCTTGGTCCGGCTAAGTCGAGAAATGGACCCTGAAACTAGTTCAGGGTGACAATGACTGAGGGAATGGGTGCCCCTCACTTCGCCGCCCTCTTCAGCGCCAGCCTTACCAGTGCATCCAGCGTTGCCCCGTCACCCAATTCCTCCAGCGCCAGCGCAACCGCCCCCTGCGCCTCGCCGGGTTTGAAGCCGAGGCCGGTGAGTGCCGCGACTGCATCGGAGACATTGCTGTTCCCCGCCTTGGTCGCCGCCGCCAGTTTGGCGCCGCCGCCGAGGCCCGCCATTGCACCAACCTTGTCGCGCAGTTCGTTGACGATGCGGCTGGCGAGTTTCGGGCCAACGCCGTTTGCGCGCGCGACCATCGCGCTGTCGCCATTGGCGATCGCAATGGTAAGATCATCCGCCTCCAGTGCGGAAAGGATTGCAAGCGCTACCTTTGCGCCCACACCCTGCACGCCGATCAGCAGGCGGAACCAGTCGCGTTCTTCTCGGCTGGCAAAGCCGATCAACCGCTGGTCATTCTCGCTCACCAGCATTTCGGTGAAGACCGTCGCGAAATCACCTGCGCCGCCCAGCACCGCCAGCGTCCGCGCGCTCGCCTGCACCAGATAGCCCACGCCATTCACATCGATAACCAGGCTGTCCACGCCCGTTTCATCGATGCGGCCATAAAGTTTCGCGATCATGCGAGAGGGTTAGCTTGCCACGCCCCCATCGGCAAGCAAAAGAGAACAAGCCGTGAACTTATCCCCGGATATGGTGCGCGTGCGTTACGGCCACGGCTAGCGCATCCGCCGCATCCTCACCCGCCAGTTTCAGCCCGGGCATCAGCACGCGGAGCATCGCGGCGATCTGATCCTTGTCCGCCTTGCCGGTGCCAACGACGGATTTCTTGACCAATCGCGCGGCATATTCGGTGACAGGTGTGCGGTTGCGCGCAGCGCCGAGCAGCACCACGCCGCGCGCCTGCCCTAGTTTCAGCGTGGATTGCGGGTTCTTGTTGACGAACACTTCCTCAACCGCAGCATAATCGGGTTTGAAATGGTCCAGGATCGCGCGCAATTTCTCGTCAATTGCCACCAGCCGGTTGGCCAGCGGCATTTTGGCGTCGGTCGAAATCTCGCCATTGTCGATATGCGACAGGCGGCTTCCTTCCTTGCGGATGATGCCCCAGCCGGTCGTGCCGAGGCCGGGGTCCAAACCCAATATGATCATGGTGAAACTGAATCCGTTTAAAGTTTTGCCCAGCGCACATTCCAGACAAGGCCGAGCTTTTCCATCGCCTTGATGACCCAGGCGGTCATGTCAAGCTCATACCAGGCAAGGCCAGCATTGGCAGCGCGGGGATGCTCATGATGGTTGTTGTGCCACCCTTCGCCCAGCGTCAGCAAGGCAATAAGCCAATTGTTGCGAGCCTGATCCTTGCCATCCGAATAACGCTGGCTGCCATAGATATGGCCGAAACTGTTGACGCAGGCGATCGCGTGGAGCGCCAGGATACAACGCAGAAAACCGGCAATCAGGATCGTGCCGATGATAGTCTGTGTCGAGGCCCCGGCCGCCAACGCCCAAAGTGTCGGCAGGACAAGGACCGAAATCAGGAAGATCGGGATGCGGTATTTGTCGACAAACAGCACCGCCACATCCTCGGCAACACCCTTGCCATAGACTTTCTCGTCGGTGATGCTGTGCGCGAACACCCAACCGAGATGGGCATATTTCCAACCCTTGAAGCCGCCGGTGGCGCGGCCATGATCGTCATAATAGGGGCTGTGGATGTCGCCCGCCCGGTCGCTGTGCGAATGATGCCGGCGATGCTCGGCAATCCAGCGGCGCAGCGATCCGAAAATGCCGAGCTGCGCGAGTATCGCAATGGCATAATGCATAGGGCGCGAGGTTTCGAACGCCTTGTGCGTGAAATAGCGGTGATAGCCGATCGACATCGACAAGATATTCATCACATAGAAGGCGGCAAAGGCTGACCATTCAACCCAGCCAGTCGGCTGGGTTGCGATCCAATAGATGGCAACCAGCGCCGGCACATTCTTCGCAAAGAGATAGAAGAGATGCTCCCGATTCTTCGCTTGGTCAGCCGGCGTGTTGTAGAGCACGCCGAGCGGCGGCTTGACGATCAATGCATGCTCCGCCGAACTGGCCGGTGCTGCGCCGATAACAGGCTTTGCAGAGGCACCCGCAATCGGGCTTGTAACGGTTGAACTATCAATCCGGGTGGCCATGGCAGACCGTCTCCCTGCTGGTTAACAGGGAAGTAACTTAACCTTTCGCGCGCGGACTGCAAAGGCCTTAACCATCAGCCGCGATCAGAAGTGGAAGATTTGTCAGCCGAGCTTGGCCATCACTTCGTCGGAGACGTCATAATTACCCCAGACGGTCTGTACGTCATCGTCATCCTCCAACGCATCAATCATCTTCAGCAGCGTTGCGGCATTGGCTTCGTCCACCTCGACCAAAGTCTGCGGGCGCCAGGCGAGCTTTGCGCTGTCCGCCGCGCCCAGCGAAGCTTCGAGTGCCTTTGAAACCTCATGCAACGCGTCCATCGCGGTCCAGATGCTGTGCTCTTCCTCTCCGCTTTCGACATCTTCGGCACCCGCCTCAAGCGCGGCTTCGAAGACGGTGTCGGCATCGCCGACGCTTACGGGATAAGTGATAAGGCCCATGCGATCGAAGCCGTGGCTCACTGCGCCTGATGCGCCCAGATTGCCGCCATTCTTGCTGAACGCGGTGCGCACATTGGTTGCGGTGCGGTTGCGGTTATCGGTCAGCGCCTCGACGATCACGGCAACGCCGCCAGGGCCATAGCCTTCATAGCGGATTTCTTCATAATCCTCGCCGCCCGCGGTCGATGCCTTGTCGATCGCGCGCTGGATATTGTCCTTGGGCATCGACTGCGCCTTGGCGGCGTTGACCGCAAGGCGCAGGCGGGGGTTCATGTCCGGATCGGGCATGCCCATTTTCGCCGCGACGGTGATTTCGCGGCTGAGCTTGGAAAACATTGCCGAGCGCTTCTTATCCTGCGCGCCCTTGCGGTGCATGATGTTCTTGAACTTGCTATGGCCTGCCATGGCTCTCTTCTTTTCGGCTGGAATGGATTTGGATGGGCGCCCTTACATCAGGAGCGATCGTCAAAGCAACCTTTGCCACCACCCCACATCGCGCCAGCCGCCCATTTTCCAACCCACCTCGCGGTAGATGCCCAGCGGGGTGAAGCCCATGGCTTCATGCAGGCCGATACTGGCAGCGTTGGGAAGCGCAATGCCGGCAAAGACCGCGTGGAACTGACGGTCTTTCAGCATCGGAAACAGCGCCGCGTAAAGCTGCCGCCCGATGCCGCCCCGGGCACAAGCGGAGTCGACATAGACGGCAACATCTGCAGAGGTTGCATAAGCCTGACGCGTGCGGTGCGGGGAACCATAGGCATAGCCCGCCACCTGCCCGTCAAGCTCAGCCACCAGCCAGCCATGGCTGCGGCCAGAATCCACGATCCGCCGCGCCATTTCGGCAGTATCGGGCGGATCGAGTTCGAAACTGACCCAGCTGTCGGTGACATAGGGACGGTAGATTTCAGCGCAGCGGGCGGCGTCGGCCGCTGTCGCTGGGCGGATTTGCGGGTTCATGCTGCGGCCGTGTTGATAGCCAGTTCCTGTTCAACCGAACGATAGATGCTCGCATAAATGCCTGCGGTCAGAAGCGCGCTCGTGAACAACAGAATAGCTGAGGCAAGGACAACCCCCAAATCCATCGCATATGTAAGGTACTGGTTTTGCGTATAATGATCCAGCAGTTCGATCAGCAGGCTTGGAGCCAAAACGAGCAAAATGGCTGCGGGCAAAATGGTCCCCGTGCGCTGGAGCACTGCGCGCATGATGGCGGTTCCCGCCACGCCAGAGTGATGTATCGCCCTACCCGCCGAGACGACCAACATCGGGATCGCAACAACAGCGCACAGCAGGAAAATGACCGATTCTCCCAAACTTGTTCCTTCCCGTTGGGCCCAAGCGTCAAACCCGACAAAATAGGCATAGCCAACCAAGAGCGGCAGCATGGGCAGAAGCGATAGCAAATCCCACCCGAGCCAGGCCAACCACGAACCGCTTTCCTGCGGCGATGGCTCACCGGCAAGGCGCGCCTGCCAAAAATAGATGGTCAGCAAAGCGAAAGCCGCTGCAACGGCCAGCAAGACGGTCCAGCCGTCATCGATGTTCATCCACCTTTGCGAATAAGTCAGGCTCAAAAGGCCGCTGGCGAGGAAAGCCGCAAAGCTTAGCGGCCAATGGCGCAATGCAATCCCGGCTCTGCGCAAACTATCCGAGATCATCCCAGCTTCACCGCCGTGCCGCTTGCGCTGACCATCAGCATGGAGCCTTGCTGGCCGAGCACCTCATAATCGAGATCGATCCCGATCACCCCATCGGCGCCCAGCGCGCGGGCTTCGGCGGCCAGTTCGTCGAGCGCGGTCTGGCGCGCATCGCGCAAGCTGCTTTCATAGGCCCCCGAACGCCCGCCGACGATGTCACGTACGCTGGCAAACAGATCCTTGAAGATATTGGCACCGACAATGACTTCGCCGGTCACAACACCCAGATATTGGGCGACTGGGCGGCCTTCGATAGTGGCGGTTGTGGTCATCAGCATGGGGAGACTCCTCTATTGGAATGCGCCCTTATGCCAATCCCAGTGCCGATTTGTAAGTCTCCAAAATGGCTTCCATTTCCTGCCGGTCATGGGTTTCCATTTTGCGCAGGCGGACGATCTGGCGCATGATCTTCGTATCATAGCCCTGGCTCTTCGCTTCGCTATAGACGTCGCGAATATCGTCGGCGATGCCCTTTTTCTCTTCCTCCAGACGCTCGATGCGTTCGATGAAAAGGCGCAACTGGTCAGCGGCGATATTGCCTTCGGACATGATATTCTCCGGTTGGTTGTAGGGCGCTTTATGCCCGAATCAGGAAGCGCTCCGCTTAATCGCTTGGCGCATTCTTGGCCATGCTTTCCTGCATGCGCGCCAGTTGTTCCGGGGTTGCTTCCGACTGGAATTTGGCTTTCCATTCGGCAGGCGGCATGCCGTGGATAAGGGTGCGCGCTTCTTCCTTCGATAGCTCCGGCTGCGCCTCCATCACCCAATCGGCAAGGCAGTTGCGGCAGAAACCGGCAAGCCCCATCAACTCGATATTTTCGGCATCATGGCGGTGCTGCAGATGCGCCACCAGCCGCCGGAATGCTGCCGCTGCCGCCTCATCACTGATTTGCATAGCTATGCTCCCTTCCCGTTCACGCTTGACCCCGTTATGGGGAGGGCAAGAGACAAAATCCAGAGCGCGAAAGAGCCTTTTCCGATGCAATATCACAAGCCGCGCATGCGCAAGGTCCGTATCCTCGCGACATTGGGTCCTGCGAGCGACACGCCGCAAATGATCGAAAAATTGTTCCGTGCCGGGGCCGACGCCTTTCGTGTCAACATGAGTCATGGCGAACAGGCCGATAAAGCCCAGTTGATCGCCAATATCCGCGCGCTTGAGAAGGCGTATAACCGCCCGACGACCATCCTTGTCGATCTGCAGGGGCCCAAATTGCGTGTCGGCACTTTCGCCGACGGAAAGGTCGAGCTGAAAACCGGCGAACCGTTCCGGCTCGATACCGACAAAAAGCCCGGCGATACGAAGCGCGTGCACCTGCCGCACCCGGAAATCTTCGCCGCACTGGAAATCGGCACCCGTCTGTTGCTCGATGATGGCAAGGTGGTGTTGCGTGTGGCCGATATCAGTCCCGACCATATCGACACGCTCGTCGAGGTTGGCGGGGCGCTGTCTGACCGCAAGGGGCTTAACGTCCCCGACGTCGTGGTTCCAATTGCTGCACTGACCGACAAGGATCGGTCAGATCTCGCCTTTGCCCTTGAGCAGGGCGTCGATTGGGTCGCCATGTCGTTCGTGCAGCGACCCGAAGATGTCGCCGAGGGCAAGAAGCTGATCGGCGGCAAGGCGGCTTTACTCGCCAAGATCGAGAAGCCGGCGGCGATCGGGCGGCTCGAAGAAATCCTCGAACTGGCCGACGGGGTGATGGTCGCGCGCGGCGATCTGGGCGTCGAACTTCCGCCCGAGCAGGTGCCGCCGCTGCAGAAAAAGATCGTTTCGACCGCGCGCCAGATGGGAAAGCCCGTGGTCGTGGCCACCCAGATGCTCGAATCGATGATCGTTGCGCCGACCCCGACCCGCGCCGAGGTGTCGGACGTCGCAACCGCGATTTACGATGGCGCTGATGCGGTTATGCTGTCAGCCGAAACTGCCGCTGGTGCCTGGCCGATTGAGGCAGTCTCGATCATGGACCGGATCGCCCAACAGGTTGAAAGCGACCCTGATTTCTTCAAACGCATCCACTTCACCGAAACCCCTGCCGATGCCACCACCGCCGACGCGCTGGCTGAGGCGAGCGGACGCATAGCCGATACGGTTGAAACCAGCGCGATCGTCTGCTTCACCTCTTCAGGCTCCACCGCGCGCCGCATTTCGCGCGAGCGGCCCTCAGTGCCGTTGCTTGTATTGACAGCAAGCCAATCAACCGCACGCCGATTGGGTCTGCTCTGGGGCGCTTTCGCGGTGCGGACGCGCGACATTGGCAGCTTCGAGGAAATGGTAGCCAAGGGCAAGCGCATGGCACTTCGCTATCATCTGGGCAGCGCAGGCGCGCGGCTGATCATGATGGCGGGTGTCCCGTTCGGCACGCCGGGCTCGACCAACGTGCTCCACGTCGTCCGACTGACCGGGGATGAGCTGAAGGGGCATTAAGGCTGCGCGCCGTCAGCTTTCGCTGGCTGACGCCTGGCTAGTCTCGGTTGTGCCATCCGCAATCTGATCGAGCAATGCCTGTGCCATTGCCTGTTCAACCGATTCATGGGGCGAGAAGGCCAAAGGCTGCAATACTTTGCGCGCCGCAGGGATCAGTTTTCGAGCGATCAGTTCGCGCCCCAGCATCAACCGTGTTTCGTCAATTTGCGGGATGGTTTCGACAACCTGATTGAGCGAGTCGATCGCGTTGGCTGGTGCCATTTTGCGTTCGGCGCCAAAGCTTTGATAGTAAACCAGCAAGGGCTCATGCGCGGTCGGGTTGTTCTTATTCGCTTGCAGCGCCCATTTCCGTCCGTCTTTGGCCAGCGCAGCCCGCGATGCATCATCGGCCTGCGATGCCAGCCCCACCAGCGCCTGCGCCTTGCGCAACTGCGCACGCCAGTCGTCAGATTTCAGCACAAGCGCCCGGTCTGCGCTCGTCAGGCAGGCTGAAAAATTCTTCGCCATGCATTCGGCATGCGCCTTGACCGTCCAGGCATGCGGATCATTAGCGTAGCGGGCGACACGACCGTCCAAAGCCTTCATCCACTTGTCCCGGGCTTCGGTTTCTTCCTTCAGATAGGTTTCAAAATCCTTTTTCAGCGGGCGCCCCTGTTTTTCACGCATCTTGCTCCACGCCTCATATTCTTCGCGCGTCGAAATACGCGCCAGCCTCTCCATCACGACATGATCTTCGAGGAAAACTGCCTCGACTACGGTGAGCGGATTGATCGTGGGTGGCTTTTTGACTTCGGGCGGCAAAGGCGGAGCCTTGTAAGGGAAGCTACCCCCCTCGATGTAGATGTTGAGTTCGCGGGTCAACGCGTTCAGTTCACCGAACACCTTTGAAGCTTCGGCAAAATTCTGGCCGGCATTGATTGCCCGCAAATAGGCCGCCAATTGCCCGCGCCTTTTGTCCGAAAAAGTGAGATAATGGGTCAGGGCCCAGGCATCGCCATAGCCCCAGCCTTCGGCATTGGGCTTTTCCTTCACAAAACGACCATCGACCATTTTCGCCGCGGGATAACGCTTCGTATAGCGCAACTCACCCTCGCGGTGTTTGGCTGCCTTGCCAAAGGTTATGGCCCCCTCGCGCTCGAAAGACACGGTCGAAGCGATTTCGGCAAAGCCTTCGACATACCAGGCTGGATAGGCAGCGGCTTGATACTGTAGCATGAAATGGTGCGTATATTCGTGAAACAGGATGAGCTCGCCTGAAAATGTGCCGTCATTGCCCGTGCTTTTTGGAATGACCGAAATCGGTCCGGCAAGCTGCGGATCATAATATCCGGCCGCGTTGCTGTCCGGATTGCCGATCAGCCGCCTGACATCGGAAATGCCGTCGACAACAAATACCTTCACCTTGACGATCTTCTGATCGGCCGGCTCCTCCATCCCGGTCGCAAGCTTGAGCAGATAATGAACCGCCTCGAGCCGACCCGAAAGCTTGGAGAGATATTTCTCGTCGCCTTCGCCATAAATCATGAAATGATCGCTTTCCGCGACTTTCCATTTACTCAGCGACTGTCCATTGACTGTAATCGTCGCATCCTGCGCAACGGCAGGCCCCGTAACAACCAAACCTGCCGCCGCAAGCAGACAGGGTAAAAACGAACGCACCATCAGAAAAGCTCCCCAGCTTTGATATATTGGCAAGCTGGCGTTATGCGCTCGGTCGGTCAAGCGGGTAACAGCAGCGAAGAGTCTCCATAGCTGTAAAATCTGTAGCCCTGCTCGATCGCATGCGCATAAGCCGCGCGCATCACATCAAGCCCCATCAGCGCGCTGACAAGCATGAATAGCGTCGATTTGGGCAGATGGAAATTGGTCATCAGCCCATCGATTGCTTTGAAGCGATAGCCGGGGGTGATGAAAATGGCGGTATCGCCTTCGAATGGATGAATGAACTTGTCGTCGCTGGCGGCGCTTTCAAGCAGGCGTAACACGGTTGTTCCGACAGCGATAATGCGCCCGCCATTTGCGCGGACTGCATTCAATCGTTCCGCCGTAGCCGCGTCGATCCGGCCCCATTCGCTGTGCATCTGGTGCGCGTCGGTATCTTCGGCTTTTACCGGCAGGAAAGTTCCAGCCCCGACATGCAGTGTCAAAGTTTCATGGCCAATCCCGGCCTCCGCCAGTGCGTCCATCAAGCGCGGCGTGAAATGCAGCGAAGCCGTGGGCGCAGCGACAGCGCCATCCTTCTGCGCGAACATCGTTTGATAATCGCTTTTGTCCGCCTCATCGATCCCGCGCTTGCTGGCGATGTAGGGCGGCAGGGGCATGGTGCCTGCCCGGTCGAGGAGGATTTCGACAGCCTCTTCGCCGTCGAAAAAGAGGATGAAGCTGCCATCCGCCAGCCGTTCTTCGGCGGTTACCGTCACGCCGCCGCCAAAGACAATCTCATCGCCGGGTTTCAGCCTTTTGGCGTTGCGGATGAAAGCCTGCCAGCGGCGCAGGTCGATCCTCTTGTGCAGAGTGGCACCAACTTTTGCTTCGCCCCGGCGACCCTCGAGTTGCGCAGGGATGACTCGGGTATCATTGAACACCAAGCAGTCGCCAGCGCGCAGACGTTTTGGCAGGTCGAGGACATGCGCGTCCTCCATCAGCCCATCGCCGGAAACGCACAGCATCCGCGCGGCGTCACGCGGCGAAACAGGGCGCAGCGCTATCCGTTCAGGCGGCAGATCGAAATCGAACAGGTCGACACGCATGCTGCGGTCGTACGCCTTGTATCAGTTCAGCGGCTTATTAAGGTCGCTGACACTGATCTGCGGTTCTGCAGGTTGGGCCGGTGCGCTAAATGCCGGTGGAGGTACATTGTCGGCACCGATCGAGGCTTGCAAAATCCGGTCGGGCCTTGCGGGCGGTTCACCCCGCTGAATCGCATCCACATATTGCATGCCTGAAATCACACGACCGAATACTGTATACTTCTTGTCGAGCGAGAATTTGGGCTGGAAGCAGATGAAAAACTGGCTGTTGGCGCTGTCATCGCTTTGCGCGCGCGCCATAGATACCGTGCCCCGAAGATGCGGCGTCGCATTGAATTCGGCCTTCAGGTCGGGAAGCGGCGAGCCACCCTGACCGGTTCCTTGCGGGTCGCCGGTTTGTGCCATGAATCCATCGATGACGCGATGAAAGATGATGCCATTGTAAAAACCCTGACGAGTCAGGGTCTTGATCCGCTCGATATGCGCCGGAGCGACTTCGGGAAAAAGCTTGATCGAAACCCGGCCGCCCGTTGACAGGTCGAGATGCAGGATATTTTCAGCCTCGTTGACGACAGCAGGCACGGGTGCCTCCGCAGGCGCTGCCTCGGTCTGGGCTTGCGCAAGCGCCGCCCCGAACAGGGCAACTATCAGAAAAGTAACAACACGCAACATATCGGAGCTTACTCCCTCATTCTCGATTTGGGCTTCCTTAGCGGCAACAACTGTCCTTGTCATGAACGAAGCGCAGTCGACGCAAAACGGTTGCCTTGGACATGGTTTCGCTACAAATAGTCGCGGGGCAAACGGTTTGCGGAGGGAAACAAGATGCGGAAACTTTTGATTCTGGGTGCGGCCACACTGGCGCTGATGGGTTGTTCCAAACAAGGCGCGGATACCGATGGCGATGGCCAGGTCAGCAAAGAAGAAGCCCAGAAGGAGCTATCGAGCGGTGGCGCGATGGCGATGAAGCCCGGGATGTGGGAAGTCAAAATCAAGTTCGACAGTCTCGAAGCGCCGAAAATGCCTGAAGCGGCCCGCGCAGGGATGAGCAAGGCGATGAACGAAGTCAGCGTCAAATCCTGCCTGACCAAGGAGCAAGTCGAAAAGCCCGGAGCAGACTTTTTCGGCGGCGATGCCGGCAGCAATTGCACCTTCCAGCAGATTGATCGTTCGGGTGACAAAATGTCTGTCCAAATGACGTGCAAGCCGCAAGGCAGCAATGTCATGACGTCAAAGATGGAAGGCAGCTTTGCTGCGGAAACCTATTCGATGACCATGGAACAGAAAACCTCGGGCACGCCGATGGGCGACATGACCATGAAGGGTCGGATCGAAGGCAAACGCATCGGCGACTGCCCGGCCTGACCATGATGGCAAAGGGTCGCTTTCACCTGGGCGCACTCGCGCTTATCGCAATCCTTTCGGGCTGTGGCGACAGCGCCGATACCGATGGAGATGGAACGGTATCTCGGAAGGAACGGGCTGCAGAAATGCAGCGCGATGGTTATCTTGCCATGAAGCCGGGTCGCTGGCGGATGAATTTCACCTTTTCCGAGATCGACGTCCCTCGGCTGGGCGAAAAGGAAAAGCAAAGCATCAAAGCGGAGCTTGCCCAAGGGGCATCCGGGCTTTCCTGTCTGAGTGCGAAGGACGCAGCCAAACCGGGCCCAGACTTTTTCGGTGGTAAAGGGGCTGAAGACTGCAACTACAAGCGTTTCGACATTGCTGGAAATAATGTGAAAATGGAACTGTCGTGCGGCATGGGTGATCTTGGAAAGGCGCAGATGAACCTGGACGGCGCAGTCAACGACAGTGATTTCAGTTTCGACACCGACTTGGTCGTGCAGGTGCCGATGGCTGGGAAAATCAAGCTGAAGGGCAGGATGACCGGAAAGCATGAGGGTCCATGTCAGGGCGACGAATGACGCAGCCTGCCAGCGCCGCGGTCGGCATCGTCGCGTTGCTATTGGCTACGCACTTATCGGCACAGCCCCGTTTGCCTGTGCCAGCGTCTGTACGAGTCGATTTTTCGGCCACCGCCATTACCGTTCGAAAAGTTGAGGGCGAGGCGGGTGTTGTTGGTAGACAGGTGGGTGCCGACGATCCGGTTCGCGTCGCATCGATTTCGAAACTGGTTGCCGCGCTGGCCGTGATGAAGCTGGTCGACCAGCGGCGTATCGATCTTGACCGCGATATTTCGGAATATCTGGGCTATTCCATCCGCAACCCCGCTTTTCCTGATAAGCCCATCACGCTCCGGCAATTGTTGAGTCACACATCGGGAATCCGGGACAATATCGACTATCTGATCCCGCTCGACGGCAAGCTGGAAGCGGTCATGGCAAACCCTGCGGCGTGGAATCCCAAATATAAGCCCGGAGACTATTTCAGCTATGCCAATCTGAACTCCCCTGTCATCGCGGCGACGATCGAAGCAGCGACACGGGAACGGTTCGACCGCATCGTGGAGCGTACGGTCCTCGCACCGCTTAAAGTCGATGCTTGCTTCAACTGGGGATCTGGTTGCAGCCCCAACCGACGTGCGCAGGCAGTGACCTTGTTGCGCACCAATGGCGAGCTGGCCCGCGATGCGGCCATCATGGGAGCCGAGCCCTGCCCTGTCCTGGCCGCGAGCAATGGTAGCTGCGATTTGGGACTTTACCAAATCGGCAAAAATGGATCCTCCTTCAGCCCGCAAGGCGGTTTGCGGATATCTCCGCAAGATCTGGCTAAGGTAGGGCAGGTTTTGTTGAATAGTGGCCGTCCCATCCTGTCGAGAAAAGCCTTTGCAGAAATGACGCGCATGCAATGGCGCTACAACCGTATTAATGGCGACGACGACAATGGCTATTTCAAGTCTTATGGACTTGGCGTGCATATTCACCCGGACAGCAAAGGCACGATATGGCTCGGCCATGTAGGGGAAGCCTATGCGCTGCGCGCTGGGCTTTGGGTCAACCCCTCAACCCGCAAGGGTTTTGCGCAATATGTGACGATGGTGCCGGCCGAAACACCAATCGGCCATTGCCTCGAAGCCTGTCCGTGATAGTCTTCCGTCAACACAGGAGGGGATTATGAAGATGAAATCAGCATTGCTGGCGGTTGCCGCAGTCGCTGCAATGGCGACGCCGACTTATGCGAAGCCGGATTATGCGGGCGATGTCAAAGCAGATTATGACAAATCGCTTGCGGCATTGTGGGACCATTTCCACCGCAATCCCGAACTCTCCTTCCGCGAATATAAGACGGCAGCCCGCATGGCGCAGGAATTGCGTGCCATTCCCGGCATGGCGGTGACGGAGAAGGTCGGCGGAACCGGTGTCGTCGGCGTCCTGAAAAATGGGGATGGGCCCATAGTGCTGGTTCGCGCCGACATGGACGGCTTGCCGGTCCAGGAGCGTTCAGGCCTCGCCAATGCCTCAACCGTAAGGCAGGTCGGTGTCGATGGTCTCGAAATGCCGGTGATGCACGCCTGTGGGCATGACGTGCATATCACCTCGCTGGTCGGCACTGCGCGGCAACTTGCGCGGATGAAGGATCGGTGGAAAGGCACCATATTGTTCATCGTCCAGCCGGCTGAAGAACGTGTTGGCGGGGCCGACGCCATGGTGAAGGATGGACTCTATACCCGCTTCCCCAAGCCCGATTATGCGCTCGCATTCCACGTCGCGGCCGAGCTCGAAACCGGCAAGATTGCTGCTTCGGAAGGAATCCAATATTCGTCGGCTGACAGCGTGGACATCCGCGTCCCTGGGATCGCGACCCATGGCGCGGCGCCGCATCTGGGGCGCGATCCTGTCTATATCGCCTCGCAGATCGTTGTTGGCCTGCAATCGATCATCAGCCGCGAGAAAGGGCCGCTCGATGCCGGTGTGATCACCGTCGGCGCCTTCCATGCAGGGCAAAAGCATAACATCATTTCCGAATTTGCTGACCTGCAGGTCACGGTGCGCGCCAACAGCAAGGAAGTCCGAGACCAGTTGATTGCCTCGATCGAACGGGTCGCAACCGGCATTGGCCGCGCGCATGGGTTGCCCGAGGACAAACTACCCATCGTCAAGGTTACGGAAACGACTCCGGTCACGGTCAATGACGCGGCACTGGCTCGCCGGCTGAACAACGCGATCGGCGATGCACTCGGCAAGGATGTGGTGGTGCCGTTCCGCCAGACCAATATGGGGGCGGAGGATTTCGCCTTTTTCGTCGATCCGTCCTTTGGCATTCCCGGCTATTATTTCGCGGTTGGCGGAACCAATCCCGAATGGATCAAGGCTGCAAAAAATGGCGGCCCGGCAGTTGCAGGACACCATTCGCCGCTGTTCAAGATTGATCCCGAACCCTCGGTCCGGTTGGGGGTCGAGGCAATGACAGCTGCGGTCCTCGATCTGCTCAAACCCGGCAAGGGCTGATAGCGGACATTGACCGATAGTCGGATTTTTCCGTTTTTAGCTGCGCTTGCACTTTCCGCGGCAGCGATTTTCGCCGCCCTGTGGACAGGCCCCACGCATTCGGAACAGGCGCTGCTTGCGGCGCGCTGGACGGCACGCGCGGCGTTACCGATTTTCCTGGCAGTCTATTTGGCGAGTAGTCTTTACCGACTGCATCCGTCTGACTTTACACGATCGGTCTTGCGGAGACGGCGGCAATGGGGGCTTTCCTTCGCCTTGGCACATACGATCCATCTGGGTGCACTGCTGATCAACATCACGCTGTATCGACCGCGCCCATTGGCTTCGCTTGCCGGAGGCGCGTTGGCCTATGGTTTCATTTATCTGATGGCGCTCACTTCCACCGACAGCTGGCAAAAGCGGCTGGGCCACAAATGGAAGCAATTGCACATGATTGGTATGCATCTGACCTGGGCCGTGTTTCTGGTCGGATATGGCAGCCGGGCCTTTCATGCAGACCCGGCCTACCATCTTGAAGGGCGTATTTTTGCGCCCCTGATCGTGGCGGCATTCGCAATCCGGCTTTGGGCCAAATTCGGGAGAGGGACGCGAGCCGCCGACTGAACGCAACGCGCCGCTCTAAGCCAGGCTTTTCGGGCGCCGACCCTTCAACGTCATGCGTTGCAGCTTGTCCTTCACGGCCAGTTTCAGTTTCTTGAGCCGCTGGATGCGGGCAAAGCTGGGCCATGAACGGCGCAGTTCAGCGCGCAGTTCATCATCGAGTTTCTGATGATATTGCAAAAGGCGGAAATCTCTGTCCGACATATCTGCTCCTCTTGAACAATGAAGTTGCTCAATCGGATGTTCCGATGCCGGGCAGAGGGTATTCGGGGGAAACAGGGACCGCACAACCCGAGCACCGGAAACATCCGATGCGGCCGACATCGCGTTCCTTCCGAAGAAGCGAGCGCCAGAGGGGCCCGGTCCGCAAATCGGTAATTAGAGCGATTCGCTCTGCTTTGGCAAGTAAAACCGGTAACGGCTGGTCAAAATTTGTGCGCGGTTAGTCGCGCAACAGCTCGTTTATGGCTGTTTTCGAACGCGTTTGGGCATCCACCCGCTTGACGATGACCGCGCAAGCGAGGCTCGGCCCGGGCGATCCATCGGGGAGTGGCTTGCCCGGCAGAGCGCCCGGGACAACCACCGAATAGCTGGGCACCCGCCCGACGAAAATTTCGCCGGTTGCCCGGTCGATGATCTTGGTGGTGGAAGACAGGAACACGCCCATGGCAAGCACCGCTCCCTGTTCAACAATCACACCTTCGACCACTTCTGAACGGGCACCGATAAAGCAATCATCCTCGATGATCACAGGTCCGGCCTGCAACGGTTCGAGCACGCCGCCAATTCCAACGCCACCCGAAAGATGCACATTCTTGCCGATCTGAGCGCAGCTGCCAACGGTCGCCCAGGTGTCGACCATGCTGTTCTCGTCGACATAGGCACCGAGGTTTACAAAGCTGGGCATCAGCACCACGCCTTTGCCGATATGCGCGCTGTGGCGCACGATGCTGCCGGGCACAGCCCGGAAACCGGCATCGCGGAACCGGTTTTCGCCCCATCCTTCAAATTTTGAAGGCACTTTGTCCCACCAATGCGCACCACCCGGGCCGCCGGAGATCGTTGCCATGTCGTTGAGGCGGAACGAGAGCAGCACCGCCTTTTTCAACCATTGGTTGACCTGCCATGTGCCGTCGATTTTCTCGGCAACGCGGCGCTGGCCGCTGTCGAGCAGGTTCAGGGCCTCGATAACTGCATCGCGCACCGCGCCGGTAGTTCCGATGGTGATGGCATCGCGCTCGTCCCATGCCTTTTCGATGATGGATTGCAATTGCTCGCTCATGCTGTTTCCTTCAGTTCCGCCAGCCAACTGGCGACATCGTCAATTTCGTGGTCGACAAAATGCGGGCGATCACCGCCCGCTTCTGTATCTATGGTGTGATTGACCCAGATTGTCGTCATGCCCAGCGCCTTGGCCGGTTCCAGATTATGTGCGCTATCCTCGACAAACAGCGCCGCCGATGGCTTCACATTCAGCGCCGCGCAAAAGGCGTCATAGCTGTCGCCATGCGGTTTGGGACGATGCGCCATCCGGTGAATATCAAAAACATCCTCGAACAGCCCGTTCAGGCCTCGCGCGGAAAGCACGCGTTCGGCATAAGGCGCATCGGCATTGGTGAAGATGAGTTTGCGACCCGGCAACGCTTCTATACCGGTGCGCAACCGGTCGTAGGGCGCGAGTTTCGACATGTCGACATCATGCACGAAATCGAGATATCCGTGCGGATCGACACCATGCTCCGCCATCAGCCCGCCCAGCGTGGTGCCATATTTGCGCCAATAGTCATAACGGATGCGATGTGCGGTTTCGCTATCGACCTTGAAATAGTCTTCGACATAGTCGGCGATGCGGTTCCGCACTTGCTCCATGATGCCATGCTCCGGCCCATACAGGGTCAGGTCGAGATCGAAAATCCAGACATCAACATGGTCGAGGGCGAGCGGCATGCGCGGCGCTTAGACGTTGTGCGTCAAACGGTAAAGCTCTCTCCGCAACCGCAACTGCCAGTGGCGTTGGGGTTGTTGAACACGAAGCCGGCGGTGAATTCATCCTCTTGCCAGTCCATCGTCGAACCGACGAGATAGAGCACCGACCCGCCATCGATGAAAAAGGTGCCGCCAGGGGTTTCGATGCGTTCGTCAAAGGCATTGGCTTCGCTGACATAATCGACCGAATAGGCCAGACCTGAACAGCCGCGGCGCGGGGTTGAAAGCTTCACGCCCACCGTGCCTTCGGGGGCATTGCGCATCAGTTCGGCGACGCGTTCTTCCGCCGCCGGTGTGAGGGTGACGGCAGCAGGAAGCGGGCGGCGGGTCTTGGTTTCCGTGGTCATTCCATCTACTCCAAACCGTAGCCCTGAGCCTGTCGAAGGGCGCTTGTCTGCCGGGCGTGCTTCGACAAACTCAGCACTACGGTAAATTTCTAAAGCATCCCCAATTCGAGGCGCGCCTCGTCGGTCATCTTGTCCGGCCCCCATGGCGGATCCCAGACGAGGTTGACCTCGGCATCGCCGATCCCGGGCACCGCGCCTACGCGCAATTCGACTTCGCCGGGCATGCTTTCGGCGACCGGGCAGTGCGGCGTGGTCAGCGTCATCGTAACCAGCGCATGGCCGCCATTGATCTCGACGCCATAAATCAGGCCCAGGTCGTAGATGTTGACCGGGATTTCAGGGTCGTAAATTTCCTTGAGCGCCTCGATCACCGCTTCCTGCAACGCGTCATCCCCTTCGAGAGCGGGCGCCGGCTTTTGCGCGAGGAAACCCTCGAGATAATCCTTCTTGCGCTCCAGTTTGTCTGCCGGAGTCTCCGCATCGTCCACGCGCGCTTTTGGCGGCGCGGGAACGCTGTCGACTTCCTCGACCATGATTTTCTGCTCTTCGCTCATCCGAAGATCCTCTTCACCCGTTCAAGGCCGCGAACCAGTGCCGCGACATCGCTTTCGTCATTGTAAATCCCAAAGCTCGCCCGCGCGGTGGCGGGGACGCCCAGATGCTCCATCAGCGGCTGCGCGCAATGATGGCCGGCGCGGATTGCCACGCCTTCCTCGTCCAATATGGTGCCGATGTCGTGCGGATGCACCCCTTCCATGCTGAAAGAGA
>CAYRDQ010000028.1:0-32447 GCA_964423155.1 uncultured Sphingorhabdus sp.
TGGTCGACCATCTGGCCGAGAATGACGAACATGCGCTGACGATCGTGCGCGATATTGTCAGCCATCTGGGTGCCAACGAAGGGTTCAAGGTTGAAAAACGCGAACCGCGCCCGCCCAAATATGATCCGCAGGAACTCTACGGCATCATCCCCGAAGACGTCCGCGCCCCCTATGATGTGCATGAGGTGATTGCGCGCCTTGTTGATGGCAGCGAGTTTCACGAGTTCAAGGCGCTTTATGGCAGCACGCTCGTCTGCGGCTTTGCGCATATCTGGGGGATGCCGGTCGCGATCCTTGCCAATAACGGCGTGCTGTTCAGCGAGAGCGCGCAAAAGGGTGCGCATTTCATCGAGCTGGCACAGCAGCGCAAAATCCCACTGCTGTTCCTGCAAAATATCAGCGGCTTCATGGTCGGCGGCAAATATGAGGCGGAGGGGATCGCCAAGCATGGCGCAAAGCTCGTCACCGCCGTCGCCACCGCAACCGTGCCCAAGATCACCGTGCTGATCGGCGGCAGCTTTGGTGCGGGCAATTACGGCATGTGCGGGCGGGCTTATAGCCCACGCTTCCTCTTCACCTGGCCCAATGCAAGGATCAGCGTGATGGGCGGCGAACAGGCGGCGTCGGTGCTGGCGACCGTCCACCGCGATGCCGAGAAATGGACGCCCGAGGAGGCCGAAGCTTTCAAGGCCCCGATCCGCCAGAAATATGAAGATGAAGGCAACCCCTATTACGCCACCGCGCGGTTGTGGGACGACGGGATTATTGACCCGGCGCAGTCGCGGGATGTGCTGGGGCTGGCACTCGCGGCGACGTTGAATGCGCCGGTTGAGGAGCGTGGCTTTGGGGTGTTCAGGATGTGAGGGGTGATATGCGACTTTCCATTCTGGTTTTAGCGGCAAGCCTTTCAATTTCGATGACGGAAGCCGATGCGTATCATTTCAAGATGCCTCATGATTTTGACTACGATGCTCATTATGCAAAGCTTGCGGCTAATCCGCCTTACCTTTCGAAAGAACGACTGCCTAAGGGATACAAGATTGGACGATGCCTGTTGGTCGTAGACGGGCAAATACGGATTTCAGGGGCTTGTTCATACTCAATTGAGAAGGGCGGCGATTTTCACATTGATGGCCCAAGGCAGGTTTTTGGCGGGATTGATTATCCCACACCCGAGATCGGCGCGGCGGAAATGTCCACCGACTATTGGGCCAATGTATACAAGGACGAAAACGGCAATTGGACCGGTTATGCCAATAAGGATGTCCGCTACACGAAGGGAGATGGAAGTGCTTGGTACGAACTGGTAAGAAACGGCGCTTGCTATTCAAACGAAACTAAACGCCAGCCATCTGACACATACCAGCAACTGGTCAAGGTGTGTCTTTGGAAGAAGTGACGGGCTTAGAATGATCCAACCCCTCCTCATCGCAACCCAATTCCTCCCTCGATGGGGGAGGAATCTTAGCTCACAAAACCTCCATCCCCACGGCCTTTGCCTGACCCTTAAAGCCAAAATGCTCCCACACCACATTGCGAACGGTGCATGACGCTGTCTCAAGGTTCGCACCGGTGAAGCGGAAGCCTGTATAGGGGTTGTTGCCGGGCGTTGCGCGGATGGTGACGCCGTCGATATCCACTTCGCGCACCGTGAAATTATCCCCGCGGAATTCGCAGGCGACCGGTGCGCGATAGGCGTCGTTGTTGAAAAACTGGATGTTGCGGGCGTTGAACACCGAAACGCCGGTCACAAGAATATGCCGACCGATATTGTTTTCAAAGGCGGTCGAGGCAACCAGCGTGTTGATCGCCAGCCCTGCCTCGCCCGGAATGTAGAGCGCGGCGTTCTGGTTCAGCGTGAAGGCGCATTGCTCCATCGTCAGCATCTGCCCTTTGTAGCGCATCCCGCCGCTCGTCGGTGCAGCCAGGCTGCCCGGAGTACCGCAATTCTGGACGAACACATGCTTCATATGCAGGAACGAGATTTCGTTCGCCCCCGGATTGGCCGCGGCACGAATGCCCCATCCGGTGCAGTTTTCGATCCGCACACGCGCCAGCGAGACCATGTTCGACCCATCATTGTCGCCGTTGCGGCACTCGATAACCAGTCCGTCGCCGCGCTGGTTGATGATGTGCAGGTCCGACAGCTCGGTCATATAGCATCCGCGCAGCAGGATTGCGGTGGAATTGGAACTTGCAGCCTTGCCTTCAATCGTGAAGCCGTGAAGGCCGAGGTTTGCGATGGCGTAAAAATCTTTGGATGTGGCTCCGCTGTCGAAACGGAACATGGCACCATTGGTCAGCCAGTTTTCAAAAACCGTTCGTCCCACGCCGTCGCCGACAATCACAGGCGCGGCAGCAAACCTGCCCACCGGTCGCGCCGTAAAGGGAATGGCGGTTTTAATAGGGTAGCGTCCGGATGGCACGCGAACATAAGCCGCTCCGCTAGCCATTGCCCGGCCCATCGCGGCCGCACAATCATATCCGCTTTTGCCTGCAATCAGCGCTGCCCGCTCTGCCTCCGGAACGAAATCAAGCAGGGAAACGCTAGTTGCTCTGGCCATCTGCGCCTGCGCCTGCGTGGTCAGCAGAACACCCGCCAGTCCAGCTGTGCTGGCCGCGACTAATTTACGCCGTGAAAGAGCAAAGGCGAATTGTCGTGATGGTTCGTTCATGGCATTAGGGTGTGATAATCGACGCATACTGTCAAACATCTATCCGAAAGACATGAACCCCCGATGATCCAATCCTTGCTGATAGCCAATCGTGGCGAAATCGCCTGCCGGATCATCCGCACTGCGCGCGCAATGGGTATACGCACCATCGCGGTCTACTCGGATGCCGATGCCAATGCGTTGCATGTGCAGATGGCTGACGATACCGTGCATATTGGCTCATCGGCGGCGCGTGAAAGCTATCTGGTCGGCGAAAAGATCATCGATATCGCTCGAACCACTGGTGCCGATGCCATCCATCCGGGTTATGGATTTCTTTCGGAAAATGCCGAATTCGCGCAGCGCGTTATCAATGCCGGGATAACCTGGGTCGGCCCCAATCCGGCCAGCATAACCGCGATGGGGCTGAAAGATGCAGCCAAACAGTTGATGCAGCAGGCGGGCGTTCCGGTGACGCCGGGCTATATGGGCAGCAACCAGGATGCTGGGTTCCTGTCGATCCAGGCTGACGGCATCGGCTATCCGGTGTTGATCAAGGCGGTCGCTGGCGGCGGCGGCAAGGGGATGCGGCTGGTAGAGCGGCCCGAGGATTTTACCGATGCACTCGCCAGTTGCCGGCGTGAGGCGGCGGCGAGCTTTGGCAACGACCATGTCCTGATCGAGAAATATATCCAGCGTCCGCGCCATATCGAGGTGCAAGTGTTTGGTGACAGTCACGGCCAAATCGTTCACCTCTTCGAACGCGATTGCAGTCTGCAGCGCCGCCACCAGAAAGTGATCGAGGAAGCGCCTGCACCGGGGATGGATTCTCAAACGCGCGAGGCCCTGTGCGCCGCCGCCGTGCGCGCTGCCAAGGCAGTAGATTATGTCGGAGCGGGCACGATCGAGTTTATCGCCGATGCAAGCGAAGGTCTGCGCGCCGACCGCATCTGGTTCATGGAAATGAACACCCGCCTGCAGGTTGAACATCCGGTGACCGAGGCGATTACCGGCGTCGATCTCGTCGAATGGCAGCTGCGCATCGCGAGCGGCGAACGTCTGCCCATGACGCAGGAACAGCTTAGCATTAACGGTTGGGCGATGGAGGCGCGGCTCTATGCCGAGGATCCCGAAAAGGGCTTCCTTCCCTCCATCGGCAAGCTCGAGCATCTTGTGCTGCCCGATAGCTTGCGTGTCGATACCGGGGTGGAGCAGGGCGGCGAAGTCTCCCCCTTTTACGACCCGATGATCGCCAAGCTGATTGCGCATGGCGAAACGCGCGACGAGGCCATCGCGCGGCTTGAGGCGGGCATCGACGATATCGAAGTCTGGCCGGTGAAAACCAACGCCGGTTTCCTCGGCAATCTGCTGCGCCACCCTGAGTTTCTCTCGGGCGATGTCGATACCGGCCTGATCGGGCGCGATGGCGACGAACTGGTGCACCCGATAGAGGCGGAGGTTGAGGAATTAACCGAAGTCGCGGTGCTGCTTGCGGCGAGCCCCGGCGAAGGGCCGTGGAGCGGTGCACTCGGCTTCCGCATGAATGCCGCACCGCATGCCGTGGCGCGCGTGCGCGACGATGCGGGCACGGTTTATGAAGTGCCGATTGCCGAAGTGAATGTGGCTGAGCCTGCTCGCGATGTGCTCGCCTTCACTGGCGGCTTTGCCCGCCGCTACACGCTCGATCGCCACGAAGGCGCGCATGGCGGGGTTGCGGGCGATGGCACCATCCTGTCCCCCATGCCGGGCCGTATCATCGCGGTCGACGTCGCGGCAGGGCAGGCGGTAACCAAAGGGCAGAAACTGCTCACGCTCGAGGCAATGAAGATGGAGCATACGCTCACCGCGCCATTTGATGGGGTGGTGGCAGAGCTTAACGCCGTCGCCGGTGCGCAGGTGCAGGTCGAGGCGTTGCTGGTGCGGATCGAAGACGCCGCAAGCTAAGGCTTGCAGGGATCCCCAGCACCCCAGCCACCGCCATCGATAGGCAAGCCTCCGATAGGCTTGCCGCGCAGTGCTGCATTCACAAATTCGATTCGCGTGTTTTCGGGGCTTGAAGAGGGTGTCGTCACCGGCTTGCTGTTGCCAAAGCCAACGACGACCAGTCTTTTGCAATCGACGCCTTTCGCGACCAGTGCTTTGGCAACGGCCATGGCACGGTCCTGGCTCAGTTGCTGCGGCTGTGCGCCCATTGCGACATGCCCTTCGATCCGCAAAGTTGTGATCGATTTCTTTTCGGCCATGTAACTGACCACCGCGGTAATCGACGCATCGGCACTGGCATTGGGAACAGCCTTGCCGGAAGGGAAACTGATTTTACCGGGCAGCACCAAACGGTTGCCTTCCAGCGCCACCTGCGCCGTAAGTGCGGCGGGGAGCAGAAACGTCGCCCCCGCCAATAATGCTTTCGAGCGCATCACGCAGCCAGCTTCCGCAAGACATAGTGCAGGATGCCGCCGTTGAGGAAATATTCCAGCTCGTTGGCGGTATCGATGCGGCACAGCGCGTCGAAGGTGAAGGTCGAGCCATCCTTGCGGGTCACCTTGACCGCCACCGTCTGGCGCGGCTTCAAATTGGCAACGCCGGTGATGGTGAAGCTGCAATCGCCGTTGAGGCCAAGGCTCTGGCGGTTTTCGCCTTCCTTGAACTGCAGCGGCAACACGCCCATGCCGACAAGGTTCGAACGGTGGATACGCTCGAAGCTCTCGACAATAACCGCCTTCACGCCGAGAAGATTAGTTCCCTTTGCGGCCCAGTCACGCGAAGAACCGGTGCCATACTCCTTGCCGCCGATCACAACCATCGGTGTGCCGTCGGCTTTGTGTTTCATGGCGACGTCGTAAATCGGTTCGGCAGGGCCATCGCCATAGCGGCTCATGCCACCTTCGATTCCGGGAACCATTTCGTTCTTGATTCTTATATTCGCAAAAGTGCCTCTCATCATGACTTCGTGGTGGCCGCGGCGGGCGCCGTAGCTGTTGAAGTCCGACTTGCTAACCTGATGTTCCATAAGCCATTTTCCGGCGGGGCTGTCTGCCTTGATGCTGCCGGCGGGGCTGATGTGGTCGGTGGTGATCGAGTCGCCGAGGATCGCGAGCGGCTTGGCTTCGATGATGTCCGAAACCGGCGCCGGGGTCATGCTCATGCCCTCGAAATAGGGCGGGTTGGCAACATAGGTGCTGCCTGCGCGCCACTGGTAGGTTTCCGAACCCTCGACGTTGATCTTCTGCCAATGCTCGTCGCCCTTATAGACGTTGGCATAGCGCGCCTCGAACATTTCGCGGCTGATATTCGCGGTCATCAGGTCGTGGACTTCGGCGTTGGAGGGCCAGATATCCTTCAGGAAGACGTCATTGCCATCTGTGTCCTGCCCGATCGGGGTGGTGGTGAAATCCTCGGTCACCGTGCCCTTCAAGGCATAGGCAACGACCAGCGGCGGCGAAGCGAGGAAGTTCGCGCGCACATCGGGTGAGACGCGGCCTTCAAAGTTGCGGTTGCCCGAAAGGACAGACGCCGCGACGATATCATTGCCGTTGATCGCCTTCGAAATCGGCTCGGCGAGCGGGCCGGAGTTGCCGATACAGGTCGTGCAGCCATAGCCGACAAGGTTGAAGCCAACCGCGTCCAGATGCTCCTGCAGGCCGGCCTTCACCAGATAGTCGGTGACGACTTGGCTTCCCGGCGCGAGCGAGGTCTTCACCCAGGGCTTGGGCTTCAGCCCGCGCTCATTCGCCTTCTTGGCGACAAGGCCCGCCGCGACGAGTACGCCCGGATTGCTCGTATTGGTGCACGAGGTAATCGCCGCAATCACAACGTCGCCGTCACCGATATCATGCGCTTTGCCCTCAACAGGCACGCGCTTGAAGCCGTCATGCTTATAGACTTCGGCGAGGTCCTTGTTGAACACATCGTCGACGTTCGACAGCACCACCTTGTCCTGCGGCCGCTTTGGCCCCGCCAGCGAAGGCTGCACGGTCGACATGTCGAGTTCGAGGGTCGAGCTGAACACCGGCTCGACCGAGGGATCGATCCAGAAACCCTGTTCCTTGGCATAAGCTTCGGCCAGCGCGATCGCGTCTTCGCTGCGGCCCGTCAGGCGCATATAATCGAGCGTCTTGTCGTCGATGCCGAAGAAACCGCAGGTCGCGCCATATTCGGGCGCCATATTGGCGAGCGTCGCGCGATCCGCCAGCGTCAGCGAGGCAAGGCCCGGGCCATAATATTCGACGAAGCGGCCCACCACGCCATGCGCGCGCAGCATCTGGGTGCAGGTGAGGACGAGGTCGGTCGCGGTGATGCCTTCGGGCAGCGAACCGGTCAGCTTGAAGCCGACGACTTCGGGGATCAGCATCGATACCGGCTGGCCCAGCATCGCGGCCTCTGCCTCGATGCCGCCCACGCCCCAGCCAAGAACGCCAAGGCCGTTGATCATCGTCGTGTGGCTGTCGGTGCCAACGCAGGTGTCGGGGTAAGCGACGGTCGCGCCATCGGCATCGGTTGAGGTCCACACCGCTTGCGCGATATGCTCCAGGTTCACCTGGTGGCAGATGCCGGTGCCCGGGGGAACCGCCTTGAAATTGTCGAGCGATTTCGAACCCCATTTCAGGAAGTCATAACGCTCCCCATTGCGGTAATATTCGATCTCCACATTCTGCTCGAACGCCTTGGGGTGGCCGAATTCATCGACCATCACCGAGTGGTCGATGACGAGGTGGACGGGGACGAGCGGGTTGATCTTGCTGGTATCGCCGCCCAGCTTCGCAATCGCATCGCGCATGGCCGCCAAGTCAACCACGCAAGGAACGCCGGTGAAATCCTGAAGCAGGACGCGCGCGGGGCGATACTGAATCTCGTTCTGGCTTTCGGTCGGGTTCTTCTGCCAATCGACCAGCGCCTGCGCATCGGCGGTTGAAACCGTGAAACCACCATCTTCAAAACGCAGCAGATTTTCGAGCAGCACCTTCATGCTGAAGGGCAGGCGCGACACATCGCCCAGCTTTTCCGCCGCCTTTTTCAAGGAATAATAGCTATAGGATTTGCCCCCGACATTCAGCGTCGAGCGGGTGCCAAGCGAGTCTTGTCCAACGGCGGTCATGGTATTTTCCTCGTCAAAAAGTGGTACTTTTTGCCGGCTGGGGAACGGGTCGCTCGGGTTGACCTCGAACCGGCATCAAAGCGGGAGATTCGTTTGCTCGCGCGCTTAGCTTGAAGAGAGGGTGAAGGGAAGGGGCCTTTAGTCCCCGCGAAGGCGGGGAGGGAGATTCGACTATCGCGCGCTCCTTAGCGCGATGGGGGTGTGGGGCAAGAGGGGGGGGGATTAGTGCGGTAGTCAGGGATATCTTTTGAAAGTTCGAATTTGCAATGCCTATGGAGCAGTCCTAGCCGCCCTTAGAAGTCGGAAGGCAAGGAACGTCATCCGCAGTCCAATCCAACTCATATGTTGCGGGCACTGGCTTCTCATTTCCGCCGCCAATTTCGTTATTGGACGGATCGTAGTATATATTCGCCATGCTATTATCGAATGATTTGATCCGGGCGTTATCCCGTTGTGCGCTGACGGCGTCGATTTCCGGCTGATCAACCCTAGAGCCACGGATCATACGAATTGCATTGTCGCGTAGTTCAAAGCCACGATAGTAGGTTCGTCCAAAAATCTTTGTGTCAAAGCTGGTATTATACCACCAGTTTGCGGCCTTTGTGTTTGAAGGGATCCGCACAGTTGTTACATAGCAGCTATATTCAGGTTTGCTGAAAAAAGGCGCAGTTTGGTCTTGCTCAGCGGCGCGAACCCGACGCTCCGGCGGATTAAACCCGCCGCCGGGCAAAGAATATGATTTGGCTCCGCCTCCATCATTTTCCCAGTCGACCATGCCTTTGCCAATAATCGTAAGAATACTGGCCTGCGCCTTCTGATCGTAGCGCCACTGTACATCGTCGATGCTCTGCCATGTATCGCCGATCAATTGTTGCCGAAGGCTGTTGGTCAATTGCGCCTTGGTCAATGGCGATAACTGCAAATGCATTTGAACGCCGTCGATGCCCCTTACAATCCGCGTGTTCCGGATTGTGGCGAGCTGATCAAATCCTTCCCGAGCATCAATTTCATGCAGATTAATTTCATCTGGTCGGGTCGGAGTTTTCCATTCGAGGGTTTCCAGCGCTGCGCCGGAGTCCAAAAGTGGAAGTGCCGAACGATAAGGCAATAATGGTTGGGTTTGTGGTGGAACAATGGCGGGCAAAGTACCGTCCAGCCAATAGGTGGTTCCATCAATCTTGGCGCGGACGAGCACATGGTCAAACAAAAAGGGGCTTGGTAGTCGATCCTTTGTGCCATCATCATAGCCATCGTTGTTTACCAGCACGGTTTCGGATTCGATTCGCAATTCGGTCAGCAGAGCGATGAGCAAAGCGGTTTTGCCTTTGCAATCGCCATAGCGAAGTTGCCAGGTTTCATCTGCACTCACCGGTTTGTAATTGCCCCCGTCGAGCCCGACATAAATGTAGCGAATATCATTTTGCACCAGCTTCAATGCGGCCTGAGCCCGCTCAAGCGGAGTTTGATATTTTGCTGCAATCCTCGATGCTTCGGCCTTCAATGGCGATGCATTTCCTAATCTGGAAGCCTCTTTATACAGCGGTGCAAAGTGTCGCGACACCGATTGCCAGTCCGGAAAGTCACTATATTGCGTGATACGCTGCCAATTGTAGCGCGGGGGGGCATCTTTGGGCGGCATCATCAGCGGAGGATTGTCGAAGAGAAACTCTATCGATTGAGGAGTCTCCCGTGCGACAGCGGCCATATCCTCGGTCATCGCAATTTTTGGCTTTTGGCCGCTATCCCAACTCAGCCCTAGACGATAGCGGCCATTAGCTGGTTCTCCGGCAACAAAAAGCAGGCCGGAACTGTTCGAGCCCAAAGTTGGATCGTTTTGCGGGATGGTAAAACTGAACTCCAATTCGTCGCTGACTCGAAGGTCTGAAATACGAAGCACTGCCGTCAACAAACCGCTCAACTTTGCTGCTTCTAATTCGTTTTCGCGACGCAGGATTTCAAATTTTGAATCTTTTAGCAAATCGATAACATCGCCATTTCGATGGATTTTGATCGCATGGACTAGAGGAGCGCCTGATACTGGATTCCACGAAATCGATAGATTACCAAGCGCCAAGGCACTGGGATCGAGAATTTTGATTCGAAAACTTGTATGGTGCTGCTCTCCTGTTTTATCGAGATGAATCAACACATCCTGACGGCGAACGAAAATTGCGCCCGTCGCCGTTTCTGGCACAGGCAGCAATTCCGAGGGTTGGGCCCAATCGGGAACAGAACCGCGTTTGACTTCTTGATTTTGAGCAAAGACTGGTTGGACTACCAAGAAATAGGCAATTGAGATCGGCCAGCCGAAACGCATCTATTAGTTCTCCAGTTTGTTACAATAACTGGTTCAATTTGTAGATTATAGCAAGAGAGATAGTTCCGGAGTGGAAAGTCGTTTCGGACGCAATTTTGAATGGCGTGAATAAAGACTTATTGCTTGCCATGCGGATTGCCCCTTACCTCACCCCTCACTCAAAACCCGCGTCACTTCCTCCAGCGTCCCGCGCACGCGCAGCAGCTGGTCTTTGCCGAACACCACCAGGCATTCGTCGAGCGCGTTGTCGGCGGCCTTCACAAATTGCACAATCTCCGCATTGACCAATATTTTCTGGCCGCGGGTGTCGATCAGGGTAACGAAGGGGATCATCCCACCCTGTTAGGCGCATCCCCTTTTTGCGCAAGCGTGAGGTCAGCCTAGCTGGATGAAGCGTTCGCAGCGTTTCAATTGGAATTGCGCTAGAACACGACGCCGACACCGAGATCCAATATGTCTTCTTTGATGTATGACTTGTCGTTGGTGCCCTTGGCATAAGTAAGTCCAATATCAAAACCCAAGCCGCTCTTGGTCCAAATCCGGTACGCGATTTTGGCATCCAGGCGGTCTATTGCAGGCAGATCGCCCGCGATTTTCCAAAGGTGACGGTAGCCAACCGATGCGATCACACCGTCTTTCTTTCCGTCCTTTGCAAAAGTGGGTGCGAAAATCGTGTAGCCCAGCTTGGGGCCAATGGCGAGAAACTCGTCTTTCGCACCGAATTGCGCCCGTCCTGCATCGAACACATGGGCCCCCTCGATCTGAAACTGGATCGAGCACCGGCCGAATACTTTACCCGAAGCGTCCAACTGCTTGTAGCTGCCGACTCCGCAAAGGCCGATATCGGGCGAAAAGGTTGGATCAAGCTCCAATCGCAGTCGACCTATGTCACTGTCTTTCGCAAAATCATGGATATAGCTAGCGCTTCCGGTGATCCAGAGTGAGTCATATTTGCCGCCAAACTGCGGGATCAGCTGTCCGAACCCTGTGAAACCAAGCTCTAGCGCATTTGTGTCTCCTTCGGCCTCAGTCGCGCCGGGGTTGAGTTGCGGCCGCGGACGAGTTCTGGCTCTGGACAGTGAGTAGCCAGCATAAGCGTGGACTGTTTGGTCGGATTCGGGGTCGGAAAGCAGCAATCCAGCGACGCCATTGACCGAGAATTTGGTGTCGGTCTTGCGCGAGCCATCGTCAAGAATTGAGCGCGTTCGGTTGAAAGCCAGCATCGCCGCGCCTGCCGATTTTATGTCTTTTCCAGTTTTTGCCAACTCCTCGACCGAGCCTCTAATGGCGAACCGAGGCTGTACATCTTCCCGCTTTTCAAACTCTGCGATTCCGAATGGATCTGGAGTCTCGACCTCGCCGTCGCATTTAAAGTTCCAAGCAAATCCGGCGTATAGCCACCCACCGTTAGCGGGTCGCTCTGGTAAAGGTGTTTGGTTGAGTAGCGTGACCTTAGTTGAGGAACCCGGTGGCGGAACTCCGTCAAGAATAGCTTCAACCTTAAGAATTTCGCTTCGCACTTTCCGTTCAATCGACGTCAACTCCGTTTTTGTCCTGATCGAATTGAAGACCGGCACCAGTCTTGATGTCTCGCCCAGCTCATAAGGGTAGTGCCCGCTGGCCGCCAATATCGCATTTGCCAGCCGCTCAAGGTCGAGGTTTTCGCCGCTTTTGCATGCAGCGGCGATGGTCTCGTCCCCCGTCGCTCCCAATGCTGGATGTGGACAGGCTACCAATCCGAGGGTCGCACATCCGGTTGCAAACATCCTTCTCATGCCGCCGCTCCGCTGCTGTTTTTGAATGCCGAGATGATGGGCAATGCTTTGGCAAAGGCCGCCTTACTCCCAAGGTAGGTAGAAAATTCTCCCAGAGGCTTACCGGCAGTGGACCGCAGGACGACATTTGTCACATTGATCGTTGGACGCCCGATACCAACTAGCCTGCGGTTGAAACGATCCAGTATTTCCAGCGCTATCGGTTGCCATAACTGGCTGCTTGCATAGCCAAGATGGGCCGGAGGCAAGCCAGTCGGAATCGCGTCTCTCCAGTTAAAGTCCCTAAAGGCGGGCTTTTCCCTGGCGATAACGAATTCCGTTACTTCGTCAGCGATGTCATAAATGCTCTCGGCCATCACTCTGCCCCCGATGCTGCTAATTGCTAGGCCTGAATATCAGGTTTTTGGGCCACAGCCGTGACTGGCATCACGCCGTTCAAAATAATCCCCTGTCCTACATATAACCATATAGGTTATCCGTGATTCGTTTCGTTAACCCGGAAAGGAATCGCGGATATGCCCGCCCCCAAACTCCCCCCGCGCAAGGCGCTGCCGGTTGCGCCCAAGGCGCCGGTACTCCCCCTCTCGCCCAAATTGGCGGGGTTGCAGGCGATGCTCAACGAATTGGCGAAGACCGAACGGACGACGCAGTTGGTCGATTATCTCCACGATCTGCGACAGGAATTTGATTGGGCCGCTGCCGAGCTGAAGACGCTCGGCTTTTGCGCGCCCTGCTATTTTTCCATCCTTGACGATGGCGATGAGCATGATTGCCCAGAGGAGGAGTGGTAATGGCGCGCCGTCACAAGCCGGAGGATGATCTGGCCGCCGCCTCCGCCAACCCGCTTTGAGGCTCCCCTTCGTGCGGGGGTGACCAGCCAGACGCTGCACGACGGGGAGGGGTGGGGGGTAGCGGTAAGAGCAGGAAGCCTGGGCTTGCCGGCTGCGCGTCCAAATATGCTTTTCGCCATATTTACAATTCCGAAAGGCCTGATCGCTAAGGCGAGGGAAGGGTAATAGGATTTGGCAACACCAATGGTCGCAAAACGGTTTTCATGGCGCAAGGGCGAAGAGGCTGACGGCGGGGGCCGCGGCCTGCTGGGGAAGCTTGGCCAGCGCGGCGGCGCCGATACGGTTTTGCCCAAGGCATCGGCGCGCGATGCGTTGCTGCTGCTGCAGAATTATGAGGAAAGCGGTCGTGGCTGGTTCTGGGCTACCGACCGTGAAGGCAATATCACCTATATCAGCCAGTCGATCTGCGAGAAACTGGGCAAGGCTCCCGACGACATATTGGGCAAGCATTTTGTCGAGCTGTTCTGCAAGCCCGAAGAGAGCGAAGATCGGCAGCGCACGCTTCCCTGGGTGATGATGCGCCAATCCAAGTTCGAGGATATGACGCTGCAGGCGGCGGACGTCGAACAGGAAATCTGGTGGGCGGTCTCGGGCCGGCCCTATCATGACGAAAAGGGCGAATTTGGAGGCTTTCGCGGCAGCGGCGCCGACATCACCGCGCAGCACCAGACCTCGCGCGATAACGACCGGATGGCGACTTATGATGCGCTCACCGGACTGCTCAACCGCCACCGCATGGGCAAGCTGGTCGAAAGCACGCTGACTGCCTTTCAGCAGCAAAAGCGCGCCTGTGCGGTGATGCTGATCGACCTCGACCGGTTCAAACAGGTCAACGATACGCTGGGCCATCCGGCGGGCGACCAGTTGCTCAAGCAAGTGGCCGAGCGGCTGATCAAGGTGATCGGCGACCGCGAGAAGATCGGGCGCCTGGGCGGCGACGAATTCCAGATCATCCTGCAGGACGAGGATGATCGTGGCGCGCTGGGCGACATTGCCGACCGCATCATCCGCAGTATTTCCAACCCCTATCAGATCGACGGCAGCCGCTGCATCATCGGCGCGTCGGTGGGGATCGCGGTCAGCCCGTTCGACGGTCAATCGAGCGAGGAACTGATCCGCAACGCCGACCTTGCGCTTTATGCGGCCAAGGGTGGCGGGCGCGGGCGGTTCCGTTTCTATTCAAGCGACCTGTTGCAGGCCGCCGAGGACCGCCGCGTGCTCGAGGAAGACCTGCGCGACGCATTGTCGAACGACCAGATCTGGTTGGCCTATCAGCCGGTGGTCAATGCGAAAAACAACATCGTGACCGGGTTCGAGGCGCTGATGCGCTGGAACCACCCCGAACGCGGCAATATCTCGCCTGCCTTGTTCATCCCGATTGCCGAGGACGCCGGGATGATCCGCGAGCTCGGTGAGTGGGCGCTGAAAAAGGCCTGCGAAGAGGCGGTGACATGGCCGGGCAAGATGAAGGTTGCGGTCAATGTCTCGCCGGTGCAGTTCGCCAATGACAAGCTGCCCTCGCTGGTGAAGCAGGCGCTGCAGGAATCGGGTCTCGATCCGGCGAGGCTGGAGCTCGAAATCACCGAGAGCGTGTTCCTGCAGGATTCGGCCGAGACCGACGCGATGTTCCGCAGGCTCAAAAAAGTCGGCGTGCGCCTTGCGCTCGACGATTTCGGGACGGGCTATTCTTCGCTCGGCTATCTGAAGACAGCGCCGTTCGACAAGATCAAGATCGACCAGAGCTTTGTCCGTGGCGCCACCGAGCCTGGTTCGCGCAACGGCGCAATCATCTCCGCCATTGTCGCGCTGGCCGAGGCGTTGGGCATGGAAACCACGGCAGAGGGCATCGAATCGCTCGACCAGCTCGATCTGATCCGCAGCCTGCATGTCAGCCATGTACAAGGCTATGTGTACAGCCAGCCGGTCGCCAATGATGTCCTGCTGGAAAAATGCACCGGCGGCGATTGGGAGATTACGCCGTCGGGCCCCGCGGTACAGCGGGGCGACCGCATCTCGATGTACCGCAAGATCGGTGCGATCCACGAGGATCATTATTACAATGTCGTGCTGCGCAATCTTTCGTCGACCGGCGCGTTGATCGAGGGCATCGTGGACGTACCCGAAGGCACCAAATTCGTCCTCGATTTCGGCGATGGCCAGCTTGCCCTGTGCAAGGTGGTGCGCGCGATGGAAACGCAACAGGGCGTCGAGTTCGAGGAACGGCTGGTCAACGATGGCGATGGTGGACTGTGCACCAGCCGCCGCATTTCGCCCTATATGATGGCCGCCGCCGGCATGCCGCTCAAGAACCTGCCGCCGGGCTATTATGAAGATATTGATCGACCCGCGGTGACAAAGAGCATCCCGCAGTTCAGCACCGTCAACGACTGGAAGAAGAACTGATCAGGCGCGGCCCGGCATGTTGCCGGGTCGGCATCAAACCAAATCTTCAGGTACCAAAATGTCGCTCCGTCGAAGCGGCGCAGGACGCTAATTAGTATAGTGTCCCTGGAATTCCGTATTTAGTAAAATGATACCGTAATTCCGGCACCGTAATTCCACTGTCAATTGACTATCTTTTGAAAAACGGTTTTATTCGTCCTGTTAGGTGACGATGTAAATGACAATCGACGAAATCCGACAGAGGTACGCTGAGTTAGCAAAGGACTGGGGCTTTAAGTCAACTGTGTTTCCTTATGACTCGATTCCCCGAGGCGATGGGAGCGAGCATGTAGAATTCTTGGAAAACGGACGAGTGGCTTTGGTGGGTACTGATCGGGGAGTTGAGACCTCGAGAAAGGAGACCGGTGAGATCGACGAGTTGATGTATTGGCTTTTTGAGGGCTATGCTTATTCTAGGGGTTGGAATTTCGAACTCGAAAACAGGCATCCAACAGACGATTCTAGGCGAATAGTATTCGCGCGCGCAAGGGAAGAGATTGGGCGAATTTCGCAAGAATGGGCGAACAGAATGATGCTAGAACAAACGCAAATTCTCAAAGAAAATCCATATCTCGATAAGGAATAAGGAATAAGGAATTACGGTGATGTTGTCGAATTACGGTGCCAGGAATTAGGAATTACTGTGCCAGTTTACTAAATACACCAATTACCGTAAGCCCTAAGAATGGCACGCCTTCATCGTCTCGTCATACCCGGAATTCCGGGGACGCAATACTGGAATTAATTCCGGTAATTCCGGGCGGTAATTCCAGGGACACAATACTAACTAGCTCCACTGCGTTCAACAGGCCAAGAACTACGCCAGCCCATGCATATTTGCGCATATAGCGGCTTCCTCCCTCCCTTTAAACTCCGGCGACAGGTGCGTAAATCCCGAAATAGCTGGGCTGCGCCGCATTCGCTCGCTTGTCTGCCGTCGAAATGCGCGGTGGGCGCTTCGCCGGTTGCAAAATGCAACGCAGTGTGGCTAAGATTTGGGCGAGGAGAGCCGTTATGACCGACCTGATGGATAAAACCGCCCAGTTCCACACGATGGAAGAAGGCACCCAGGAAGACTGGGACATCATCATGACGCATATGCGGCCCTTTGCGCAGAGCGGCGGGGCGCGGGTGCTGGAGCATCTGCGTTTGCTCGAGGGTGATTGCGGCGGCTTTGCGGTCGACCGGCTTGAGCATTGCCTGCAGACGGCGACCCGCGCCTATCGCGATGGCAAGCCCGATGACTATGTGGTGATGGCGCTGCTCCACGATATTGGCGATACGCTGGGCGCGTTCAACCACCCCGATATCGCCGCCGCGATCCTGAAGCCCTTTGTGTCCGAAGAACTGCTCTGGATCGTGCAGCATCACGGCATTTTCCAGGGCTATAATTTCTTCCACTATCTCGGGCTTGATCGCAACATGCGCGACCAGTTTGCCGATCATCCTTATTATGCCGCGACCGCCGAATTTATCGAGAAATATGACTGTCCGGCGTTCGACCCCGAATATGACTCACTTCCGCTCGAATTTTTCGAGCCGATGGTGATGAAGCTGTTCGAAAAACCCAAGACCAGCGTGTATAAGCGCGCGATGGAATAGCCGAAGCGATTCAGGAGAAAGACATGTCGGTAATGATGAACACGGCGACCGCCGTCAATGACGACCATATCCGCAACACGGTGAGCGAAGAAGAATGGGCCGTCCGCGTCGATCTGGCCGCGGCCTATCGCCTTGTCGCGCATTATGGCTGGGATGACCTGATCTTCACGCACCTGTCGGCGCGCGTACCGGGGCCCGAACATCATTTCCTGATCAACCCCTATGACATGATGTTCGAGGAGATTACCGCATCCTCGCTCGTCAAGATCGATGTCGAGGGGCAGCCGGTGGTGCCGACCGCACATCCGGTGAATCCCGCCGGTTTCACCATCCACTCCGCGATCCACATGGCGCGCGAGGATGCACATGCGGTGATGCACCTGCACACCCCTGCAGGCCAGGCCGTCAGCGCGATGGCCGAAGGGCTTTTGCCGCACACCCAGACCGCGATGATCGCCAAGCACAATGTCGCCTATCATGAATATGAAGGCATCGCGACCGACCTGGACGAGCGCGAGCGGCTGGTCGAGGATCTGGGCGACAAGCATGCTATGATTTTGCGCAACCATGGCACTCTGGCGGTGGGGCAGAGCGTCGCCGACTGTTTCCTGCGGCTCTATTTCCTCGAACGGGCCTGCGATGCGCAGGTGAAGATGCTCTCGGCCGGGCGAGATGGCCTCCACACTCCGCCGCAGGGTGTCGAGGGCAAGGTTGAGGGGCAATCGCCTGCGGGCGGGATGGCGATGCTGGCCCAAGGCCTCGCCTGGCCCGCACTGCTGCGCAAACTGGACCGGATCGACCCCAGCTTCCGCAATTAAGCCCGGATTCGAACGCGTTTTTCGCGTGCAGTCGCGCCGCTGACTAGTTCGATATCGCATACTCCGATGCCCAGCAGCTTGGCGAGTTTCGCCAGCACGGCTTTGGTTGCCTTGCTGTCTTCAGGCGCGGTGCGTGTCCACAACTTCAGTCGGCCATTCTCTATGACCGCTCGTTCGACCCTCGCCCCGGGGACAACACGAATTGCAATTATCCTGTCGGCACCGATCAGCGCGCGAACCGCGTCAGCAGAAGGTGCGCCGGTCAGAATTCAACCTTTGGCGCTGCCTCGATCGCCGGGCGTTCTTCGGCACCCAGTTCCCAGAAGCCTTGCGGTGCGAAGCCCAGTGCGCCGGCGAACAGTACCGCCGGGAAGGCCTCACGCGCACCATTATAGTCGGCGGCGGCGGCGTTGAAGGCACGGCGCGATGCGGCCAGCTTGTCCTCTACATCGGCCAGTTCGTGCTGCAATGTCTGGAAATTCTGGTTCGCCTTCAGGTCGGGATAGCTTTCCGCCAATGCAAACAAACCTTTGAGCGCGCCAGTCAAACCGGCTTCGGCGCTGGCCGCTTCGCCGGGATTGCGCGCCGCGAGGGCGGAGTTGCGCGCGGAAATCACGGCATCCAGCGTCGATTTCTCATGCGCGGCATAGCCTTGCACCGTCGCAACCAGATTGGGGATCAGGTCGCGCCTTTGTTTCAGCTGCGCATCGATATCGGCCCAACCCTGGCGACAATTTTGTCGAAGACCGACCAGCCGGTTGTAGATTCCGATGACAATCAGCGCCAGCACCGCGATCACAATCAGGGTGATCAACATCATGGCTTTACTCTCCCCCAATTCAGGCAATAAGGCGATATATGTAGCAAGGCAGGGGGGAATTGCCAGCCATGATCGCATTGCCGGATGTCGACACGTTGATGGCGAACGGCCTTTCCGACTGGTTGCAGGCCAAAAATGCCGAGCGGGCCAAGGCGCGCGAGCAGGTGTTGTGGACGCAGATTGGCGGCGTTGCGGTTGCGGCTTTGGTCGCAATCATCCTTGGACTGGTCGGGGTGCCGATACAGTTGGTCGCATTTGCCGCAACCCTCATCGGTGGCGGGGCCTTCGCCTGGGCCGCCAAAATCCGCAAGACGATGGTGGATAGCCTGAAAGCGGAAATGAACGGCGCGGTCGCCGGCGCGCTGGCAATCAATTATTCGGTTGAATGCGCGCCGGGCGCCGAATTTGATTTGGCAGGTCAGTTCGACCTGCTGCCCGGCCATGATGACAGCTATTTCCAGGATTTGTGGCATGGCGAAATCGGCGGTACCCAATTTACGCTATACGAGGCCAAGCTGACCGAAGAGCGTGGGAGCGGCAAGAATCGCCGGACGGTGACGGTCTTTGAGGGGGTGGTGTTGCAATTCAAATTTGCCCGCCCGTTCCTGTCGACCACATTGGTGCGGCGCGACGGATTCAAGTTCACCCTTTTCGGGGAAGACAAGAATTTCGATGGCGTACGGCTTGAACGGGTGAAGATGGTCGATCCCGGGTTTGAAGAGGCGTTTGACGTCTATTCAAACGATCAGGTCGAAGGGCGCTATCTGGTGCACCCATCCTATTGCGAGAGGTTGCTGGAGCTCGAGCGGGACTTTTACGGTTCCAATCTGGCGGCGCTGTTCCATTCCGGGTTTCTGGTGGTCACGATCAAGGCGACGCAAATGTTCGAAAGCGCGACGCTCGATCCTGCGCAGGACAGGGAATTGCTGGCGCGCACGATTGACCAGTTTGGCTCGATGACGCGACTCATCCACTTGCTAAACGAACGGCCGCGCGGTTAGGGTGCGGCGTGCAGAGTTTCACAATATACCCTTTTGATCCCCCTGGCGATGTGACGAAACTGCGCTCCGATGTTCGGGCGTTTCTGGATCAGCATAAGACGAAGCTGGGCGTACCCAATTGCTGGGTCATCGGCGATCCGGAGTTTTCGTGTGCGCTGGGTGCAGCAGGCTATCTGGGCATGATCCTGCCAAAGGAAGTCGGCGGGCATGCGCGCCACCCGCTGGAACGCTATATCGTGATCGAGGAGCTGCTGGCGGCTGGGGCGCCCGTGGGCGCGCACTGGATTGCGGACCGGCAGACGGCTCCACTGATCCTGCGCTATGGCAGCGACGAGGCCAAGACCGCATACCTCCCCGGTATCTGCAGGGGAGAGATTTACACCTGCATCGGCCTGTCAGAGCCGGGCGCGGGTTCTGACCTTGCCGCGGTGCGCACATCGGCACGCTTCACGCCCGAAGGCTGGCGTATATCGGGGCAGAAAATCTGGACCTCGGGCGCGCATATGAGCCATGTGATGCTCGCTTTGGTGCGCAGCGAAGAGGGCAGTGAGCGCAATGCCGGCCTCTCCCAATTCCTGATCCCGATGGATGCACCCGGCATCACGATCCGGCCGATCATCGACATGGGCGGCGACCATCATTTCAACGAAGTGTTTTTCGACGATGTGCTGCTGCCTGAATGGGCGATGGTTGGCACCCGCGGGCAGGGATGGGCACAGGCATCCGCCGAATTGGCGCTCGAAAGGTCAGGGCCGGAACGCTATTTGTCGAGCCATGTGCTGATGACCGCGCTGATCGATGCCGCCGGTCCCGATCCGGAGCCGCAAATCAAAGGCCTTATCGGCGAACTGACCGCCGAATTGTGGACGCTGCGGCAAATGTCGATGTCGACCGCGGCCAAACTGGCGGCGGGTGAGGACCCGATGGTCGAGGCCTCGATGGTCAAGGATCTGGGCAACAGTTTCGAGCAAAGCCTGCCGCAGCGGGTGCAGGCGCTGGTCGATTGCCCCTCGACGCGGCAGGATGACCTTGCCCGGCTGATGCGCGCGCTGTTGATTGCTGCGCCGAGTTTTTCGTTGCGTGGCGGAACGCGGGAAATCATTCGCGGCATCATCGCCCGGGGGCTGGGCCTGAGATGAGCGAACAGCGCACCCTGTTATGCGACACCGCCGAAGCGGTCTTCGCCGAAGCGGCGATCCAAGGCATGGCATCCATAGAAGCCGCCGGTTTCGGGCAATTGCTTGTTCCCGAAGCGGATGGCGGTTTTGGCGGTGACTGGGGCGATGTATTTGCGGTGTTGCGCATTGCAGGCGCGAAAGTTCCGCATCTTCCAGTGGGTGAATTGATTGTAGGCGGTGAAATCTCTCGGCCCATCGGCGCCTTCATCCGCGTTGCGCAGGCGGCGGGCGCTATGGATTCCGCATTGGCGATGAGCATCGACTATGTGAACACCCGCCAGCAATTCGGCAAACCGTTGGGCAAATTCCAGGCGGTACAGCAGGTGCTCGCCATCTTCGCGACCGAGGCAGCCGCCGTCAATGTCGCAGGCGCAGCGGCGGCGGCGGCGCTCGACAAGGCAGGCGGTGATACAGGCGCAGCCTTGTTCGAAATCGCCTGCGCCAAATTGCGCGCCAACAGGGCGATTGGCCAGTCAACGTCGATCGCGCATCAGGTCCATGGCGCGATCGGTTTCACACAGGATTATGACCTGCACAAGCTGACCGGGCCGCTGCTCGACTGGCGGTCGGATTTCGGCAATGACGCCTATTGGGCCGGGGTGCTGGGCGAAATTGCTGCCCAACTGGGTGGCGCCGGTCTGTGGGCGGAGATTACGCAGCGTTCGGATTGAACAATTCCCACTCCGCAAGCGGGCGGAGGAAACAAGAAGCCCCACTTTGACTCCGCCTTGCTTTCCGCTAAAGGCCGCAACCTGTAACCTAGCCTGATTTTGGAGTTTTCCCATGCGCGCCGATGCGCAAGCCCTGGTCGACCGGATCGACGCTGCCCTCAACCTCGTCAAAATGTCGCTCGATTGGGATCGCGCGCTGCGTCGTCTCGATGAGCTGAATGCCCGTGTCGAGGATCCAAAGCTGTGGGATAATCCCAAGCAGGCCGAGGAAGTGATGCGCGAGCGTCGTCGCCTTGATGCTGCTGTGGCGACGGTGCGCGAAATCGATGCCGACAAGACCGGCACCGTTGAGCTGATCGAGCTATCCGAAATGGAAGGCGACGAGGCGCTCGCTGATGAGGGCGTTGCTTCGCTCAGGGCGCTTGCCGACCGTGCAGACAAGGACAAGGTTTCGGCGCTGCTTTCGGGCGAAGCCGATCCACTCGATACCTTCATCGAAATCCACGCCGGCGCAGGCGGCACCGAAAGCCAGGACTGGGCCGAAATGCTGTTCCGCATGTACACCCGCTGGGCGGAAAAGCGCGGCTATAAGGTCGATACAATCGAATATCAGGCGGGCGATACCGCAGGCATCAAATCGGCGACCATCCAGGTCAAGGGTGAAAATGCCTATGGCTATGCCAAGACCGAAAGCGGCGTCCACCGGCTGGTGCGCATTTCACCCTATGACAGCTCGGCACGGCGCCATACGTCGTTCAGCTCGGTCTGGGTTTACCCCGTGATAGACGACAGTTTCGAAATCGACATCAACCCCGCAGATCTCAAAATCGATACCTATCGCGCTTCGGGCGCGGGTGGCCAGCACGTCAACACGACGGACTCGGCGGTGCGCATCACCCACGCGCCATCGGGTATCGTAGTCGCCAGCCAGGTCGATCGGAGCCAGCACAAGAACCGCGAAATCGCGATGGGCATGCTCAAGGCGCGCCTGTTCGAAGCCGAAATGCGCAAGAGGGAAGAAGCCGCGAGCGCCGAGCACGCAGCCAAGACCGACATTGGCTGGGGCCACCAGATCCGGTCCTACGTCCTTCAGCCCTACCAGATGGTGAAGGACCTGCGCACCGGCGTGACCAGTCCAACGCCGTCAGATGTGTTGGACGGTGATCTCGACGATTTCATCGCCGCCGCCTTGGCGCAGCGCGTTACAGGCGAGGCGGTTGCCGTCGAGGATGTCGACTGAGGCTGGCTGGTCCGGTGATCAGTTTGCCGAAACGGGGAGCGTTACGCTTCGCATAACTTCTGCATCGACGGGTGTCCCGGCGGGTAATTTCGCGCTGCGGCCAGTCATTCCTGGCGTTAGCACGACCAGACCGGCCGCGGCCCCAGCGGTAACCGTGCCTTTTTTGAACAGCGCGCCTTGCAAGCGAACCGTAACGCCGCTGATCTGCAGGTAGAGCGGTTCGATACGCAATTTGCCCGATTGGCCGAACGCGCCGGTATCCTGGGCAAAGGCGATCCGGCCGACGGCTTGCGTGCCCTTGGGAATAACCAGCATGCCGTCTATGGCCACATCGGCTGCGACAGACAGCGAAACTTGCTCACCCTTAAGCGCTTTTTTGCTGGTCAAGTCGTTCACCGTTTGCAGCGGGATCGGGGTGAGTGCCGGCAATTCGATAATGGCGATGTTCTCCGCAACAGCTGCCTGCATCGGGGCTGTTGCGGGGATCGCGGCGAGCGCGAGTATCCACAGTCCAGAAAGCCTGCTCACGGGATCTGCAATCCGGTATCTTCGGCGACAAAGGCGTTGATCAGTTCGCCTGCCTTTATCTTTGCATTGTTACCGCGATGAAACAGGCCCGCGACGCCTGCAAAGATGATCGCAGCTCCAGCCGACCCCGCACCTGTGCCTTTGGCGCTGACCTGACCCTCAAGTGGAATCCGGTTACTGCCATATTCGAGATAGAGCAGCCGTGCCTGCATTTCGCCCGATTTGCCGAGGCCACCGGAGTCGCTTGCCGATACAACCTCGCCATGCGCCCAGGTGCCTACCGGGATGGTCAGCTTGTCGTCGACTTTGACCGGCTTGTTGAGCCTCAAACGGAATTTAGTCCCGGCGGTGACGTCTGCGGTGCTGACTTCCTTGGTTGCCATGAGCTCGATCGGCGTATCGCGGCGGATAATGGCCGTATTTTCAGCCGTAGCCATATTTTGAGATTCTGTCGCGGCAACCGGCGTCGGCACTGCAGCAGCCTGCATCGACATGAACATAACCGCTAACATCACATCCAGCACAAGCGCCCCCTCTTTGCTCGTCGAGTCGAATAATATCCCGTTCGCTTCTATGCAATTGACAGTTGGTTGAAAACCAACAAGATGTTCGCGGGTTACCAAGCAGGGAGGCAGAAATGAAGCTATTGAAATATGCGTTGATCGGAGCGTTGGTCGCAACTGGTGGTGCGCAGGCAGGCTTTGCCAAGAAGAAAGAAGAAAAGCAGTTCATTGTCGTCAACGAAGATGTTGGCGTACCTGTATTTGCTTATGACATTACCGACCGGCCCTATGAGGTGGTAGGTGAAGTCCAGGCGGGCGTGCGCAAGGCGACTGTTTTCAGCAAGGAAGCCAGCCAAGAGAAGATTTACAAGGAATTGTGGGAACGGGCCGAGAAAATGGGCGCCGACGCCGTGATCAACGCCAAATATGGCGACAGTCACATATCCGCATTCAGCTGGGGCAAGACCAACGCCACTGGTACTGCGATCAAGTTCAAGCCGATGGATGCAGCTGCGCCTGCCGCACCGGCTCCTGCAACAGCGGCCGAAGAGCCAAAATAATCCGGAGGGTAGGGCCAGCGCTTGTGGACGGTGCTGGCCCGATATTTACTACGGCATTTGCCCGACGCGATGCGTGACGTCGATGTGGTCGCTGTCGAGGATGCGGACTGATTTTACACAGGTTTATTGCAACCTCTGATTGACAGACACAATTTCGAGCCTACCCCTAAGGAAGCTGGATTTTGCCAGCAATTACAGGGGGGGGCGGCCCAATGAAAAACTTGAACTATGCGCGCATTTTGTGCGCCGCGAGCGCTGTTGTGTTCAGCTCTATCGCGGTCGCGCAACCAAGCGAGTCCGCACCAGCAGCGGAGGCGGCACCCGTTGCTGCCGAAGCTCCGGCGGTCGAGCCGGTTGCGGCAGACCTTATCTTGAATTCGGGAACGCCGATTACACTCGCTGTAACCGAAGAGGTGAATAGCAGCACGCACAAGGAAGGCGACACTTTCAAGCTTACTGTGATGAATGATGTGAAAATCGCCGATAAGATTGTGATTCCGCGAGGCACGCCCGCGACCGGTGAAATCACTTGGCGCACCGGCAAGGGTGCTTTTGGAAAATCCGGAAAACTTGAATTTGCGCTGACCCACATCGATCTGAATGGGCAGCGTATTCCGGTCACGGGGAATTTCCGTCAGGAAGGTGAAGGCAATACCGTTGCAACCGGCGTTGGCGTGATTGCCATCGGCGTTTTCGCTGGCTTTATCACCGGAAAGCGCGCCCGGTTGCCCGCCGGGCGTGAATTGATGGCGCAACTGGCGCAAAATGTGCCGTTCAAACCTGATGGCAGCCTATCCAGTGATTTTGATTCCGACGCCGCCGTCAAGACGGCTGAGTCCAAAACCGAGATCGGCAAGTGCAAGATCGCCGCACGCACCCTTCCCGCCAAAAAGCAGGAAAAGGCGCTTGAGGAGTGCTACACCAAGCGCATGGAATAGTAGCATTGCAAACGTTGCTCGCCGGGACGGTATTCAACCGCCCGGCGAAGCCGCACTTCCGGCCAGCAATCCGCCATCGAGGTGCAGTTCGCTGCCAGTCATATAGGCCGCATCGTCGCTGGCCAGTAGCAGCGCTAAAGCCGCCACTTCCTCCACCGTGCCAAACCGTTTCATCGGCGTGTCGGCGACCATAGCGGCCATGCGTGCGTCGCGATCCGGGCCGTCACCGATCAAGGCTTCCCACATCGGGGTCAGGATAGCCGCCGGGTGGATCGAGTTGCAACGGATGTTGAGGCCTTGCTGCGCGCAATAGAGCGCGACCGACTTGCTGTGGTTGCGGATGGCCGCTTTGGACGAGGCATAGGCCGCAGCGCCGGGGATGCCGACCAGGCCCGAGCGCGACGATATGTTGATAATCGCACCTTCCCCTTTTGCGCGCATCGCCGAAATCGCATAACGGCAGCCTAGAAACGTTCCGTCGAGATTGACCGCATGGACGCGGCGCCAGTCAGCAAAGCTTACCTGTTCCGGATCGTGTGGGCCGGGTGAATCCTCGAAACCGGTAATCCCTGCGTTGTTGACCACGATATCGATTTGCGGATGGATGGCAGCCAAGCTGTTCCATCCATTTTCGTCGGCGACGTCGAGATGGAAGAAACTGGCCCCGATGGTATCGGAGACGCGTTGGCCGTTTTCGTTGTCAATGTCGGCGATGATGACTTGAGCGCCTTCGCGGGCGAAGCACCGGGCAATCGCCTCGCCAATACCGCGGGCACCCCCGGTCACGAGGGCGGATTTATTCTGTAATTTGGGCATGGATAGTCCTGACAAATGAAATCAAATACTTCGTCATGCTGAACTTGGTTCAGCATCCATCGCGCCACGCAGGCCGAAGAGCAAAGAGGCAAAATGGACCCTGAACCAGGTTCAGGGTGACGTATTGGCTAGGGGAGGCTCTTCCCTCCGCTCTTTACCCTTGAATCACCGGACTTACTCCACCAATGCTGAAACAGCAGTTAGCCCGATTGTCTGGAGAGAGCAAGTGAGCGAGCATCAGGATTGGTTCCCCGTCCCCGAAAGCGCGACCAGGAATACGCATTGCAGCGCAGCGGATTATGACCGGCTTTATGCGCAGAGCATCGCCGATCCTGATGGCTTCTGGGCCGAACAGGCCAAGCGCATTGACTGGTTCACGGCGCCGTCGAAGGTTGGCAATTGGTCCTACGATCCAGTTTCGATCAAATGGTATGAGGATGGCGTGTTAAACCTTTGCCACAACGCCGTCGATCGCCATGTGGCGGCGGGCAAGGGCGATGCGATCGCCTTCATTTTCGAACCCGATGAGCCATCGAAACCGGCGCGCAAGGTCAGCTATGCCGAGCTGCAGGCCGAGGTAATCCGCATGGCTAACACGCTCAAGAAAATGGGTGTGGCCAAGGGTGACCGGGTGACCATCTACATGCCGATGGTCGTTGAAGGCGCGGTCGCGATGCTTGCATGTGCGCGCATCGGGGCGATCCATTCGGTGGTGTTTGGCGGTTTCTCACCCGAGGCATTGGCTGGCCGTATCGAGGATTGCGCCAGCCGCTTCGTGATTTGTGCAGATAGCGGCGTCCGTGGTGGCAAGCATGTGCCGCTGAAGGCCAATGTCGATGCGGCGCTGGAGCGCGTGGCGGGCGTCGAAGGCGTGCTGGTAATCCAGCACACCGGCGATCCCTGCAACATGACCCCGCATCGCGATCACTGGTATCATGAATATGGTGCAGACGTTCCCGCCGAATGCCCGTGCGAGCCGATGAACGCCGAAGATCCGCTGTTCATCCTCTACACCTCGGGCTCCACCGGAAAGCCGAAGGGTGTACTGCACACAACAGGCGGCTATTCGGTGTGGACCGCAGCGACTTTCCATTATGTGTTCGATTACAAGCCGGGAGAGGTCTTCTTCTGCTCGGCCGATATCGGCTGGGTCACCGGGCACAGCTATGTTGTTTACGGGCCGCTGCAAAATGGCGCGACCAGCCTGATATTTGAAGGCATCCCCAGCTATCCGGACAATGGCCGATTCTGGGATATTGTCGACCGACATCAGGTCAATATTTTCTACACCGCGCCGACGGCCTTGCGCGCGCTGATGCGAGATGGCGATGCGCCGGTGAAGGCGCGCTCGCGCAAGTCTATCCGTCTGCTGGGCACGGTTGGGGAACCGATAAATCCGGAGGCGTGGCGCTGGTACCATGCGACCGTGGGCGAGGGGAAATTGCCCATCGTCGACACCTGGTGGCAGACCGAAACCGGCGGCACCATGATCACCACCTTGCCCGGCGCGCATGGCATGAAGCCGGGCAGCGCAGGCCGCCCTTTCTTTGGCATCCGTCCTCAACTGGTCGATGCCGAAGGGCAGGTGATTGCTGACGAAGGCGATGCGCGCGGCGATGTGTCGGGCAATCTCTGCATCACGCACAGCTGGCCGGGGCAGGCGCGCACCGTCTATGGCGACCATGACCGTTTCGTGCAGACCTATTTCTCTACCTATAAAGGCAAATATTTCACCGGCGATGGCTGCCGCCGCGATGGCGATGGCTATTGGTGGATTACCGGTCGTGTCGACGACGTCATCAACGTTTCCGGCCACCGCATGGGCACCGCCGAGGTCGAAAGCGCGCTGGTGCTGCACGACAAGGTTGCCGAGGCCGCGGTTGTCGGTTTTCCGCACGAGATCAAGGGGCAGGGCATTTACTGCTATGTCACACTGAATGCTGGCGAAGAGCCGAGCGCCGAGCTGGAAAGTGAGCTGCGGATGCAGGTGCGGCAGGAAATCGGCCCGATTGCCTCGCCCGACCATATTCATTTCACTCCCGCGCTGCCCAAGACGCGCAGCGGCAAGATCATGCGCCGGATCCTGCGCAAGATTGCCGAAAATGATTTCGGCGCGCTCGGGGATACATCGACCCTGGCCGATCCAAGCGTCGTCGAAAGCCTGATCGAAGGGCGGCGGAATCGCTGAACCGAAACTGGCTGCTTGTCGATAGCGGCGCGAGCGGTTATGGCCGTTTAATCACGCGATTAAACGGAGAAAGAGAATGTCCGCACGTCAAGGCCCGCTCAACGGCATCAAGGTTATCGAACTGGCCGGGATTGGTCCCGGGCCTTATGCAGGGCAGTTGCTGGCGGATATGGGTGCCGATGTGATTGTGGTCGATCGTCCCGGGCCGTCACTGCCCAAGGGCGTCGACGGGCGTGGCAAGCGGTCGATCATGCTAGACCTCAAAAAACCCGAAGCGGTCGAGGTGCTGTTAAAGCTGGTCGCCGGGGCTGATGTGCTAATCGAAGGGCTGCGCCCGGGCGTGACCGAGCGCATGGGCGTTGGCCCCGAAGCCTGCCATGCTGTCAACCCGAAGCTGATCTATGGCCGCATGACCGGCTGGGGCCAGACCGGCCCTTGGAGCCAGATGGCCGGGCACGACATCAATTATATCAGCATGACTGGCGTGTTGAACGCGATCGGTAAGGCTGGCCAGCCGCCGGTGCCGCCGCTCAACATGGTGGGCGATTTTGGAGGCGGCACGATGTTCCTCGTCACCGGCATCCTGGCGGCGCTGGTCGAACGCGCGACCACGGGCAAGGGCAATATCGTTGATGCCGCGATCATCGATGGCACGCACAGCCTGATGAGTTTTGTCCATGGCATGGCAGGGCTCGGCCAATGGCGCACCAATCGCGAGGCGAACCTGCTCGATGGTGCCGCGCCTTTCTACCGCTGCTACACGACCAGCGACGGCAAGTTCATGGCGGTAGGCTGCATAGAGCCGCAATTCTTCGCCGCGATGATGGAGCGGTTGCCCATCGACAAAGAGGCCTTTGGTGGCCAGCATGACCATTCGAAATGGGCGCAGCAGCACCAGATGCTGGAAGAGGTATTCGCCTCCAAAACCCGCGACGAGTGGGAAGCCATTTTTGCGCTGACCGACGCCTGCGTCACGCCGGTACTCGACTATGTCGAGGCGGCCTCACACCCGGCGAATGCTGAACGCCAGGCCGTAGTGAAGGATGGCAAATGGCTGCACCCGCAAATCGCCCCGCGCCTGACGAGTCAGACGCAGGCGGATGGTTTCGTGATTGCCTCGCGCGGCGGGGATTATGCCGCTGTGCTTGGCGAAGCTGGCCTTGCCGCGGCGGATATAGAAACTCTGGTTTCGCGTGGCGCTGTGGTGACCGGCTGAAGCTTTTGCTCATTCCAAAGAAGAAGGGCCGGCCTCCAAGTGGAGACCGGCCCTTTCTTTTGACCGTAGTCCGTATCAGAATTTGGTGCGGACGGTGATGCCGTACATGCGGGGTTCTTCAACGAACGCGATACGTGAGCGAGCCGAGGGACCGCCAACCGATCCAGCCGCGCCACGTAGCGGCGTGTTCGACGTGATACCACGCGTGATTTCGTTCGACAGGTTGGTTCCCCACAATTCAAAGGTGAATCGCTCGCTCGGATCGGTGAAGCCGATACGCGCGTTGATCTTGAAATAGTCCTCCTGACGATCGAACGGCAGGGCGACAAGATCGCGGGTGCCGGCAGCAGCATTGATACGGCGTTCCCAATGCTGGGTCGATGTACGGCGGCTGCCTGAGTAGGAAATATTGGTATTGGCCACCAAACCCCAACCCGACGAGTTCAGCGGACCATCATAGGTCATACCGAAAACGCCGGCTGCGCCAGGAGCGTTCGAAAGCTGCTGGCGGCACAGCAGCGAAACGGTTAGCTGATTGGCCAGCGCAACGCCATCGATGCAATCCTTGCCATATTTCGCGTTGACGAAAGTGGCTGACGCATTGACCGAAATATAGTCATGCAGGCGACCGAATACCTCGACTTCGACGCCGCGCGAACGAGCCGAAGCAACGTTGAAGGTCACAAATTGCACGCCAGTGAATTCGAGTACCTGGAAATCGCTCATGTCCATCTGGAAGGCGGCGACGTTGACGTTTATCCGGCCAAGCGTTGCCTTCATGCCAAGCTCATAAGCGTCGACTTTTTCCGAATCGAAGCGCGGATCGGCATAGACCGGCGCGGCGCCTGTGGTCAGAACTGCGGTTGAGTTGATCAGGTTCGCGGCCGTCGGGTCAAGGTTGAAACCGCCCGATTTGAAGCCGTGGCTGAAGCTGCCGTAGAACATCAGATCGCTGTTCGGCTTATAGGTCAGCTGCGCGGTGTAGGTCAGTTCGTCATCCTTGAACGTATTGGCCCACTCGCGTGGCAGCGGCAGGAAACGGCTGGCAAGCCCGCCGCCCAAACCAGCCGGAGCCGTCAATGTGACAGGAGCGACAAACGGGAAGCAGTTCAGGCCGACGAGGCCTGCCCGGAGAGCAGCCGGAACAGCAGCCGTCAGAACGCCGTTAACACTGGCTTGGCAGGCCGCGTTGCTACCGGAAATCTGGTCAAAGCTAGCATCCTTCTTCTCGTCAACATAGCGGGCACCAAGCGTGAGGCTCAACTGGTCCGAAAAGTTGATGACGTTATGCGTAAAGACCGAGAACGTCTTTCCGTCCTGATTGAACAGATTGACCGCATTTGCGCCATTCGCATTTACTGGAATGCCGCCATTGCCCAACGCCGTAAGGGCGAATAACGGATTGACACCAGCGGCAGTGCCAAAGTTACCGGCCGATACTGCGCGCTGGAAATCAGCGCCCAGCATCATGCTGCCTTGCGCTTCGATCTTTTCCGATCCGTAGAATCCGCCGAGCAGCCAATCGACCTTGTCGTCGAATGCGGTACCCTGCAGGCGCAATTCCTGCGTGAAAGTCTTGATCGTATCGCCATTTTTCGGGAACCCGGGTGTGGTGGTGCTGCCACCTGTGCCGACCGAGAAAATGTTCAGGCTAACGAAATCCGATTCCTGACGCGAAAACGAACTGAAATCACGATAGGATGTGATTGAGGTTAGCTTGGCACCGCCAAAATCCCATTTCAACTCGCCGGATACACCCCATTGTGTGGCACCATTGCGGAACAATTGCCCATTTGTGTCCAGACCGCGAAGCGCGGTGAAACCGGAGTTGGTTACGCCGTTGCTGGTCAGCCCATGGAAGGGGAAGGTCGCAGCCAAGGGGGTTTCGACCAAAACGACTGCATCGCAGCAATGTTCGTCCACCTTCGAATAGTCACCTAGAATGCGGATGCTGACATCCGAATTGGGTTCGACGTAAAGCTGTCCGCGAACCATCCAGCGATCACGATCGTTGCTTTCCGCACCGGTCGAGCTTTTCAGGTAACCATCGCGTTTGCGCCATGTCCCCGACAGGCGAACAGCCGCCACATCCTGCGCGATGGGAACGCTGACGCCGCCCTGCAGGTTCATGAAATCATAATTACCGTAAGAAGCATTCACGAAGCCTTCGAATTTCGAAAGACTGGGTCGCTTGGTTGTGATGTTGAGGGCACCGGCTGAAGTGTTGCGGCCAAACAGCGTACCCTGCGGACCGCGGAGGACTTCGAGTCGCTCAAGGTCGACAAGGTCACCCAGTGCCACGCCAGGGCGCGATTGGTAAACACCGTCGATGAAAACGCCGACCGAGCTTTCCAAGCCGGTATTATTCCCAGTGGTACCGACGCCGCGAATTTTGATCGACGTGCCCTGCGTTTCGGTCTGCGAAGACTGGATGTTAAAGCTAGGCGTGATCGAGGACAGGTTTTTGATGTCGGCGATACCCTGACGCTCCAAGGCCTCGGGCTGAACGGCGGTTACCGCGATCGGAATATCCTGCACATCGGCTTCACGCAAAGTTGCGGTGACGACGATGGGTTCGTTTTCGTAGGATTCTTCTTCTGCCTGCGCATCTTGCGCATAAGCTGGTGTGATTGCGAATGTCGCGAGCATGGTGCTGCTGAGCGCAGTTGCCGCAAACTTGTTCAATCGGCGCATTTACCTCTCCTTTTGCGTGTTGAATTGACCCGCCATTTTCTGGTCTAGGCTATATTTTGGTTCCGTGCCGGAAATTTTCCTGGGGTTAACGGGAAACGCACACATTCTAAGAGCAAAACGGCGCAAATCCAGCTTATTAACCGTGTGCTCAACTTTAGTATCTGTCTGTTGCATTTTTGCAGCATAGGTGCAGCATTTTAACCCTGCCATTGTCAGGACTTGGTTACCTGCCTAAACGCTCGGTCCTATGTTTGATCGCCCTACCATTATCGATGAAGGTTTTGCCAAACGCGTGCTGTCGGGCGATTTGCCCGCCTCGCGCAGCAACCAGAATTTTCATGTTCCACCGACGCATCAGTTGGTCGATTTATTCGACAGCCAGATCATGTCGCGGCACCTCGATCTTTGGGCGAGGCGTTCAAAGGGGAAGACCTTTTACTCGATCGGCAGTTCCGGCCATGAAGGCACCGCGGCGATGGCGGCCGCCACGCGCCAGACCGATATGGCTTTCCTGCATTATCGTGACGCCGCTTTCCTGAT
>CAYRDQ010000029.1:0-29843 GCA_964423155.1 uncultured Sphingorhabdus sp.
CGCCGATAGTAATCTTGTTGCTCGCTTTCCTTGAGCTCAGCCATGCCTGGCATATCGGTCTGATGGCGATCGGCGCGCTGTTTCTCTTCGGTCGTGTAATGCATATCTGGGGGCTCTATCTGCCGATGAGCACCAAACCGCCAGTGCCGCGATCAATCGGTGTGATTATAACCTGGCTAACGCTGGCAACCTTGAGCGGGTGGACGCTCTATATGCTGGCCGTAGGAAATCTCTAGTCGATTAAAGCAACAGCCCGGATCCAACCGGCGCTGGCGCGCTCAATCTTTACGGGAAAGCAGCTGAGCTTCCATCCATATGGTGGCAGTGCCGATAGATTCGTCAGCTTCTCTATCTGGTAATAAGGCTGGATACGCCCGGCCTTATGCCCCTCCCAAATAATCGAAGGATCGCGCTCATTCGCCCAGCGTTTGGCGGTGTGACTGAACGGGGCATCCCAGCTCCATGCGTCGGTGCCGACAACTTTGACACCGCGCTCGGTCAAATAGAGCGTTGCCTCTGCCCCCATGCCGCAGCCCTGGTCGGTAAAGTTTTCATTTCCATAAATGGCACCCGATTGGACAAGCACAATGTCGAGGGGTTTCAGTTCATAGCCTATGTGCTTCAGTTCGGCCTCAACCTCCGCAGCACTCACGACATGGCCATGCGGCTTGTTCGAGAAATCGAGCTTTACGCCGGGCCGGAAGAACAGGTCGAGCGGGGCTTCGTCGATCGAGGGGGCAGGGGATGCGCCGCTGTCCGTCGTCGAATGGAAATGCCAGGGCGCATCCATATGCGTGCCGTTGTGCGTGCTCAGCGTAAGGCTCTCAACCGCCCATCCCTCCCCATCGGGAAGATCTTCGCGGGTAAGCCCGGGGAAGAACATCGCAATCTGCTCCCACGTATGCTCATGGGTCATATAGGTGATTTGCGGGCGCATCACCGGTGGATCGGAAATAACATCATTGGTGATGGGAATAGAAAGGTCGATGAACTGTGTCATGCTGGTAAGGCCCTTTCACCGTGGTCGAGTACCATCGCCGCCGATCGGCGTGCCATAGCGAGGAACATGTCATCACCGCGGTCTGTACGCTCGACAACCATCGCTGCGGTAACCCCCATCAGGAAGCCTGCTACGGCTGAGCGGCAATAATCATCCTCTATATGTAAAAGATCGGACTGGGCGACGCCACGCTCAATCAGTTGCGACTTGTACCGTTCGAGCAACTCCATCTCGATCTCACGGCGGTGCACTGCATCAAAGGCTGTACCGGTGTAATATGCAATATCGCCGACCCCGATGCCGACACCGGTGGTCTGCCAGTCGACTATCACGATGGGTTTCGCCGGATCGTTCACGTCAAAAAGCATATTATCAGGCCGGAAGTCGTTATGCGTCAGGCAGCGCGGGCTTTGCCGCTCATCATAATTGCTATTGAGCTTTCCGAGAAAGGCCTCACCGACCACCCGCATATTTGCGTCGACCCGCGCGCCATAACGATCACAAAAGGCGGGCCAGAACATGTCGAACAGCATGTCGACGTCGAGGGGCGGGGGGACCGCTCTGGTTCCATTGGGCCAATCGAGCGTATCGAGCATGGGATCGCCCCACCAGGCTGCATGAATGCTCGCTGCGGCGTCTAACGCCAGCAGCGCTTCGGCACGGCTTGGTTCTGCCAACTGGTTCCCTTGAACATGGTTTGGCAAATCGTGCATGATCAACGTGAAGGCATGGCTGTCTTCATCAAAAGCGATATAGAGATGGTCAGGTACTGCCATTGGCTTCTTGCCCGCAAAGGTCTGGTAGAAGCGGCTCTCGCGCAGATAGGTAAGATGTGATTTGCCGGTGGTGCGGCTAAGTTCATCGTTTGAGGGCAGTTTCGCAACCAGTGTCGGCGGAAAGCCACCGGGATTGTTGTCGAAGGTGAGTTGAATGCGATAGGTCGCGCCGACCTGTCCTGTACCAATGGCCTTGGCTTGTATGCTCGCAATGCTGACCTCATGCCCTTTGCCCCGCAACAGCGAGGTGAGCCATTCGGCTGTAATGTCATCACGCGACAAGACGGGCAAGCTCATGCACCCGCCCCATCATTCAGGGCCTTGAAACCGCTCGGTCCATGCGGGCCCAAGACCAGTTGTTCGACGATACCGATGCCTTCTGAACTGGCACCGCCGCCCTCATGTCGGGCTTTGGCGACGTGCTGGATGTGCATATGCGGCAGTTGCAGCGGGTCGAGGTCGGAAGGCCTGAAATCCTCCCGCTCGACCACCAGTTCGCCTTTGAATCCGCCATGGACCCAATCGCTATGGCCATATCCTATCCCTTTCATCATGAAGAGATCGATGGGTTCCCATGACACGACATGGTTGCGCCCGCTGGTATCGCGAACATCGAGTCGAGCCGCCGTTGCATGCCGCTTTCCTGCCTCCCATGTCATGGTGAAACGGTCTTCGTGAAAGTGCATTCCGCCTTCCTGATTGGCGCCATCCATCATCAATGTTGCGCGGCGGTTCCAGGCATCTCCAAGTTCATCCTCGTTGACATGCGCATAGAGTGAGAGGTTCGGGAAATTGGTTGGTGCCCAAAGCCAGTAGAATTGCGGCATTGCAGCGGGAATAACCGGCTGCGGGTCCGGAGCGCCAATAGGTCGCACACCCCAACTGCGATCACGCGTACCGAATGCTCCAGCATAATCTTCGCGCTTGCCATCGACTTCCACCCAGCCGGTAACATGGCAGTTCACGGTGAAGCGGGTGAGGTCCATCATCATCCGCGAGCCGTTCCGCCGGGTGAAGCGGGGCTCCTGGATAGGGGCTGACCGGACATCGAAGAGCAGATCGGCCGAAATGCCCTCATGATTTTCAACAACCAATCGAACAGTCTTCAGCGGCTCTACGACCTCAATGCGAATAGGACCGCAATGCATGTCCATCCGTTCAAAACCGAGTATCCGCGAGGCATGGATGCAGTGCTGCGTGCCGTCACGAATGATCGAGAAATGCGCATCGGCGACGTTCAGGTGCGGATAGACCCCGAATGCCGCACCGAAATAGCCTGAACCATCGGGGCGATAACCGCAAAAAAAGAAGCGATCGTAGAAGTTCCGGTCTGTGCCCGAAAAGGCAATCGGTTCGGCCGTCTGGTGAATCGGATACTCGTCGCCCTTGGTCAGCATCCTGACTCTCCCTCCATTTCATCTGTCTCCGGTCGCGACGTTAACCGCTCGATTAAATAAGCGCAACAAGGGTTGAACCAGCCACGGTTGCAATTAAGAGGGAGAACAAGAATGCAATCGGAAGGGGAGCCAATGACCGCAACCAACGGGGCAACGGAAGATGTGATCGATCCCAAGCGCGATAGGCTGGTCATCACCGCCTCGTCATTGGGTACGGTCTTCGAATGGTATGACTTTTTCGTTTACGGCATATTGGGTGCATTGATCGGGAAGCTGTTCTTCCCGTCGGACAATCCTACCGCCGCGACATTGGCGAGCCTTGCGGTATTTGGCGCCGGCTTTGGCGTGCGTCCCTTGGGTGCAATCCTGTTCGGATATTTCGGCGACAAGATTGGCCGCAAATATACATTTCTGGTGACAATCACCCTGATGGGTGGCGCCACAGCCGCCATCGGGTTTTTGCCGACCTTTGCACAGGCTGGGATTTGGGCAGCTGCGCTCTTGTTGCTGATGCGATGCCTGCAGGGTCTTGCGCTTGGCGGTGAATATGGCGGCGCTGCGATTTACGTTGCGGAGCATGCCCCCAAGGGGAAGCGTGGTCAGTATACGAGCTGGATCCAGGCATCGGTTGCAGGCGGTTTTCTTCTCGCGGTGATTGTGGTTCTGGCGACGCGGTCGGCGATGTCGACCGAGGATTTCGAGGCATGGGGCTGGCGCGTGCCTTTCCTGCTATCGATACTGTTGCTGGCAATTTCATTGTGGATTCGCCTGAAATTGTCGGAAAGCCCGGTTTTTGCGGCGATGAAGGCAGCCGGAACGGTTTCGAAAAACCCCTTCACCGAGAGTTTCCGTTATCCGGGAAATGTGAAGCGTATCCTGGTCGCCATGTTTGGCGTCGCTGCGGGGTTGACGGTTATCTACTACACCTCGCAATTCTACACATTGTACTTCCTGACGGGAACGGCGCGTGTTCCTGAAACCGATGCCCTGTTGTATATGGCGGTGGGTGCCGCATTGGCCGCACCGCTCTATGTCGCGGCGGGCTGGTTGTCGGACCATTTCGGCCGCAAAAGGATGCTGCTGATAGGCTATGCGCTTTCAATGCTGCTCACATTCCCGTTGTTCTGGACAATGGCCGATGCCGCTAATCCCGCCTTGTCAAAGGCAACGGCCACAAGCCCGGTAACGCTGGTCTCACCTGAGTGCGAGTTCAACGTCTTTTCGAGCAAGCACCAAACCGATTGTGCGAAAGCGCTCAATTTCCTCTCAAAGAGGGGCATCAGCTATTCAAAAGCGGGCGGTACCGACACTGTGCTGAAAGTAGGTAGTGCGGAAATCCGAGGCTTTGATGAAAAGGCATATATCGCGGCACTGGAAGACGCGGGTTATCCCAACGAGTCCGATCCGAAGCAACGCAACGGCCTGCTGATCATTGCGGTGGTCGCTGCGCTGGTGGCGCTTTCTGCAATGACTTACGGTCAGGTCGCGGCGATCCTTGTCGAGATGTTCCCGGCAAAAATTCGCTACACCTCGATGTCGATACCTTATCATATCGGGACAGGCTATTTCGGCGGATTCCTGCCACTGATTTCGCAATATATCGTGGTGAAGACAGGCGGGGCTTTCAATGGCCTCTGGTACGGCGTGGGCGTGGTGGCGATGGCCTTTATCGTCAGCCTGATCTGGTTGCCCGAAAGCAAGGACAAGGACCTGGATTGACTTTCGCAGCGCCGCTTCGGCTCAGGCTCGATAGCGATGCCCTGATCGCCAACTGGAAAATGATGGCGAGGATGAGCGGCGCAGCTACGACAGGTGCCGCGGTGAAGGCCAATGCCTATGGCCTTGGCGCGCGCGAGGTGGTGCAGCTGTTGTGGAATGCCGGATGTCGCGACTTTTTTGTCGCACACTGGGCAGAAGCGGAAGCGATTGCAGATCTCGTACCCGTGAACACGATTGCGGTACTGAACGGGATTTGCGAGCACGATGTTGCGCCAGCACTCGCGCTGGGGGCGATCCCGGTATTGAACACGCCCAAACAGCTGGCCCTTTGGAAGGCCGCAGGAGGCAGCAAATGCCACGTGATGCTCGATAGTGGGATCAATCGTCTCGGTATCGGGCCGGAGCAATTGACCAATGGCCTGCTCGATGGGCTCGATATTGACATATTGATGTCCCATCTCGCGTCAGCCGACGAGAAAGTTGACCAAAATTGGGAGCAGCTCCTTCGTTTTTCAGAGATGTCCGATGGTATTATCGGACGGAGGAAAAGCCTGGCGAACAGTGCTGGTATCGCCTTGGGAGATGACTATCATTTCGATCTGACACGTCCGGGGCTGGCCTTATATGGCGGCAAGGCTGTGGCTCAATATAACGGGGTTGTCCGACAAGTTGTCTTTCCGGAAGCCCGTGTTCTTCAGGTGCGCACCATCGGTGCCGGCGACAGCATTGGGTATAACGCGACACATAAGGCGGCCAGCGAGATGCGGATCGCCACTTTGGCGATTGGCTATGCCGACGGATACTTTCGCGGCTTCAGCAATAGTGGCCATGCATGTTTTGCAGGCAAAAGATTGCCTGTAATCGGCCGCGTTTCGATGGATCTGGTCATTGTCGATGCGTCACATTGCACCGAAATGGCCGAGGGTGATTTTGCACAGCTCAATTTCGAACTCGACGCAGCATCGCAAGTTTCAGCTATTTCGCAGTATGAATTGCTCACCGGAATAGGTCAGCGCAGCGAACGTATTTGGTTTTAGCCGATCATTTGTTTGCAGCTAGTAAAACAGGAACAAAAAAGGGCGCCTCGCGGGCGCCCTTTCTTTTTGTGACGTTGATCGAACTTAGAAGTTCGCACGAATGCCCGCATAGACATATCGACCGGTCGAGTCAAAGATACCCGAACCTGCGCCCGTTCCGAGCAGACCGCGGGGCGGTTTGCTATCAAAGGCGTTATCGATGCCGGTGTAGAAAGTGAACTTATCGTTCACTTCCCAGGTCAGGCGGAAGTCATGATAGAATTGCTGCTTGTAGTAGATTTCCGGGAACTGATCGTAGTTCGCTGGACCAAGCAGTGCCAATTCACCCGGTGTACAAGTTGCCGAATTGCCAGCGCTATTCCCCGGCGCGAAGCCGGTAAGGCCGCTTGCTGGGCACGGATTGGTGATCGGATGCTGGGCTTCCCATGTGCCAACCGTTTGCGGACCAATGTAGCGGAACTCATAACGCAGGGTGACGTCCTTGTGCTTGTACGCAAAGTTGGCACCAACTTCCCAGATCGGATCGCCGAGTTCGCCATGCAGACGATTCTGCACGCGCGGATCGGTGGGATCGGTGAACTGGGTGCGATTCTTGAGCCACGAACCGATGACACGATAGCTCATCTTGTCGCCATTATCGAACGTATGGTTATACGCCAGGTCGACGTCGATACCCGATGTCTTCAGTTTAGCGAAGTTTACCGGACCAGCGAGAACTGCGGGATCATCAAATTCGCTGTTCGGCAAACGACTGACCAGCGGGCAATAGGGATTGCCTGCAAAATCGGTCGAGTCGTAGCACAGGTTGATGATCTGCTGTGCACCCAACGTCGCAATCAGGTTCTTTACGGTGATGTCATAATAATCAACCGTGACCGAGAAGCCCGGCAGATAATCGGGTTCGTAGACACCGCCAACGGTGAAGCTGTCTGACTTTTCTTCTTCAAGGAACGGGTTGCCGCCCTGCGCGAAGCTTAGGGTAGCCGAACGAGCAGGAGTGTTGACAAAGCCAACCGGAACGCCTGCCGCTGCACAGTTAGCTACACGGTTCGGACCAGCTGAAATATTCAGCACATCGCAAGGGTCCGCAATGAACGCGAAGTTCTGGCCGACCGGATCGAACAGGTCCGACTGGGTCGGAACACGTACCGAACGCGAATAGGCCGCACGGAACTTCAGATCGTCAATCGGGGCATACACGCCGCTGATGTTGTAGGCCTTGGTCTTGCCAGCGGCTGTATTGTAGTCAGACAGACGACCCGCAACGCCGATTTCAAGCAGCGAGGCAAAAGGCATGTCACGCAGCAGAGGAATGTTCAATTCTCCATAGACTTCCTTCACCGTCAGCTTCGGATATTTCACCGGCTGCAAAGCGGTCAGGAACGTCGCGCCCGATGCAGTGAGGTCGTCGACCAGAATTTCCCCTTTTTCTGCACGATATTCGCCACCGACTGCGAAGCCGATCGGGCCACCCGGCAATTCGAACAACTGCGAGAGATCGCCGCTGATAAAGGCTGACGCAACGAACTGGCTAGCCTTCTGGCCATAGAAGCTGTCGGTCATCGCATAATCGATAGCCGCTGCGCTGGCCTGACCGCTGCCGAACGGGTTCAGCGGAACGCAGGCGGGATCAACGACCGTTACGGCGTTGATACGGCAAACGATCTGGCCCGTTGCATTGCGAGTCGCGTCAAGAGCATTCAGGAATCCGGCATTGTTACCGTTGATGTCGAACAGCAGCAAGTTGTTGATTGACGTGGTAACGCCATCCAGCTTGCCATAGTTCAGTGCGACTTCATATTTCCAGTCGTCGTTGAACGTGCCTTCAACACCGCCAACAACGCGCCATGTTTCGCGCTGGTTGTCCTCGGTACGGATTCCCAGATCAACGTTATTACGCGAGATGGTGAATGTAGTTGCGTTGGTTGCACCATAAGGAATGGCAGTCGAGCAACGACCAATATTCTGAAGCTGGGCATATGCCTGAGCATTCAGGAACGGGTTGTCGCAGCGAAGATTTGCGCCGCCGCCGAAGAAGCCCGGAATTGAACCCTGCCAGAAGCTCGGGCTGGTTTCCGAATATACGTCAAGATCGACATACTTGGCTTCGACAAACGGACGGAATGCGTCCGAAACGTCAAAGTGCGCCAGCAAGTTGATCGACTTGCGCTCAATGTCGGGAATCAAGTCGCCATAGTTGGACAGGGTCGAGCCTTGACCGCCTACGGAGTTGTTCGAGCCGACAAAGCGCAAATCGCGCTCGATTGGGTTAAGAATGAGGTTGCCGTTGTTGTCGAAAACATAGGTCGTGCCAAATGCCTGCGTTGCAGTCGATCCGGGCGAGCAGCGTGCCGGGTTCGAAAGCAGCGCAACTGAGTTACAGACTGCAGTCAGCAAACCGCCATCCGAAATGTTGTTGTTGCGGATGTTGGTGAAGAACGCCTGGTCGATGACGTTGTTGCCATAAGCCGCTTCGCCGGTCGAGACAGTGTTCAGGTTGAACTGCTTGCGACCTGAAAAAGCGCCGGACAGATAATCACGCTGCGTAAACTTCAGTGCTTGCGATTTCGACCACTCCGCCGCGATCGCAATGTTACCGCGGCCATCGGCAAAATTCTTGCCCCAGGTAACCGCACCAAAATAGGAACCACGGTCGCCCCGGCTCGAAACACCGCCCTGTCCTGTCAGGCGCAGACCGTCAAAGTCCTTCTTGAGGATGAAGTTGACAACGCCTGCGATAGCGTCCGAGCCGTAAATGGCTGAATTACCACCAGTCACAACATCTACGCGGTCAATCAACTCGCTCGGTATGGTGTTAACGTCAACGATATAATCGCCCGGCGAAACAGTAACGTGACGACGGCCGTTGACCAGCGTCAGCGTGCGCGCAGTGCCAAGACCACGAAGGTCAAGGATGTTCAAACCTGCAGTACCGATGAAACGCGTCGAGTTCGACTGGCTAAAGGTCGAACGCAGCGAAGGCAGGTCGTTTAATGCGTCACCAACCGAGAGGTCGCCTCCTGAAAGCAGGTCTTCTGCGGTAACCGAAGTTACCGGAACCGGTGATTCCAGTGTCGGGCGCGAAATGCGCGAGCCTGTTACCAGAATGGGAGCAGACGCTTCTTCTTCCGCTTCATCTTCTTCGTCCGACTGATCAGCGTTCTGATCAGTTGTTTGGGCATATGCAGGCTGGACTGCCAACAGTGCCAATCCGATGACCGAGCCAGTCATCATAAGACGTGTTTTTTTCATGGATAGCTCCCCAGTTGAGATTCATTTCACGTTAATTTAGCCGTTAGACACAGCCGGGCGGCGCTTGCAATACCGGTATACCAACTCAATTCAATTTTGTCCGGTTGTTGCCGAACTGTCACAGTTTGCGAGCATTCGGTCTCGTTTCCGAATACGCAACGACATGATTCCATCGATGATTTCAAAAGAATAATATTCCAACCAACGTTATATAACCATACCGAATATTGCTTTACGTCAAATTGTTTCTCGGAAACTGAGGCATTTGGCATTTCCCGCGGTTGAATGGTCGCATTAACGCGAAATTTTGTCGCTCGGGTATGGCTGGCCGAATCGCTCCTGCTATTGCGCTGCCTCCGCTGTTGCGGTGCAACATTGCTTCGGCTAGGGGAGTGCATCTCGGTCAGGGGAATAAGGGATGGCTCGCAAAGCTCAATCGGGTGATGATGGTCCCGTCATCATCAAAAAATACGCCAATCGGCGCCTCTACAACACGCAATCGTCCAAATATATTACGTTGGACTTTCTGGCCGAGCTGACGCGCAAGGATGTAGAATTCAAGGTGGTCGATGCCAAAACCGGCGAAGACATCACACATAGCGTGCTGACCCAAATCATCATGGAAGAAGAGAGTGGCGGTAAAAGTATGCTGCCGGTAAATTTCTTGCGCCAGATTATCGCACTCTACGGAGATTCTATGCAGGGCCTCGTCCCTCAATTCCTCGAAAGTTCGATGGACAATTTCCGCAAGAATCAAAAGCAGGTGCAGGACGTGATCGAAAATGCGCTGACGTCTGGCCCCTTCGGTCATATCGCCAAGCAGAATATCGAAATGATGCGCGCCGCGCGCGATGCGCTGGTTCCTAACCTTGGTAATCTGGGCACCAAGAAGGAAAAGGCGAGCGAGAGCCTGGACGATCTGAAAAAGCAAATGGCCGAGTTGCAGGCGAAGATCGACAAACTCTCCAAAGAGTAAACCGTCGCATGGTTGCGGTAGGTCGGCCAAGCCGCTAGGGGGCAGGGCCATGAAACATGCGCTTTCCGTTACCCGCCAACAAAATTTCGCCGCCTGGTATCAGGAGGTTATTTCCGAAGCCGATCTTGCCGAAGAGTCCGGCGTACGTGGCTGCATGGTTATCCGCCCCTGGGGCTATGGCATGTGGGAACGCATCCAGAAGCTGATGGACGCCGAAATCAAGAAGGCCGGCGTCGAAAATTGCTATTTCCCGCTCTTCATACCGCTGTCTTTCTTTGAAAAAGAGGCAGACCATGTCGAAGGCTTTGCCAAGGAAATGGCGGTCGTTACGCACCATCGCCTCGTTGGCGATGGTAAAGGTAAGTTGATTCCCGATCCGGAATCGAAGCTTGAAGAGCCGCTGGTCGTGCGCCCCACTTCGGAGACCGTGATCGGTGCGGCGATGAGCCGTTGGGTGCAAAGCTGGCGCGATTTGCCGTTGTTGGTCAACCAATGGGCGAATGTCGTTCGCTGGGAAATGCGCACCCGCATGTTCCTGCGCACCAGCGAATTCCTCTGGCAGGAGGGCCATACGGCGCATGTTGATCGCGAAGACGCGATGAAAGAAACCATGCGCGCGCTCGAAATGTACCGCGCCTTTGCCGAAGGCCCGCTGGCGATGCCGGTAGTGGCGGGTGAGAAGCCCGAAAATGAGCGCTTCCCAGGCGCCGTCGCGACCTATTCGATCGAAGCGATGATGCAGGATGGCAAGGCGCTGCAGGCCGGCACGTCGCACTATCTGGGTACCGGCTTCGCCGAGGCTGCAGGCATCAAATATCAGGATAAGGAAGGCGGGCAGCAATACGCCCACACAACCAGCTGGGGTGTCTCGACCCGCATGATTGGTGGCGTCATCATGACGCATGGTGATGACGATGGCCTTCGTTGCCCGCCACAGATTGCACCTTGGCAGATCGTGATCGTACCGATGCTTCGCGATGATGATGGCGATGCAGCGGTGCTCGATTACTGCCGTGAGCTCTGGAAAGAACTGGGCGCGCTTTCGGCTTTTGGAGAGCCGGTGCGCGTTTTGCTAGATACCAAGGCGGCGAAGGCGTCAAACAAGCGTTGGGCTTGGGTAAAAAAAGGCGCTCCGATCATCGTAGAGGTTGGTCCGCGCGATGTGGCTGAAGGCAAAGCTGCCGTGCTGCGCCGTGACCGGTTGTACAAAGATGATGGCAAACTCAACACTGCCTTCACGCCGAAGGCTGAGTTTGTGTCGCAAGCAGCGACTATGCTTGAAGAAATCCAGACTACGCTACACAGCGAGGCCAAGGCAAGGCTCGAGGCCAATATTGCGCGCAACGTTTCCGACCTCGCTGCGCATTTCAAGGGCGACGAAGCGAAATTTGCAGGCTGGGTCGAAGTGCAATGGGCGCGCCCGACAGGCGCAACACTCGACAAGATCGTTGAACAGTTGAAGGAACTCAAGCTCACCATGCGCAATAGCCCGCTGGATGCAGCGCCGGTGGATGGCGCATGCTTCTTCACCGGCGAACCTGCGGTCGAACGCATCCTTATCGGACGGACTTACTGATTTGGTGCGCAAGCCGCGCCATCAGCCGGGTCTTCCGACACGCGAGCAAATCCTTGAGTTCATTGAGCAATCCAAAGAACCTGCAGGCAAGCGCGAAATTGCCCGCGCTTTCGGCTTGCACGGCAGCGACAAGATCGCGCTGAAGGCGCTACTCAAGGATATGACCGACGAGGGGTTGATCGACGCTGCCCCAGGCAGAGCATTCCATAAAATGGGCGGCGTGCCGCGCGTCACCGTGCTCAAGATCGTCGATGTCGATGGCAATCAACTAATCGCCATTCCCGAACGGTGGGAAGCGGAGGGGATCCCGTTGCCCAAGCTGCGCGTCGTTGAACGTGGGCGCAAAGGCGCGCTGGGCATTGGTGACCGCATCCTTGCGCGTACCGAGGAGGCGGGGAAGGGCTGGCTTGCCCATCCGATGAAAAAGCTCGCCAAGGCCAGCGAGCAGATATTGGGTGTGGTCGAGGAAAGCGACAATGGCCGGTTCTGGCTGAAATCTACAGACAAGAAGGCGCGCTTCGATATCCCGCTTTTCGAAATCGGCGAAGCACAGCCCGGAGATCTTGTGTTAGCAGAGCTTGGCGGGCGGGCAGGGCAGAAAAAGGCGCGGGTTACCGATGTGCTGGGGGATCCCTTTGCGCCACGCAGTTTCAGCCTTATTGCCATCCACAAGTTCGGCATTCCGTTTGAAATTCCGGAGGAAGTCGAGGCCGAGGCAAAGAAGGTGCATGACCTGCCAGTCACTAACGATAAGCGCGAAGATTTGCGGCATTTGCCGATCATCGCCATCGATCCACGGGATGCGCGCGATTTTGACGATGCGGTTTGGGCTACGCCTGATGATGATCCAAAAAATATAAATGGTTTCAAAGCGATTATCGCCATAGCTGATGTCAGCTATTATGTACGCCCGGGCAGTGCGCTTGACCGCGAAGCCGCAAAGCGCGGGAATAGCGTCTATTTCCCCGATCGCGTCGTCCCGATGCTACCGCATGCATTGTCGTCGGACAAATGTTCACTGCGGGAAGGTGAGGATCGCGCGGTACTTGCTTGCCACATGCAGATCGATGCAGGCGGGCAAGTGACGTCATGGCGTTTCACCCGTGCAATCGCTAGGATTTCCGCCAATATTCCCTATCAGGATGCGCAGGATGCGATCGACGGGAAGCTCGATCATCCGATGCTGGAAAGTGCACTCAAGCCGCTTTGGGCCTGTTGGGAGTTACTTAAAAAGGCACGCGATCAGCGCAATCCGCTCGAACTTATCTTGCCCGAACGGCGGATCACGCTCGACGACCAAGGCAAGGTGGTGGGTGTCGCGGTGCGCGAGCATCTCGATGCGCACCAGGTTATCGAGGATTTCATGATCGCGGCCAATGTCGCGGCGGCCAAGGCGCTTGAAGAAAAGAAATCGCCGCTGATCTACCGCGTGCATGAACCACCGGCGCGTGAAAAGCTTGTCGCACTCAAGGATTATCTCAAGACTTTCGATCTTGAATTCGCGCTGGGGCAGGTGATCCGTCCGTCCACCTTCAACGCGATCATCGACAAGGTGCAGGAACATGACGAAATCCTGCCGCAGATCATGGAAGCGGTGCTGCGCAGCCAGACACAAGCCTATTACACCCAGCAAAATGCCGGGCATTTCGGGCTGGCGCTGGGCAGCTATGCGCATTTTACCTCGCCGATCCGGCGCTATGCCGACCTGATCGTACACCGTGCGCTGGTGAGCGCCTATGATCTGGAAATGCCCGCGCCAAAGGATGGGACGATCAAGCCAGTCACCGGTTTGTCAGCAAAGGATTTCGAACGGCTTGACGTCACATCGGAGATGATCAGCCGCGCCGAGCGCCGGGCGATGGAGGCGGAGCGGGAGACGACCGATCGCTATGTTGCTGCGTTCCTGGCCACACAAATTGGTGAAATCATCGAGGCGCGCATCACCGGCGTGCAGAATTTCGGCTTTTTCGCGACAGTTGAGTCGATTGGCGGCGATGGTTTGGTACCTGTCTCAACTTTGGGCGCCGAGAGATTCTTTTACGATGAAGCCAGCCAAACGCTCACCGGTGAGGACAGCGGCGATGAATATCGCCCTGGAATGCGGCTCAAATTACGGTTGGCCGAGGCCAACCCGGTGTCAGGTGCACTCCGCTTTGAACTGCCAGAGGGCGGGAGCTATGCCCCGGCGCGGATGGAGCGCCCGTCCGGCATGAAGCATAAGGGCAAGCATATGGCGGGAAAGCGAGGCAGGCCGTCCAATATCCGGCACCAGGGGCGCCGCAAGCGCTAACTCAATTCATCCAGCGCTTCGTCAGTTAGCGAACCCGGTATCACCATAACCGGGCAGCGTAACGTACCGGCATTATTGCCCGTAAAGTGTGCAACCATCGGCCCAGGATTGCCTTGCGCAGCGGCACCCAGCACCAGCGCGGCAATTTCCGGATGTTCGTCGAGCATTTCCCGGACAACGTCGACGCCTTCACCATCCTTGATCGTGATACTGGGCTGGATACCAAGTTCGTCAAAGATCGTACCTGCAGCGGTTGCGACTAGCTCTTCGGCCTTTTCGCGGTTCTCGGCTTCCATAGTGGCCTGCACACCGCCCCAGGCAACAAAATCAGCCCGTTCGATCAACGCCAATATGTGCAAGCCGCCACCGGTTTTGGCAGCGCGGCGCGCGGCAAAGCGTAGCGCTAGGCGCGCTTCTTCGGTTTCATCAATCACAACCAGATAGGTGCGCATCGCCGTTTCCCCGTCGCGGCATTCATGTATTCGTATGAACCTGCGTCAATTCCTGAGCGAGTGCAAGCAATAGCCGCTTGACGCTGGGGAAACCAAGCCCTTATGCCGCATCGACAAATCCAGATTATAAACAGGATGCCCCGATGCCTATCGAGCTCAAAATGCCCGCATTGTCCCCCACCATGGAGGAGGGCACGCTCGCCCGCTGGTTGGTGAAGGAGGGCGACATCGTGTCGTCGGGTGATCTGATTGCCGAAATCGAAACCGACAAGGCGACGATGGAGTTTGAGGCAGTCGATGAAGGCGTGATTTCGCAGATTTTGGTGGCTGAGGGCACCGATGGGGTGAAGGTCGGCACGGTGATCGCAATGATCCAGGGTGAGGATGAAGGCGCAGTGCCGGTAAAGGTTGCTGCACCTGCTCCAGCACCTGCGAAAGCCGAAACACCCTCCGCACCGCCTCCGCCGCCGCCTGTTGCCGCGCCCGCACCTGCTGCACCGGTCGCGGCATCTGGTGACCGCATCAAGGCCAGCCCGCTCGCTCGCCGCATTGCGGCCGACAAAGGCGTCGATCTCGCCGGATTGACTGGCACCGGCCCCAACGGTCGCATCGTCAAAGCCGATGTCGAGGGTGCCCAGCCGGGTGCCACCACTCCGGCCCCCGCCGCATCTGCTGCGGCGCCCGTCACACAGGCAGCACCGGCTGCAGTCCCCGATTTCGGCATCCCGCATGAAGTCGTCAAACTCAGCAACATGCGCAAGACGATCGCGCGCCGCCTGACGCAGTCGATGCAAGAGGCGCCGCATATCTACTTGACGGTCGATATCCGCCTTGATGCGTTGCTCAAACTTCGGGGTGAACTCAACGCCAGCCTCGAAAGCCGCGGGGTCAAGCTGTCGGTCAACGATATGCTGATCAAAGCGCTCGCGCTGGCATTGATCCAGGTACCGAAATGCAATGTCTCCTTCGCGGGCGATACTATGCTGCAATATAGCCGCGCCGATATCAGCGTGGCGGTCTCGATCCCCACCGGCTTGATCACCCCGATTATTGTCGATGCGGCGAACAAATCTCTTTCGACCATCTCGACCGAAATGTCCGCACTCGCCGCCAAGGCAAAGGATGGCAAGCTGCAACCGCACGAATATCAGGGCGGAACTGCCTCGATCAGCAATATGGGCATGATGGGGATCAAGCATTTCACAGCCGTCATCAATCCGCCGCAGGCGATGATCATGGCGATCGGAGCGGGAGAAAAGCGGCCCTATGTCGTCGATGACGCGCTGGCGATTGCGACGGTGATGAGCGCGACCGGCAGCTTTGACCACCGCGCGATTGATGGCGCCGACGGCGCGGAGTTGATGAAGGTGTTCAAGGAATTGGTGGAGAAGCCGCTGGGGTTGGTGGCTTGAAACAACTCATATGCTCAATCTTGGGATATGTATGTTTCTCGTTTACTTGCGTCTGTTTGCTTTTTTCGGCGCCGATAGTCTTTGTATCGTTTCTGGTTGCGATTTTTGGAACCCTTGCTGGCGCTAAAGAAATTTCTCAACCGGCATTTATGGCAATGTGGGTTATCGGCACAGGCATCGTGATTGGTGGTGTTGCGGGCGGAATTGCTTTTCTTTTTTTGAGACAGCTCAGAACGCGCTTTATGGCTGCTTCGGTCGTACTTGCGATATTAACAGGGTGCCTAATCTATTTGAATGTTGAGACAACCGAGTTTCTGGAGTTGATTTTAGAGCCAGTTTTTGGCGGCTCAATTCCTGAATTTGAAAACGAAGATGGCGAGCGCCTTCGAATAATGTAAATTGGAATTTCTTATGTCTAACTATGACTTAATCGTCCTCGGTTCCGGCCCCGGTGGCTATGTGGCCGCCATCCGTGCAGCCCAACTCGGCCTGAAAACCGCGATTGTCGAACGCGAAAATCTTGGCGGTATCTGTCTCAACTGGGGATGCATCCCGACCAAGGCATTGCTGCGTTCGGCCGAAATCTATCACTATATGCAGCATGCGGGCGATTATGGGCTGACGGCGGCAAATATCAGCGCGGATATCGATGCGGTGGTGAAGCGCTCGCGCGGGGTGGCGAAACAGCTCAATCAGGGCGTCACGCATCTGATGAAGAAGAACAAGATCACCGTCCATATGGGTGAGGGCAGGCTGACCGCGGCGAACACTCTGGTCGTCAAAAGCGATAAGGGCGAAGAAACGCTGTCCGCGAAGAATATCATCATCGCCACCGGTGCCCGCGCCCGCGACCTGCCTTTTGCACCTGCCGATGGCAAACGCATCTGGACCTATCGCCACGCGATGGTGCCGCCCGAAATGCCGAAGAAACTGCTGGTGATCGGCAGCGGCGCGATCGGCATCGAATTTGCGAGCTTCTATAACGATATGGGCGCGGAAGTGACCGTCGTCGAAATGATGGACCGCATCGTACCGGTCGAGGATACCGACGTATCGACCTTCCTCGAAAAGGCGCTGAAAAAGCAAGGCATGACGATCCTGACCGGGGCAGGGGTGCAGTCATTGAAGGCTAGCGCCAGCGGGGTCACCGCCGAGATCAAGGACAAGGATGGCAAGGTCGCGAAGAGCGAATTCACCCATTGCATCGTTGCCATCGGCATCGTTCCCAATACCGAGAATATCGGGCTGGAGGCGCTGGGCGTCGAAACCGAACGCGGGCATATCAAGACCGACCCGATGTGCCGCACCAATGTGCCCGGCCTGTGGGCCATCGGTGACGTCACGGCGCCACCCTGGCTCGCGCACAAGGCTAGCCATGAAGGCGTGATAGCTGCCGAGGCCATCGCCGGCGGCCATCCGCACGCGATGGATCCGAAGAACATTCCCGGCTGTACCTATTGCCACCCGCAGGTCGCCTCGGTCGGCCTGACCGAGGCGAAGGCCAAGGAAGCCGGTTATGAGGTGAAGGTCGGTAATTTCCCCTTCATCGGCAACGGCAAGGCGATTGCGCTGGGTGAGGCCGAAGGCTTCATCAAGACCGTGTTCGATGCCAAGACCGGTGAGCTGCTAGGCGCGCATATGGTCGGCGCCGAAGTCACCGAGCTTATCCAGGGCTACACCATCGGCAAGACCGCCGAACTGGTAGAGGCCGATTTCATGCACACCGTCTTCCCGCACCCGACGCTGAGCGAGATGATGCATGAGAGTGTGCTCGGGGCTTATGGGAAGGCGTTACACGTTTAGCTGAAAGACAGTCGCAATGAGCGCTAAATCCGAACTGAAATATGATCGGCGATGGGCGGCTATGCGGTTCTTTTTAAGCGTCACAGTTCTGATTTTTCTTGGCTGCGTTGCAACTGGTTATCTCAACCGTTTGTTCGGCGAAGATTTCCTTGTCTTGTTGGTCCTTTTCGTGTTTCCGTTGCTCGGCCTTGGCTGGTTTCGAGTAATTCAGTGGCTCAGGATAACGTCCCATTTGGGCGAGGAATGGTTTCGTCAAAAGCCCGTTCTGATAGCCTCCTCAACGGGACTCCTTTACGAAAATGGATCCGAGCAACATGATGTCCCTTGGCAAGATGTCTACAAGGTCGCAGTGTATAGAAAGACGCCTTTGTGGAGGACCCACGGCAATTTCGGCTACTTGTCGCCATATTGGTTGGCTGTCGGACTAAATCTTCCTGACGGCTCAACAGAGCTACATGTAAGAACTTGGGAGGTTAAGGGGGGACTCATGGAACTACGTCGGTTTGCAAAAACGATGGAAATGTTTCGCAATACATCGGTTGGCTCGGAAATTGAACGACGTCTTCCTATGGAGGCGAAAGGTGATTGAATGACCAAAGGCACCCAAGACTTCACCCCCGATCCGCGCAACGAGCGCATCCTGATCAACGTCAACGGCGTGCTCACCCCGCGTGCCGAAGCCGTCGTCTCGGTGTTCGACAGTGGCTTCATGCTGGGCGATGGCGTGTGGGAGGGCATTCGCGTCCACAAAGGCCGAATGGCGTTCCTGAAGGAGCATCTCGACCGGCTTTGGGAGGGCGCCAAGGCTATCGCGATGGATATCGGGATCAGCCGGGAGGCGATGATCGCCCGGCTGGAAGAAACCATTGCCGCCAACGCTATGGATGCCTGTCATATCCGCCTGATGGTGACGCGAGGCGTGCGTTCGACGCCCTATCAGGATCCGCGTGTGGTTGTTTCGCCCGCCACTATCGTCATCATCGCAGAGCATAAGGAACCGCATGCGGAGGTTATCGAGCAAGGCATCTCGCTCTTCACCGTGCATGTCCGGCGCGGCGATCCGGCGGTGCAGGATCCAAAGCTCAATTCGCACAGCAAGCTGAACTGCATCACAGCCTGCATCCAGGCGACCGAGGCGGGCGCCAATGAAGGTTTGATGCTGGATCCCCACGGCTTTGTCGCCACCTGCAATTCAACGCATTTCTTCATTGTCCGGAAAGGCGAGGTGTGGACCTCGACCGGCGACTATTGCCTGGGCGGGATCACACGCGGCAATGTGATCAAGATTTGCCGCGAAGCGGGAATTCCCGTCTTTGAGAAGAATTTCTCGCTCACCGATGTTTATGGTGCGGATGAAGCCTTTGTCACCGGCACGTTCGCCGGGGTAGTACCCGCCCATACGGTCGATGGCCGCAAGCTGACCGAGGGCAGGGGGCCAATGGTGGAGCGGCTGCAGGGGCTGTACAAGCAGCTGGTCGAACGGGACATAAGCGCTTCATGACAACTCGCATTGCAATGTGGTCTGGCCCGCGCAACATATCGACGGCAATGATGCGCAGTTTTTCTTCCAGAGCCGACTGCGCTGTGACCGACGAGCCCTTTTATGGCGCTTATCTGGTACAAACCGGTGAACCGCATGCGATGGCAGACGAAATCATCGCCGATATGGATTGTGACTGGCAGTCGGTGGCCGCGACTTTGCGCGGTCCGGTTCCCGATGGAAGGCCGGTCTGGTATCAAAAGCATATGTCGCATCATATGGAAGGGCCGGTCAGCGTCGATGACTTTCCCGACCATGTGCATGTTTTCCTGATCCGTGATCCGGATCTGATGGTCGCCAGTTATCGCCACAAGAATGAACTGGTCGACGCCCGGCAACTCGGTTTTGAAAGGCTGGCTGCCTATCATGATCGGGTATCGAGCCGACTGGGGCGTCCGGCAGCAGTGGTTGATAGCAACCGCCTGCTGGCTGATCCCGAAGCGGGGTTGCGGGCGCTGTGCAATGCCATCGGGATATCCTGGGATCCGGCCATGCTGGGCTGGCCCGAGGGGAAGCATCCATCGGACGGTATTTGGGCTTCGCACTGGTATAATGCTGTGTGGAAAAGCACCGGTTTTGGAAAGCCGACCGCACCTTCGGATTTGTCCGCCGAAGAGCGACGGATCGCCCATCAATGTCGGCTGCATTATGAGGCGCTAAAAGTTCACAGCATCTAAGCGCAATTTCCGCTGTCCTACGGAGCCGCATTTTGCCATCTCGGTGCAATACCGATTCTGGAGGGGTGAAGACCATGGGCATTGGCGTGAACTTTCTGAGAAATGCTGGGGTTTTGGCGATTGCGGCGTTGGCCGTTCAATCGGCACCTGCGCTGGCCAATACCGTCATCACCGGCGCGCGCATGCTGGATGTACTCACCGGAAAGATGGTCCAGAATCCCGCTATCTTCGTGGACGATACTGGCCGCATTACTAGCATTGCGGATGCCCGCACAGTAAAGTGGGGCGCTGACGTTACCCATATCGATCTGGGTGACAAAACGCTGCTTCCCGGCCTGATTGACATGCACGTCCACCTTGATGGCCCGGCCGATATTGGTGGCTATCGTGGGTTGGAATTCACCGATAGTTTCTGGGGTATGACTGCAGTGGGCAGCGCACGGGCGATGCTCGATGCGGGCTTTACCACTGTACGCAATGTCGGTTCGGGCAATCGCAACGATATCGGCCTCAAGCAAGCAATTGAGAATGGCTATGCCGTCGGACCGCGTATAGTACCTGCCGGCTATGCGCTGGGCGCGACTGGCGGGCATTGCGATTCCACTTTCCTTCCCCCCAGTCTGGAAAAGGCCGAGAAAGAAGAGGGGATTGGCGATAGCCCTGACGAACTGCGTTATCAGGTTCGCCGCCAGCGTAAATATGGCGCGGAGGTAATCAAAGTCTGCGCGACAGGCGGTGTCTTCTCGCGCAATACCGAGCCAGGGCAGCAGCAGCTTTCTGAGGAACATTTGCGCGTGATCGCTGACGAAGCGCACCAATGGGGAATTCGCGTCGCTGCGCATGCCCATGGCGGGGAAGGGATCAAGGCCGCGATCAAGGCGGGTATCGACACGATCGAACATGCCAGCCTGGTCGATGATGAAGGTATTAAACTTGCTGCTGCACGCACCCGCCCGGTCTGGTTCTCGATGGATATCTACAATACCGAATATACCCAGGCCGAAGGCGCGAAAAATGGCGTGCTGGAGGACAATCTGCGCAAAGACCGTGAAGTCGCGCAGATCCAGCGCGACAATTTCCGAAAAGCGCACAAAGCGGGCGTGAAGATGGTCTTCGGCTCCGATGCCGGCGTGATGCCGCACGGCGAAATCGGCAAGCAGTTCCGTGTGATGGTTGAGTATGGGATGACTCCATTGGAGGCGATCCAGGCGGCAACGCGGAACGCCGGACAGGCGCTTGGGCGTGAAAAGGATGTGGGGGCGATAGAGGTGGGTCGCTTCGCCGATATCATCGCGGTCGATGGCGATCCCTTAGCGAATGTTCGCGAGCTAGAATCGGTCGATGCCGTTGTAAAAGGTGGTAAACGCATACGCTAATGCCGTGAATTCAGCATGGATTCATCTGCTATTTGTAAGATTGCAGCATCCCATTGCAGTGTGGTAATCCTCCGGTGTGGGAAGATAAACGTTCGCTAAGAAACTGGGGAGCAACGTATGATGATGACAAGCTTGGCGCTCGCCATGGCGCTTAACATGGCAACAATGAAAGGCGATCCGCTCGATGATGCCCGCAAGGGTTTCAACAATTGCTTGATCCGCGAACATAATGAAGCCGTTAAGGTCAAGAAGTCGGGTTCGGAATTCAACGATAGCATCCAGAAGGCTTGCCCGACAGAGCGGCAGACTTATTTTGACCTGCTGGTAAAGTCAGAGCGCAGCTATGGTTCCAAACAGGCTGAAGCCGAAAAATATGCCAATGAAGAAATCCAGATGATGATCGACAGCACAACCAGTGCGTTTGGCGAGAATTCATCGAATGGCGGGCAGTTAGCCGAAGAAAAGTAAAGATGGCGGACAGGGTGGGATTCGAACCCACGGTGAGCTTGCACCCACGCCGGTTTTCAAGACCGGTGCCTTAAACCACTCGGCCACCTGTCCGCATCGCGGGCTGCCCTAGACAGGAATTTCAGCGCTTGCAAGCGGCCGCTGGAAATATGCCTGTGACAAAGCGCGCGTAAATTCAGTCGCGCGGCCTTCACTTTTCCTGTCTTGCCTTGTTTTTCCGTGTTAGGATTAACTCCTGCTATACATGGAGGATTTGTGGCGCTGCGTATTGGAAAATTGCCGGTGGATGGAATCCTTGCTACGTTTGCCTTGGCGATCGCTAGTCCGCCTGCCGTAGTGTCTGCGCAAGAGAACTATGCGGCGGTATCCTCCCCGCAACCCGCACCGTCGCACTCGCACGCCTTTAATCAATATTTGCAGATAGTTCGCGCAAGGGCCGAACGCGAAGGTGTCAGCAAAGCAACGCTCGACCGGGTCATTCCGACGCTGGTGTATCTTCCACGCGTGGTGCAACTCGATCGCGGTCAACCCGAAACGCCCTCTACTGCAGCCGTTCCGCCTTTCGAACCCTATAGGCGCAAGCATGTTGACGCCGCGCGGATCAGCCGCGGACGTTCCAAATATACCGAACTGCGTCCGCTTCTCCAGCGGATCGAAAATGAAACCGGCGTGCCCGAAGAGGTGATGATCGCCATATACGGGCATGAAACCAACTATGGTGCAGTGATGGGCAATTTCCATGCGCCTGACGCCTTAGCCTCGCTGGCATTTGAAGGACGTCGTCGCGAACTGTTCGAGGCGGAACTGGTTGCTGTTTTGAAGATGATCGACAGGGGCGTGCCGAGCTATGCCATCACGGGAAGCTGGGCTGGCGCACTTGGCCGTCCACAGTTTCTGCCTTCTGTCTATCTGCGGCTTGCCCGCGATGGCGATGGTGATGGCTATGCTGATATCTGGAAAAGCGAAGTCGATGCCATGACCTCGATCGCCAATTATCTGATGCATGCCGGATGGCGCCGGAATGAACCGTGGGGATTCGCCGTCAATGTCCCGGCCTCACTTGATCGCAACGGCGTCAAAAGCACACTCACACCACCACGCTGTGCCCGGGTATTTGCCCGCCATAGCCGCTGGATGAGCATTTCCGAGTGGAAGCAGCGCGGTGTTGTTTCGCAAAACGGCACCTGGCCGAACGACACCATGCAGGCCGCCTTGATTGAACCCGATGGGGAAGGGCAAACCGCCTATTTACTGGGTAGCAACTATCGCGCGATATTGGATTATAATTGCTCGAATTTTTACGCTCTTTCGGTGGGGTTGCTAGCTGATGCGGTACGAAACTAGACTGGTCGCATGCGCGGCAACAATATTGTCGCTGACATCGTGCAGCAGCGATGGCACGGACGTGCCAGTTTCTGCAGGACAGCTGTCGGCTGAAAGCAATATTAGCGATTTGCTTGTCAAGATCGGTGATCCTTATACCGTCGGTAACGTTAAATATACGCCTGAGGATGTCGCATTATATGACGATGTGGGCTTTGCAGGCTGGTACGGAAACGAACTGGCAGGCAGCTCAACAGCAAATGGCGAAGCGTTCCTGCCGAACGGTGTTTCAGCAGCGCACAAAACCTTGCCTTTGCCAAGCTATGTCGAGGTGACTGCGCTTGACACTGGACGCACAATCCTTGTGCGTATCAATGATCGCGGACCGATGACCAATGACCGGTTGATAGACCTGTCCGAGGGAGCAGCCCGGCAATTGGGAGTTCTCGATAAGGGTATAGCCGCCGTCCGGGTCCGTCGCGTCAATCCTCCTGAAAATGAGCGCGCAGCGCTACGTGCCGGACAAGCCGCAACGGTTCGGATGGACACGCCTGAATCGCTTCTTAAAGTTTTGCGGGACAAACTTTCGAAGCAACCCAAACCTGCAACTGCCGCAGTGAAAACTGCGTCGGCAGCAGCGGAGAAAAAAACCGCTACCAAATCTCCTGCGCCAAAACCCGCTGAAAAGGCAGCAACTCCGAAATCGACGGATTCGGCCAAAACTCCGGTGGTCTCTTCAGACACAAAAACCTTTGTGGTGCAATTAGCGGCCTTTGCTTCCCGCACCAATGCCGATGCATTGGCAAAGAAACTCGGAGCCAATGTTGTCGCATCAGGTGATGGAAAGCTGTTCCGCGTTCGTTTCGGACCATTTGCGACAGAGAAAGAAGCGCAAGCCGCACTCACAGATGCCAAAAAACGCGGCTATCCACAGGCTAGGCTGCTCCGCGAATAGCTTTGACTGGCGAAGGATGCATTGGACGGCTAACTAGCCGGTATGCGTTTCTTTGCCGTCCTTTTATTACTGCTGTTGGCTCAGCCTGTCTTGTCGGCCAAACCCGTCTACACGACCAACGCGCCGATCGCTTACCTGGTTGATGCGCACAGTGGAGTGGTGCTGCTCGATAAGGCAAGTGACAGGAAAATCCCGACAGCATCAATGGCGAAGATTATGACTGCCTATGTCGCGTTTGAGGCGATCAAGGCGGGCAAAGTCGATCGCAAGACATTGTATACCGTCCAGCCCCAAACTTGGGTGAAATGGAACAACCGTGGTTCGAGCATGTTCTTGCGCTCAAAACAGCAAGTCAGCGTCGAGAATCTGCTACACGGAATTCTGACGCTTTCTGGTAATGATGCATCGGTCGTACTGGCGGAGGGCATGAGCGGAAGCGAACAGGCCTTTATCGAAGAAATGAATGCAACCGCCGCAAGGCTGGGCATGGCCGATAGCCGTTTTGGTACCGCTAATGGCTGGCCCGACAAAGGCGGTACCTATTCGACCGCACGCGACCTCACCATCCTGGCAAAGCGCATTATCGATGATCATCCGGACATGTTTGCCGAGTTTTTCAACCAGCGCTCATTCAAATGGAACAATATCGCTCAGACCAACCGCAATCCCCTGCTCGGGGCAGTCGAAGGGGCAGACGGAATGAAAACCGGGCATAGCAGCGAAGCGGGTTATTGCCTTGTTGGGACCGCTCAAAGGGGCCCGCGCCGGCTGATGATGGTGGTCGCCGGATTGCCGACGATGCAGTCTCGTGTGGAGGAGGCGCGTGGTCTGATGCGTTGGGGCTTTGAAAGCTGGCGGGAAAAGCCGTTATTCGCGCCCGGACAGACAGTGACTGATATACCGGTTCAGCTCGGATCGGATGCAGCAGTTTCCGCAATTGCGCTGCACAAGATTTCGATTCTCGGCTATAAAGGGCGCCCGGACAAACCACGTCTGACCGTGCGCTATTCGGGCCCGGTCAAGGCACCTTTGCGTAAGGGGCAGCAAGTTGCGGAACTGACCGTGCACTATCCCGATGGATTGAAACAGAATTTTCCGCTTGTTGCCGCCAATGATGTTGCAAAGGCCGGATTTTTGCAAAGGGCCTGGAATGGCTTTTCCGGAATGTGGAGCAAGGCCGCATGAAGAAAGGCCATTTCCTGTCAATCGAGGGGGGTGAGGGGGCTGGAAAATCTACCCAGATTTCCCTGTTGGCTGAGGCATTGAGAGCACAAGGCCTGACAGTTGACTTGACCCGCGAACCGGGCGGGACCGAGGGAGCAGAGGCGATCCGGCAATTGCTGCTGGGTGGTGGAGATGATCGCTGGGGGCCAGCGGCAGAGGCCATGCTGTTTGCCGCGGCACGCAGCGACCATGTCGAAAAGCGGATCAAACCCAATGTCGAAAAGGGGATCTGGGTTATTTCGGACCGCTACCTCGACAGCAGCCGTGCCTATCAGGGTGCGAGCCTGGGCGTCAGTGACGCCACGATCATGGAGCTTCACCGGATCGGAAGCGGGGGCTATCTGCCCGACCGGACAATCATTCTCGACCTTCCGCTCGAAGCATCTCGCGCACGCACCCAGGCCCGCGACGGCAACAATCCTGATCGGATTGGCGGGCGCAACGATGTGTTTCACCAGCGTGTGCGTGAAGCGTTTCACCAGATTGCGATGCGTGAACCGGAACGGGTGCGACTTGTCGACGCCGATGCCGATCCCGAAACGGTCGCGGCGCGTATCTGGGCCGAACTGGCTGATCTCCTTCCATGAACGCGATATACGGCCATGATGTGCATTTCGATAGCTTTGCCAAGGCGCTGGCAAGTGGTCGGTTGCATCATGGCTGGATTTTTGCGGGACCGCGCGGAGTCGGAAAGTCAAGTTTTGCGAGCGTGGCCGCACGCATGCTTGTTGATCCTGAAAACCGCTATGCCTCGATGGTAGAGCACCGCACCCATCCCGATATCATCTGGGTACAGCGTCTGCCCAAGGAAGCACCCAAGGAGGGCGAAGCAGCGGACCCCGATGCCGAATTGAAGCGAAGCATCACGATCGACCAGATCCGTGCTGTCCAGCACAGCCTGACAACACGGCCGTCAATGGGGTCGCGGCGCGTGGTCATTATCGATGCAGCCGATGATCTGGAGCGGGGAGGGGCCAATGCCCTTCTCAAATCACTCGAGGAACCGCCGGTAGGGACCTATTTCATGTTGGTCAGCCATGCGAGCGACCGTTTGCTGCCGACAATCCGTTCGCGCTGCCAAGTGAAACGTTTTGAACCGCTCGACGATGTTTCAATGCAAAAAGCTTTGCGCCAGCTATTGCCCGACGCCTCGACTGCAGAGATTGACACACTCGTCCGTTCGGGGCGCGGTTTGCCGGGTGAGGCATTGTCGCTTGCCGGTATGGATTTCGCTACGATTGAAGAATTGGCCGATTCCATTATCCGCAGCGGTGATCCAGGCAACAAGGTCAGGTACAAACTGGCGGAAACACTCTCGCTCAAAAACGCGCAAGCCAGCTACGAGGCCTTTTTGCGGTTTGTGCCGGTGCGGATAGCCTCGCAAGCACGGACAATGGAAACCGGAAAAGCAATCCAAGCGGTAGACGCCTTTCACGAAGCCGACCGGTTGGCCGCACGCGCGCTAGGGCTGACACTTGATAAACAGGCGGTTCTGCTCCAAATGGGCAACCTGCTTGCCAGCCTGCATTCGCGCGGCTGATTTTGGCCAACCCAACTGAAAAGACCATGTCGGAACCTTATTATCTCACGACCGCCATCGCATATCCCAATGGCCGACCGCATATCGGCCATGCTTATGAGGCGATCGCCACCGATGCCATTGCCCGTTTCCAGCGGTTGATGGGCCGTGACGTGCGCATGGTCACCGGCACAGACGAGCACGGCCTGAAAATGGCGCAAACGGCGCGCGCAGCCAGGCGCGATACGCTGGAATTTGCAGACGAAATGTCCTCTTATTTCAGAGAGATGTGCGCGATTTTAAATATTTCAAATGACGTTTTCATGCGCACCAGCGACAAAAAGCATCACGAAGCGAGTATCGCCATCTGGAAGGCTATGGAAGCGAGCGATGACCTTTATCTCGATCGCTACGAAGGCTGGTATTCGGTCCGCGACGAGGCGTTCTACGGCGAAGAGGAACTGACGGAAGGGGAAGGGGGTGTCAAACTCTCGCCCCAAGGCACGCCGGTTGAATGGACCGTTGAGGAAAGCTGGTTCTTCCGTCTCTCCAAATATCAGGACGCGCTACTCGCTTTGTATCGTGACAATCCAGACTTCATCCGCCCCGAAAGCCGTAAAAACGAGGTTTTGCGCTTTGTCGAGGGCGGCCTCAAGGATCTGAGCGTGTCGCGCACCAGTTTTGACTGGGGCGTTCCGGTGCCGGGTTCGTCCGGGCATGTGATGTATGTGTGGGTCGATGCGCTCACAACCTATCTCTCAGGGCTGGGTTATCCGGATCCGGACAGTGATTTTGGGCGTTTCTGGCCGGCCAATGTGCACATCATCGGCAAGGATATCATCCGTTTTCACGCGGTCTATTGGCCGGCCTTCCTGATGTCTGCGGGATTGCCTCTGCCGCAACAGGTGTTCGGACACGGCTTCCTGCTTAACCGTGGCGAGAAAATGTCGAAATCGCTGGGCAATGTCGTCGATCCGATGGAACTGGCGGAACATTTTGGGGTCGATGCGCTCCGTTATTTCCTGATGCGCGAAGTCAGCTTTGGACAGGATGGCACTTACAGCGCCGAAGCGATCGTCACGCGGGTAAATGCCGATCTGGCAAACAGCTTTGGTAATCTTGCACAGAGAACATTATCGTTAATTTCCAAGAATTTGGATGGGCGCTTGCCACAAAATGACGTCAAGACGGCAGACGATGAAGAATTGCTTGCCCTGGTGGACGACGCGTGCCGTAACGATGTCCCGCGCGAGTTTGCAGCCTTCGCTTTCTCGCAAGGTCTCGACAGCTGGATGAAGGCGGTGTTCGCTTGCAACCAGTATATCGATGCGCAGGCACCATGGGCGCTCCGCAAAACCGATCCAGCGCGCATGGAGGCGGTTCTGGAAACGCTTCTGCGCGCGATGCGAGCATTGGCGATCGCAGTGCAGCCGATCATTCCCACATCGGCATCCAAGCTTCTAGACCAATTGGGCGTTGAAGCGCGCGGACGGGATTTTGCGGCGCTCAACGATCAGGATTATTACGCCCGTCTAGCCAGTTCAGGCGCACTCATCGCAGCTCCGACGCCGATTTTTCCGCGTCTGGAACTCCCTGCGGACGCGTAAGCGCCATGTTCGTCGATTCCCATTGCCACCTGAATTACAAGGGACTGGTCGAGCGGGAGGCGGATATTCTCGCCCAGGCGCGCGCCGCCGGGGTAGGGGCGATGCTCAACATTTCCACCCGTGAAAGTGAATGGGATGCGGTGATCGGGCTGGCGGAACGGGAGCAGGGCGTTTGGGCTTCTGTAGGCATCCATCCGCATGAAGCCGATCAACATGGCGATATAACCAGCGAAAAACTCATCGAAAAATCGAAAAACTCGCGTGTTATTGGCATCGGCGAGACAGGCCTCGATTATTATTATGATTATAGCGATCGTGAACAACAAAAGGCATGTTTCCGGCAACATATCATCGCATCGCGAGAAACAGCTTTGCCCATTATCGTGCACACGCGCGATGCCGAAGCGGACACGGCGCAGATTTTGCGCGAGGAAATGGAGCAGGGTGCTTATCCGGGGGTGATCCACTGCTTTACGGCCAGCGCCGAATTTGCGCGGATTGCCCTCGATCTCGGGCTTTATATTTCGCTTTCGGGCATCGTCACGTTCAAGAATGCGCATGATTTGCAGGATATTGCGAAAACCATCCCCGAAGACCGTTTGTTGATCGAAACCGATTCACCGTTTCTCGCCCCAGTCCCGCACCGCGGAAAGACATGCGAACCTGCCTTTGTGAGCAATACAGCGCAATTTCTGGCGGATCTAAAAAACATTCCAGTTGAAGCGCTTGCCGAAACAAGCACCCAGAATTTCTTCACTTTATTCAGCAAGGCGACGGTGTATGGATAGGCTCGCCACGCCAGAGGCGCTTTATGCCCTGATTGTATTGGTGGTTATCGCCAGCGGCCTGATCGCGCGGCGGCTGCCATTGCGCCAATATGCCAAGATGATCCTCGCTTGGCTGGGCATTTTTGCTCTCGTTTTTGTCGGTTTCAGTTTTCGCCCTGAATTGTCGATGATGTGGAACCGCATTAAGGGCGAACTTACTGGCGCGCCTCGGCAAAGCATCGTCGGAGAAACGCTTCGCCTGGTGCGGCAAGATGACGGTCATTTCTGGCTGCGGGCTACGCTGAATGGCGTGGAAGCCGACTTCATGGTTGATAGCGGTGCATCGACAACGGCAGTGGGCGCAGAACTAGCCAAGACAGCCAAAATTGAACTGGATGGCCGGTCGACCGAACTGGAGACTGCCAATGGAGTCATTGAAGCGAAAATGGGAGCTGTCAAAACTTTCCGCGTTGGCGATCTGCAAATTGATGATCACAGCGTCGTGATTGCGGAAAATTTTGGTGACACCAATGTAGTGGGAATGAACTTTCTCGACAGTTTTGACAGCTGGACAGTGAAAGGCGATGTGATGGAATTGAGGCCTTAACCGAGGGTACTCCATCGACAGCATGAATATCATTTAACATAATATATATTATCGTACTTATAGATGGATTGGCTATGACACCCCCCTCGA
>CAYRDQ010000030.1:0-29759 GCA_964423155.1 uncultured Sphingorhabdus sp.
CATTCATCCTGCCTGCCATCTGCTATGCCATCATCGCCGGCTTCGGTCTGTTCGCCAGAAAACCCGCTGAGAGCTAGCGGTCCGGCATCCGGGTTAACGTTTGAAAGACTATGTCAAAGACCGCACGGCTGTTTCCAGCCAGCCGCCAGTAAATCCGGCACGCTTGAGTCCACGGATTATGTTTGGAGATTTGCGCATCACTTTCCAGATTGCATCGCTGCGATAATTGGCAAGCATGCCCAGGATTGGACCCTGATCGATGCCAAGATAATCCTTTGCAACCCAGCCATGCACAGCATCTACTTGGCCAGTATCGACCTTTTTACCGATGTCGCGGAAACTGGGATTGAAAGCATCCAGAAAGCCATATTCACGATATATCCGGCTCCCATGCCTTTTGTGCATCGCCAACGTTGACGGAATGCAGATTTCCGGCGCAAAAGGCAGGGAACCAAGCATGGCGGTGGGAGCGATAGTACCGTCATCGAATCCGTCCGGTTCAGATATCGGTCCACGCGCCGAATATCCTGCATAGCGCGCGACATGGCCTTCATGACGTAATTCAAAATGGCCAGGGCCGTCGCAGGCGGTCAATCCCCAAACCAAATTGTCATAGCCGGTCCAGCCCATCGGATTGGCAGTTGCATAAGCGTGTTGCGCCAATGTCGCACGGCGGCTGTTTTCAAAATAATCGAACCCGGCGGCCCGCATTGGCGCGTCGTATATGCTTCGAAAATCGATCCACATCTCACTATACTGGTGACCAAACAATGGAGCGAAAGCTAACCAGCGACGCTTGCCTTTCCCGCGCCAAAAATCCTTATAAGGGGCCGTCCAAGCCGACCAACTTCCTTCCTTGGCCGGATGTTTCCTTGATCCTAAAGCAAGAATATAAACGAGCTTACCCTCGTTATATCCGTCCCAATTGCGATCGATGAAACCATGTTCTGGATGCCAGCCCATGGGAATGCCTAACCCTTGATGCTGAAACCAATCCCATTCGGCCATGTCGACAAGCTCATAAGCCAAATTGCGCAGTTCGTTTTCGACTGGCGTGTCGCGATCAAACCATGCGGCCGCATGTAGCATACCCATGTGCATCAACGAAGTGTCTACCGTGGACAGCTCGATTTGGCCGTGTCGCAGCCCCGTTTCCGAATTGAGAAAGTGGTAGAAAAAGCCGCGATAGCCAGCAATGCCGCTAGTGCCTTCGCCCTGAGGCAGACCGCGAAGGAATCTCAGCGTACTTAATATTCGGTCTCGTGCCTGCTCACGCGATATCCAACCGCGTTCGACGCCCAAAATATAAGCTGTTAGGCCAAAGCCGATGGCGGCGATGCTACTGAAAGCAGGAGTCGGCCAGCGATCAAGAACTAAACCTGTATTTGGGTTGGTAGTTTCCCAAAAAAAACGAAATGTGCGTTTTTCCAGATCCTCGAAAAATGGAGGTAATGTTTTCGCACGCGCTGCATAAGATACAGCTGGCAACGCAAGCGTGGACATTGCTACAGCGGCGCAACGGATAACCGTGCGCCTGTCGTGACTGTCAGTCATTTTTCTCCTTTCGCAGCAAGCTAATAGTTTGGCCGCTTCCTGCTTTCAGCTCGCGGTGGTCGCACGCGCCACTAGCGCTGGCGTCATCCGTTCGATCGCAATAGGGCCAGCTTTGCCCTCCAATTCGTCCAAAAGCCTCATGACTGCGCGTTCGCCAAGTCCCGCAATGTCGACCCGCATGGTTGTCAAGCCAAGATAACGCGCGATCGGAATATCGTCGAAGCCCGCCACGGCTATTTGCGAAGGGACTTTGACACCCACTGTGCGAAGAGCTTGCAACGCCCCCAGTGCCATCATGTCGTTGGCCGCAAATATGGCATCGCAGTCCGTGCCTTCCGAAAGCAATTGCTGCACGAGGCGTTCGCCGCTCTCGTCCGAAAAATCGCCTTCCAAAATTTTCACTGGAAGATCGGGTGCCAAGGCATGCATGGCCTCGCGAAAGGCCGTCACGCGTTCCATGGCATCCAAATTGTCTTGCACGCCGGACAAGTGTACGATGTTCCTTCGACCGTTCGACAGCAAATGGCGAACCATCAACATTACGCCTCCTCGGTTGTCGATACGGATATTGTGATGATCGTAATCGTCCGGGCTGTTGATCAGCACTGCAGACAAGCCTTGCGGCAAGGCCTTTGAGAGATCGCCTACCAGAAGTTGAGGTGCCATTACGATTACGCCATCGACCCGACCGCGCATCGTGCCCATGGCTTGCCCGGCTAAACTGCTGTCGGCATGCATCGTTGATAGCAGCAGGAGATATCCGCGTTCGTTCGCCGCCTTGTCCATCCCCCTCACTAATTCGCTGAAAAATTCGCCGTGCAGATCGGGTAGTACAACGCCTATTGCGTGGCTTTTCGCTGTGCTGAGGCTGCGCGCGGCGGCATTGGGAATATATCCCAGCGCATCCATTGCATCGAGCACCTTCTGCCGCGTTGCAGGATGCACATGGTTGTGACCGTTGAGGACCCGTGAAATCGACGCTACGGACAGACCAGCGACGCGAGCCACGTCCCTGATTGTCGCCAAAGGCTTCGCCATCTGCACCAGTCTCCATCTGAATATTCTGTAATTCCATATCCGAATACGAGACCCATTGCCACCATCGCGAAGGCCAATTATGTAACCGGTTACATAATTGGATGCAATGCTTGTTGATTCGATTTTGAACGGACTGGCGAAAAGTTTGAAAATTGGGGGTAAGATGGCAGTCAACCAGGTTTCTCGGCGCAGCATATTGATCGCGATGGGAATGGCATCGGCATGGGCCGCCACCCCCTTTAGCGCCGCTGCCAGAACCGCATTTGGCAAATCCGCGCCGTCTTTCATCAAAGACCTGGTTAAGAAGATGACGCTCGAGGAAAAGGCCGGGCAGCTGACCCTGCTACCTTCTGCGTGGGGCGGCTCCAAAGCGGCAGGGTTCAATCCTCCTGGTAACGGCCAAAGCTTTGAAGCACAGGTTGCCGACGCAGTGGCGGGCAAACTGACGGGCGTTTTCAATGGCAACGGTGCGGAGATGGCGTGGCGGATGCAGACCGCCGTAATCAAGGAATCGCGCCTCAAAATCCCGCTCATTTTTGCCGCGGATATCATTCACGGACATCGTACCATCTTTCCGACACCTGTTGGTGAAGTTGCCAGTTTCGAACCTGATCTTGCCGAACGAACGGCGCGGGCGGCCGCCTTTGAGGCTGCTGGAGCCGGTATTGACTGGACATTTGCGCCAATGGTCGACATCTCGCGCGATCAGCGCTGGGGCCGTGCGATGGAAGGATCTGGCGAAGACGTCCTACTTGGCAAAATATTTGCTGCGGCCCGTGTCCGAGGTTTTCAGGGCAAGGATCTGACCGCCGATGACGCCATGATGTCGTGCGCCAAGCATTTTGTCGCCTATGGTGCAGCTGAATCGGGTCTCGATTACAACACTGTCGACATATCAGAACGCACCTTGCGCGAAGTTTATCTGCCGCCTTTCAAAGCTGCGTTCGATGCCGGATCCTACACCACCATGGCATCGTTCAACGAAATCTCTGGCGTGCCTTCGACCGGAAACAAATGGCTGATGACCGACCTGTTGCGCGGCGAATGGAAATTCCCCGGCATGGTCGTATCAGACTATACCGGCGACGAGGAAATGATCCTCCATGGCTTCGCTGAAGACGGAAAGGATGCCGCACGCCTTGCCATCCTTGCGGGCGTAGATATGAGCATGGCGAGCAATTTGTATGCGTTACACCTGCCATCGCTGGTTCGCGAAGGGAAGGTGCCCGAGAAGCTTGTGAATGAGTCAGTGCAGCGGGTACTGATGATCAAAGCGATGGTCGGTCTATTCGATAATCCATTCAGGCGGATCGATCCGGCACGTGAAAAAAGCCGCTCGCGCTTACCTGTAAACATTGCATTGTCGCGAGAAGCTGGCCGCAAATCGATCGTGATGTTGAAGAACGAAGGCAACATCCTTCCATTGGCAAAATCCGCAAAGGTCGCACTTCTAGGGCCATTCGCTGAAGGTCCGCATGATCTTATTGGAGGATGGTGCGTTTACGGAGATGACGAGCAAGCAGTCGATCTCGCGACGGGCATGCGCAATGCTGGCGGAAACATCACGGTTGTTGAAGGGTGCGATATCGAGAAACCCATAGCCGGAGGAATAGAAGCGGCGGTAGCAGCAGCAAAGGCGGCAGACGTAATTGTTTTATCCATTGGCGAAGCTCAATCGATGTCCGGCGAAGCTCAGTCGCGCACTGATATTGTCGTACCCAAACCCCAGCAGGAACTGGCTGAGTCTGTAGCAAAATTGGGCAAACCGATTGTTGTGGTGCTGCGAAACGGACGAGCGCTGGCACTGGAGGGGGCAATTCGCAACGCACCCGCCATTTTGATCACCTGGTATCTCGGAACCGAAAGCGGCAACTCTATTGCCGATATACTCTATGGAGCCCACAGCCCATCGGGCCGATTGCCCGTGAGCTTTCCTTACGACACCGGCCAACAACCGCTTTATTATGACCGCAAGCGCACAGGTAGGCCACAACCCGCAGGTCCGCGTGTCGACTACAAGGCTCAGTTCCGGGAAGTGCCGACTGAGGCACTATTTCCGTTCGGACATGGCCTGACATACGGCAAGGTCGAATATGGCACGCTGCATGTCAGCAACACCGCACTGACTTGGGAAGGCTTTGTTGAAGTGTCCACGACCATTACCAACAATGGTGAGCGTGCGATCGAAGAGGTGGCGCAATTCTATATCCATGATCGTACTGCCAGCATTACGCGCCCGATCCGGCAACTGGTCGCATTCCGCAAAGTAGCTCTGGCTCCCGGACAGACGGAGAAAGTCAGCTTCAGGCTGCAACGGTCGATGCTGGAATTTTACGGCAAGGACAATATGCTGACGGTAGAGCCCGGTCTGTTTGACCTGTGGATTGCTCCTTCCGCGCAGGCCGAAGGTGCAAGGGGGCAAGTGAACCTGATCCGTTAGGAGTCCTTATTTCGCAACTCAGACAGAATTTGTCTGTGACTATCGCGGAACAGCGGGTTAGCCAGCATGGCCAGCCCAGCCAAAAGAAAGAAACCCAAAGGAATAAAGGCGAGTACCAGTTTATAGGCTGCGTCACTCGCTTCTGCATGGTGCAAGCCGTCGCCCCCCAGACCGATCCCGACCAATAATGTTCCAAGACCGATGGCAAGACGTTGAAATAAAGCCGAGAGACCGTATAAAATTGCCTCTGCGCGGAAACCGCTCTGGCGTTGACCATATTCAACCGTATCGGGCAAAATGGCCCAAAAGGCAAAGTGCAAGCCGACAATGCTGCCTTGCACGACGATGAGGAAAATCTGTACTGCGAACGGATGCTTAAACGCAAAACCGATAAATAAGCAGAGGCACGCAACGCACGCAATGACTGCCAAAAACCAGACATTTCGTGCGCCCAATCTTCGCGAAAGTGCTAGCCAGAAAGGGATTGCGATACCACTAATCGCCATCATCCAGGCAAGTGTCAATCGACCTGCATTTTCATCATGCAGCGCATATTTGAAATAATACAGCACCGATTTGTCGAGTACGGTAACTGCGACAATCATGGCCATCACAGCACCGCTGATCGCCAAAAATGCCCGGTTTCGACCAACATGACCGATTATCTTGGTTATTCTATGATCGAATTTCGCAGGCGGTATGGATCCATCATCGCGATAGCTAATGCCGACGAGCAACAATAACAGACTGCCAAATGCTGCGAAAGCTATGGCCGACGCGAAATAGGCGTGCGAGCCGTCCTCTCCAGTCAGAAATTGGCCAACGGGGACGGTTCCAATTGCGACAACGACGGCAGCTACCGTGCCGAACAGCATGCGGGCACCCGCGACAAAGGCTCGGTCATCGCTGCAAACGCTAATTCGCGAAGACATGGCCAGATAGGGTATATTGACCAGCGCATATGCAGTGCGGAAAATCATATGCCCTGCTAATATCCAACCGATCTGCCATTCTCCTGATACCGGCGGGGGAGCATAGGCAAGGATGAAGCTTAGCCCCAACGGGACCGCGCCCAGAGTCAGCGCCAGCCTAAATCGTTCGGGTCGTCCGATCCGGTCTGCGTAGACCCCAACGACCAAACTGGCGACTCCATCCCATACGGACGCCAGTGCATAGCCAGCCGACGCCATCGCTATCGAAAGGTGTAGCGCCTCTGTATAGTAATAAAGCAGGTAGAGCATCACGCTCTGCCAATAGAGATTGAAGGCGAAATCGCCGGATGCAAAAAATATCAACCTGACCTTACCCGACGCAGCAGCAGCAGGGAGCGAAGCACGGGTCACGCGTCAGTCCGTTTGGGAAAGAGTAATGGTCGCTCCATGGGGAAGATCATCTACTACCACTATCGCGCGTTCGCCGTCCTGTTCGACCGGCAGATTCTTCCCATTCAACTTCGCCGTGCGGCGCTGGGTCGAATGTAAAAACAGGCGGATATCTTTCCACCAAGGGGCAAAACGGCCCGTACGTTTCGACAAGGTCACGCTGGTGACACCCGTTGCATTTGCTGTGCAACTAACCATTTGGCGTAGAAAATCTCCGCGCGTGAATGCCATTGACTGACCGTCGTCGTCATAAATCTCTCCGCTGCAATACTTGCCGGGATAGACATGCAACTCGAGCGATCCTTTTGGCCGATCATTCAAACTCTGGACTAATGGCTGCTTGGGCAGGATCGAACCCGCGCGCACGAAAACTGGAAGTGTTTCAAGAGTCGGCTGAAGATCGATCATTTCCATCTTGCCATTGGTGCTGATGCTGCCCTTGACTGCTGTCCCGGTCCAATAATCATACCAACCGCCTGCTGGCAGGCATGCCTTGTACGAAGCGGGAGATTCAGGCTTGGGCGATCCTGCGACAAGCAGTTTAGCACCCAATGTGAACTGCATCGACATATCACAATCGACACTCAGCACGTCGGGATAGCTGTAGAAAGTCGGCCGCATGATCGGGTCTCCGGTACGACTGTTCGTTTCAGCCACCGAATAGATATAAGGCATCAGCCGGTAGCGTTCCTCTACATATTTGCGGCGTATGGTAAGATGCTCTTCTCCATGCACCCAAGGTTCTGCGCGCGGGGCATCCTTTTGGGAATGATCGCGGAAGATGGGAGCAAAGGACGCATATTGGAACCAGCGCGTCAGCAGTTCGGGACTTGGTCCTCCGGTGAACCCGCCGACATCTGCACCAGACCATGAAAATCCCGACAGTCCAAGGTTGAGCGTCTGTGCCACTGAAAGCTTCAGATGGTCCCATGTAGAGCTGTTATCGCCGGTCCACGTCGCTGCATAACGCTGCCCTCCCGCATAACTCGCGCGGGTCATTACAAAGGCGCGCGCATCGGGCCTCAGCTTGCGAAGACCATCGTAGGTCGCACGGCTATTCTCCATGCCATAAACATTGTGCACTTCGCGGTGCGAAGTCGTCCGCGACCTGAAACCATCATCCTCAATTCTGTGCTGTACCGTCAGCGGCATTGTCTTGGTCGGCGTTTCAAAGATCGCTGGTTCGTTCATGTCGTTCCATATGCCGGCAACCCCAGCGTCGGTCAGATCTTTGAACAGGCCTCCCCACCACTCACGCGTCACCTTGCGGGTAAAATCAGGGAAAACCGACGGCCCTGGCCAAACAGGCCCAACATAAACAGAGCCATCGGCATTTTTCAGGAAATGATCCTTGGCTATTCCCTCATCATAGGGCGAATAGCCCTGATTCTTTGCAGATGCGATATGAAGGTCGGTGATTGCGACCGTCTTGATGCCTTGCGCGTCCAGATCACTGATCATCTTTTCGAACGTAGGAAAGGCCTTGCGGTCGATGGTGAAGGGGCGGTTACGGTCCTGAAAATCGATGTCCAGCCAGATGACATCTGTCGGCACTTTTTCATTGCGCAACCGTTTAGCCAACTCGCGAACTTCGACTTCGCTCGTATATGACCAGCGCGATTGTTGATAACCCAATGCCCAACGCGGTGGCAAAGGGGCTTTGCCGGTCAGGTCGGTATAGCGGCGAACAACTTCAGCAACCGTTGGTCCTGCGATAACATAATAGTCTATAGCGCCATCCTCGGCGCCAAAGGACAATATGTCGTCACTACGCTGACCGAAATCGAACCAGCTTCGAAACGGATTGTCGAGGAAAAGGCCATAGGCGCCGCCCTCCCCCCCGGTGGAGATGTATAAAGGAATAGACTTATAGATCGGATCATCGCTCGCCTTGAAACCGTAAAAGTCGGTGTTCCAGTTGGTAAAGGCGCGCGCGCGTCGATCGAGTGCTCCAGTCTTATCACCCATGCCGAATATTTTTTCGCCGATCGCCAGCTTCTTGTTGATCGTAAACTGGCTGCCATTGCGGACTATCGGTATGGCTGCGTCGGTGACGATGGGTTTTCCGTTTCTATCTTTGACAGAAACCGCCAACGTCTCGGGATCGACATGTGCAACTAGGTTAGTAGTAGTAAGGGTCGAACCAGCAATCTGCGCCGCCACTTTTGATTTGCGCAACTCCGCAGTTACTGCCCAGCTTTCATCGTGGAACTCGTCTGATGAGGCTGCGAAACGTATTCTGACCATGAAAGGTGTGATCGGCGACACCCAGACGGTTCCCTGCTTGTTAGAAACGGATAGGTCCTCCGCATGTGATTTGTACGGAAAGGCGGCCATGAACGTTGCCAAAAGAACATATTTCCATGATCGTGGCATCTGCGTTTCTTTCCATTATGTAACCGGTTACAGTATCTCCGACTACCTATTCGTATGAGTGGCGGGATGCAAGAGCAGAGCACCTAAGGGTACATCGGGGGACTTCCATTCAGAACATGACCGGACCAACTGCTGTCAGACCAACTGCAACTGTCTCCGATTGACGGCGTTGTGGCTTTAGGCCGGTTGCTCAGACCATGAGCGACTGCCACTCTGCTAGGGCGGCTGAGTGGTTGGTCTTGTAGGTCTGGCGGTCGATGCGGTGGCGGTCGAAGGTGAAGTGATTGTGGAGCGAGGCATGGACTGACGCGAACTTCTGTAATGACTTCATTTGCCGAAATCGCTGCATCGCCCGCTCTCGTCGCCGGAAGGGTAAGTGACTGTTCTCCACCCTGTTGTTGGCCCAGCGACCAATTTCCTGCTTATTGCGATTGCCGAGCTCGTCCATTGCTGCACCATAGGAACGAAGGCCATCTGTTGTGATGGGTTTCGACAGATCCGTAGCGTTTCAGCGCATTCTTTATGAAGGCAAGCGCAGCATTCTTGTCCCTAGACCTGGTGATGTAGCTTTCGAGAAGCTCGCCTTCCTCATCAGCCAAACGCTAGAGGTAGTCCATCTCTCTGCCGAACTTCACATACATGATCACCACCAGCCTGATGATCTAAGACGATGCGTTACAGCAGCAGAACGGACTGACCGGTTTCTTCGATCGTGGCATGTCCTGCAATAACCCGATCCTCTTTTGCGTGCGCAGTCAGGCAAGTTTCTAGCTTAAGTGGGGAGCCGGTCGATAGACCGACATCTCGATGCCCGACCCCAGCGGCAATGTCGTACTTTCGAAACCGCTGCCCTTTGCCCGGACATGTGCGACATAAGGTGTCAGCGCCTTTTTGAAGGTGTAAATATTGTCGGCAAAAACGACTGACCCGGATCGCAATTTTGGCGTGAGCAGTTTCAACACTGGCAGATATAGGTCCTTCCATCCGTCGAGCAGCACGACATCGATCGGAGCATTGAGCGAACTCAGTGTTTCCATCGCATCGCCCTCGCGGACATCCGACCAGTCGATCAATCCGGCTCGCGCCAGATAGTCGCGGGCAACCGAGACTTTGCGCGGTTCGATTTCAGTACCGATGAAGCAACCTCCATTGGAGCGCATCGCACTCGCCAGATAGAGCGCTGAAATGCCGAACGAAGTGCCGAACTCCACCGCCTGACGGGCATCGATGGATCGCGCAGTCAGGTAAAGCAGACGCCCAACTTCATCTGGCACACCGATAAAGGCGTCGGCGAGATGCGGCGTGATACCATCCATGAATGGCTTGCCCGTCAGCAATGCCCCAAGCCCGCTCGGCAGCGCGCGCAGGAACACCCATTTGTCACCCTTTGAAGCGCGGTGAACCTCTCCCAGAATGGAAGCCACCTTTGGGTCTTCCAGCCCGGCGAAGCGTGCAAATTCATCGTTCATGTTACATCTTTCGCTGTGCAGATTGCTGTGATATGAGCTTATGCTCACATTTGGCAACTCGCGTTTCGAAAAGGACTATTTTAACGTGTTGTCGATTGCGCTGTCCCCTCGAAAACAGCCGCGTCAGGCGCGGTCCAAGGCTACGGTCGCAGCCATACTCGAGGCTGCGGCTCAGCTTTTGCGCGAAGGCGGGTTAGACAGGATGAACTCCAACGCGGTCGCGGAACGCGCCGGCGTCAGCATCGGAAGCTATTATCAATACTTTCCCAATCGCGACGCGCTCATGGTTGAGCTCATCCGGCGCGAACAGCGCGGCCATCTGGAGCGGGTTCGTGCGGCAGTTTCAGCCAGCGAAGGCCTCGATCTGGCGCAAACAGTCCGCGTGCTCGTTCGCGCAGCAATGGCGCATCATCACGCCGATGCGCTTTTGGCGACAGCAATCGATCATGAAGAGGCGCGCCTCCCGGTCGATGCCATTGTCGCCCAAACATTTGACGAAGCTGGCAAGCTGCTGATCCAGATGTTTGCGCGCTTTGCCGGTGAATTGACCTCGGTCGATCCTCTTCGCGCAGCCCGAACCCTCCCGGCACAGGTACGTTCTGTTGTCGATGTCTGGGCGAACCTGGACAATGCCTCTCTCGACGTGGCCGAAGAAGAAGCGGTACGGGCCGTACTTGCCTACCTCAAGTGGAGTTGAGCATCGGGATTGTCGGCAGCCGACCACAACGTCGCGATCAGCCCTATGATCGAAAGCGCAAAGGCGGCGCCGATCAGTGCGGTCAATATTGTCAGATCCCAATTGCTGGGGTTTGAGCTTTCGGGCTCGATCAGCTTCCCGAAGAAACTGTCGTAGAGCATGCCCGCATTAAAAGCCCAGGCAGCAGCAAAGGCCGCGCGTGTGAATTGCGTGTCGCGGCGCATAGCCCACGCGCCAGCGATCAGGGCAATTCCCATGATCTGGTCGTCGATCACGAACAACCAGTGGCGACCCGCACCCCAACTGCGCCAAAGCTCTCCGATCATCAGCGACAGACCCAGTCCTATCACCAAAATTCGTAACATCTTCAGCATGGCGCATCACCCTCCGTGTTCGTGTAAGGATTTCCTGTATCGCAAATGTCCGGGTTCGCGTGCATCACCCAGTTCCACAAAACCGGCTTTGTGCAAAGGCCGTCGCGCGCCGGCATTGGCGGCATCCACTTCGGCGAGAATGTCCTGAAGCCTTCTAAACGCAGCAAGCGTGCCCATCTCAGACAAATTGGCCGAGCCAAACCCTGCCCCCAAATTTGTGGAACCACGGCGATCGTGATCGCAGCCACCTGTTTGATATTGAGCTTGTTACACGCGCGAGGACATGTGACTCACTATATAGGTCTTACTCAAATACTGGTAGCCATAGTTTAGTCAGCGATTTGACGCGTTCTTCGACGTTCCTATACGAACTCAAAATCCATTAAAAATGTTGAAAAACCTAGCTTTCAGCCGTTAGCTCGCGTTCGCGGTGTATTGTGAAGAATCAGGAAATGGCGGTGCATTTAGACAATCTGCAACTTGCCTTTAATCGACGCAGTTATGGCCTTAGGCTGCGGGTTGTTCAGGCTAAGAGCGATCGCCGCTCTGCCAGGGCTGCAGAGCAGTGGAGCTTGTAGGTCTGGCGGTCAGTGAGGTGACGGTCTGAAGCGAAGTGATAGTGGAGCGAGGCGTGGACTGAGGCGAAAATTTGTAAGGATTTCATCTGCCGGAAGCGCAACATCGCCCGCTCTCGTCGCCTGAAGGGTAGATGACTGTTCTCCACCCTGTAGTTGGCCGTCTCCGATTGTGAACCTTATGATTTTGAACTTCTTTGTTACTAAATCACTGCGTCTGTTTGGACAGTGCATTCAGCAATTGCGCGCGCATGGCCTTCAAGTCTTCGGTTGAAGAGTTGCGCAATATTCCCCTAGCAAAGTCGGGCAGATGTCCTCCGGGATCGCCATTTTCCTGGAAAACATAATGGTCGAAATTGGCGCGCCAGGCACGGCGCTGTTCCGGAGGGAGCTGGCGGATTGCCATGATTGCGTGCAACATCGCATCCCAGGGCGAGCCACCTTCCTTTGGCGCATCATTCCACCAGTAGTTGATCAATATGTTGAGCGGATCGAGCGCCTCTACATGATGATACCATTGATAGGGAATGAAGAGCGCATCGCCGGGTTCGAGTTCTGCGGTCAAGGCACAGGACAAGGCGTCGGCGAACCGGGGGTAATGGTCCAGATCGGGGTCGGTCAGGTGGACCATGCTGATCGGCGTGCCTGCTGGCGTGACATGCAGCGGACCCATATAAAGATTGCCGATCTGCTCTGGCGGAAACAGGGTGAAGCGGCGATGCCCTGCGATATTGCAGGCTATATTGTCGAGCGGATCATTGTGCGTAGCCACCTTGGCGCGATTGCCGATCCAGATGCGCGGCGTGATGTGTGGGGGAAGCAGCGGGGAGGGGTGGTCGCCCAGAAAGCCGGTGAAATGGCTGTCGATATCGAGGCTTTGGATTGCAATGACGGGCGGGTTGGGCGCGGTTGATGCAGCCTCCAACGCTGTGATGATTTCCACGAACGGCGCCTGGCGTTTGCTGTAGGTAAAGGCCTTCATATCGGGGCGATAATGCAGGATGCCATTGCTTTCCGGCGGCGCCAGGGCAAACTCCACCGGGCTTGTCACGGCCCGCTCGGCCAGAAAGTGCGCGGCGTGGAAAGGCGATTTGGCGGTCTCTGACACGATCGGCCAATGCTGTACAAGCCCGCGAAGAAGCGCCGGCTCGCCTTTTGGCCTGATGGTTGAAGCGAAGATTTCGGGCGTTACATCGTCCCAGATGCTAACCTGTTCCACCGCCTTTTCCTCCTACTCGAAAGAGGTCGCGAGCTACGCGCTTTCCTTTGAGCTTGGCAATGCCTATTGCAACGGGCCATGCAGTGGCAGCCCAAGATTGACGTTCAACATATTGGTGAAGACGGCCATATCGTCGTTGTCGTCGATAATTTTGCGCCCAATCCCGAGCGCTGGCGCGCGGCGGCCGTGCAGGCTGACTATCAGCTACTAGGCGACTATTATCCCGGCCGTCGCGCGCACGCGCCCCAGGCCTATTTCGAAGAGGTCGGGCCATTGCTCGGAGCGATTTTCCGCAATGCCTTTGGCTGTTCGGCGCAAATGTCGGTCGAACGCGCGCTCTATTCGATAGTCAGTACGCCGCCGGAGCGATTGCGCCTTGCCCAACGCGTACCACATATCGACAATAGCGAGCCTGATCGATTTGCTATGGTGCATTATCTGTCGCATCAGGATTTTGGAGGGACGGCTTTTTACCGGCACAAAGCAACGGGATTTGAAGCGATCACGCCGGACCGGCATCGCGCATTTCTCGATCGGCTGGAACTGGAATTCGCGGATTGTGGCGCGCCAGAAGCGGGATATATTGAAGGGGATACACCACTGTTCGCGCAGATCGGCAGCATTGAACATGCCTATAATCGGGCCGTCATTTACGCAGGCAATTTGCTGCATTGCTCGGCGACCCGCAACGATACTCACTATCCCGACGATGCCGAAACCGGACGACTTACGATTGCCGCCTTCATGCTTGCCCGCTAATCAAGAGTCGCGCATGGTCTGAGCATTAAGTATAGTAAGTCATGCGACAGGGGATTGGGCGGATTGACGAAAAAGCCGACAATTGATGATGTCGCTGCACGCGCCGGTGTGGCGCGGACGACAGTTTCGCGTGTGCTCAATAACAGCCCTAATGTGCGTGACGAAGTCCGCGACAAGGTAAAGACAGCTGTCGCTGAGCTTGGATATCAGGTCAATGTGCAGGCGCGTTATCTGGCAAGTGGCAGCAGCAGGCAGCTGGCGCTGATTCATGCCACCGATCTCGATGTCGAGCCGAATAGCTATTATCATTCTGGTCTCGAATTGGGTGCGATGCGGGCGTGCGCCGAGCTTGGATATGTACTTATCACCCATACCGCCAACCCCGCCAAACCGGAAGACCGAGCCCGGATACTCCGACTCGCCGAGAGCGGCAGTTACGACGGCGTCATCCTGACCCCGCCCTATTCGGACGATGTGAAACTGGTCGAAAATCTGCGCGACCTAGATTTTCCGCTCGTTCTGATTTCGGCCGGGCCGGAGGCGAGCAAGCACGCGGCATCGGTTGGCATTGATGATCGGAAGGCGGGAATCGAACTGGGGCGGTTCCTCGTCCGCGAAGGACACAAAAGTTTTGCATATATTGATGGGCCAGTCGATCATATCTCGGCAGGTCTGCGTCTGGAAGGTTTCCTGAAAGCTGTCTCGGATGCAGGTCTGGATGCCGATACAGTCAGGGTGCTCAAAGGCAACTTCACTTTTCGGGCAGGAGTCGAACTCTCCGTGCAAGCCCTAGGCTGGCAGCCAAGGCCGTCTGCGCTGGTTTGTGCGAATGACGATATGGCAGCAGGCGCGCTATTTAGCGCGCACAGGCTCGGTCTAAATATTCCTGCCGATGTTTCGATAACCGGCTTTGACGATACGCCGGTTTCGGAAATCGTTTGGCCGCCCCTGACCACGGTGCACCAGCCACTGCGCCAAATTGGCGCGAAGGCGGTCGAACTTCTCGTTGGATCTATCCAGAATAAGCATGATTCTGCGGACAATGCGGGCGGAATTCATGTGCCGTTCCAACTCGTCGAAAGGGCGTCGACAGCCCCTCGTTAGCGAGTTGCATACATATGCATTTGGAAGCGCTTCCAATTTTCGATTGACTTGGAGCGATGTGCTGTCATGTTGAAATGGAAGCGCTTCCATAATCAGGATCGGGTAACATCACCGGCCGGTAGAGTAGCGCTTTTGGATAGGATCCTCAGGGGTTTAGCCTCTGGCCTGGGAGGGAAACAGAATGAAATTACGTGAATCGGGTCGTCCGAATCGGCTGCTCAACCTTGGACTGAAAGCGTCTGCGTTGGCGATGGCTGTTGCATTTTCGGGAAATGCATTTGCGCAGGAAGCCGAAGAACCGGCCGATGAAAATGCCGTTGTTGAGGAAGATGGCGAAATTATCGTCACCGGTCTCCGCTATGGTCTGGCGACGTCGCTCAACACCAAGCGCGAAGAACTGTCGATCGTCGAAGCGGTATCCGCAGAAGATATCGGCAAGCTGCCGGACGTTTCGATTGCAGAATCGATTTCGCGCCTGCCTGGCCTGACAACGCAACGTGTCAACGGTCGTGCGCAGGTCATCTCGATCCGCGGCATGGCGCCGGACTTCTCGACGACATTGCTCAACGGGCGACAACAGGCGAGCTCAGGCGATAACCGTGGCGTAGAATTCGACCAATATCCCTCTGAGTTGCTGTCGAGCGTTGTCATCTACAAAACGCCGGACGCCAGCATTTCTGGCATGGGGCTATCGGGTACTGCTGACATGCGCACGGTGCGTCCGCTCGCATATGGCAAGCGGGCTATCGCATTGAACCTGCGTGGCGAAGTCAATTCGGGCGGTCGCCTCAATGACGATGTACGCCACTATGGTGGGCGCTTCAGTGCAAGCTATATCGACCAAAATGAAGCCGGGACCTTGGGCTGGGCAGTCGGCTTTGCCTATCTCGATGCGCCGTCGCAAAACCGCCACTACAAGGCCTATGCCTATGAGAACTTCGGCGGCGATGCCAGCCGTCGCGCGCGCATTTCGCCCGACAGCGCTGACAACGCGCTCTTCCTGAATGGTCAGGAAATCTTTGCTTATTCACGTCAAAACAAGCGCGCGGCTGCCATTGGTGTGCTCGAATGGGAACCGAACGACGTTACGCATCTGACTGCTGATCTGTATTATTCGAAGTTCAAGCAGCGCGAAGTGATGCGCGGTGCGCAGTGGTTCTCGAACGTCTGGGCCGACAATCAGAACTTCACCAATGTGCAGGCCAGCGATGTCGGCGGCACGCTGGTTGGACTTTCGGGCACAGTTACAGGTGTAGCCCCCCAGCTGCGTAACGACTATAACACACGAGACGACGAATTGTTTTCGGCCGGCTTGAATGGTGAGTTCGACATCACCGACAATCTGCGGTTCATTTCCGATTTGTCCTATTCATCGAACAAGCGTGATGAGAGCATTACCGAAACCTATCTCGGTTATGGATGCTGTGGAACTATCACGGTCAACAACGGCAATAGAGTTTTCGATAACATCAGCTGGGATATCAACGACCTGCTGACCGGCGGTTTCCCGACCTATGGGAATGGGTTGGATTATGCCGATGCGTCGCGCGTTTCGCTCGGCGATCGTGCGCCATGGGGCGGGTGGGGTCATGACGGCCAGACCAAGGAACCGCATGTCAAGGAAAACGTCTACGCCATCGATCTAGGATTCGAATATGAAACCGATGGCGGCTTCTTCGAACAGTTCGATGTCGGCGTCAATTTTACCAAGCGCGAAAAGACCAAACGGGTCGACGAGTTTGATCTGATGTTGAAGAATAGCCGCTTGCAAACGCTGGTGGCAGCCGACCATCTGGTCGATGCGACGTCACTCGGATTTGCTGGATTTGGCAACATTCTTTCGGTTGATCTGCGATCGGCGCTTCCAGTTTATTACGACAAGCTCGTGTTCATCAATAATGATACCTTCAATAAAGCATGGGGAATCGACGAAGAGGTTCTCACCCTGCGCGCAAAGGCGACGATCAATTCCGGCAATTTGCGCGGTAATATCGGCGTACAGGTGATCAACCAGCGGCAGCAATCGAGCGGCAGCGCGATCAATGCAACGCTCACGCCGAGAGTCGTCACCCCCGTCATTGTCAGTGCAAAATATACTGACATTCTCCCCAGTCTGAACCTGATATATGATCTGGGCGGTGGGCATAGGATCCGCCTTGCAGCGGCAAAGGTAATGGCGCGCCCGCGCATGGATGAAATGCGTGCAAGCTTTATCCCGAGCTTCCCTCGGACCCCCTGTACGCCAACCGCACAGGTGCCGACGCCTTGCGTGGTAGGGGTAGAACGAACGGGGTTGTGGTCTGCGACCGGCGGAAATGCGAAGCTTGAACCTTGGCGGGCAAAGGCGATCGACCTCGCCTATGAATGGTATATCGACAAGACGAGCTACATTAGCATAGCTGGCTTCTACAAGAAGCTAGACAGCTATATCTATACCCAGCGCCAGATTTTCGATTTCAGCGGCCTACCCATCCCGCCATCATCGATCCAGTCGCCTACCAATCCCAACGGTTTGCCGCCTGGCGTGCCAGTTAGTCCGCTTGGTCAGATTGATCAGCCAGCCAATGGTAAGGGTGGTTCGATCAAGGGCATCGAAATCAGCGGTGCACTTGGCTTTGGCAAACTGGCAAGCTTCCTCGATGGGTTCGGCGTAATCGGAAGCTATTCCTACACCAAGTCGAATTTGCATCCGACAGCGAGTACCAACCCGACTACGGTGCAAGCTACCCGCATTCCTGGCCTATCGGGCAATGTTTACACGATCACCGGCTATTATGAGAAAGATGGTTTCCAAGCGCGCGCTGCCTATCGCTACCGCTCTGCCTTCAAGGGTGAAGTGACGCAATTGTTCGCGACACGCGGTGTCACCGAAATTCTTGCGGACAAGGATGTCTCTGCCCAGATCGGTTACACCTTCCAGGAAGGTTCGTCGCTTGCCGGGTTGGGTATGCTGTTCCAAGTTAATAATTTGACGGACTCGGCCTACCGGACACGTATAGGCACGGATGGAGGCGGCACCCGCACGGCAGATGGCGGTTTCCTGCCCGAAACTTATGAGAAGTACGGACGGCAATTCCTATTCGGAATTAACTACCGCTTCTGAACCATGCTGGAGCCGGATGTCTCTTCCGTTCGGCTCCAGACACAAAAGCAGAGTCTCTCCTCCTTGCCTTCCGGCGCGATGCCCACGGGTCGCACATCGCGCCGGTCATTTTTTGGAGGGAAAACACCCAGAGGCGAACGGTCAAAGGTAGTCTAATGCAATCAATCTTCCGGCTGCGGAATATAGCATGCGGTTCAGCGGCACTGGCTCTAATAGTCGGATTGGTTACCACTCCGTTAGCGGCAAGAAAGCCGTCAACAATGGGTGCACAATGGCCGTCGATCGAATCGCCGGTAAAAATAGATGCCGCCATGGAAGCCAGGATTGCCGCAATCGTTTCCGGTATGACGCTGCGACAAAAGATTGGGCAGATGACGCAAGCCGATATCCGTTCGGTGACGCCTGATCAGGTGCGTGAACATTATCTGGGCTCGATCCTCAACGGTGGCGGCGCATGGCCCGGCGGGAAAAAACAGGCGACAGTTGCGGATTGGGTCGCGCTGGCCGACGCGCATTACAAGGCATCGATGGCCACCGACATGAAGGTGAAAATTCCTGTCATCTGGGGGACAGATGCGGTGCACGGACACAACAATGTCTTCAAGGCCACGTTGTTCCCGCACAATATCGGCCTCGGTGCAGCGCATGATCCGAACCTGGTCGGTCGTATTGCGCATCTGACGGCGAAACAGGTACGCGCGACGGGTATCACCTGGGCGTTTGCGCCAACGGTCGCTGTTGTGCAAAGCCCGCGTTGGGGCAGGACCTATGAGAGCTATTCGTCCGATCCGGTTCTCGTCCGCAAATATGCGTTTGAATTTGTGAAAGCGATGCAGGGCAATCTGACCGGGTCCGACACGACCATTGCTTCGGTTAAGCATTTTCTGGGCGATGGCGGCACATATCTGGGCAAAGATCAGGGTGAAACCCGCGCGACACGCCAACAGATCATTCGCACCCACGCCCCCGGCTATTTTGGTGCGCTTGAGGGCGGCGTGCAGACCGTGATGATCTCATACAGCAGCTGGTCGGACACCGGTGCCGGCAAGCCACAGGGCAAGATGCACGGCAATCGCGAGCTCATCACCGATGTCCTCAAAGGCAAGCTTGGCTTTGACGGCCTGGTGGTGTCTGATTGGAATGCGATCGAGCAGGTCCAGGGGTGTACACGCACCCATTGTCCGCAGGCGATTAATGCCGGTATTGACATGATCATGGTGCCCGACGACTGGAAACAGTTCATCGAAGAGACCATATCCGATGTAGAAATGGGCGTCATCCCGATGCACCGCATCGACGATGCGGTAACCCGAATCCTGCGCGTCAAGATGCGCACAGGTCTGTTTGACCAATCTCCCATTCCTGCAGCCAATGCCGAGACAGACATGGCGAGCGATGTTGTGCGCGCTACCGCGCGCGAGGCGGTATCGAAATCGCTCGTGCTGCTCAAAAACAACAAACGTTCGCCGCTACCGCTGAAACGCAACGCCAAAATCCTGCTTGTCGGGAAAGGCGCGGATAAGGTGACTGCGCAAACGGGTGGGTGGTCTCTGACCTGGCAAGGTGACGAAACCGACGACAATGACTATCCACTGGCCGACGACATGCTGTCGGCGCTAAAAAAGGCGTTGGGTGACGGCGGCAAAGTTGATTTCAGTGCTGATGCCATCGGTGTTGATGTGAAAGGCTATGACACGGTAATCGTTGTTCACGCCGAAAAGCCCTATGCGGAGATGAAGGGTGACATCAGCTACCCTGCGTCACTCCGTCATTCCGAACGCTATCCGGATGATTATGCGGCGTTGGAGCGCGTTTCTGGCAAGGGCGTGCCGGTGGTGTCGGTACTGTTTTCGGGCCGTCCGGTTTATGCGAATGATCTGATCAATATGTCGGATGCCTTCATTGCCGCCTGGCTGCCGGGCACCGAAGGGCAGGGCATAACCGACATGTTGTTCCGCGACGAAAATGGCCGCTTGGAAAAGGATTTCCAGGGCAGGTTGCCTTTTGATTGGCCAGGCGCATCTTGCACGGAAACGGCGAAGAAACCGGTTCTATTTGCGCGCGGTTACGGCCTGAAACTTGCGAAGAAGTCTGAATTGGGCCGTCTGCCCGAGGATGGGGTTGAAACCTGTCCGGCATTGGCCGAATAAACCCGACGGAGAAGAGAGGACTTTCTGAAATGTCGGGTCGATTGAAGACAATTTTGATCGTCGGAGGAGGCTCTTCCGGCTGGATGGCGGCGGCATTGCTGTCGCACCTGTTCCAGGGCCTGTACAAGATCCGGTTGGTTGAATCCGAAGATATCGGCACCATTGGAGTGGGTGAGGCGACGATCCCGGCGATCAAGAAATTCAACGAACTGCTCGAGCTTGACGAAGTGCATTTCATGCGGCTGACGCAGGGTACGTTCAAGCTGGGTATCCAGTTCAACAACTGGGATCATATTGGCTCAAGCTACATCCATGGCTTTGGCGTGATCGGACAGGATTTGGGCTGGCTGCGCTGTCACCAATATTGGCTCAAAATGAAGCTGAAGGGCGAAGCGTCGGATTTTGCCAATTTCTCGATCAATACCGCCGCTTGCGCGACCAACAAGTTCATGACCGCAAGGCCGGATATGGCGGATTCTCCGATTGCCCATATCGCGCATGCCTATCATTTCGACGCGGGTCTTTATGCCCAATATCTTCGGAAATACTCCGAAGATCGAGGCGTAATTCGTACCGAGGGAAAGATCACCGATGTTGCGCTGCGCGCTGAGGATGGCTTTGTAGAGGCTGTCACGCTTGAAGGCGGCGAACGGATCGAAGCCGATCTCTTCATCGATTGTTCGGGTTTCCGCAGCCTGATCAGCGAACAAGCTTTGCAAACCGGCTATGAAGACTGGACGCACTGGTTGCCATGTGATCGCGCGCTAGCCGTGCCCTGTGCCCGATCGGACAATTTCACGCCCTATACCAAGGCCACCGCGCAGGGCGCCGGTTGGCAATGGCGCATTCCGTTGCAGCACCGCACCGGCAACGGCCATGTCTTTTCCAGCCAATATATGGACGAGGCAGAGGCTGAACGGATTTTGCTGTCGAACCTGGATGGCGAGCAGCTTGCGGAGCCAAACCGCATCCGTTTCACCACCGGCAAGCGCAAGAAAGTGTGGAACAAGAATTGCGTCGCAGTCGGGCTCGCCGCAGGATTTCTCGAGCCGCTTGAATCGACCTCGCTATTCCTGATCCAGTCGTCGCTGATCCGTTTGATCAGGCTTTTTCCCGATGGCGGCTTCGATCAGGCCAATATCGATGAATTCAATCGCCAGACAGACTTCGAATATGAGCGGGTGCGCGACTTCATCATCCTCCATTACAGGGCGACCAAGCGCGATGACACGCCCTTCTGGCGTTACTGTCGCGACATGGAAGTGCCCGCGACGCTCCAGCGCAAGATGGAACTGTTCCGCGCCAATGGCCGCATTTTCCGCGAAGACGAGGAATTGTTCAGCGAAGAAAGCTGGATCCAGGTGATGCTGGGGCAGGGCATCATCCCCGAAGGCTATGACCCTCTTGTTGATGTGAAGAGCGAGGCACAGATTGCCCAATATCTGGGTAACATCGAAAATGTGATCTGCAAGTGCGTTGCCGTAATGCCCAGCCATGCCGACTTCGTCGCCAAATATTGCGATGCAAAGGCGGCGATGTGACGCTATTCAATCGTAAAGGGTGCCTGTTGGCGGCCATGCTTTCGGTTGCCTATGGTGCACAAGCGAAAACGCCCATTGTTCAAGGCTGGCTGACCAGTGCTGACGGCAGCCAGCGTTTGGCTCCGATGGCAGGCATAAAAACGGTTGAATTACCTGCGGGCCAAAAGCCCGACATCAAGGTCGATACCAAACAGCGATTTCAGCTGATGGCGGGCTTTGGCGCTTCGATCACGGATTCCTCCGCTTGGTTGATCCAGACGCGCCTGTCAGAAAAAGCGCGAAACGACCTGTTGCGCGAATTGTTCAGCGTGCGTGACGGCGTTGGTTTCAGCGTCACGCGTATCACCATCGGCGCGTCTGATTTCTCGCAAAGCCACTATACCTATGCGGACACAACGGGAAATCCTGACGCCGATATTGCGCCAGCGCGCACCCACCTGATCCCCACGCTCAAGGCGATGCGGAAAATCAATCCACGTCTGCAGGTGATCGCAACGCCATGGAGCGCGCCGGCCTGGATGAAGACGAGCAACAGCCTCATCAAAGGACGGCTGAAGCCGGAACATTATGGCAGCTTTGCCCGCTATCTTGTCAGTTACACGCAGGCGATGCGCAAGGCGGGCGCGCCGGTCAACATATTGACGATTCAGAACGAACCGCATTTCGAGCCAGAAAACTATCCTGGCATGCGGGTGGAGCCTGCCGAACGGGCAGGGTTTATCGCAAACCACCTCGGTCCGCTGATGCGTCGATCACTCCCCGATACGAAGTTGCTCGATTGGGATCATAATTGGGATGAACCGCAGAGTCCGATTGAAGTTTTGAGTGACACGAGAGCCGTACAATACATCGATGGCGTAGCGTGGCATTGTTACGGCGGTAATGTTGCGGCCCAATCGATCGTACGAGATCGTTTTCCATCCAAGGAAGTCTGGTTCACTGAATGCGCTAGCGGCAGCTGGAGCGGCGATTGGAACAAGTCGTTCAACTGGGCTATGCGAAATTTGATTATAGGTGCGACCCGTAATTGGGCCAGAGGCGTGGTGATGTGGAACCTCGCCCTCGATGAGAAGCATGGTCCGCATCTGGGTGGGTGTGGCAATTGTCGGGGATTGGTCACTATCAACTCGGCCACCGGTGCGATAACCCGTGAACCCGAATATTATGCATTTGCCCATGCCAGCAAATTTGTGCCGGTCGGCGCGGTCCGCATTGCCAGTGAAAGCCGTGAAGCGCCCATTGAAAGCGTGGCATTTCAGAAGGGACGAAATGGACCAGTCATACTGATTGTATTGAATGGCGCGGAGGCGGAACGAAACCTGTCGTTTGAAATAGGCGGCAAGACTTTTGTGGCAGCCATGCCTGCTGGATCGGTTGCAACTTACAAATTGCTACCGCAGTAACGGCCGGGGGCGCAATGAAAGACTATCTTTCCGGGATATCCGCGGCTTTTATTTCCGTCACGACGCTGTTTTTTGCATGGGGCTTCATCACGTCGAATAATGATCCGCTGATCGCCTCGCTGAAAGCCAGTTTCCATCTCAGCTATACCGAAGCGCTGATGACGCAGCTCGTTTTCTTCGCGGCTTATGGCTTCATGTCCTTTCCCGCAGCCGCGTTGCTCAATCGGGTTGGTTCGGTACGATCGATATTGTTGGCACTGACGACCATGATCATCGGCTGCCTGCTGGTGCAGTTCATCGTCCGCTATCAGGACTATTCCTTGATCTTGGCCGCCTTGTTCGTTTTGGGGATCGGTATTACCACCTTGCAGGTGGCAGCCAATCCACTTGCGGCAGCGCTAGGCCCGCCTGATAGCAGCCATTTCCGGCTGACATTCGCCCAGGCGTTCAACTCGTTGGGCGTAGTCCTCGGTGTCAATTTTGGTTCGAAGGTCATGTTGGGCGAGGAAGTGCTCAAATCAGGGCACGCACCAATCACAAACTCTGCGGACCGCATTTTGGCGTTGCAGGCTGTGTCACATGCCTTTCTCATTATCGCAGCTTTGCTGGCGGCGTTGATGGCCTTCATTTGGTTTTCGCGCAAGCGGATAAGCGATGCCGCGGACGGCGTCGCAGATGCGGGCGGGGGTTCGGTTCTCGATGCGCTGAAATCGCGCTGGGCTTTATTCGGGTCGGTTGCAATCGGGCTATATGTCGGGGCTGAAGTGTCGATCGGCAGCATCATGATCAACTTCCTCAACCAGCCCGAGATAATGGATCTGCCGCTTGAAACCGCAGGCTTCTATCTCGCCAACATCTATTGGATGGGTGCCCTGATAGGGCGTTTTGTCGGTTCCTATTTGCTCACCCGGCTTGCCGCGCCCAAATTGTTGATGACGGCGGCCGGATTTGCTTCCTTACTCTGTCTGACGGTTGCATTCAGCGGAGGGCCGATGGCGGGTTATGCCGCTTTGTCAGTCGGGCTGTTCAATTCAATCATGTTCCCGACCATTTTCACTATCACGCTCGAAAGGGCCGGCGTGTCGCAGGCTTCGACATCGGGGCTGTTGTGTGTTGCGATCGTCGGCGGTGCCATATTGCCCTATGTCGTCGGGCAGATGGCGGACCAATCGAGCCTGACATTGTCCTTCATTGTCCCGATGATTGCCTATGCGGTGATCGCGATCTTCGGGCTGCTATCGCAGCGCGCCAAAATCTATCATGTCGAAAGCGCAATAGTCGCTGGGAGGGACTGACAAAATGCATTCCGGACCATCTCGTCGTTCGATAATCGCTGGAGCTGCATTGGCAGCATTTGCACCTGCATTGGCGGATGCGGCCGAGCCTGGACGAGACGACGCTGCCATGGTCACGGACTGGCCATGGCTGGGCCGATATGCAAAAGACAATGCGCGCATAGCTTCCGAGGGCAAACAGATTGATATCGCCTTCATCGGCGATTCCATCACCGAATTATGGAAGCACAGGCGTCCCGATTTCTTCAGTTCGAAACGGATCAATCGCGGGATTGGTGGCCAGACCTCGCCGCAAATATTATTGCGGATGATGCCTGACGTCATCGCCCACCGTCCAAAAACTGTCCATATTCTGGCAGGTACCAACGATGTCGCCGGCAACACCGGCCCTATTGCCGAGAGTAACACGGTCGCAAACATTGTCGCCATGGCTCAATTGGCAAAGGCCAATGGCATCCGGCCGGTGGTCGGGACAATCCCGCCTGCTGCGCAATTTTTTTGGCGTTCCGAAGTTGAGCCGGTCGAGAAAATTCGAAGCATAAACCGGATGTTGCACGCGGCCAGCAAGAAGCATCGCTTCGCTTTGATAGATTACTACGGAGTGCTTGCAACGGAAAATGGTGCATTGCCGACAGATTTGGGACCAGATGGAGTTCACCCGAACGAGGCCGGTTACGCGCGTATGGAAGAAGTATTGACTAAAACGGTCCCGGGATTGCGCGTTGGATAAGAGGGGCACGACACCGCGTTTGTCGCTTGCTGTCATCTGCGCATTGCTTGGCCTCGTTGCGCCGTCGGCTCCGAAGGCCAACGATCAAGCCATCCCACTAGTTGAGCCAGCTTCCATGTCGAAGATTGCGTCGGTCGGCAGTGATTATCTCTCTTACAACATTGAAATGGCAGAGGTCGCCGGCGGTGAGTTCTGGGCGCCCTATGGCGATCCGGAAAAGCGTCGTCTGGCACCCCGTTTGCCGCTCGCGCTTGACGATCCACGCCTGAAATTGTTGGCCAAGGCTTTAGGCCCGACCACAATAAGGGTCAGTGGAACCTGGGCCAATAGTACCTATATCCCCGGGCTTGAAGAGGTGGCACCTGAAGTCCCTCCGGTGGGCTTTCGGCAGGTGCTCCGCCATGAGCGCTGGCGTGCTCTGACGGCTTTTGCGCGCGAAAGCGGTAACGCGCTGCTTCTTTCTTTTCCGGCAAGCGATGGTACGCGCTCTGCAGATGGCAGTTGGCAGGAAGTCCAAGCCCAACGATTGGTTGAATTGAGCCGAGCCAATCAAGTACGGATTCATGCCGTCGAATTTATCAACGAACCCAATCTTGTGGGCCTCGGATCGCTTCCGCAAGGATATCGCGCGATCGATTATGCGCGTGACTTCAAAAGGTTTCACGCCTTTGCCCGGCGTGAAATCCCTGAGGCCTTGATATTGGGGCATAGCGCTTCAGGTCGCGGTGGTGAGATGCCTGCCGAAGAAATAGCTCGCGAAGCGGCGGGCCTTTCCGACGTAGTTAGCTATCATTTCTACGGCGCATTGTCGGAACGGTGCGTCGAATTTGGTAACCAGACTAGCCGGGATGTAGCTCTTTCTGAGGCATGGCTTTCCCGTACAATCGAAGATTTTGTCTGGTACGCAGAGCTGCGTGATCGCTTCGACCCGGGTAAACCGATCTGGCTGACCGAGACGGCGCAAGCCGCTTGCGGTGGTGATCGCTGGGCAACAACATTTCGGGACAGTTTTCGTTTTACCGATCAACTTGGTAGGCTAGCCCAATCCGGAGTGAAGCTAGTGGCACATAACACTTTGGCGTCGGGTGATTATGCGCTGGTTGACCGAAACACCTTCGTGCCACGCCCAAACTACTGGTTAGCGTGGCTTTGGCGAAAGACTATGGGCGTCGGCGTTTTACGACCGCCAAAAGGCACGCCCGGATTAAACATGTATGCACATTGCCACGTGGGAATGAGCGGTGGCGTGTCCTTGGTGGCCATGACGCTTGACGGCCGCTCGAAACACATTCGGCTGGCGAAACCAGCGCGCATGTCTCTCGTGACTGCGGAAAGCATTGACGCACAAAATGTGCTGATAAACGGGCGCTCCCCGAGCCTGAAATGGTTGCGACGACACCGCTCGCCCGCAATGTCGATCGAAGCGGGCGCACTAATGCTTCCGCCCCATTCGATCGCGTTCATCGAATTTCCGGATGCCCGGAACGCGGCTTGCCCCTGATAGAGAGGCTGTGGAGGTCCGCCTAGCAACGGGAATTCTTGCGTGGTGAAGGAAGATCAAGCAGAGCGACGACCGGAAAATGATCTGACGCAACACGGCCATTTTCGTGCTGCGCGACAACGCCTTGCGCGCGTACTGGAATGCCCGGGCTGACGAATATGTGATCGATCAGCTTCCCCGAAGTCGGGAAGGGGTTGAATGCATTGAAGCTGATAGAAGGACCAAAGTTTCGCTCTGCCGCAGCAGCCCTGCTGTTCACCAACATAGCGTGTCCGCTGATTTCGCGCGACAGTTGGGCAACCGATTCCTCGGCATCGTCAGCGTTAAAATCGCCCAGCAGCATGATCTGTTCGCCCGCTATCCGATTTCGGGAAATCCATTCGAGAATCTGGGCGCCGCTTTTCTGGCGTGCGATCAACCCCAAATGGTCCCAATGCGAATTGATCACTAGCAATTTGGCTTTGTCACTGCGCCTTGTCAGATGGGCCCAACTTGCGACACGCTTAAACGCCGCATCCCATCCCAACGACGGCACATTGGGCGTAGGCGACAGCCAGAATGTTCCGCTTGCCTCGATCTTGAACATTTTTCGGTCAATGATGAGAGGTGAGGCTTCTCCGGCATACTTCCCGTCATCCCGCCCTGCACCAATAAAGTCATAATCAGCAAGAAACGCTTTCAGGTCGTCTTGCTGGTTGGGCAGGACTTCCTGCAATCCCAGGATATGGGGGCGCATTGTGACGATCTGTCCGAACAGAAGATGTTTGCGTTTAGCCCAGCTGTTCTCGCCGTCCGCTTGTGTATCGAGGCGGATATTATATGTCATTGCCAGCAGCGCAGGCTCGCACGATTGGGTCCTATCAAATGAAGCTGCGGGTGCCGCATTAGGCAGCAAAAGGCTAAACGCCAAGATCATCAGAAAACGCATCGACTATCCTTATCGATCCAAAGTTTCGTCAAAAATGGTAGCGCTTCCAATGCAAACATAATAGCGCAATCTGGTGCGCATCAACGGGGTGTTGAACGAGAATCGTGAGATGAAAAACGTAACAACCGTCAGCAACATTGATCTCAAAACTTTCCAGGATATTCGTTCGGCTTGCCAACCTGTGGTGATGCGTGGCTTTGTTGCAGACTGGCCGATTGTAGCCGCCGCTCGACAGGGTGACGAAATGCTGGTCGCTTCGGTGTCTGCCAATGCCTCAGACGCGCCCCTAACTTATGCATTGGGCGAACCCGAGATCGAAGGACGATTTCATTACACTGATGATGTGCTGCATCTCAATTTCGTCCGGCGGCAGGCGACATTGCGATCATTTTTGGATCTGTTGCTGGCCGAAAAGAAGTCACCAACTGGCCATGCGCTTGCGGCTCAGGGTGTCGCGCTGCATAATTGCCTGCCCGGCTTTTCTCATGTGCACGCCATGCCCTTGTTGCCAGACACGGTTTTGCCCCGCATGTGGATCTGCAATGCAGCCAAAGTTGCGACGCATAATGATGAGCTTGAAAACATTGCCTGCGTGGCGGCGGGCCGCCGACAGTTTACTCTGTTTCCGCCAGAGGCAGTGGCTGACCTATATATGGGACCATTCGAGCTGACGCCCGGCGGCACACCGATCAGTATGGTGCATGTGACAGCGCCTGACCATGAACGCTATCCGCGTTATGGCCGCGCACTGGAGGTCGCCCAAGTTGCCGACCTTGAGCCAGGCGATGCGCTCTACATACCTTATCAATGGTATCATCATGTCGAAGCGTTCGACCCCATCAACATATTGGTGAATTACTGGTGGGATCCCGCCCGGCAGGACTTGGGCTCGCCATGGGACGCCTTATTGCACGGTATCATAGCCTATCGCAGCCTGCCTCCTGACCAGCGTCGCGCCTGGAAGGCGGCTTTCGACTATTATGTGTTCCTTCAAAACGGTGATCCCGGTGCGCACTTGCCGCCAGAGGCAAGGGGTGTATTGGGTCGGGAATCGGGGACAGATATCGCGCAGTTCAAACAGGATTTACGCGCCAATCTTGATCCCGAAGGGCGAGGCAAGGTCGGCCCATTTGGATGAAGAGCGTCCAACCACAGGGGGAAAAGCCAATGTTGATTTTTTGCAGAATGGCGTTGGGTTTATTGCTACTTGCGCTGACAAGTCCATCATTCGCTTCGAACCTTCCCTTTGCCGAAGAGATAAGACTGTTTGGTGTAGAGGATGAAATCTATCCGCCAGCTGGCTGTGAAACGCTGTTTGTAGGCAGCTCGAGTTTTCGCTTCTGGGCGCGCTTGCAACAGGATTTTCCAAAACGGAAAATCCTGAAGCGTGGGTTTGGTGGAGCATCAATTGCAGATATAAGCCTGCATTTCGACCGGGTGGTTGGCCGATATCGTCCCCGTGAAATTGTCTTCTATGCAGGAGAAAACGACATCAACGGCGGCAAGCCGGTTGAAATGGTGCTGGAAGATTTCAAACGGTTTCTGGATCGGAAGTCGGCTTTGCTCGGCAACACCCCAGTTTACTTTGTATCGGTAAAGCCATCTATAGCTCGGACTTCTGATTTTTCTAAGCAGACGCGTTTGAATGAAATCATTTCCGGTCTCGCTGCCACGCGCGATGACCTAGTGTTTGTCGATATCGTACAGCCAATGCTCAGAAAGGGGCAGGCAAGGCCGGAGCTATATATTTCAGATGGCTTGCATATGAACAGTGCCGGCTATTCTATCTGGAAAAAGAAGATCATGCAGGCGTTGTCTGAAGGAAAAAGAGCTAAAATGGAAAATTGCTGAGAGGTAACTGTCGCTTCAGTGTCTAATTTTTCTGACGTACCCTCGATTCACGATCGGTTGGCAGTTTGTAGCTTCTTTACACTTCAAAGCAGGCTGTTGTGATCGTCTAACAGAGCAGCCGTCGCCGCACGGTCAATCTGCATATGAACATCCTGCGACGCATCGAATGGCAGAGCGACTGAAACCAAACTCTTTGGCAAATACACCGAACGAAATGCCGCCATCTCTTCAAAAGGTGCTGTCAGACCAACTGCAACTTGTCTCCGATTG
>CAYRDQ010000031.1:0-27499 GCA_964423155.1 uncultured Sphingorhabdus sp.
GCTCTGGCGTCAGCATCGCTTCGGCGGCATCGAGGTCGATCAAGCCATCGGCTGTGAGCGGGCAGACATCGACCTGCCAGCCCGCCAGCTGCCAGGGCACGATGTTGCTGTGATGCTCCAGCTGGCTGAGCAGCACACGTCCCTTTTCGGGGTAGCTGAACGCCACCAGGTTGATTGCTTCGGTCGCGCCGCGAACGAAGACGATCTCGTCTTCGCGGGCACCGATAAACTCCGCCACCCGACGCCGCGCAGCCTCATAGGCCAGCGTCATGTTGGCCGATCGCGCATAGACGCCGCGATGGACGGTGGCATAATCCTCTCCCATCGCGCGGCTGACAGCTTCGATCACCGCCTGTGGCTTCTGTGCGCTCGCCGCAGTATCGAGATAATGCCAGTCGCGCACGCCGGGGAACTGGTCGCGCAGCTCCCTGGCGAGACCCCCGCCTTCATTTTCCCAGCGGCCCAATGCGCGTTCGGAAACGATCGTCATCAGAATGTCCCCCGCAGCGCAGACTCGGCATAGCCGGTCATATGATCACGCCACTTGGTATTGCCAATCGCGCCATAAGCCTCCGCCACAAAGGCCTGCATCAGCAGATTGCGCGCCTCCGCCATCGGCAGACCGCGCTGTTGGGCATAGAACAACGCCATTTCGTCCAACTGGCCAATGGCGCAGCCATGTGCGCATTTGACATCGTCGGCATAGATTTCGAGTTCAGGCTTGGCGTTGATCGTCGCAGTGCGATCGAGCAGCAAGCCCTTGGCACCGAGTGCGGCATCGGTCTGTTGCGCGTCTTTTGCAACGTCGATCCGGCCGATCATCGTGATCGTCGCTCTATCCATAGCCACGCCGCGCATCACCTGGTTAGAGGTTGCGCCTGGGGCAACATGGCGCAGGCGGGTGACGATTTCGGTGACTTCCTCGCCGCGTCCGATGCCCACTGCGCCCAATTCAAAATGTGCACCTTCAGCGAGCGTCACATCAATGTCGAGCCGCTTGTAACCACCGCCGGTCAGGAGGAAAAAGGCCTCGCAGCGCGCGCCTTCAGCGATGTTGATCTGATAGCGCTGGATATCGACCTTGTTCGCAGCACCCGTCGAAACGCATTTGTATATCGGACGCGTCGCACCGGCCGCAACGGCAATAAGCTCCGCCTCGGGCAGCGCCTTCAGCCCGGCCAGCACCTCGGCAGGCGCATAGCGCCATTCTTCGTCGCGGCGGGTGGGGAGGGTCGCCATCATCTCACTACACCGTCACCCTGAACTTGTTTCAGGGTCCATTTCTCCTCGCGAACCAATGGGCGCGGCTGCACGATGGATGCTGAAACAAGTTCAGCATGACGACGAAGGCTAAAGCGAGCGCAATGCTTCACGCGGCCAATTCCTTATAACCTTCACGCTCCAGCTCGTGCGCCAGTTCCGGGCCGCCGCTGCGCGTGATGCGACCGTCGGCGAGGACATGGACGAAATCGGGCTGCACATAATCGAGCAGGCGCTGGTAATGGGTGATCAGCAGCACCGCTTTGTCGGGGCGGCGCATGATGCGGTTGATGCCTTCGCCGACGACGCGCAGCGCGTCGATATCGAGGCCGCTGTCGGTTTCGTCGAGTATCGCGAGCGCGGGGTCGATGATGCCCATCTGCACCATCTCGTTGCGCTTCTTCTCACCGCCCGAAAAGCCGACATTCACCGGGCGCTTGAGCATTTCCATATCCATGCCCATCGCGTCGGCCTGCGCGCGGGCGAGCTTCAGGAATTCACCGCCCGAAAGCGGCTCTTCGCCGCGCTGCTTGCGCTGGGCGTTCAATGCCTCGCGCAGAAACTGCACGTTCGACACGCCGGGGATTTCGACCGGATATTGGAAGCCGAGGAACAGGCCGGCCGCGGCGCGTTCGTGCGGGTCCATGGCGAGCAGGTCTTCACCGTTGAAGGTCACCGAACCCTCGGTCACTTCATAGCCGGGGCGGCCCGAAAGCACATAACCCAGCGTCGATTTACCCGCACCATTGGGCCCCATGATCGCATGGATTTCTCCCGCATTGAGCGAGAGTGTGAGACCCTTGAGGATCAGCTTATCCGCGACCGTGGCGTGGAGGTTATTAATTCCCAGCATTGCGTTCATTTTCTAGTTTTTCCGGTGATGCGGCGGTGCCAGATAAACCGCCACCTCCCATCCGATTGGCGAAGGCATCAACTTCAAAAAGGGTCTTGTCGATCATCGCAGTTCTTGTGGTCGCATCCGACATCCCTCTTTTTTTGAGTAACTTATGTGCGTACTCAACCGCGTCTTTCTTTTTCTTGTCGCAATCTGCGGCAGAAGGCTTGGTCGCTTTAACAACCTTACCCTCAACGCGGAGCTCGATTCCAGACGCCAATATGCGGCAGGTCATGTAGGGCGCTATTGCTGGTCCAATCTCATCTGGAATATCTATCGACCCCAATTTGACGTTGGTTTCAACTACAGTGGCGGGCGTCGGAACATCTGGTTCACGAACTGACGTTACCTGCACCGCAAAAACAAAAATTGGCGAAGCTAAGATCACCCCACGCTCCCCTCAAGGCTGATACCCAGCAACTTCTGCGCTTCAACCGCAAATTCCATTGGCAGTTGCTGCAGCACTTCCTTGGCAAAGCCGTTGACGATCAGGGCGACGGCTTCCTCCTGCCCCAGCCCGCGTTGCATCGCGTAGAAAAGCTGGTCGTCGCTAATCTTGCTGGTGGTCGCCTCATGTTCGATCTGGGCACTGGGGTTGCGCACTTCGATATAGGGCACGGTGTGCGCGCCGCAGTCGCTGCCCAAGAGCAAGCTGTCGCACTGGGTGAAGTTGCGCACACCTTCGGCATTGGGTGCCACGCGGACCAGCCCGCGATAGGTGTTGTTGCTCTTCCCCGCGCTGATACCCTTGGAGATGATCGTCGAGCGGCTGCCCTTACCATTGTGGATCATCTTGGTGCCGGTATCGGCCTGCTGGTAATTGTTGGTCACCGCGACCGAATAGAATTCGCCGACGCTGTTCTCGCCGTTGAGGACGCAACTTGGATATTTCCACGTCACCGCGCTGCCGGTTTCGACCTGCGTCCAGCTGACCTTGCTATTCTTGCCCTGGCACAAGGCGCGCTTGGTGACGAAATTGTAGATTCCGCCCTTGCCCTCGGCATCGCCGGGATACCAGTTCTGCACGGTGCTGTACTTGATCTCGGCATCGTCGAGCGCAACCAGTTCGACCACCGCGGCGTGGAGCTGGTTTTCATCGCGCATCGGCGCGGTGCAACCTTCAAGATAGCTGACATAGCTGCCCTTGTCGGCAACGATCAAAGTGCGCTCAAACTGCCCGGTGTTTTCCGCATTGATGCGGAAATAGGTCGAGAGCTCCATCGGGCAGCGCACGCCTTCGGGGATGTAGACGAAGGTGCCGTCCGAAAAGACCGCGCAGTTCAAGGTCGCGAAATAATTGTCATGCATCGGCACAACCTTGCCGAGCCATTTGCGGACGAGATCGGGATATTCCTTGATCGCTTCGCTGATGCTGCGGAAAATCACGCCCGCCCGTTCGAGTTCAGCTCGGAAAGTGGTCGCCACGCTGACGCTGTCAAACACCGCATCGACCGCAACCTTGCGTGCGCCTTCGACGCCGGCGAGCACCTTCTGCTCCTCGATGGGAATGCCCAGCTTCTCGTAAACCTTCAGAATTTCGGGATCGACCTCATCAAGGCTTTCGAGCTTTTTCTTCGCCTTGGGCGCGGCGTAATAATAGGCGTCCTGATAGTCGATTGGCGGGACATTAAGCTTCGCCCAGTCAGGCGGCGTCATGTCCTGCCACATGCGGAATGCCTTCAGCCGCCATTCGAGCATCCATTCGGGCTCGTTCTTCTTCGCGGAAATGAAGCGAACGGTGTCTTCATTCAGGCCTTTTTCGGCAAATTCGGTTTCGATGTCCGACGACCAGCCATGCTCATAATCGGCAACCTTGTCCGCAGCCTCGCGCGCCGCGCGATCCTTGATCTCGATTTCGTCGGTCATGCTTGCACCAGGCTCGTCAGTTTTACGTCAGCCAGCGCACCACGCACCGCCTGGTTGACCACCGCCCAGTGCGGCTTGACACTGCAATCGGGCTCGATGGCGCAGTTGCAGGTCGTGGCGTTGGTGCAGTTGGTCATGGCAATCGGCCCTTCGACCGCCTCGATTATGTCGGCGAGCGTGATCGCCGCCGCCGGGCGCGACAGCTGGATACCGCCACCTGCGCCGCGGACCGAGCGGAGCAGTCCGCCCTTGGTCAATATGCTCACCAGTTTCTGCACGGTCGGCAGCGCTATGCCCGTTTCATCGGAAAGCGCCGTGGCGGACGTGCGTGCGCCACCGCAATGGCGCGCGGCGGCACCCATCACGACAACGGCATAGTCGGCCATGTTTGAAAGCCGCATCGAAGCGCTCCAGCCTGTTTCCCACATAATCGGATTAGATTACTCCGATTTATATGCGCCCATGAGCCGGGAAAATCAACCCGGATAGGCCTCCAGCTGGCGAAAATTGTCCTTCGACAGCCAAACCCGCAGGATTCGGGTGTCATCGCTGTCGAGCGCGCCGGGTGTGCGGCCGGTAAAATGCCGGATTTCGCGGATCATGTGCGGCTGATCGTAGAAGAGCGACTCGACCCGCGCGCGCATTTCCGGCGTAGCATCAGGATCGACCAACACTGTCGCCGCACGCAAGGCCCGATATTTGCGCATCAACTGTTTGGGCGAGGCTCCGAAATAATGGCGGATCAGCCGCGTCGCGGTGCTGCGCGACTTGTCGATCATCGCAAAGACGGCCTCGACATCAGGATCGAACTCGCTGGAAATCCATTGGCTGACGGTCTGGATCAGCTGGATATGGTCTGCCGGTACAGGGCGGATGAAGGGCATCAGGAATGCCGTCGTCTGCTCGACCATTTCGCGCACCGTGATCGATCCGGTCTTGCGCGCGGCGCGAAACCGCAACGCCAATTGGGTTATATCATCGCCGAACAGTTCGGCGGCACTCACCATCCGGTCGGCATAGGCGGTTGCCGGCTTGCCCGTCAGCGCGACAAATCCAAGCGGCGAGAGCGCGAGGCCGAAATCCTCAAACGGCCCCGCAATATCGAATTCGGCATGCGCCATGCCGGGGCCGAACATCGAAACCGGATCGTTCCAATAGGTCTGTCCATCCTCAAACCGGAGGGTGCCCTGCCCGCGGATGTAGAAAACAATGTGCCCGAGCGCGGCAGGCTGGGCGTCGCGAACGCGTGGTTGCTCGCAACGGAAATGATAGAATTGGGTAACAAAAGGAGCGAGTTCGGGAGGCGGGACGAATTGCGCCACCTCGATCTGCGACGGTGTGACAAGACCAGCCTTCGGCCCAGGGCGCCCTTCTCCCTGAACAGCAGCCGGATTTTCGACGTGCTCGTCAGCCACCAGACGACCCTTACCCGAATATTTCCATCCTTCGCGGGACGGCGATTATCGGCCAATCATCGCGGGAAACGGCCAGATTGTAAAGGCTTATCGCGGCGGGAAAGTTACCGTTTTAGGTCCCGTCTGACGCGGCGGCGGCGCTTCGCCATCGCTGGCATCGCCGCGCTCGCCACTCCGTCCCAGGGCCTTGTCGAGCCATTCCTCGTCCAGCGATTCGGGCTCGATCGCCTCTTGTGGCATGGGACCCGCATCGCCCGGCATCGGCCCTTCGATCGGCATGCCGTTTTCGTCGACGAGGATTTCCTCACCCTCCGCACCCAGCGCCGCTTCCTCATCTTCCAGCCGTTCGGGGAAGGTTACGTCGGTATCGAACTGTTCGACCGGCCGGTTCGCAACCGCCGTCCGCATATAGACGGACCAGGCGCGCGCAGGCGCGGTTCCGCCCTGCAAGTTACCGACGGCTCGCGCATCATCGCGCCCCATCCAGACACCAGTGGTCAGGCCGGAAGAAAAGCCCAGGAACCAGCCATCCTTGTTGCTGCTGGTCGTGCCCGTTTTGCCCGCGACTGGTCTTCCGATAGAGGCCGCACGGCCCGTGCCGGTCGCAACCGCGCTTTGCATCAGGTCGGTCATCGCGCCGGCAACATAATCCTCGACCAGTTGCACCTGACTGGAGGCCTTGTGCTTGTAGATGACATCGCCGTCGATGGTCGTAACCTTTGAGATCGCATAGGGTGTCACGCTTTTGCCGCGCGCTGCAATCGCCGCAAAGGCGCGGGTCATGTCGATCACCCGCGTTTCGGACGAACCGAGCACCATCGCAGGAGTCGTCGAAATCGGCGTAGTGATGCCAAAGCGCCGCGCCATATTAGCGATGCTGCTGGTTCCGATTTCTTCGCCAAGTTGGGCAGCTACAGTGTTTTTGGAATAAGCAAATGCAGTGCGCAAGGTAATCTCGCCGGCGAAATTGCCGCTGCTGTTCTTGGGCGTCCAGCCGCCGATGGTGACTGGTTCATCGACCACCTTGTCTTCGGGCCGATAGCCTGCCTCAAGCGCCGCGAGATAGACGAACACCTTCCATGCCGATCCCGGCTGACGCAGCGCCATTACCGCGCGGTTATAATTGCTGGTGGCATAATCGGTGCCGCCGACCATCGCGCGCACAGCGCCGTCGCGGTCGATCGAAACCAGCGCGCCTTGCGCTCCTCCGGGAACGCCCGCACGAATGGCATTGGTAGCCGCCCGTTGCATACCGAGGTCGAGCGTTGTCCACACGTCGATTGGCTTCTCGGTTTCGTCGATCAGGTTATCGAGTTGCGGCAAGGCCCAGTCAGTAAAGTAACGGACGCTATCCTGTTTCGGTTCAGCCGCGAGTTGGACTTTGGCGGGCTGGACTGTCGCTGCTTCCTCGGCGGAGATCATCCCCGCATCCTGCATCACTTCCAGCACGACACCGGCGCGGCCGATCGCGGCTTTGGCATCGGCGGTCGGAGAGTAACGCGACGGTGCCTTTACAAGACCGGCGATGATGGTCGCCTCTGCAAGGCTGATATCTTCGGCACCATGATCGAAAAAGCGGCGGCTGGCGGCATCAACGCCATAGGCACCGCCACCGAAATAGACCTTGTTGAGATAGAGCTCGAGGATCTGTTCCTTGCTGAATTTGGTTTCCATCGCCATGGCGAGGATCATCTCACGCAGCTTGCGGCCGATATCGCGGTTGTTGTTGAGGTAAACATTGCGCGCCAATTGCTGCGTGATCGTCGAGGTTGCCCGTAACCCGCCGCCATCGGTCAGGCTGACGACCACAGCGCGCGTCAGACCATAGGGATCGATGCCAGGATGGTAATAAAAGCGCCGGTCCTCCACCGCGACCATGGCGTCCTTCATTTCGTGCGGGATTTCATCGATGGGAATCCAACGGCCAAAGCTGGGGCCCAATGTCTGGATGACCGTGCCATCTGCGGCACGCACGCGGATCATCTGGCCGTTGGGAGACGCCTTGAGATCTTCGAAACTTTCAATTTCGCCGCGTGCGATTGCAACAAATATGCCGACGACCATCAAACCCAGAAGGGCTATAACAGTACCTATTTTCAGCGTGTTGATGGTCCAGCGCTTGAACCGCGACCCTTCCGCTGCACTTTTTCCAGCTTTTGCCATTGCCGAACCTGTTACCGCTTTGCCGGGAAACCGACAAGCGCGATTAAGAGGTTAGTCTGGCTGGAAATCGAGCGACACACTGTTGATGCAGTAACGCAATCCATTTTCACCGGGGCCGTCGGGGAAGACATGCCCCAGATGCCCATCGCATTTGGCGCAGCGTACCTCGATACGGATCATCCCATGGGATGTGTCGCGATATTCGGCAATCGCGTCGGGCGATGCCGGCTCGGTAAAGCTGGGCCAGCCAGAACCGCTGTCATATTTGGTTGTCGAACGGAAAAGCAGGGTGCCGCACCCGCCGCACAGGAAATCGCCGTCACGTTTTTCGACGTTCAATGCGCCGCTAAAGGCCCGTTCGGTGCCTGCCTCGCGAAGCACATGATATTGCACGGGGGAAAGGCGTGCCCGCCATTCGTCGTCGCTGAGTTCAATTTTATCCATGGAGCAAATGTGTGCCCTTGCAGCGCCAAGGTCAAGGCCGCGATATCGGGCAATTTGGATATGGGCCTTCATCGGAAATTAACCACAATGACAGAAAATCCTTCCAAATGTATCGGAACCTATCAGGGCTTTTGGGCATCGCGATTGCGCTGGCGTTTGTGCCGGACGTTTGCGCGCAGGATTTGGGGTCAGATCCATTCGCCCGCGAATCCGATAGCAAGGCGCGGCCACTGCATATCGAAATTCGAAGCTCACTTGATTTCAGCCGCGCCACGGCAACCGGGACCAATGGCGGCAGCATCGCAATCGACCCTGACAGCGGCGCAAGCATTGTCAGCGGCGATGTGCTGGACCTGGGCGGCTCCCCCTTTGCCGGCAGCGCAGTGATCACCGGCGAGCCAGGGCGTGCAGTCCGTATCGAAATGCCAACCGGCATTCGATTGACGAGTGCGACGGGTGGATCGGTGGAGATAGTCAATTTGCGAACCAACTTGTCGCCAGCTCCAAAACTCGACATTTACGGCAAGCTGGAATTCTCCTTTGGCGGCGACCTGTTGCTCAAGGGGAATGTTTCCGGCCAGTTTCGCGGGCGGATACCGATCACCGCGGAATATGAGTGAAGCCTAGCGGCTGCGCCCCGCAGCACGGGCAATCCGCACTAACTCTTCTTCCAACACCGTTTCGGTCAGATCCCCTCCCGTTGCCATCAGCTTGGCTTCCACCTCGATCAGGTGCGCGTTCAAACCGGCGAGCCGCGATGCCGTCCATCGCTGGACTTGTTGGGTAAAGGCACCCTGTTCCTTCCAGAAGATCGCACGGTTCGCTCGCACGACCGCACCGGCATTGGCACCATCTTCCACCTTTGCGCGCATACCGGTGAGCAGCGCAACACGGCGTTGCAGCGCCCGGATGATACGGATGGCCTCGATGCCCACGGCGCGTGCTTCGATGATCGTTCGACCGAGCGCCTTAGCATCGCCCGCGAGCACCTGATTGACCAGGGCATTGATATCTTCATCGGCGGTTTCGGCCGCCAGCGCGGAGAGCGCTTGTGGTTCGACGGTCACCACACGTTCGGGCGCTGAATCATAATAAAGCGACAGCTTTTCCAGTTCCATCGCCACCAGCCGGCGGTCCTGCCCGGTATAGCGAACGATCTGCGCCGCCAAAGTTCTGTCAATGCGCAGGCCGAGAGCGCCTGCTGCAGCCACTGCCTGATCGACCGCCTCCCCTTCGCTCGGCGGATAGCAGATATAAGATAAGGCGCGCGGCGATCCCTCGATCAAAGCGCGCAGCTTGCTGGTTTTCTTGAGGTCACCTGCGGTCGCGATCACCGGATTGCCGGCTTGTTCGGCGGACAGCAGGTTGGCCACCGCTTCCATCCCTTCCTCGCGCGCGAAATGCAGCCGGATGTGCCGCGCCCCGCCAAACAGCGATTGAGACGCCGCTTCGTCGGACAGCAGTGCTGGGTCGCCACGCAATTTGGCACTGTCAATCTCGATCGCCTCGCTGTCGCTGCCCAACCGCGCGACCAATTCGCCAGCTATCGAAGCCGCAGCCGATTCATCCTGGCCGAAGACAAAGAACAGCCGTATATCCTTGCGACTTTCTATCGCGCCGATGAAATCCCGCTCGCTCAGTTTCCCGCTCATCGCGCGGCCGTTTACGGCGTCGACTGCGCATAAAGCGAAAGCCGTGTCACAATCTGCTCCGCAACCTTTTGAGTGAGGTTTTCGAGCGCGGTGTTTTCGGCGGAAATTGTCGCATATTCGGAACTGACGACGTCAATACCGGCATCTGATCCTGCCGTTGCATCCAGCACAGTCTTACCGCTTTCCAGATCGATCAGTTGATAACGCGCGCGCAGCGTCCGCCGCTCGCGCGTGACGGTATCATCGGCCCGAACGCCAAAGCCTTCAATCTGGTCGTCGAGTTTGACAACGAGGCGATAACGCACACCGCCCTCGGCCCCGGCACCCAGCCGGTCGTTGAGCGCGTTGCGCATCAGCCAGCCATTCTTGCCCTCGATCGCGTCAACCGACACTGCACCCAGCAGGCTGGCCACTTGCCCCTGCGAACCGCCGCTGTACAGCGGCTTCAGACCGCAAGCCGACAGCAGCAGCGAGGCAAGGAACAGGGGCAGCAGTCGCATCATATAACGATATTCACCAAACGGTCGGGTACGACGATGATTTTCTTCGGGCTTGCGCCATCCATCGCACGCTGCACCTTCTCGCTCGCCAGCGCAAGCGCTTCGAGCGCGTCCTTGGGCGATCCCTTGGCGACGGTCAGCGTGTCGCGCAGTTTGCCCATCACCTGCACCGCGATGGTCACTTCATCGTCGACCAGCAGCGCTGGATCGTGGCTTGGCCAGGGCTGGCCGGCAATCAGGCCATCATTGCCCAGCGCTACCCAAGCCTCTTCGGCCAGATGCGGCAGCATCGGCGCGACGAGCAACGGCAAGGTGCGGATCGCTGCTGTGCGCGAGGCAGAAGGCGCGGCCTTTTCGATATCGTTGACCAGGCCATGCACCTTGGCGACCGCCTTGTTGAAATGCAGCGCTTCGATATCAGCTGCGATGCCTGCAATGGCGCGATGCAGGCTTTTGTCGAGCGCCACATCATCTCCGCTCCCGCTTGCGGGAGGGGCTGGGGGAGGGCTCGAAACGGGAGCGCCTTGATTCAGGCCCTCCCCTAACCCCTCCCGCTCGCGGGAGGGGGATATTCCATCTACCAGCCGCCAGACGCGATTTACAAAGCGCCACGTTCCCTCAATCCCGCTTTCGGACCATTCGAGGTCGCGTTCGGGCGGGCTGTCCGACAGCATGAACCAGCGCACGGCATCGGCACCATATTGGTCAAACATCGGATCGGGATCGACGACATTCTTTTTCGATTTCGACATCTTCTCGATGCGGCCACGCTCGACCGGAGCGCCATCGAGAGTGAACGCCTTTTCGCCTTCAAACTTGATGTCTTCGGGACTCAACCAAGCACCTTCAGCCGACTTGTAGGTCTCGTGCGTCACCATGCCTTGCGTGAACAACGCGCCAAAGGGTTCGGCCATGTCGAGCTTGCCAACCTTCTGCAACGCCCGGGTCCAGAAACGGGCATAAAGCAGGTGCAGGATCGCATGTTCGATGCCGCCGATATACTGGCCGACCGGCAGCCATGCTTCCGCCTCGTCCTTGTCGAACGGCTTGTCGTCGGGCTGCGATGCGAAGCGGATGAAATACCAGCTCGAATCGGCAAAGGTATCGAGCGTATCAGTCTCGCGCACCGCCGGTTCCTGGCAATTAGGGCACTTCACATGCTTCCAGGTCGGATGGCGGTCGAGCGGGTTGCCGGGAATGTCGAAACTGACATCCTCTGGCAATTGCACCGGCAACTGGCTGCGCGGCACCGGCAGCACACCGCAGAACTGGCAATGGATGATCGGGATCGGCGTGCCCCAATAACGCTGGCGGCTGACACCCCAGTCACGGAGGCGATATTGCGTCTGGCCTTCGCCCCAGCCCTCCGCTTCAGCCTTGGCGATGACAGCGGCTTTCGCCTCATCGACGCTCAAGCCGTCCATCCAGTCCGAATTCACGATCTGGCCCGGGCCGGTATAGGCGACGTCGCCTTCGAAATCACTGTCGGTCAGATCGCCCTCGGCCACCACGCGGCGCACCGGCAGGCGGTATTTGCGGGCGAAATCAAGGTCGCGCTGGTCGTGCGCAGGGCAGCCGAAAACGGCGCCGGTGCCATAATCCATCAGCACGAAATTGGCGACATAGACCGGCAGGTGCCAATTGGGGTCGAGCGGATGTTCGACCGTCAAATTGGTGTTGAAACCCATTTTCTCGGCAGTTTCGAGTTCGGCCGCTGTCGTCCCGCCGCGTTTGCACTCGGCGATGAAATCCTGCAGCGCCGGGGCATTTTCGGCGAGCGATTGCGCCAGCGGATGATCCGCCGCGATCGCGACAAAGCTTGCGCCATAAAGCGTGTCGGGGCGCGTGGTGAAGACGTCGATCCCGTCATGCGTGCCCGTCAGGTTGAAGGTCAGCTTCAGCCCCTTGGACTTGCCGATCCAGTTTTCCTGCATCAGCCGCACCTTGTCGGGCCATTTGTCGAGGCCATCGAGGCCTTCGAGCAGTTCCTCTGCAAAATCGGTGATCTTCAGGAACCACTGGTTCAGTTTCTTGCGCTCAACCAGCGCGCCCGAGCGCCAGCCACGCCCGTCGATCACCTGCTCGTTCGCCAGCACGGTCATGTCAACGGGGTCCCAATTGACCTCGCTTTCCTTGCGATAGACGAGGCCTGCCTTGTAGAAATCGAGGAACAGCGCCTGTTCATGGCCGTAATATTCGGGTTCGCAGGTCGAAAGTTCGCGGCTCCAGTCGATGGCGAGGCCCAGCCGCTTCAACTGCTTCTTCATCGCCTCGATATTCTGGCGGGTCCAGGCGCCGGGATGGACCTTCTTTTCCATTGCGGCATTTTCGGCGGGCATGCCGAAACTGTCCCAGCCCATCGGATGCAGCACGGCATGGCCGGTCATCGCCTTATAGCGCGCGAGCACATCGCCCATGGTGTAATTGCGCACATGCCCCATATGGATGCGCCCCGACGGATAGGGGAACATCTCCAGGATGTAGCTTTTCGGGCGCGGATCGGTGGCGGGCGGCGCGTTGAACACCCCCTGCTCTTCCCAGATTTTCTGCCAATGCCCGTCCGCTTTGAACGGGTTGAAACGTGAAGCCATGGCTGGCTATTCCCCTGATAGTCTTCGCGCCTTCAACGCGAAGACGCGGGAATTGCTGGATTAGTTGGCGATTGCGCTCCGGCGAAGGTCGCGCGCTTTGGTAAGGATGATGCCTTCAAGCTTTTGTACGGTAGCTGCGCGGGTGGGAGCCGCAACCCATTGGCCACCCTGAAGCACCTCACGCGCGGCAGCGACACGCAGGGCATCCGCGCGCAAGTCCTGATCGAGTATCGATACGGTCAGCTTCATCCGCTCGCCAGGGCTGTTCGGATTCACATACCAGTCAGTGACAATCACCCCGCCCGCGCTGTCGGTCTGCAGCAAAGGCATGAACGAAAGCGCTTCAAGCGACGCACGCCACAAATAGCTGTTTACACCAATGGTCGTGATCTGGCTTGCCGCAAGATCGGTCTTCGGCCGTTCTTTCCCGCCGCAAGCGGCCAATGCCAATACCGAAGCTGTGACCAGGACGAACTGGTTAAAACGCATATTGATTCCTCGCGAATTCGCTGTGATTGCCGACGTCTCTATTCACCTTTGTTGGCGCGGGCAAGCTTTCGCGAAACTGAACCGGATTTGGTTGTGCATATCGGCTCGAAAAGTGCCGATTCCGGTTTCATCTGCAACCGATTGTTGTGTCTGCGCAACATATTGCCGAAATCCATGGGTTTGTGGATAAAATCATTGTCGCCGAGAGGATTCCGCCTATATTCAGATATAGATGGAGTCGTAAAAAGCGAACATGGAACGGGGTAAAACACGATTTTGGCTGAAAAGCCGTCCTGTCCCCGCCTTTTTGGCGGCGGCGGGTCTGTTGTTGTCACCGGTCGTGGTTCCTGTTTTTGCCGCTAAATTCGATGGCGTTTCCAGCGGAACAAGCAACTGGATTGGTCGCTTCACGCCCGCAGGCGTCGACAGCCGCCTAGCAGCCAAGGCTGAGCGTAAGGCGGTTGCGAATAGCGGCCCCTTCCGCTTTACCCCAGCAGGACTCAATCGAAGCGGCGACAAGGTTATGACGGTTGCCGCACGCGCGGATCTGCTTGACACAAGCAATGCCGTATCGGTGCGCTCGGCCATTGCGCAGATGGAGGCGGGCGCTGGCTCGACTGTCCGGCTTAACAATTCCAACTATCGCCTGACGACCGCACGCGGCTGGCACGATTTCAAACTTCCTGCCAAGGCGGTGCAGGTTGAACAGCCTCGGCTTTCCGCTATGGTCGGAAAGGGTGACTTCCGCCTAGAAGGTCAAGACCGGAAGAAACCGAGCCGGTTCAACACCGATGTCAGCGTTGGCAAGGTCGGCAATGCCGCCCCCAATCCACGTGGCAGTGCGGCAGCCGGCGACTATGCATTTAATGTCGGTGGCAGCTTCTCGATCTCCCGTCGTATAGATGTGACCGCGGGTGTCCGTTACGCCAGTGAGCGTGACCGTGTCGATCCTGTCACAACGACCAAGCCGGACAGCGAAGCCGTTTACGTCGGCACGAAAATCCGTTTCTGATTTTCCGAAACGCCGTTCGATCCTAGCCCGCAAACGCATCTATCCCGGCCCAGCCGTGGATGATTTTTCGCGGCCATTTTGCAGCTTCCGCGCGGTTCATGCCCCCCAGTGCGATCACTTTTGCTGGTCGACATAACGAACTGAGCTGTTTGAAGCGCGTGACGCCCAAAGGACGTGCCCCGGGATGGCTATGTGTCGCCCGTACCGGCGAAAGAAACATGATGTCTGCGCCTTGCCTTTTGGCACGGGCAATCTCCCGTGGATCATGCACCGGCGCGCTGCACAGGCCTGAAACGGCGCCTGAACCGGATCCGTGATAGCCGTCAGCCTTCCAGCGGCGAGCTATGTTTGTATCTCCTGCCAGCAACAAGACATGTCCTCTTTGCGAACAAATGCGACGCACGCAGGCGAACAGCTTGCGCCGTTCGACATCCGCGCAGCTATAATGCCGGAATACCACCCCAGAACCCGCAGGCAGCTTGCGGATCGCCGCAAGCAATTGCGCCCCCAGCCTGGGATCGGTCATCAGCCAGATATGCGGAACAGGTTTTCGCAATGGCTGGAAGGCGGGCATGGCAGCGGCTATAGCGCGCACCCATGCCCGTTGCGACTCCAGAAAATCCTGCCGAACGACTAGCGAAAATCGAAACCGAAATGGCGCGAGCCTGCAAGGTTGCACATCGCAGTCCAGACTCAGTTTCGATGATTGCCGTTTCAAAAACGCGATCGGCAGGAGAAATCATGTCCCTGCTCGATACCGGCCATCGCCAGTTCGGCGAAAACCGCGTGCAAGAGGCAGCAGAAAAATGGCCGGACCTGCGCAAGGCCTATCCCGATGTCCAGCTTCACCTGATCGGGCAGCTACAATCGAACAAGGCCGAAGAGGCTGTTCGACTGTTCGATTGCATCCATTCGCTTGACCGACTTTCGCTGCTCGCCGCGCTGTCCAAGGCGATGGACAAAGCAGAAAAGCGCGTTCCTTGCTTCATCCAGGTCAATATTGGGGAAGAAGAGCAGAAGGGCGGATGCACCATTGCCCAGCTACCCGATCTACTCGACGCGGCGAAGGCCCATGATATCGCCGTCGTTGGCCTGATGTGCATCCCGCCAGCCGATGTCGAGCCTGCCCCTTATTTCGCCTTGCTCGCCGAATTGGCAGCGCGGCACGGGCTGTCGCAATTGAGCATGGGCATGTCGGACGACTTTGGTACCGCGATCCAGTTGGGCGCGACGCATATTCGTGTCGGAACAGCCTTATTTGGCCCGCGAACGGTTGGCTGAAAGGGGAAATCCCAGAACACGTCCTGCTGCTGCAACAAGCGCTTCGGTAGGATACCCTCCGCACGCCTCTCCGATGACTGAATCATCAGCATCGAGCCCGCCGGTCAACGCACCAAATGCAGGCAGGATCAATTTGGTTGCACTGCGGACGAAGCAGCGCCGCGACACTAGCCGTCCCCTTATTTCCTGCCGTAATTTGGGATGGAAATGGCCGGATAGCTCTGGATGTGGGTCGCGTGGCTGTGCTTCGTGGCGCAAGATGATGCCGTCGAGGCACAGTTCATCATGGACCATGCCGCCCAAGTTTGCCGCAATCGCCGGATCATGGTTTCCGACAATCCAGCGCCAATCATGTTCAGCGGTCAACTGGCGCAGAAGGAGTGCCGCCGCATCCTCCAGCCGCGCCCCCCCCCCTTGGTCGTGAAAATTGTCGCCCAGGCAGTAAATTGCCGAAACATCATGCTTGCGGGCCAATCCCGCCAGTTCTTCGAGCGTGGCCCGGCTATCATAAGGCGGCAGGAACTGGCCGCCCATAGCATAGCTCGACGCCTTTTCCAGATGCAGGTCCGCAACCAGCAGCGCTCGGCGCAGCGGCCAGTATAGTGCCGCCTCGCCCGCCAATTCGAAAACATGTTCGGCAAAGGAAATGTGCGCTGTCACATTCGCCGCTATGCGCATTGCGCGATGGGCTGACAAGCAGAGGCTTTTGCTCTATGCGCGCCGCCATCATGCTGTCGGTCGTTGCCCTTTACCATTTCGCACCCATTTCCGATCCGCGCGGAGTGCGGGATCCGCTGTTCGCCTTTTGCGAGGAGCGCGGGATTAAAGGCACACTGCTGCTCGCCGCCGAAGGAATCAACGGCACTATCGCAGGCGCGCAGGAAGCGCTGCAAGATGTTGTTGCCTATGTCCGCAGCTGGGATGGCTTTGCGGCGATGGAAGTCAAATATTCGCATGCCGAGGCAATGCCCTTCGGCAAGCTGAAAGTCCGGCTGAAACGCGAAATTGTGACCATGGGGGTCGAGGGTATCGATCCGCACTCCGACGTCGGCCATTATGTAAGTCCGGCAGACTGGAACGCGCTGATCTCGGACCCGGAGACCATCGTTATCGATACGCGCAATGATTTTGAAGTCAGGGCGGGAACATTCGAAGGCGCAATCAATCCAGAGACTGCCTCGTTTCGGCAATTCCCGGCCTGGTTTGATGCAGAAGCGGAAAAGCTGCGCGCCGAGGGCAAATCTCCGCGCTTTGCGATGTTCTGCACCGGTGGCATCCGCTGCGAAAAGGCAACCGCCTACGTACGCAAGCAAGGGTTTGAAGAGGTTTACCACCTCAAGGGTGGCATATTGAAATATCTGGAGGAAATTCCTGCGGCCGAGAGCAAATGGCAGGGAACCTGCTTTGTTTTCGACGAACGCGAAGGTCTGGTCGAGGGGTTGGAAATCGCCCCGTTACCCCCTCAATAATTTGCCGCTAGACGCATTGGTGGTGAACGATCGGCGCCGCGTGGCAGGTCAAAGCCGACGCGACGATTGGTGAAGTCGATCATGATCCGGTCGAACAGCTTCATGGCATCCATGCCCAGAAGGATGGCCGGTTTCTTGTCCAGCTTCAGCGCCTTGAACGCATAATTGTCGGCAAAGGTTATCGGCAGGTCGTTGATATCGACTCCGCCGATCCGGATCGTCCGGATTTGGGTGTGGTCGCCCATCAATTGTTCACCCGTCACGCTGCGCATGCGGACGGGAACATAGTCATAGCGGCGATCACGTTTGCGCATCTTGTCGCGCAAGGCAAAATTGCCCATGCTATTTTGCGCGCCAGTATCGAGGATGATATCGACCTTCATTCCACCGACTTCGGCGTTGGACAAGATCATACGCCCCGCCTTGCGGGTTGCACTGACTACAATCATGCCGGCCTCCGCCCGACCTGGCCTGGATTTGCGTGGTGAAGCGAGGACATCCATTTTCTGCCCCTGAAAATCGAGCATCACTTTATGGTCTTCAAGGCTGTCTATTCCCAGCAGGCCATAGGCCCCCAAATGCGCACGTTCGAGACCCGGCGCTTCGATCATTTCAACATTGATCGTGTTCATCACCAGATTTTCGATCAGATAGGAATCGGCGGTCGCCGGACCGGTAATGGTAGCCAGCGCCAGCTTGGGGCCAGCCTCCAGCGACAGCCGCTTTGCAAGATCACTGGCGATAACGGTTCGTTCGGCCCCGGTATCGACGATGAAAGGATAAGGCTCGCTGCCGTTGATACGTACGGGAACCGTCATGCGATCGGATCGATCGACTTCAAACTCCTGCACAAAGCTTGTCGGAACGACGGCAACATCCTGGCCGCCGCCGGATGCTGAAACGTCGGATTGTGAAGCCCAAGCCGCCGCCGACACGCCAAAAATCGCGGTCGCGGCGCAAGCAATTAAAGCCAGACGCATCCTGTGTCTCCTCTGCATTGCAATTTACGCCTGTTTGCGCAGTCCCGCAAGCGCGGGTGCAGCTTTTCGACGAACGGCTCTTGTCATGGCGTCATCGCGATGCCCGCAAGGCTCTCTGCCTCGACCAGCAATGCGTCGTCGACCGAGCCCTGCGCCACGCTTTCGCGCCCGATCATCACCATCAACGGCACCGCCATCGGGCTGACCCGATCAAGCCGGACATGCAGCATCGTATCTTCGGCCCGGTCAAGCAGATCACCCAGCCGCCCGACATCGGTGAGCCGCGCCCGCGCATCGTGCCACGCCGCCTCGAGCAGCAGATGGCCGGGTTCATATTTGCGCAGCACATCGTAGATCAGGTCGGTGGAGAAGGTCACCTGTTTGCCGGTCTTGCGCTTGCCCGGATGCTGGCGTTCGACAAGGCCCGAGATGATGGCAACCTCGCGGAAGGCGCGTTTCAAAAGGTAGCTGTTCTCGACCCAGTCGACGAATTCCTCTTCCAATATGTCGGACGAAAAGAGCGAGGCGGGGTCGGTGACCTCCTCCAGGCTCCAGATGCCCAGCGCATAGTCGCTCGCAACGAAGCCCATCGGCTTCAGCCCGCGCATCTCCATCCGCTTGGTCACCAGCATCCCAAGCGACTGGTGCGCGTTCCAGCCCTCGAACGGATAGACCACCAGATAATGGCGCCCTTCATGCGGGAAGGTCTCCGCGAGCAACTGCCCCGGTTCGGGCAGCGCCGAGCGATAATCCTGCATCTCCAGCCATTCGCGCACATCATCGGGAAAGCGCGCCCAGCCCGCCCGATCAGTGAGAAAAGCGCGCACCCGGCTGGCAAGGTGTGTGGTCAGCGGCATCCGTGCGCCCATATAAGACGGGATCTGCGCCGCTTTCTTCGCTGCCCTCACGATGAGGTCAAGATCGCGGATCGCCTCCACCTCAAGCGCCATACCCGCGAAGATGAAACTGTCGCCGGGGCGTAAAGGAGCGGCGAAATATTCTTCTACCTTGCCCAGATTGCGCCCATTGCGGAAACGCACATCGAGCATGGGTGCGTCAACGATGATGCCTGCATTGAAACGGTGCTGGGCAGCAAATTTGGGGTGGGCGAGGCGCCAGTTAGTCCCCCTCCCGCTTGCGGGAGGAGCTAGGGGTGGGAGCGAGCGTAGCGAGCCTTGCGCCTTTACAGGCCCTCCCCCGGCCCCTCCCGCAGGCTGGAGGGGAGAAGTAGGAACCAGTTTCCGGAATTTGTCATAAGCCTTCAGTGCATAGCCGCCAGTCGCGACAAATTCGATCACCCGCCCGAAGGTCGCGGCATCCAGACCGCTATAGGGCATGGCCGAACGCACCTCGTCGAGCAGCTCCGCCTCGCTGAACGGCGCGGCGCAGGCGCAGGCCATCACATGCTGGGCGAGGACATCGTAGCCACCGGGGCGGAAGATCTCACCATCGCGCACGCCCTCCTCCACCGCATCAAACGCGGCCTGCGCCTCCAGATATTCGAAGCGATTGCCGGGGACGAGCAGCGCCTTGCTTGGCACATCCATACGGTGGTTTGAACGGCCGATGCGCTGCAGCAGACGCGAGCTGCCCTTGGGCGCGCCCATCTGGATCACGCAATCGACATCGCCCCAGTCGACACCCAGATCGAGCGAGGCGGTGCAGACCAGCGCCTTCAATTCGCCCGCGGCCATCGCCCCTTCCACCTTGCGCCGCGCCTCAACCGACAGCGAGCCATGGTGGATGCCGATCGCATATTTGGGATCGTTCGCGTCCCACAATTTCTGGAAGATATATTCAGCAAGGAATCGCGTGTTGCAGAAGATCAAAGTGGTTCGGTTCCTGCCAATCTCCTCGATCAGCTGCGGTACCGCATATTGCCCGCTATGCCCCGAGCAGGGAACGCGACCTTCGGGAAGCAATATCTGCAGGTCAGGGTCAGCGGCGGGTTCGCCCTCGACCAGCCGCACCGCATCGATCTCGCCATAAGGTGCGAGCCAGGCGCGATAGGCATCGGGGTCGGAGATGGTTGCCGATAGCCCGACCCGCTGCATATGGGGCGACAGCTTTTGCAGACGCGCGAGACTGAGCGACAACAGGTCGCCGCGCTTTGAATTGGCGAAGGCGTGGACTTCGTCGATGATTACACGCTTCAGCCCTGCGAACAGCAAAAGACTGTCTTCATGGCTCAGCAGCAGCGACAATGACTCCGGTGTGGTCAAAAGGATATGCGGCGGCCGCACCCGCTGCCGCGCCTTTCGCTCCGACGGCGTATCGCCGGTGCGGGTTTCGATGCGGATGGGGAGCCCCATCTCCTCAACCGGCATGAGGAGGTTCCGCCGCACATCGACCGCTAACGCCTTCAGCGGGGAGATGTAGAGGGTGTGGAGTGTGGTAAGCCCCTCCCCGTCAGGGGAGGGGTTGGGGTGGGGTTGTCCGTCGGACGCTGCTTCAGTTTGAGCAGCCCCACCCCCGACCCCTCCCCTGACGGGGAGGGGAGAGATCAGCTCCGCTAAGGTCGGCAGAAAGCCCGACAGCGTCTTCCCCGCACCCGTCGCTGCGACCAGCAGCGCATGCCGCCCCTCTGCCGCCGCATCGACCATCTCCAACTGATGCCGCCGTGGCGCCCAGCCGCGTTGGGCGAACCAGTTGGTGATTTGGTTGGGCAGTTCAGCGGCCATTTCCCAGATATAGCCTAGCGGCTTCGGAGTGCCAGCAATTCACCAACCGTCACGACGCGGTAGCCTTTCGCCTTCAGCCCTTCCAGAATCAGCGGCAGCGCATCCTTAGCGGTCTGATTATGGCGATACATCGGATGCATGAGGATTATCGAGCCTGGTCGGACGCGCTGAAGGATGTCGTCGGTATAATCGCGAGGTCTGGGATGATGTTCAACATCGTCCTCGACGTCCCACATGATCGTTCGATATCCGGCACGTTCCACAGCCAGCGGCAAGCCGATCAGCCTTTTGCCAAAGGGCGGGCGAAACAAAGTTGGCGTGTTCGCGCCTTCAGCCTTCAACAACCGATCAGTTCGGGCAATTTCGGCGTCATAGGTCGACGGCCATTTGCCGATCATGCGAGTGTGTGAATAGGTGTGATTGCCCAGTTCATGCCCCATGTCGGCCAAGCGCTTTCCCTGACCCGGCCATTTTTCCATCCGGTCGCCTATCAGAAAAAAGGTAGCTTTGATGCCCCTGGGTTCAAGCTCCGCAAGAACGGCATCCACACCTTCCGGCGTCGGACCGTCATCAAAGCTGAGCGCGACAATTTTTTCGTCAGTCTCAACGCGACAAACAAATTCTCCAACCAGCTGAAAACAGCGCGCTTTACTAACCCGCCAGAGCCCGCCTGCAATTAGCAGACTGGCAATAAGCACGATTAGCGCCCATTTCCGCCGTTGACTCAATGCCCCACCGTCTCCCCACGTTCCAGCCCACTTGCCGCGAGTTGCGCGTCGATCTGTGCCATCAGCCGCTCAAGTCCCGCCTCTGACGAAGCCTCAGCGCGTGCAACCAGCACGTCCTGCGTGTTCGAGGCGCGCAGCAGCCACCAGCCGTCGGCGGTGTTTACCCGCGCGCCGTCGGTGGCGTTGACGTCCGCGCCCTCGGCCGAAAGCCGCGCCAGCACTTCGTCAATCACCGCGAATTTGCGGCTTTCGTCGACCTGAAAACGCATTTCGGGAGTGTTGATCATCTCGGGCATCGCGCTGCGCAATTGGGTGACGCTCTTGCCCAGCCGTGCCGAGGCGCGCATCAGCCGCAGCCCGGCATAGATCGCATCGTCGAAGCCGTAATAATCATGCTTGAAGAAGATATGCCCGCTCATCTCGCCGGCGAGCGGGGAGGAAACCTCCTTCATTTTGGATTTGATCAGGCTGTGCCCCGTCTTCCACATCAATGGCTTGCCGCCGAGCTCCGCGATCCGGTCATACAACGCCTGTGACGCCTTGACGTCGGCGATAATCACCGCCCCCGGCACATCGGCAAGGACATCTTCGGCAAAGATTTGCAGCAACTGGTCGCCCCAGATCACCCGCCCCTGTCCGTCAATCGCACCGATCCGGTCGCCATCGCCGTCAAAAGCCAGTCCGAAATCGAGCTGCTTCTCGGCGACAAGCGCCTTCAGGTCGACGAGGTTCTTCTCCTCGGTAGGATCGGGATGATGATTTGGAAAACTGCCATCAACATCGGTAAACAGTGTGTAATGCTCGCCCGGAAGCAGCTTCACGAGCCGCTCGACCACCGGCCCGGCGGCACCGTTGCCGGTATCCCAGCCAATGCGGAAGGGCTTGTCGGGCGCGGCCTCGGCAATGCGCGCGACATATTGATCGATGATGTCGAACGAGGAGGCACTACCCGCCCCCTCGGCCCAATCGCCCGCCGCCGCCATCGCACCAAGTTTCTGGATGTCCGCACCAAAGAAGGGACGCCCCTGGAAGACCATCTTGAAGCCATTATAATTGGCGGGGTTGTGGCTGCCGGTTATCTGGATGCCGCCATCAACATCGTCGAGCACGGCCTCGGCATAATATAGCATCGGCGTCGGCCCCATGCCGACCGAGACTGCATCCAACCCGCTGTCGTTGATGCCGCGGATCAAAGCCTCTTCGAGCATCGGCGAGCTGGTGCGGCCGTCATAGCCAACCGCCACCTTCTTGCCACCTGCGCGGCCAAGCAAGGTCGCAAAGCCGCGCCCGATCGCATAGGCATCCTCTGCCCCCAGCGTTTCACCGATAATCCCGCGAATGTCATATTCGCGCAGCGAGGTCGGGTGGAAATTGTGCGGCATGGGAGAACTCCGGTTTAAATGTATGCGGAAGCCCCCTAACCCTTTTTCCTTTTCAAATCATCCAGCAAAAGGTCGCGTGCTTCGTTCAATTTACGTTTGCGCTCTTCTTCATCGTCGCGTTCCGGATCACTCTTGCTCACCAGCTCTTTGTGGCGCGCCCTGATCTTCTCGGCATCGTCATTCGCCGAAACACCGAGCAGCCAGCGTGCGGCGGCCAGTTCATATTCATTGCTGGGTATGTGGCGCAAACGCGACAGGCGCAGCGTCATCCCGCGAAACCAGAAAACACCGACACCGATGGCCGGAAGCCCCAGCAGCCATGCCCCCCGTAGCGATAGCACGGCACCAGCTATCACCAGCGCCAATGGCAACAATTGTTTGGGCATCAGCTTCCCCGACCAGAGCCCCCAGCCAATTCCGGCAGCAACGAGGAGGAAGAGCAAAAGCATCAGACCAACTGCGGCTGCGCAAATTCGGGAAGCGCGAGCGCCGAGACCATTTCGCGCAGTTCCTGCCGCGCGATGATATGCGCGGTACCCAGATGGCCGAGGTGGCCCTTGTCGACCAGCGTCAGTCCCGACGGGAAGAGTTCACGATAGATGACGCGTTCGTTGAGCCCAGGCACCACGCGGAAACCCGCCCGTTTTGACAGCTCGGCAATCGCATCGGTCATGCGCTGCTGGTTGCGCGCCTCCATATTGTGCAGGCGGTTGCGCAGCACCACCCAATCGATGGTCGCACCGTCGGCGCGGGCACGCGCCATGCGCGCCTCCCACATCAGCTCGGCATAGAAGCTCAGCTTCTTCACCTTGAAATTCTCTGCATCGACGCGGCCCATCAGGTCGAAATCGATGAAGCTGTCGTTGATCGGGGTAACCAAAGTATTCGCCCGAGTGGCGACGAAGCGCGCATATTCGTCATCGCGACCCGGCGTGTCGAAGATCAGAAAATCGCTGTCGGCCTCCAGCTTCGCGATCTGCTCCTCCAGACGCGCCTGCGATTCCTGTTCGAATACGTCAAACACGGGCAGCGGCAAATCGATATCGCGGCGCGCCATCGTATCACGGCGGTTTTCGAGATAGCGAAAAAGCGTCCGCTGGCGCGAATCGAGATCGAGACAAGCAACGCGGGCACCGCGCGAGGCAAGCCCGATGGCAACATGGATGGCCGTGGTCGACTTCCCCGTTCCACCCTTTTCATTTGCAAAAACAATATGATGTGCCTTGGCCATGTACCGGCTTTACCCCTGATTTCGAAATTCGTCTTGCACAGCCCGGTGTGCGGCGCTGTATGCGATGACCTGCCATAACCAAGGCCCAAATGACGTGCAAACCATCAATAGGTTAACCGAGCTCCGCGCCGCCACCCAAGCGATAAAAGCTGCGGATAAGTCGCTGGCACTGGTTCCAACCATGGGCGCACTCCACGCCGGGCATCTTGAACTGGTCAAAGAGGCAAAGCGACGCGCCGATGCCGTCGCGGTTTCGATCTTCGTCAACCCGACGCAATTCGGCCCTAACGAGGATCTCGACGCCTATCCCCGCATGCTGGAGGAAGATTCGGCCAAATTGCGTGCTGCGGGGGTTGATTTGCTCTGGGCGCCGCCTGTCAACGAGGTTTATCGCGAGGGCCGCGCCACCCACATCCATGTCGAGGGCCCAAGCAGCGGCTATTGCGGAGGAGCGCGACCCGGGCATTTTGACGGCGTGGCGTTGGTCGTCACCAAATTGTTCAACCAGGTCGAACCCGATATTGCCTGTTTTGGCGAAAAGGATTTCCAGCAACTGGCCGTGATCCGCCAGTTCGTCCGCGATCTCGACATCAATGTCGAAATCGTCGGCGTCCCTATCGTTCGTGATACCGATGGCCTCGCGCTGTCATCGCGCAACGCGTATCTTTCGGCGGAGGAACGCAAAGCGGCGTTGGCTCTCCCGCATGCATTGCAAAAAGCCCGAGAAGCCATTCTTTCCGGGGGCGAAATTGCAGTGATTCTTGCTGAGGCGCAAAAGGCTATTTTGGCCTCCGGTTTTTTCAATGTGGACTATTTTGCTCTCGCCGATGCGCAGACGCTGGCTCCGGTTACAGCGTTAACAGGAAGGCCGTTACGCTTGCTGGCTGCGGCCAAAATCGGCAAGACGCGGCTCATCGATAATCTGGCAGTGGAATAACCTTCCTCCACAGCGGATTAAAAAAGTTCGATTCACGTTAACCATTTATTAGCCACGTTCGGGCGAACACTCCCCTTGCAACAGAGGGGAATTCATCATGGCAAACAGCCTGAAAAGTGCGACCTTTTTAATGGAAAGCCGGATTGCGGACGCAGCACGGGGTAGCGCCAACGCGTTATTCGATCTGGGCGTCGCCTATTCGACTGGTAGTGGCGGTATCGATGTCGATCTGGTCGAAGCACATAAATGGTTCAATCTGGCAGCGCTCAACGGCAATGAAGAGGCCGCCTATTGCCGCGCCGAGATTTCCGACGAGATGACCGCCCGGGAAATCGCCGAAGCCCAAAAGCTGGCCCGCGCTTGGCTCAACGAAAATATGCGCCGCGCGGCCTGAGAAAAGGCCTTCAAAGCCTCCGCCAGAATAGCCGGCTATTACCCAAATAAAGCTGGCATATTCCTTCCCCGAAGTGCAGGTTTGCCAACGGGGGAGACGGGATTGTGGCAGCTAGTCTTGCAAAGACAACAGCAGCGGGCTCGGCTGCGAGCATTCTTCCATATGTACGCCCGCGTTACCTGTATGGACCGACGGCTGACTTCTTTTTGCTCGGCGGATTATCGCTGCTGCTGTTTCCGCTTCTCGCCTTTCTTCCGGCCGACGAGCTAAAGGGTCGGTTTGCATTTTTCACGCTGATATTGGCCAATTTCATCAATCATCCGCATTTTGCGCATTCTTATCAAATATTTTACCGGCAATTTGGCCGTCAGCTTACGTCGAGCAACGTCGTCTCTGCAATGCGCAGCCGGTATATTCTCGCAGGCATCGTCGTTCCCGTCATTCTGTTCGGCTATTTCGCTTTCGGAATCGCTGCCCTGAATCTGCAATGGGTCGCTGCTGGGGCCAACATTATGGCGCTGCTGGTCGGCTGGCATTATGTCAAGCAGGGCTATGGCTTGCTGATGGTCGATGCCGCGTTGAAACGCATCTTCTTCAGCGGGACTGAGAAGAGGCTGCTTCTGGTCAACAGCTACGCAGTCTGGACGGCAGCGTGGCTCTTCCTCAACACCGCTAAGACGCAACGCGAACTGTGGGGCATTGAATATTACAGCTTCAATGTTCCGATCCAGCTGGTTTGGATTGCTGCACTGATCGTCGCAGCGACAACCCTGTTGGTCGTCATCATGCTGATACGGCGGGGAGCCGCAGGCAACCGACTGCCATCAAATGGCTGCGTCGCTTATTTCACTTCACTTTATCTGTGGCTCTTGTTCGTGTGGATCGACCCCCTTTGGGCATTGGTTGCGCCGGCGCTGCATTCGATCCAGTATCTTGCAGTAGTCTATCGTTTCCAGTCGAACAGGGAACAAAGCCGGTTACCGCTGGTCCGCGAGGCGAAGGGCATCGGCATCCTTGATCTTTTCCACACCAGTCATCCGCTTCGAATGACGCTGTTCATATTGACAGGAATGGCGCTGGGTATCGCCATTTTCTGGATGATACCCGGCTGGCTTGACCGGAATGCAAGCTATGACCGCAGTCTGTTTGGCATCAATCTATATCTGTTCAGCATCTGGGTATCCGTGAACATCCATCATTACTTCATCGACAATGTTATCTGGCGTCGCGAAAATGAGGAAACCCGCAAACATCTCTTTGAAGGCTGACTTTGGCTGCAGGAAGATCGCTAGGGCAGTCGCCCGGGAAAGAACTGGTGGAGCCGAGGGGAATCGAACCCCTGACCTCGTCATTGCGAACGACGCGCTCTACCAACTGAGCTACGGCCCCGCTCCAGTCTTCGAATATAGGAAACGCCGATTGCGCTTGCCAAGCCTTATTGTTGCAACTGGCGGGCCTGCCATGCGGCAAAGGACTGGGCGAGACGCTCCGCCGCAATCTCACGCCCCGCACCACGGGCCAGACCCAGCGATGACGACAAGGGGCCACCAAGCAGCGAGTCGCCCAGCGCGAGCAGCACGAGTTCCATCGTCAGCTTGTGCAGGTTACCATCCTCGTGCCCACCTTCGCCTACCTCATCGACAAGATTGTGAATCGCTTCGACAACGGGGTTCAGCGCGTCTTCATTGCCGCTGAGCAGCATCCAAGCGGCAAGGGCGCCTGCACCGGCCTTGTCGAAATGATCAAATATCATGTCGACCAGGTCGCGCGGACCGATGTCGCCGCCACGGAAACGATGGATCTGTTCCGCAATTTCGGCACAGATGCTCTCGGCATGATGTGCGGCCAATTCGCGCTGCAACCCGGAAGCCGATCCGAAATGGTGCAGCAGGTTGGCATGGGTTCGACCGATGCGCGCACCCACTGCCTTCAATGTCACGGCTTGCGGGCCGGCCTCGATCAGGATTTCGCGCGCGGCTTCGAGCGCCGCGAGGCGACTGGCCTCTGGCGACAAACGACGACGCGCGATAGCTTCACCCTTTACCGGGAATTTCACTATTGACATTGATGTTAATTACCCTAAAAGCCCTGATGTTTATTTTCCCCGATGCAATAAGGGACATGTCGTG
>CAYRDQ010000032.1:0-27488 GCA_964423155.1 uncultured Sphingorhabdus sp.
AATCCGGCCCCTCGCGCCAATAGATGCCGCGCACATATTCGCGCCAGCCGATGATTTGGCGGATGAACCCTTCCGCCGCGTTGAGGGGGGCGCGGCCTTCACGATATTCGGCCTCAACCGCGCGGCACATTTCGAGCGGATCGAGGAGGCCGCAATTGAGGTAGAGCGAGACCACCGCATGATAGAGGAATTTCTCCCCCGCCAGCATCGCATCCTGGTAATCGCCGAAATGCGGCAATGCGGTCTTCAGGAAATGCGCGAATGTCGCCTCGGCATCGGCGCGGGTGGTGGCAAACCAGAAGGGTTCGAGCGTGCCGAAATGGTCGGTAAAGCGTGCCCCGACCATATAAAGCACCTCGCGGGTTATTTCATCTGGCACGAAGCGCAACGGCTGCGGCATCAAAAGGTCGCGTGCTGCAGGCTTGCGGTTGTCATGGTCGAAATTCCACTGGCCGCCTTCCGGCTGCTCACCGTCCATCAGCAGCCCGGTCTTGCGGCGCATCTCGCGGTAGAAATACTCCATGCGCAGCGCCTTGCGCCCCTCGGCCCAGCTCTCAAAATCGGAATGGATAGCGATGAAACGGTCGTCGGGCAGGATTTCGATATCGAGAGCGGTATCGAGCGCCTGCAAATCGTGCAGCACGCGCCATTCGCCGGGTTCCGTTACACGAATATGGCTGGCAGCATGCCGCCCGGCTGCAAGCTGCACTTCGCCCGTCAACGTGCCACTGTTCTCCGCATCATCCAGCCGGACATAATCGACCTGCCATCCTGCCGAGCGCAACTCTTCGGCGAAATGGCGCATGGCAGAAAAGAGGAAGGCGATCTTCTTCTTGTGATGGCGAACATAGCTTGCCTCGCCCATAACCTCGGCCATCAGCACGACCGTCTCGCCGCGGTCCACGCCGCACAGCGAGGACAGGGCGGGTGTCAGTTGGTCCCCCAGGATAAGGATGAGCGTCTTCGCCATGCAGCGCCCCTAGCCACTCACTCCGGCCGCGGCACTACAGGCATATGGACGTGTTTTTCGCCGGTGCGATGGCGGTTATTGCAGGCGGTATGACAAATCCCATCCCTCTTATTCCCTCGTCCGTCAAATGGCTGGGCTATGCCGGTTTGCTGCCGCAATTGCTGGCGGTGGCATTGCTGCTGGACGATGATTCGCTGCGCTGGATCGCGATGGCGGGCGGCTATGGTTATGCCGCGCTGATTTTCAGCTTTCTCGGCGGGGCGTGGTGGGGGCTGGCGCTCAACGCTAGCCAACCGCCGCGCTGGCTATATCCGGTCGCGGTCGCACCAAGCCTGATCGCGCTGGCATCCTATCTGCCCTAGACATGGGGGTGGGACTGGCCCGGCCCCTCGCTTGCCGTTCTGGCGTTCGGGCTCTTACTTTCGCCACTGGTGGATCGGGCTATCGGCAAGCACATAACCCTGCCCGACGGTTGGTTGCGCCTGCGCATCCATCTTTCCGTCGGACTGGGCTTTTTGACCATGGCATTGGCGATCGCCGGATAGCGATCCCGATCATTTGGCAGCGGGACGACAATCCTTCAGCCAAATTACATGCTTATATTCGTCGAAATCCTCGACTGTGCCGGTCAGCTTGATCGATTTTTTGGGCTTTAGTTGCGCAGTGTAAGCTGCAGTGCCCGGTGCCATGTAACATACAATGTCGGTCTTGAAGGGTGCAGTGTTAGGCAGGCGGAGCACTTCTTCCCACGGATTGGGCACTTCATAACCAATACGGTTGCCATTCGGGTCCTTGGTCACATAGCTGACGGTACCATCAATCGTGAACTGCTTGCCCTTATAGCGTGTCAGCACGTTACCGGCATTGCGTTCGGTATCCTTTGAAACCTGGTGCGAAAACGCCAGCGCGCTCATCGCGACGGGCGCTGCCTGAACGGTGGTCGCGCCTGCACCTGCCTTTGCCGCAGCGATGCCGGCCTTGCCGCCCTTGAGCTGGTTCAGGATGCCGCACATTTCAGGCATCGCCAGTTCCTTTTTGACCGACATCCCGGCGCGCAGTTTTGCCTCCATAACCACGGTACCCATGCCAGCAGCCTGCGTTGCGGTAATCTCGATCGGAAAGGCGCGTGCCTTGCCCGTCATCGGCTGTTCGATCAACATTGAGCCATATTCGGCTTCCTCCGCCATGATGTCATAGCCCTTGGCAGCAACAATGCCGCGCAACTGCTGGATGGCGATCTTGGGTGACATGTCGGGAACAGTGGTCGTCGCGATGAAGCGGATGCCGCTAATCTCGCTACCCTTCTTGGTGAAAGTATCCTCACAGGTTCCGGCGAAAGCAGCGCCCGGGAGGGCCAAAGCGGAAACGGCCAGCGAAAGGCCCATTGCGGTACGAAGCATGGTCATGAAAAACCCCGAATTATCAAATAAAAGCTCAGACTAGATTTGCCATCTGAACAATTGGTGAATTATATTCATAACACACCAAGTCAAGCCAGCGAATCAATCCTTTTTCGTGCGTAGTGCCGGGACGGCGGCGGCGGCATCTTCCGGATTGATACCAGGCGGCGGTGCGACGGACAGGCGGGCCTCGCCGCGCATCACGCGGGCAGCGCGCTGGATGGCATCGCGCAAACGTGGATACACGCCGCAGCGGCAGATATTGGTAATCGCCGCATCGATCTGCTCGTCGGTCGGGCTCGGGTTCTTTTTCAGCAACACTGCGGCCGCCATGATCATCCCCGGCGTGCAAAATCCGCACTGAACCGCACCGGCCGCCATGAACGCCTGTTGCAGGGGGTGACTGCGATCAACCGAAAGCTTCTCGATGGTCGTAACAAAGCGGCCTTCGGCCTCTGCCAGAGTGACGAGGCAGGAACGCAGCGCTTCGCCATCAATGTCGACAATGCACGATCCGCAATCACCTTGTCCGCAGCCGAACTTGGTGCCCGTCAGGTTGGATGCGTCACGCAACGCCCAAAGCAGAGGGGTTTCCGGATCCATGCGATATTCGACCGGGCGGTCGTTGACGGTCAGCTTGGTCATTGCTTGCGGTCGCTAAACCAGCTTTGCAAACAGGTCCAGCCGCATTAGTTGATGTGCCGGTCGTTTGGTCAACAGGGTGCAACCCGCAGGAAAACGGCATTTCCTCTTGTCAATCGCACGCTTCGGGTATAAAGGGCCGCTCGGTTCGCCGCCTTTGTTGCGCGGCGATTTTCGTTTTTGGCAGTCTTTCTGCGGGTTTTCGTCCCGCCAATCGATTCGACTGCGCAAAGAGTTCGGAGTGTGGATTTTTTATGCAGATTATCGTTCGCGAGAATAATGTGGACCAGGCGCTGCGTGCCCTGAAGAAGAAATTGCAGCGCGAAGGCGTCTACCGCGAAATGAAGATGCGCCGCCACTATGAAAAGCCGTCGGAAAAGCGCGCACGCGAAAAGGCAGCTGCTATCCGCCGTGCACGCAAGATGGAACGCAAGGCTGCGGAGCGCGACGGCAACAAATAAGTGCCGTTGCCGATAGGCTGAAACGGAGCGTCCTTCGGGACGCTCTTTTTTTTGCCCGTAAAGCCGTTATGAGGGCCCGTTGATTTGACAGGCAAGGCGCCGGGCCGTAACCGACCGTCGAACGAAATAGGGAAACAACCATGTCCGTAACCACAGTTCCGATCCAGCCGATCAAAAAGGGATCAATCCCCAAATTCTGGGCCGGTATCGCTGTCGTTGCATTGGCCGGTGCAGGGCTTGCATGGTGGGGTACAGACGATATTCGGGGCAAATATGCAACCGATGAACAATTTCTCGCTGATAACGCCGACGAAGCTGGCGTTACAGTGACAAAGTCTGGCCTGCAAATTCAGACAATCCGGGGTGGCGAGGGCAAGCCGCCAACCGATAATGATGTCGCGATGATTTCGATCACCGGCACATTGCGCGACGGCAAGGTGTTTCAAGAGCCTGCATCGGGTCCCTTCCCCGTTTCAGGCGGCATTCCCGGCTTTACCGAAGCGCTGAAGCTGATGCAGCGGGGCGGCAAGTACAAGATCTGGATTCCGAGCGAGCTGGGCTATGGCCTGGAAGATGTGCCCGACCAGAAAACCGGCGAAGTCGCCATCCCCGGTGGCAGCGTGCTGATGTTCGACGTCGAATTGCAGGATTTCGTGCCGCGCGAACAGTTTGAGGCGGAAATGAAAAAGCAGCAGGAGCAGATGCAGAAGGCTGCGGAGGCTGCTGGCCAGGGCGCGCCGCCGCCACAAAACTGAACGCTAGGCAGGTAACCAGCGGTTAACCGCTTACAGCTATGACTTTTGGCCTATTGCCCGTTGGCAGGAGGCGTAAGGAATAGCCATGACGTTCCAGTTCGATCAATTTGCAGCTGCCGTCCGCGCGGGCGGGGAAATCACCGCAACCGACACATTGGCCCTGCGCCAATGGGCATGGGGTGACGGAATTCTGTCGCAGCGCGAAGCGCAGGCACTGTTCGAACTCAATTCGCACGCAAAGTCCAAAGACCCCGAATGGATCAGCTTCTTCACCGAAGCCGTCTGCGGCTATGTCATCGATGGCAGCGATCCCAAAGGATATGTGAGCGAAAAGGATGCGCTATGGGTTATCGAGGAAATCGACAAGGACGGTGTTGTTGAAAGCTCGGCCGAGCTCGAACTGCTGGTCAAACTTGCCGAAAAGGCGATTGATCTTCCCAATGTCCTGAAATTCTATGCCCTCGACCAGATAGAGAAAATCATCATATCGGGTGAAGGCCCGACACGCACAGGTGCGGCCGCGCGCAACACCGTCACAGCTGCAGAGGCAAGCCTGTTGCGACGCCTGATCTTCGCATCAGGCGGCCATGGCCCGGCAATCGTTAGCCGCGAAGAGGCCGATATGCTGTTCCGCATCAAGGATGCGTGCCTTGACAGCGACAATGCGGCTGAATGGGAGAAGCTGTTCGTGCAGGGTGTTGCCAACCACCTACAGGGATTTTCGGCCTATTCTCCGCTGACCCGCGAGCGTGCCGAGCAGTTGGAAGGCTTCATGCGCAGCAGCTCGCCGAGCATCGGCGGCTTCTTCCGGCGAATGGGCAGTCTTGACCTGACAGCAGGATTGGCCGAGATTTTCCGTTCACCCGATGCGCCGCGTGATTATGATGCCGAGGCCGAAGCTGCAGAAGAGATAACGGCTCCAGAAAAGGGGTGGCTCGATCATGAAATCGCACGCCGGGCCGGTGTCGACCGCTATGAGCAGGCCCTGCTCGACTTCGTCGCCAGCTAAAGCCCGCCAAGAAGCGCGAGGACAACCCCCGCGCCCACCAGCAAAAGCCCGGTCGCCTCGCCGGGCTTGCGTGCTTCGCGCAAGTAGAAGCGGCTGAAACCGAGCGTCAGGATCACCTCGACCTGCCCGACCGCGCGCACCAGCGCAACCGGTGCGGTAGCAAAGCCAGTAAACCAGCAGGCCGAACCCAGCGCCGCGAGTAACCCGACCTGCCCCGATGTGCGCCATGTCGCAAAAACGCGCGGCAATTGCTCGCGCTCGCGCCAGGCCACATAGCTGCCCTGCATCAGCGTCTGCCATGCCTGCACCACCACCAGCGCGACCAGTGCGGCAAGCAGCTTGTCACTGGTTGCCAATTCGAGCGAAGCTGATTTGACGAATATCGAAGTCATCGTGAAACCCAATCCTGCCCCCAATCCACACAGCGCAGCGGGTTGGACAATGTCGGCAAGGCGCAATCGCTGCCCACCCGCAGCCACGATCATCACGCCCGCAACGCCCACCGCTATCCCGCCTATCGTCAGCCAGCTCAAAGTCTCACCCAAAAGCAGGAAGGCAAGCAGCGCACCCTGCATCGCCTCTGTCTTGGCAAAGGCGGTGCCCGCGACATAGTTGCGATAGCCAAAGGCCATCAGCAGAAGATTGGTGCCGATGATCTGGGCAAAACCGGCGGCTGCGCAATAAAGGATGAAGGGCAAATGGAGGTCGGGAAGGTGGCTTCCCCTCCACCCCAGATACAGCGCCAGCAACACCATTCCAACCGGCAGGCCATAGAGATAGCGCACAAGCCCCGCCGCATTCACAGAAAGCTCCGCCCGCACCCGTTGCTGCACCGCGGTGCGCCACGCCTGGAACAATGCGGCAAGGAGGGTCGCGGGGAGCCAGATCATAGGGTGGCGAAAAAGACGATCGTCGCCACTGCCATCACGGCGGTAGCAATCCAGCCGGTGATAGTGGCCCGTGTGCTGAGCGTCAGGCTGTGCATCGCCCGCCGGTTGCGCGCGATCAGCATCATCACCGCCATCAGCGGCGCGGCGAGCACACCGTTGACCACTGCCGCCCAATAGAGCGCCTTGGCCGGATCAATGCCGATATATTGCAGGCTGACGCCCAGCATCGTGGTAATCGCTATGGTGCCATAAAACAGCTTGGCCTTGCGCGGCTTGGCATCGAGGCTGCCTTTCAGACCAAACATCTCGGTGACCGCATAGGCCGCCGAACCGGCCAGCACCGGCACCGCCAACATGCCGGTGCCAATGATTCCGATGGCAAACAGGGCGAAGGCAAGATCGCCCGCAATCGGCCGGAGAGCCTCTGCCGCCTGTGCAGAGGTTTCGATATCGCGAACGCCATTGGCATGCAGCGTTGCTGCGGTCGCGAACACGATCGCCAGCGATACAATCGAGCTGAAGGCCATGCCGGTCAGCGTATCGATGCGGATGCGTGTCAGTTCGGGGCCGGCTTCTTTGGGTGTCATAAACAGCGGCTTCACATGGTGGCGCTTCTGCTCCTCAATTTCCTGTCCGGCTTGCCAGAAAAACAGATAGGGGCTGATGGTGGTTCCCAATACGGCGACGACTGCGGTTGCGTAAGCCCCCGACCATTCTATCTGCGGCACGATCAGCGAGGTCAGCGCCTCACCCCAGGGCACCTGCGCTACCATCACAACCGCGACATAGGCAAAGAGCGAAAGCGTCGTCCATTTGAGGATCGCAGCATAACGTTCGTAGGGCAGCCAGATTTCAGCGGCGACGCACACCACACCGAACAAGAGCGTGTAAAGCCCGATGGGGCCGCCGATCAAAAGCTCGACCGCCGCACCCATAGCCGCAAGGTCTGCACCGAGGTTGATTATATTGGCGATGAGCAGCAACGACACCATCGTCACCAGCAGCCAGCGGGGATAATGGCGGCGCAAATTGCGCGCTATCCCTGCGCCGGTCACCCGCCCGATTTCTGCAGCCACTTCCTGGATCGCAACCATCAACGGGAAGCTGAACAGGAAGGTCCAGCTGAGGCCATAGCCGAATTGGGCACCAACCTGGCTGTGCGTGCCGATACCCGACGGATCATCATCTGCCGCCCCGGTCACCAAACCGGGGCCGAGGCGGGAGAGGAATTGGCGGAACCGGCCCTTTTCGCTCATGCGTCGAAGGCTTGGGTGGTGGCGAATGGCGGAAGAATGACCGCTTTGAAAATTACAGACTTCATGACATCGTCTTACGCCATAGTCAGGCCAAGACAAGTCAGCGCAGAGGGAGAGCAGCGATGGAATTTGCAGGTAAGACAGCGGTCATTACCGGCGGTGCAACCGGAATAGGCTTGGCGCTGGCCAAACAGATGGGGGCGGCTGGCGCGCGGATCATCCTGTTTGAACCACGCGAGGAAATGCTGCGCGAAGCGGTCGAGGCGCTCAAGACACAGGGCATCGATGCCAAATATTTCGCAGGCGACGTGGCGGACGCCGCCGCTGTAGAGGCACTTGCCGATTTCGCCTGGGCCGAGAATGGTCGCGGCGACATCATCGTCAACAATGCCGGGCTGGGCGGACCACGCGGCGGCATATTGAATACGGATCTTGCGGAGGCGCGCGCGCTGTATGAAGTGAATTTCTGGGGGGTGTGGCATGGCATCCAGACTTTCGGAAAACGCTATCGCGCCGACGGCCTGCCCGCCGCAATTTACGCCACGGCTTCGGAAAACGCGCTGTTCAATGCGCTGCCCTCGGGCGGCGGGGCCTATGTATCGGGCAAGCATGCGCTGTTCGGCCTGATGGACGTGCTACGCCGCGAAATCGCGAACAAGCCCGAACTGGCGCATATCACCCCCGGCGTCATCATCCCTGGCTGGGTTGCAACCCCACTGTCACGCCACAACGGCATGGATGCCGACCGCTTCGCCGGGATCATCTTCCAACAGATGCAGGCCGGGGAATATTATCTGGTCGCGCACGCCTATAATGTCGTGCGGCTGCGCGAGCGGATCGACGAACTGGAAGCGGCCTTCGCCCGCTATGCCCCGCGCTATGACGGCGATGAGGAATATGACGTGCAGCTCTATTATGCGCGGCTGGCGGCGGAGCGGGCCGCTGCGGCTGATTAGCTAGCCAGCGACAACAATCTGGCCGAGGCGCGGGAAATGGACGTTGAGCGGACCTGCCTTGGCGCTTTCGCGGCGAATGGAAATCCCGCCCGAACCACAACGCAGCAGCTGCCCCGCAACGGGTTCGTCGCCCGAGGTTTCGGTCTGAATACGGACGGCTTGCCCCACATGCTGCCCTGCGTCGACAGGACCTGCAATTTCTGCGGGCAAGCTGGCCGCGGCGATCCGGATCGCTTCCTCGGCCGTTGATTCGACGACATCGCCATGGCCGATTGAACGGATGCGCTCGAACCAGGCCGACAGCATAGGGCGCGAAAACACGCCATCGGCAAATTCCTTGGCAAAGGGCATCGCGACAAGGAACCAGACATTCATGTAGAGCCCGAGATCACCATGCCCCGGCGCTTCTCCACCGATATAGCTACGGCCATCCGCCAGTGCTGCCTCGAGCCAATCCGCCGCGACCAGTGCCTGTGTTTCAAGGTGCGGCGCATAAATGGGCATCTTGTCAAAATCGAACCCGACAAAGCGCCGCTTGCGGTCTTCTGCGAAACCGGGGCCAAGCACATCCGGCGGAATGTTGCGCATCGCCGCGCCCACATGCGCGCCGAACTGTGCCGCGCCGGTCCAGCCGGCAATCATGCGGTGCAGGCTGCCCATCGGGGCCGGATAGAAACTGGGGGCCGGTTGCAGCGCTTCGAGCGCATCGAGAATTGCAGCGGTATCGCAATATATCTCGGCATCAATCTGCAGCACCGGAGTGCGCGCATAGCCGCCGGTCAGCTCGACCAGATCGGGTTTGGGCATCATGTTGGGAATGATCACCGAATGCCAGCGCAGCCCCTTCATTCCGAGCGCGACGCGGATCATCTCCGCAAAGGGAGAGGCCTCATAATGGTGCAGGATGATGGCTGGCATTGGGTTTCTCCTCAGTCCCGGTTCTTAAGGCTTGCTCGCGATGGGCTGAAATTCAACGGGAAGGTCATCCGATTCAAATTTCAGCTGATGAGTGGCGCGGTCGGTTCCGGAAGCTTCCGTCCATGCAGAAATCGCGCCGTCGCTTTCATTGCGGCAATAATGGCTGAGCATGCCTTTGGCATCTTTTACCCAAATCCAGTTCGCCCCATCTGCACCGACGTAGATTTTGCGGCTTTCTCCAGCAAATGCTGCCTTACACCGGGCCAGTTCGTCTACCGAACCTTCCAGCAGGAAAACTGTCATCGAACCGATTGCGGTCGCTCCTGTTCCGTTACAACCGCTCACAAACGCGCTGGCGGCAAGTAGGCAAATGGGCAAGGCCTTTGTTCGCAAAATCATACGCCTTCTAACAATCCTTCCTCGGCAATCTTTTTCTTCCAGACGAGCGGCGCGCTGGTGTGGACATTTTCGCCCGTGGAATCGACCGCGACGGTCACCGGGAAGTCCTGCACCTCGAATTCGTAGATCGCCTCCATGCCCAGATCTTCAAAGCCGACGACTTTGCTGCCCTTGATCGCGCGGGCGACGAGATAGGCCGCGCCGCCGACCGCCATCAGATAGGCTGACTTGTGCTTGGCAATGGCTTGCGTTGCCGCGGGGCCGCGTTCGGCCTTGCCGACGCAGCCGAGCAGGCCCTGTTCGAGCATCATGTCCATGAATTTGTCCATGCGGGTTGCGGTGGTGGGGCCTGCGGGGCCGACAATTTCCTCCCCCACCGGATCGACCGGGCCGACATAATAGATCATCCGCCCCTTGAAGCTGACGGGCAGTTCCTCTCCCTTTGCGAGCATATCGGCGATGCGCTTGTGCGCGGCGTCGCGGCCGGTGAGCATCTTGCCGTTCAAAAGCAGGCGGTCGCCCGCCTTCCAGCCGGCAACGACTTCGGGAGTCAATTCATCAAGGTTCACGCGCTTCGCCGCGCTGTCGGGGGTCCATTCAACCTTGGGCCATTCGTCAAGCTTGGGTGCTTCGAGGAACACCGCCCCTTCGCCCTTAAGCGTGAAATGCGCGTGGCGCGTGGCAGCGCAATTGGGGATCATCGCGACGGGCTTTGAAGCCGCATGCGTCGGATAGTCCATGATCTTGACGTCAAGGATCGTCGCAAGCCCGCCCAGCCCCTGAGCGCCGATGCCAAGCGCGTTGACCTTGTCGAAAATCTCGATGCGCAACCGCTCGATATCATTCTGCGGCCCGCGTGCCTTCAATTGCGCCATGTCGATCGCGCCCATCAGGCTTTCCTTGGCGAGCACCATCGCCTTTTCCGCCGTGCCGCCAATGCCGATGCCGAGCATCCCCGGCGGGCACCAGCCCGCGCCCATTTGCGGCACCATTTCGAGCACCCAATCAACGATGCTGTCCGACGGGTTCATCATTTTGAACTTGGTCTTGTTCTCGCTGCCGCCACCCTTGGCCGCGACATCGAAAGACACCTTGTCGCCCGGCACCATTTCGAGATGGACCACCGAGGGGGTGTTGTCGCGCGTGTTTACGCGGGTGAAGGCAGGATCGGCGAGGATCGACGCACGCAGCTTGTTTTCGGGGTGAAGGTATGCGCGGCGCACGCCCTCATCGATCACTTCCTGCAAGGACCGATGGCTATCGAGCACGCATTGCTGGCCCCATTTGACGATCACGGTGACAATCCCGGTATCCTGGCAGATCGGGCGATGCCCCTCTGCACACATGCGGCTGTTGGTCAGGATCTGCGCGATCGCATCCTTGGCGGCCGGGCCCTGCTCTTTCTCATAGGCCTCACCCAGCGCGCGGATATAATCCATCGGGTGGAAGTAGCTGATATATTGCAGCGCGTCGGCGACGCTTTCGATGATGTCGTTTTCGCGGATGGTGACGGTCATGGCATTGCCTCTGTTGCCGGGAGATGGATCGCCTTTACCGCTCAAGCTCGTATGTGCAAGACCTGTATGAAATCTCCCCTCCCGCATGCGGGAGGGGCCGGGGGAGGGCCTGACAACGCACCAAGCTCGCTTCGCTCGCCCCCTCCCCTAACCCCTCCCGTAAACGGGAGGGGGATGAACCGTCATGGTTTTGGATTTACCAGGAAAACCACATAGCCCCTGAAGTTCGGATTGCGTGCAAGGCCGGGCGGGGCTTGCCATTCGCCATGCTGCAAAAGGCCGATTTTGAAGGGCAGATTTACCCGCTCCAGCTGGCGCAGATAGGCCTTGTAGCCGGGAATGGTGTGCCGCCCCTGATAGGTTTGCAGCACAACCTCATCGACTGTTCCGGCCAGCGCATTGAGCGCCGGGCTATCGCCCCCGCTGCTCCAGTCGAGCAGGCCGGTGACCGACAGGCGCGTTCCGGGCGGTAGGTCGCCGCGGAACTTTCGCAAAAAGTCGGCATAGCCGGGCAGCCCGCGCGTCGCGGCGTCGAAATCGATCTGGATGCCTGCGATCGGGTTTCCCTTGGCTTTCCAGCCTTCGATGTCGCGCCGGATACGCGGCAGGACATTCTCGTCCCACGCCAGCGTCTCGACACGATAGACGATCCAGACCTGCGCATGCTGTACTTGGGGGACTGCCGGACGCAGATCAACATACTGACCTCGAGGCCCGCCCTTGATTTCAGCGGCGAGGATATAAATCGCCTTCGCCTTGTCGAGCACCGGCTGCGGCTCAACCCCTGCCCAAAGCCAGAAGGAGTCATAGGCCTGTGCATCAACGCGCCCCTGCTCTGCCCGGTCACAACCAGCCAGAAACAGCAGCGCGAGCAGCGCCAAAAGGCGCATCATCGGATCACCAATACAGGTTCAGGTTTTTTGCCCAGGGAGAGGTCGGAAATTCGCGCTTCAATTGCTGGAACCAGGCCTTGCGCACCGACACCGGCTGCTCGCTATCGTCACAGCCATTTATCCCGCTTGGCGCATAGCAACGGATTGCGCGGTGTAAGGCATAGGCTCGGTTCTCGGCCCCCGCGGCCGGATTGGCAATGATCGCCTTATAGGCATCCAGACGCGAGAAGCGCTTGCCCGGGAATGGGTTGGAGGCGCCGCCCAGTTCATCCTTGTTGCGTGGCGAATCCAGATATTCGGTGATGCCGTAAAAATAGGGGTCCATGCCGTTGGTGCGGATGAATTCGCCCAGACAAAGCTGGCTGCGCGGATCTCGCGCATTGGCGGCGAGAGTGGTTGCGGTAGCCCTGATCGAAGGACAGGCGAAATCGCGTGAGCCTGCCCAGTTGAAAACGGCGACTTCGGTGAAACGGGGCGTTTCATAGTCATCAGCGGCAATGCGTTTCGCATTGGCCGGAACCAGCTCGCTATCCTTGACAAAGCCTGCATAGTCGCCGCGCGTCAATTGCTTGTAGAGCAAAGCGTAGGTCGCGACATTGCGCTCGGTCGTCGGGGCATTGCGATCTGCGGCCCGTGCCCGCAACAGGCCCGGCCCGGCGGCATAGCGGATCAGTATCTCGCGGATTTCGGGATCGCGGATCGGCGAACCGGCAGCAAAGACGAGGTCGAGCGCCTTCGCCCGTTCCAGATGCAGCGCCAGCCCCAGTTCGGCGGTGCCTTTCTGGAAAGGCAGTTTGCCGGCCCCGAGAGCCGCGATCAGTGCCGCCCGCGCGCCGCTATCGCCAACGGCATCGAGCGCAAGTGCATGCAGCAATTGGCGGCTATACGCTACATAGCCCGTGCCACCCGCATTGGCCGGGATCAGCCGCAAGACATCGGCGGGCTTGTTGTCGACATAATAGGCATGCGCGGCGAGCAGGTAGTTGAACAGATCTTCCTTGCCCTTGAACAGGCTCCGCAGCGCCTCGATCGACTGGCGGCTGATCGGCGGGTCGCTGGCGTCGAGCGATGCATCGTCAAAATAGCGCATTTCGCGCAGCACGATCACCGCCAGCATTTCGGGATCGCTGCTGTCATCGGGGCCAAGCGACCCGAACAGCTTGATATCGAGTTCCTGCACCAGATCGACGAGCGAGATGTTGCGCTTGCCTGCGTCCACCTCGGCAAATTGCGCAATATATTCGCCGAGCAGTTTCTGCCTTTCCTGCGATAACCAATAGACCCTGCGCAACAGCCCGCGCGCGGAGGCAGCATAGCTGCCATTAGGCCAGGTCTTCAGATAGGCGCGCAGCCCGCTTTCTGCCGAGGCGAGCAGCGCCCGGTCTCCGCCTTCCTCTTTCAGATCCCCATATTCGCCAAAGGCGCTTTCGGTCGCCTGGTTGAGCGCCGCGCGGGCGAGCATATAGGCGGTGGCTTCGGCCAGCCAGCCATTGTCGGCCTTGCCAACCCCCGCAAAAGCCGCGCGGGCACCGGCAAAATCGCCGTCATAAAAGGCGGCAGCGCCGATCAGATAGGCTGCGAAGGCCTTGCCAGCCTTGGATTGCACATTCTGCACCGCAACCTCGGCTACGGCACGGTTGGTCTCGTCGCTCGAACATTCGGGTTTCATGGCGCTGCGCGCTGCGGCCAGAACCGCTCTTTCCTCTCCACTCAGCCCCTTGGCTGCACCAATAGCGGCAATGTAGGAGGCCGATCCGGCATCGTTGGAAAAGCAGCGAGTGCCCAGCGCAAGGTTTGAACTATTATCGTCTTCCTTGCGCCCCGGCCCCAGTCGGCCGGCAAAATAGGGGAAATTGAACGGCTGCGCCTCGCCGCGGCGGCGGCTATCGACCCAATCATCATAGTTGGGAACATGCGATACCCCGACCGAACCGTGCCGGTCGTAGAGCAGCATCAGCAAATTGGTCCGCGTATCATTGCCGGGGCTGAGCAGCGCCGTTCCGCTGCAGCCATCGAGATTGGTATGCCGGATCTTCCATTCGGGATAGCAGGTCGAATCGGCACTCGCCTGTGCAGGGGCGACGGCAAATGGCGCTGCAAGCGCGGCAGCGGCGAAAATCAGGTGACGAAAACGCATGGCAAGGACTCCCTTGCCGCGACTTTGATTCAGACTTTCGCCTGCGTCAACAATGGCAATGTCCTGATACGCTTTCCCGTCACCGCAAACAGCGCATTGGCAAGTGCCGGCGCTGCCGGGGGAACGCCCGGTTCGCCGATCCCGCCCATATTGGCACCGCTTTCGATGAAATGGATGTCGTGCACCGGCGGTGCATCGGCCAGCTTCAGGATCGGATAGTCGGTGAGGTTGCTTTGCTGCACCGCGCCCTTGTCGAGCGTGATCGCCTCGCCAATCGCAGAGGACAGGCCCATGATCGTCCCGCCCTCGATCTGCGCCGCGGCGCCATCGGGATTGACGATGCTGCCCGCGTCGACAACCGTTGTTACCTTAAGCACCTTGGGGCTGCCATCTTCCTTGACCGATGCCTCGATCACATGCGCGACGATGGTCTTGAAACTCTCGACGATCGCGACACCGCGTCCGACACCTTCGGGAAGGGGCGTGTCCCAGCCGCTGCGTTTGGCAACCTCATCGAGCACCTTCAAATGGCGCGAGCCGGGTTTCAGATGCTTGCGACGAAACTCTACCGGATCAGCCTTGGCCGCGTGCGCCAGCTCGTCCATGAAGCTTTCATTGTAAAAGCCCTGCTGGGTCGAATTGACCGAGCGCCATGCACCAGTCTGCTGGTTCGAGGCATATTCATAATGCCGCCGCGCCACCACGGGCAGGTCGTAGATAAAGGTCGTCTCGCTCTCCGCGCTTTCGGTCTGTGCATAGTCGTTGAGGTAGGCGGCGATCTTGCCATCCTTGCCAATCGCGGCCTTCAGGACTGCCGCGCTCTGCGGGCGATAGGCGCCTTGTGCGACCTCCTCCTCGCGGCTCCAGATGAGCTTCACCGGATAGGGCAACTGCATCGCCAGCTTGGTCACCTGTTCGACGATTTCCATATACATGGGCAACCGCCGGCCAAAGCTGCCGCCGATCAGCATCGGGTGGAAGGTGACATTGTCGGCATCCAAACCCGAGACTTCGGCGGCGAGCATTTTCGACGCCAAGGGATCCTGCATCCCGCCCCAGATGTCGAGCTTTCCATCCTTGTGGTGCGCGGTCAGCGCGAAGGGCTCCATCATCGCATGGTGCAGGAAAGGCACCTGATATTTCGCTTCGATCGGTTTGGAACCAAGCGCGGCCTGCACATCGCCTTCGCCCGCCTCGCCATCGGGTTCGCCCTTGGCAATCAGGTCATCATAGTCCTTGAAGATGGACGCGGTCGAGAAACCGGCATTGCCGCCATCGCTGAATTGCGGCGACAAAGAGCGCAAACCCGAAAGCGCGGGCCAATATCCCTTGGCGATCACCGCCACGGCATTGTCGAGCTTGATGACCTTTTCGACACCCTTCACCGCCATAGCCGGCGCTTCATCGACCGAGGTCAGCTTGCCACCGCGTACCGGTGCGGCCATGATTGTCGCGACGCGCATATCCGGCACCTTGAAATCCATGCCATATTGCGCGCTGCCATCGACCTTGGCAGGCAAATCGAGCCGCGGCATCGATTGGCGCATGATTTTGTAATCTTTGGGGTTTTTGAGCTTCGGATCGCTGTCGAGCGAGAGTGTCGCTGCTTCCGCCGCCAATTCGCCATAGCGCAGCGACTTGCCCGATTTGGCATGCACCACCTTGCTGTCCGCAGTGGTCAATTCGCCCGCTGGCACGCCCAGCCGTTTGGCCGCAACCTCGACCAGCGCCGCGCGCGTTGCCGCGCCGACCATCTGGAAAGTCTTTTGCCCGGTAAAACGCAGCGCGGAAGAGCCGCCAGTGATCTGCAGGTTCATCGATCGCGCGATGAAAGACAGGAAGGATTGCGGGATGCCCTCGATAATGCCGGGTTGACCGGTCATCTCGGCAAGGAACCCGCGGCCAAGGCCGGTATTGGCAAAGGACGGTTCGGCAGGAGCCGAAACCAGCTTGACCTTGTCCCAAGCGGCATCGAGCTCCTCGGCCAGCATTTGCGCCAGACCGGTATTCGAACCCTGCCCGATATCGGTATGCGGCGAATAGATTGTGATCTGGTCGTCCTCGGCGATTTTCAGCCAGGTTGCGAACACATGCTCGCCCTTGCCCTGCGTCAACGCGACTGCCTTTTTCGCCGCATTGCTATCCGCCAGCTTGATGCCGAACAGCCCTGCGCCGACCACAGCGACACCACCGATCAGGAAAGCGCGGCGCTTGAAACCCTTTTTCTTGGCCGGAACCGCTGCGGTTTCTTCGATCGCGGGATTGGGATTGTCTGCCATCATGCCGTTCCCTTCACCGCTGCCGCAGCCTGGCCCGTGGCCGCGCGGATCGCCTTGCGGATGCGCGGATAGGTACCGCAGCGGCAGATATTGGTCATCGCCTCGTCAATTTGCGCGTCGGTGGGACGGCCGGTCTGCTGGATCAGCGCGACCGCGGCCATGATCTGGCCCGACTGGCAATAGCCGCATTGCGGCACCTGCGCGTCGATCCACGCCTGCTGCACCTTGTGGAGTGTTCCGTCGGCGGATTTGAGGCCTTCGATGGTTGTCACATTCTTGCCCGCGACATCGGCGATCGCAATGCTGCACGAGCGGGTCACTTGCCCGTCGACATGCACAGTGCAAGCACCGCATGCCGCAACGCCGCAACCGAATTTGGTGCCTGTGAGGCCAACTTCTTCCCGAATGACCCAAAGCAGCGGGGTATCGGGTTCGGCCTCCACGCTTACAGGCTTGCCATTGACCGTCAGGCTGGTCGCCATCCTCTCGCTCCTCCGGATGTTCGTTATTAGGTTGCCTATAGCAACTGATTTGCGCCGATGCTACTGCGCAAACATGCGATCAGGCGAAGGCATAACGACAGGCGCGGCAGACCATAGCCGGATCCTTGCCAGCGCCGATTCATGGGCCGGTGCCCCCATGGCACTGGCCACCGTCATCGAAACCTGGCGCTCGGCCCCTTGCCCGGTCGGAACCCACATGCTGGTGCATGAAGACGGCCGCTTCACCGGATCGGTTTCGGGTGGCTGCGTTGAGGGGGATGTGCTCGCGATTGCCGCGCAGGTTATCGCGAGGGGGCAGCACCAGATACGCCGCTATGGCGTCGCCAACGATTCCGCTTGGGAGGCTGGCCTGCCCTGCGGTGGTGACATCGTCGTGATGATCCAGCCGGTCGCGCAACAGGGTTTTGCGCCTGACCTGTTTGACAGGATCAATGCCGCGCGCGCCGATGGCAGAGCACTCACCATTACAACCGGTCTCGATAACGGCAGCAGCTATGTTGCGGATGACGAGGCCAGCGACGGCTTTCGCAATATCTACCATCCCCGCCGGCGCCTGTTGATCGTCGGCGCGGTTGATATCGCAATGGCGCTATCCAACATCGCTGCCCAGCTTGATTGCGATGTTACGATCATCGACCCCCGCGCCCGCTTCCTGACCGAAGAGCGCTTCCCCGGCGCGAAGCTCGACGACCGCTGGCCGGACGAGGCGATCGCCGCGCTGCGGCCCGACCACCGCACCGCCATCGTCACACTTAGCCATGATATCAAGATCGATGATCCCGCGCTCATCGCCGCGCTCGCCTCACCTGCCGCCTATGTCGGCGCTCTGGGATCGAAGGCATCGCATGCGGCGCGCCTCGAACGCTTGCGCCTTGCCGGGATCGACGCCAGCCAACGCGCGCGTATCGAGGGCCCGGCCGGTGTCGCGGTCAACTCGATCAGCGCTCCCGAAATTGCACTGTCGATAGCGGGCGGCATGATCCGCGCCTTCAATGCCGGGCTGCGCTGATCTCGCGGTGATTCTCCTCGCCGCGGGCGAGGGACGGCGCTTTGGCGGGGGCAAGCTGGAAGCGATTATTTCCCCCTCCCGCTTACGGGAGGGGATAGGGGAGAGCCTGCATGACGGCTCTCACCGATCAGACCCTCCTCCGACCCCTCCCGCAAGCGGGAGGGGAGGTGCCATGCTCGGCCTGCACCCAGCTGAGACATTGGCAGCGGCGGGCTTTGGCAAACTGGTTGCCGTTTGCAACGCAGCCAGTGAAAGGCTGAACAAGGACCTCAAATCACTCGGCTTCGAATTGGTGATCAATCCCGATCCCATCAAAGGCCAGTCAAGCTCGCTGGCGCTGGGGATCGGCCAAATCACCGATACCGGCATATCCGGCGCGCTCATCGCGCTTGCCGATATGCCGTTCATTAGCGCCGAACATCTCCAGCGGCTCGCCTCTGCCTTTCGCGGGCAACGGCCGGTCTGCTCGGCTAAAGGCACTACATGGATGCCGCCCGCGATTTTTCCGCGGTCCATGTTCGCAGAATTGCGCGGTCTGTCCGGTGACCAAGGCGCGCGAAAGCTGTTAGTCAACGCGATCACGATCGAGGGCGATCCGGCGATGCTAGCCGACATAGATCGCCCCGAAGATTTACTGTCCTAGTCCGCCTTTGGTGCCCGCATCCGGATCAGCCCTTCCTGCGCACAGGTTGCCACCAGTCGCCCGTCGCGGGTATAGATCGAACCACGGTTGAACCCGCGCCCACGCCCCGTCCAGGGGCTGTCGCAGCTATAGAGCAGCCAGTCATCGACGCGGAAATCGCCGTGCAGCCAGACGGCATGGTCGAGGCTCGCGCTCATCATGCCCGGCGTCATCCAGGTCACGCCATGCGCCAGCGTGCAGGTGCCTAGCAGCCAGCTGTCGCTTTGGTAGGCCAGCATTGCGCGGTGCACCGCAGGATCATCGACCGTGCGGTCACGCAGCCGGAACCAGACGTCCTGCCGCGCCGGAATGCGCTTGTCCCCGCCCAGCCAATCACGCGCCTCGACCGGACGGCTTTCAAAGGCCCGTTCGCGGACAAAATTGGCGCGGAATTTTTCGGGTACCTGTTCGGCGAACATCGCGCGCAACTGCGCTTCGTCCTTCAATTCCTCGGGCGGCGGTACATCGGGCATGGGTTCTTGGTGGTGTATGCCCTCTTCGATTTTCTGGAACGACGCGGCCATGTTGAGGATCGGGCGATCCTGCTGCAGCGCGATGATGCGCCGGGTCGAAAAACTGCCGCCGTCAAAGTCGCGCTCGACACGGAAGGTGATTTCATAATTCTCGTCACCCGCGCGCATGAAATAGGCGTGCAGCGAATGGGCTATGCGTTCGGGGCCAACCGTATCCTGCGCCGCGGCGAGCGCCTGCGCGATCACCTGCCCGCCAAAGACGCGGCCCACACCGCCGGGTTTGCGCTGACCCAAATACCAGCCATCACCCATGCGCTGGACGGAGAGAAGCTCTTCAAGCTCGGTGACAAGCGGATTTTTTTGCGTTTCGTTTCCAGACATGCGAGGCGCGTTAGCAGCAAGGATAGGCGGTTGGCAAATCGTGGCAATATCCTGGAATTGCGGCCCGTTTAGCCGCTGCTGATTTTACATCTGAACGGGCTTCAGAGGCCTCAATCATAACGTTTTTTTAGCATGATGCCGCGTAAAACGTCCGTGGGCCAGGCCATGACAATCGACGCACATCACAGCGCCAAAGGCGCATCAACGGACAAACGCGATGCCTATCATCGCTCGCTGTGGGTTACGCGTCGCAAAATGGCGGAAAATGCCCGCAGTTCAGTGGGGGCAGCGGCCGGCAATATCGTCAACGCCTTTGTTTCGACTTTGCTGTTCGCCGATTCCCTCAATCCGACGTTGATCGTGGCCTTCTGGGCTTGCCTGGTGGCACTGATCGGCTGGCGGACCGGCATCGGTTTTCGGGTCGTACATGCAGCCCGCGATCTTGATCGGTTGAACCGGCTGAAAATTGAACTGATCGGGACCGCGATCGGATTGGGCGCGCTCTGGGGTACCGCAGTCGAGGTGATGCTCGTAATGGGACCGCCTGACCATATGGTTTTTGGCGGCATTATCGGGGCCGGCATGATGAGCGCCGGCGCAATCAGCTATCGCACCATACCCATTGCCGCTATTGGATATGTTGTCGCGTGCGTCCCCGGCTCTGCTGCCGGGTTGATCCTGCACGGCAGCGAAGCGACGTTGAGCGCGCTCGGATTGCTTGTGTGTTTCCTTGGCGTGCTGACGGTCAATATCCGCTACACCGCCAAACGCTTTGCGATCAGCAGCCAGCGTGAGCAGGAACTGGCCCGATCGCGCAACACCATCCGGCTGTTGCTCAACGATCACATCGAACAGGGGGCGGACTGGCTGATCTCGGTCGATCGCGATGGCCGGATTGTCGAGCCGTCGAAGCGTTTGGCCCGCGCTGTCCAGCGCCCCGTCGAAACGCTGGAGGGCTACCGGCTCGCCGACCTTCTCGACCCCAATGAAGCGATGCAGGAAATGCGCGAAATCGCGCGCGCCGGTGGAGCGCTGCGCAACCATATCGTATCGCTGACAGTGAATGGCGAACAGCGCTGGTGGTCGATTTCTGGGCGCGCCATCCGAGAGGGCAATATCGTCTATCGCGGCGTGGTGACCGACGTGACCGCACAAAGGCGCGCCGAGGAAAAAGTCAGCTATATGGCGCATTATGACGGGCTGACCGATCTTCCCAACCGCTTCCTGTTCCACGAACGGCTGTATCGCACGCTCCACCGTGATCGAAAGGCGGCGCTGCTTTTCCTCGACCTCGATCATTTCAAGGCGGTCAACGACACGCTGGGCCACGCCTTTGGCGACAAATTGCTGCAGGTGGCGGCACGGCGGATCGAAGGCGCTATCGGCAAGCGCGCGATGCTGGCGCGGCTGGGGGGCGATGAATTCGCCATCCTGCTGACAGGTGCGCGAATCAAGGATGCGGACCTGGTCGCCCGCAAGGTGATCGAAGCGCTCGGCAACCGCTTCACGCTGGACGATCATGACGTGGTTGTGGGTGTCACTATCGGCATTGCCCTTGCCCCGCAGGACGGCGACAATGTCGAGACGCTTCTGCGCAATGCCGATCTCGCGCTGTATGCGGCCAAGAATATGGGGCGCAACCGCGCCGCCCGTTACGAACCCGGAATGGACAAGGCCGCGCAGGAGCGGCGGCTACTCGAACTCGATTTGCGCGGAGCTCTCGGCAAGGGCGAAATGCGACTGCACTACCAACCCCTGGTGAGCACCGCGACCGGCGAGACCACGGGATATGAAGCGCTGGTACGATGGGTCCACCCCGAAAGAGGCACCGTGATGCCCGGCGAGTTCATCCCGGTTGCCGAAGATACGGGTCTGATCGTCCAGCTGGGTGAATGGGTGATCCGCCAGGCGCTCGACGATGTGCGGCAGTGGGATGAGAAACTGTCGGTGTCGATCAACCTTTCGCCTGCACAGATGCGTAGCCCGGCACTGATCGGTACGATCCTCAGCGTGGTCGCCTCGAGCGGGGTCAACCCGGCCCGTATCTGTTTCGAAATCACCGAATCCGTGCTGATGCAGGATAGCGACGCCAATATTGATACATTGCACAAATTACGCGAAATCGGTGTGCAGATCGCGCTCGACGACTTCGGGACCGGCTATTCGTCGTTGAACTATTTGCGCAGCTTCCCCTTCAGCAAGATCAAGATCGACCGCTGCTTCGTCAGCGAAATTGACAGCCGCGAAGATTGCCGGGCAATCATCCGGTCGGTGGTCCATCTGGCCAACAGCCTCGGCATGGAAACGACCGCAGAGGGCGTCGAGCGTGAGGAGCAGGTCCACCATCTGCGGGCCGAAGGCTGCGGCGAGATACAGGGTTATCTTTACAGCAAGGCCCTGCCGGTCGACCAACTCACCGATTTGCGATCCGACGAACGACGGCACCAGCCGATCGTGCCGTTTGAAAAGCCGGATAACGCTTCGATCAAAAGCCGCATCGATTCGGTCGGTTCGACACCGCGTGCACGACGCAAGGCGATCTGACTGGCGATAGGGTGAAGCGGCGAATCCACGCTCCTGCGTCGGTCAAGAGTGCACACGGTTTATCCCCACCGTTTTTTTATCGTGGATAAAAATTTTACGCGGCTCGTCGCAAAAATACTTGCGCGCTATTCAAGTCCTAGGAAGTCCACGCGTCGCTGCGCTGCACCCCAAAGAGGGTGCGACGAATGGAATCAGGCAAGCGACGAATCGAGTCCTTAATTAACCATTTACCCTCTTGCGTCTGAAAATGGTTGAGGCACTATAGATAGCGGTTGGCCATAGGGGGCATACCTACAATTTGTGTCTCATCCTGCAGGAGCAATTCTGCGGCGGGGATTTTTTGCCCGGAAAAAATCGGCGCAAAAGGCAAATAAAAGGCCCTGTGGCTGCACAAAAATGCTAAGGGAGGCGTTTGCTTCCCGAGTCGAACAAGAAGCGAACAAGTTTCTTGGGTCTTATAGTCGGAGCCGACATTCAAACGGGGTGAAGGTCGGCACCAAATTGGGGAGCGAAGAGTCACATGGATTTCAGGGATACTGGCCGGGAGGCCGGAGAAGGCAATATGGCGGATATGCTCGAGGCAGAAAAGACAGAGACCCAAACCCCGCAGGTGAAGAAGGCGAAACCCGAAAAGGAAGTCACCGAGGCGAAGGCCAAGGCAGGCACCGATTCGAAGGCTGTCGACGTGCGCCGGTTTGATGTCGTGACCGATGCGAGCCGCGATGATTTGCTGACCGAGTTTGGCAAAGAGACTTTGCGCGACCGCTACCTCCTGCCCGGTGAAAGCTATCAGGATCTGTTCGCCCGCGTGGCCTCGGCCTATGCCGACGATCAGGACCATGCCCAGCGGCTCTATGACTATATCTCCAAGCTGTGGTTCATGCCCGCCACCCCCGTGCTGTCGAATGGCGGCACCGGACGCGGCCTGCCGATCAGCTGCTACCTGAACAGCGTCGACGACAGCCTGGAAGGCATCGTCAACACCTGGAACGAGAATGTCTGGCTCGCCAGCCGCGGCGGCGGCATCGGCACCTATTGGGGCAGCGTGCGCGGCATTGGCGAGCCCGTTGGCCTCAATGGCAAGACCAGCGGTATCATCCCCTTCGTCCGCGTGATGGATTCGCTCACCCTCGCCATCAGCCAAGGCTCGCTGCGTCGCGGTTCGGCCGCCTGCTATCTCGACATCAACCATCCGGAAATCGAGGAGTTCCTCGAAATCCGCAAGCCCTCGGGCGACTTCAACCGTAAGGCATTGAACCTGCACCATGGCGTATTGCTGTCGGACGAGTTCATGGAAGCGGTGCGCGATGGCGCCGAATTTGAGCTGAAATCGCCGAAGGACGGCAGCGTGCGCGGCAAGGTCGATGCGCGCTCGCTCTTCCAGAAGTTGGTGGAAACCCGCCTCGCCACCGGTGAACCGTATATCATCTTCAGCGACACCGTGAACAACGCGATGCCCAAGCATCACCGCGAACTGGGCCTCAAGGTATCGACCTCGAACCTGTGCGCCGAAATCACCCTGCCCACCGGCCGCGACCATCTGGGCGGCGATCGCACCGCGGTCTGCTGCCTCTCCTCGCTCAACCTTGAGACATGGGACGAGTGGAACGGCGACAAGATGTTCATCGAGGATGTCATGCGCATGCTCGACAATGTCCTGCAGGACTTCATCGACCGCGCGCCCGACGAAATGGCCCGTGCGCGTTACAGCGCCAACCGCGAACGTTCGGTCGGCCTCGGCGTCATGGGCTTCCACAGCTTCCTGCAATCGCGCGGACTCGGCTTTGAAAGCGCGATGGCGAAGTCGTGGAACATGAAGATCTTCAAGCATATCCGTGCGCAAGCCGACCAGGCGTCGATGGTGCTCGCCACCGAACGCGGCGCCTGCCCCGATGCCGAGGAACGCGGCGTGATGGAACGCTTCAGCTGCAAGATGGCGATCGCGCCCACCGCGTCGATCAGCATCATCTGCGGCGGCACCAGCGCGTGCATCGAGCCGATCCCGGCGAACATCTACACGCACAAGACGCTGTCGGGCAGCTTCATCGTGAAGAACCCCTATCTTGAAAAGCTGCTGCAGGCGAAAGCCAAGGACAGCACCAACATCTGGAACAGCATCCTCGAAAAGGGCGGTTCGGTGCAGCATCTCGATTTCCTCTCCCCTGAGGAAAAGGATACCTTCAAGACGTCGTTCGAGATCGACCAGCGCTGGCTGCTCGAACTCGCTGGTGACCGCGCGCCCTTTATCGATCAGGCGCAGTCGCTGAACCTGTTCATCCCGGCGGACGTGGAGAAGTGGGACCTGCTGATGCTCCACTTCCGCGCATGGGAACTGGGCATCAAGTCGCTCTATTATCTGCGTTCGAAATCGATCCAGCGCGCTGGCTTTGCCGGCGGGGTGGAGGCGGACAACACCGCCGACGCGCCCAAGATCGAACTCAGCGCCGGCGAGCAGACCGATTATGAAGAATGCTTGGCGTGTCAGTAAGATGACGCTCGGTATCTTCCTGCCTTTGGTAACTGCGTTGATGGCGGTTTATGAAACCTTCCTGTTCCGGAAGCAGATCGCATCGATTGAAAGCGGCGAAGCAACGCTTGCCGAGGCGCAGGATAAAGAAAAGTCGGTCAGCACCTTGAAGCTTCTGATCGCCGTCGGCTGGCTCATTCCTGTTGGAGCCTATTTGGCACTGAACGTTTTCACGGACGCCGGAACCATCGAATTATTTTGAGTTAGGATAGAGCAAATGCCATTGTTAGAAGCCCGCAAATCCTACAAGCCCTTTGAATATCCCTGGGCCTATGATTTCTGGAAGCGCCAGCAGCAGATCCACTGGCTGCCCGAGGAAGTGCCCTTGGGTGAGGATTGCCGCGATTGGGCGCAGAAGATCAGCGAGCATGAGCGCAACCTGCTGACGCAGATTTTCCGCTTCTTCACCCAGGCCGATGTCGAGGTGCAGGATTGCTATCACGACAAATATGGCCGCGTGTTCAAGCCCACCGAAATCAAGATGATGCTGACCGCGTTCAGCAACATGGAAACGGTGCACATCGCGGCGTACAGCCACTTGCTCGACACCATCGGCATGCCCGAAAGCGAATATTCGGCGTTCCTCGAATATGAGGAAATGGCCGAAAAGTGCAATTACATGCACCAGTTCGGCGTCGATAATGACGAGGATATCGCCCGCACCCTCGCCATGTTCGGCGGCTTCACCGAAGGGGTGCAGCTGTTCGCCAGCTTCGCGATGCTGATGAACTTCCCGCGCTTCAACAAGATGAAGGGCATGGGGCAGATTGTCAGCTGGTCGGTGCGCGATGAAAGCCTGCACTGCGAAGGCATCACCAAGCTGTTCCACGCCTTTGTCAAGGAACGCGACTGCCTGACCAAGGCGGTGAAGGAAGACATTATCGATTGCTGCCAAAAGGTCGTGCGCCTGGAAGACAGCTTCATCGACCTCGCCTTCGAAATGGGCCCCGTGCCCGGCATGACGGCGAAGGAAATCAAGCGCTACATCCGCTACATCGCCGACTGGCGCCTGGGCCAGCTGGGCCTGCAGCCGATCTACATGGTCGAAGACCACCCGCTCCCCTGGCTCGCCCCGCTGCTGAACGGCGTGGAGCATGCCAACTTCTTCGAAACCCGCGCCACCGAATACAGCAAGGCGTCAACGCGCGGCAATTGGGGCGAAGTTTGGGACAGCTTTGACAAGCGCAAGAAAAAGGTCGCCAATGATGGCGCAGCCGAGGCTGCGGCAGATGAGGCCGATATGTTTGCAGCTGCGGGGGTTGCTGCGGAGTAGCATTTTTGATCACGCGGCAAACGGTTGTAGTTGTCGGAGCTGGCGCTAGCTATGAACTGAATCTACCTCTGGGAACAACACTCAGACAGGACATTGCAGCACTTTTAAACATTACATTCCCAGACGGCTATAATCAAAAAAGTGGCGATCATTCCATCACCCAGTGCTTACGTTCTCTTGCGCAAGAAAGAGGACATAGGGGGATAAATGATCTCCTACATAAATGTTGGTTGATTAGGGATGCGCTTCCGGCCGCCATATCAATCGACAATTTGCTCGATGCTCATCGCAACGATCCAGACATAGCGCTTATAGGGAAGTTGGGAATTGCCAGAGCAATCCTGAACGCAGAACGATCGAGTAAGCTTTTTCGGGAACCAAATTCGGGAAGATCATTCCCTCTTAACGATGTAGCAGGAACTTGGCTTCTACCAATGTTCCAGCTTTTAACTGAAGGTGTAGCCAAGGAAGACGCGCATCACATATTCGATAATGTAACATTTATCGTCTTTAACTATGACAGATGCTTGCAAGCATTTCTGCACGTGGCGTTAAAAGCATACTACGGTTTCGACGACCAAAAATCGGGTGAGATTGCAGGCTTAGCCAAAATCATTCATCCGTATGGCAGAGTTGGGGATCTCGGAGCCAATTCTTCTCTCGCCGCCGTCGGATTCGGAGCGCAAGATTGCAACATCAGGAAGGTAGCAGAAGGCATTCGGACATTTTCGGAAGGCCTGATGTTCGATAGCCATCGGGCAGAAATTCAGAATGCCATTTCGCAATCGGATCAAATTGTTTTTCTCGGATTTGCATTTCATCCATTAAACATGGAAATTTTATCTGCAAAGCAAGATACCAATGTTACAAGGATATTCGGAACCACCGTTGGCTTAAGTGAATCGGCGGTTCGATCTATAAGAAGCACTATATGCAATTCGATAAATAAATTGCCGCCTACCCATGAATTAAACGAGTTTTCTATGGGGTCACTGACAGAGATTAATCTTGAAAGTAGAACAGCTTCAGATTTTCTATTCGCACACTTCCGTAGCTTAACCGAATGATTATGCGCTTAGTCTTTGGAATTCTTGATAGAACCTGAAAAATCCATGGCCACCCACCCTGCCACCGCCTATAAAATCCTCACCGCCGCCCAATGGGCGCAGTTTCGCAGCAGTGGCGTGTTCCACGGCGCGCCGGTCGATCTGGCCGATGGCTATATCCACCTCTCCACCCGCGACCAGTTGCAGGGCACTTTGACCAAGCATTTCGCCGGGCAAAGCGGGCTGGTGATTGCCGAGGTGGACCTGGCGCAACTGGGCGCAACGGTGAGGTGGGAGGTTTCCCGCGGCAACGCCCTGTTCCCCCACATATACGGCCCGCTACCGATGGCGGCGGTGCTGGGGACGGAAACTTATCCCTGAAGAGGTTTCTCCTTAGAAGACATAAGGGAAGAAGAAGGAAGGCGAGGCTTGGTACCCCCCTCCCGCAAGCGGGAGGGGGACGCTTGTTTCACGCAAAGACGCAAAGGCGCGAAGAGGGGGGAGCGAAGCATGCCCCCTATCTTTGCGACTTAGCGTCTTTGCGTGAAAATATTCGTGGCGCTGCGCG
>CAYRDQ010000033.1:0-24867 GCA_964423155.1 uncultured Sphingorhabdus sp.
CCACGCCCAGCGGCAGGCCGAAACGTGCCTTCAGCATCGTCCACACCAGATTGGGGGTCGCAGCCTGCTCCATACGCTGCGATAGGCCGACATCGCGATTGTCATAGCGGATAACGCGAAAGCCCTTGCCGACGAGGCCGTGCACAAACTCGTCCGGCCAGGCAATCATCTGCGCGCCCAACCCCATGACAAGCAGGATTGCGGGTGCGTCGGATGGGCCGTGGTCTTCGTAATGTAGTTCAATCGCATTGGCTGTAATATTGGGCATTATTCGCCTCCCCCATGATAAAAATTATACACCGTCTGCGCCACGGCGGCTGATACGCCGGGCGCTTTCTGTAAATCCTCGAGGCTCGCGCTGCGCACTGCGCGGGCGGTGCCGAAGTGGAGCAGCAGCGCCTTTTTGCGCGATGGGCCGATGCCGGGCACTTCGTCCAACGGGCTCGCGGTGATCGCCTTGGCGCGCTTGGTGCGATGCGCGCCGATGGCATAGCGGTGCACCTCGTCACGCAGGCGTTGCAGGTAGAACAGCACAGGGGCGTTCACCGGCAGGGTCAGTTCGCGGCCGTCAGGGAAGTGGAACACCTCACGCCCCTCACGCCCATGGTGCGGCCCCTTGGCGATGCCAACGAAGGGCACATCCTCGATCCCCAACCGCTCGAACACTTCGCGCACCGCGCTCACCTGCCCCTTGCCGCCGTCGATCAGGACGAGGTCGGGCCATTCGCCTTTATCACGATCCGGGTCCTCCTCCTGCGCGCGGGCAAAGCGTCGCTCCATCACTTCGCGCATCATGGCGAAGTCATCATTGGTGGCAGCCTGCTTGATATTGAACTTGCGATACTGGCCCTTGATGAAACCCTCCGGCCCCGCGACCACCATCGCGCCGAGTGCGTTGCTGCCCTGGATATGGCTGTTGTCGTAAATCTCGATCCGTTGCGGCGGTTCGGAAAGATCGAACAGCTCGGCCACCTCGCGCAGCAATTTGCCCTGCGTCGTCGTTTCCGCCAGCCGCCGGTCGAGCGCTTCCTCGGCATTGCGCTTGGCCTGCGCGACCAGCCTTATACGGTCGCCACGCTGGGGAACTGCGATCTCGACCTTGCGCCCTACCCTTTCGCTCAGCGCCTCCGCCAGCAAGGCTGCTTCGGGCAGGTCTCGGTCGAGCAACAGCAATCGTGCCGGCGGCACCTCTTCATAAAACTGCGCGAGTACCAGCGTCAGCACCTCTTCCTCGCTGCTGTCCTGGATGTGCGATGGGAAGAAGGCGCGGTGGCCCCAATTCTGCCCGCCTCGGATGAAGAAGGCCTGAATGCCGATCACGCCCTGCTTGTGCGCCAGCGCGAAGATATCGGCATCGCCAATCCCCGCCGCGTTGATCGCCTGTGAGCCCTGGATGAAGGTCAGTGCCTTCAACCGGTCACGCAGCAGCGCCGCGCGTTCGAAATCGAGCGCCTCTGCCGCGCCCTCCATCTCCTTTGCCAGCTTCGCCTGCACCGCAGTCGATTTGCCGCCGAGAAAGGCCTTGGCATCGGCCACCAGCTCGGCATAGCCCGCCTTGTCGATCCGCCCCACGCATGGCGCCGAGCAGCGCTTGATCTGGTAGAGCAGGCACGGCCGATCGCGGTTGTTGAAGAAGCTGTCGGTGCAGCTGCGCAGCAGGAACAGCTTTTCGAGAGCGTTCAGGGTCACGTTGACCGATCCGGCACTGGCAAAGGGGCCATAATATTCACCCTTGTGTCGCCGCGCCCCGCGATGCTTTTGGATGCGCGGAAAATCATGGTCGGCGCGCAGCAGGATGAAGGGGAAGCTTTTATCGTCGCGCAGCAGGACGTTGTAGGCCGGGCGATAGCGCTTGATCAGTTGCGCCTCGAGCAGCAGCGCCTCTGCTTCGCTGTTGGTGGTGACAATCGTCATGCTGCGCGTCAGCGAAACCATCCGCCGCAGCCGGTTGGGTAGCCGTTCAACCTGCGTGTAATTGGTGACGCGGTTTTTGAGCGCCCGCGCCTTGCCGACGTAGAGCACATCGCCGCGCGCGTCGTGCATGCGATAGACACCGGGTTTGGTCGGCAAGGTTTTCAGCACATTGCGGATCGCCGCCACCCCGCCTTCCAGATCGGGCTGGTCCGCCCCGCGCACGGCATAGGTCTGCGCTTCTTCGTTGAAGCGCGAGGCGGCGTTGGGCAGGTCAGGACGGTCGGCTTTGGACATTGGTTTGGACTATGCTAGCTGGCGGTAGCTGCGGCAAGGAGAGGCGAAATGCAAGTAGCGGGTAAAACCATATTGTTGACCGGCGGCACCGACGGCATCGGGCGCGAGCTAGCAGGGCAACTCAAGGCGAAGGGCGCCACCGTGATCGTCACCGGCCGCACGCCAGAGCGGATCGAGGCGGCCAAGGCGGCGGGCTGTGAAGTCATTGCTGCCGACTTGTCGTCGCAAGCGGGGGTTGAGGCGATCCTGACTGCGGTAAAAGGTCGCGATATCGATATCCTCATCAACAATGCCGGCCTCGGAAGCGACCATGACTTCCGCGTTGCGGTACCTGACCTTGACGACAATGACCGCTGCATCGCCGCAAACCTGAATGCACCGATCCACCTGATCACCCGATTGATGCCAATGCTGCAATCGCGGCCCGAGGCGATGATTGTCAATGTGACATCTGGCTTGGCCATCGCACCGCGCGCGGGCGGACCGATCTATTGCGCCACCAAAGCCGGACTGCGCAGCTATACGCTTGCGCTGCGCGAACAGATGAAGGGTAGCCGGGTGCATGTTCTCGAAGTGTTGCCGCCGGTTGTCGAGACCAAGCTGACCGCCGGACGCGGTAGCCGCAAAATGAGCCCGCAGGCATGCGCTGCCGAAATCGTTCAGGCGATCGAAGGCAATGCCAAGGAAGCCAATGTCGGCATGACCAAGATCCTGCGTCTGGTCGAAAGCATCTCCCCCGCGCTGGCGCGAGAGATCATGATTCGATTTTGATGCAAGTCTCCCCTCCCGCTGACAGGGGGTTCGGGGGTGGGCCTGAGAGACGCCCAAAGAAAAAGCGCGCCTCTGACGAGACGCGCCCCACCCCTAGCCCCACCCGCTTGCGGGAGGGGGATTAGGTCAGTTCAGCTTTGCAATCGTCGCATCGATGAGGCTCGCATCAGCCTTTGCATCATGATGCGCCGCAATCAGCGTTTCAGCAGCTGCAGTAGCGGCAGCGGCTGCCTTGGCACGGACATCGGCCACGGCGGCGCGTTCAGCGGCAGCAATCTTGTCTTCGGCAGACTGGGCACGGCGGGCGATCAGCGCGGTTGCATCTGCCTTGGCCTTGGCAACAATCGCTTTGGCTTCTTCCTCGGCATGTGCCTTCATGGCTTCGGCTTCGGCCGCAGCCTGTTTCGCCTTGGCTTCATAATCGGCCTTGATCGCTTCGGCTTCCTTGCGGAGATTGGTCGCCTGGTCGAGCTGCGCCTTGATGCCTTCGATCTGCTTGTCGAGCGCCGCACCTATCATGGCGGGCACTTTTTTCCAGATGAACAGCGCGATCACGACGAGCATTGCGAGCGCAACCCACATCGTGGCGTCCATGCCCAGCGCCTTGGGCGTCGCATGGGCTTCGGGAGCACCATGGGCCTCAGTCGTTGCGTGGGTTTCGGCGACGGGGGCGCCGTCAACAGTGGTATCGTCGATAACGGCCTTTTCGGTGGCCATCGCTTCGGGGGCTGCTGCCTGTGTCATCAGCTCAATACTGCCTTCACTGCAGTTGCTGCCTGGGCAGCACTGACTTTGGCACCCGAAACCTTGGCGACGATATCTGCCGCCGCTTCGGCTGCCACGCTTTCGATTCCCGCCATCGCCTTCGCACGTGCCTTGGCAAGGTCAGCTTCAGCCGCAGCCAGCTTGGCTGCCACTTCGGCATCCGCCTTGGCAAGACGCGCCTCGGCATCCTTGGCACCCTTGGCTTTGGCGGCAGCCGCCTTGGCCTGGGCTTCACCGCGCGCGGCGTTCAGTGCCTCGCTACCGCCTGCTACCAGTCCGTCGGCTTCGGCGCGTGCCTTTTCGGCGGCGGCAAGGTCATCGGCAATCTTGCGATCGCGGGCTTCGACATTGGCGTCGATTTTCGACACCATGCCGCGGCCAATCACGAAATAAAGAATGCCGAAAACCAGCAGCATCCAAAAGAACTGCGAGGCATAGGTTTCCAGTATCTGGGCGATTTGAGGCATTTGATCCGCTCGCTAGATGGAGGGTTTTGGGGGGCGGAGAAGTGGTCCCCGGCGTCAATGCGCCGGGGTATCCTCCCCTAATAACTCTTAGGCAACGAAGATCAGGATCATCGCCACGACGAACGCGAGCAGGCCGAGAAGTTCGGCAGCCGCGAAGCCGATGAAGAGACGGCCCTGCTGGCTGTCAGCAGCCGCGGGGTTGCGCAGTGCGCCCTGAAGGAACGAACCGAAGACGTTACCAACGCCGCCAGCTGCGAGACCCGCACCGATAGCTGCGAGACCGGCACCGATCAATTTTGCTGCTTCTGCTTCCATGATACTAACTCCTGTTAAAACTCAAACTTGGTTGAAAAAACTCAGTGCAGGTTGACCGCGTCGTTGATGTAGAGCGAGGTCAAAAGGGCAAAGACATAGGCCTGGATCGCGCACACCAGCAGTTCGAGCAGGGTGATACCGATCATCAGGATGAACGAAGGCAGGCTGACCAGCGGCGCAACCCAAAGCGCCTCGGCATTGATGCCGTTGATCACGAAACCCGCGAGCACTTTCATCAGCACGTGGCCAGCAGTCATCGCGACGAAGAGACGCAGCGCGAGGCTGAAAGGGCGAATGAGGAACGAGAAGAGCTCGATCAGCGGGATGAGCCACAGCAGCCACCAGGGCGTGCCATGCGGCACAAATAGGCTGAAGAAATGCAGCTTGTGCTTCCAAAGGCCAACGACCAGCACTGTACCGAAGCTGAGCACTGCTAGAATCGCGGTCACGGTCAGGTGGCTGGTAACGGTGAAGGGGTGCGCGCCCGGAACGATGCCGATCGGCATCATACCCATGAAATTGGCGAAAAGGATGAACATGAAAAGCGAGAAAACCAGAGGCACATATTTCTTGCCCTCGGGCCCAATGCTCGAGCTCATCATGTTGTTGATGAAACCGGTGACACCTTCGACCGCCATTTGCCAGCGGCCGGGAACCAGCTCGCGCTTCATTCCACCGGCCATGAAAATCCAGATGGCGCCAAGAACGACCAGCATGAACAGCGACGAGTTGGTGAACGAGATGTCGTAACCAAATAGATCGAGCTTCGCCAAAGGCTCAATCTGGAACTGGTGCATCGGATCGATTTTGCCGCTTTCGCCTGCCACTTTTCCCGTACCCTGCTTATGCCAACAGCCCCGCAAGCGGGGCCGCGTTTATACGACCGAAGCGCCCAGTCGCCGCACCTAAGGTGCTACTCCGGACGCTCCTGCGAAATCCTGTAGATATTCCTGAAGGCGACTGCGATGCCCAAAAACATGCAGACCAACAGGAGCGCTGGCGCGGTGTCGAAAAACCGGTCGAACAACCAGCCCATCAGGGCACCACCCGCAGGACCGGCGATCAGTTCGGTCAAGACCCGATTCCCCTGCCGCATTCCTTTGGCGGGGGGCACATCCTGCCCCGTACGTTCTGCCTCGGCCTTCCGGACCATTTTCAGCTGCATGTCTAACGAATCGAGCCGAGGGTCTTTTGTGCCGTTGCCATCCTGCGCGGGATCTTCTGAAGCCATGCAATTCCTCCTGTTTTCGCAAGGGAGAACCGCCAAGACTCCGGGCAACCCCGCCAAGGCACGCGCCCTTTAGGAGAGGGTCCGCGCCAAGTCAACTGTCCGCCGGCAGTTATGCTGCAGTGCGAAAGCAAAAGCCCGGAAAATTGCTTCTCCGGGCTTCCACAATCATCGTTCAGCTATTCCTTACGGACAGCGTACGTCCACAATCGGATCGTTGGCGTCGCGAGTTTTCCACGTCTTGTCAGGTGCCTGATATTTCTCGCCCGGTACCGTGCGTTCCTTGATCAGGCGGCAACCGGTACGGAATGCCATTTCCTCGACGGTCGCACCATTGGCAAGCGCTTCCTCGGTATATTTCGCCTTGCGCTTGATATTGATGTCATCGACCAATGCCTTCACCGCGGGCGAAGGCGCTGTAACAAAACCCAGATAGCCATCGGTCTTTTCACCAACCAGACCTTCGGCGCGCGCCTGCTGATAGGCAGGGTCGCGTTGCGCCGCTGCGCCGCTGCCAACAACAGCTGCACCGATCAGCACAGCTGCGGCAGCCATTTCGATACGGTCTTTCATCTTTTCACTCAAAGCCATCAGAATATCTCCGAATTCTCTTCGATCACTTCCTTCGAAGCCTGATCGAGCCTGTACAGCACTTCCTGACGGATAGCGATGTTCAGGTTGATCACAATTGGCTTGTCCGGTGCCTGCACCTGCACACAACCCGGAAGGGCTGTTGCCGCCAAGCATAGGAAGAGAAATGCCCCTTTCTTCATGTTCAGACGGATTGCACCATTGCCATCCGCCGTCAATCTGTGTCGCATATATCCCTCCCTCGCTTTCGGCAGGCTGAATAGACCATTCATTTTGCGTTCGTTTCTGTTCATCTTTTCTCGCCTGACGGCTGACCCTCGCCCGGGACGGGTTCATTCTGCCGATTGATCAGGTCCTTGCCTTGCTGCAACGCATAGTCGGCATCGTATAGCCCACGGATCGATCCAATCAGTTGCAGGAACTCCGCCTCGATCCGGACGTTGAACTTGATCGGGATTTTGGCGAGTTGCTTGGTTATGAAGTTCTGCTTGGCAAGGCTGCCTTGCTGGATCCCTTCAAAGGCGACATCGGTGATGATCTCGCCATCAATCTTGCCGTCCACACCGATACGCATTTCGCGGAAACGGATCGAACGCAGCGCCTGGAATGCGAAATTCGCGAAGGCGCCCATATCCTCATAGGTCAATTCGCCCAGATAGCTGAGCTCTCCGCCACCTGCTCGCGATACCAGCGATCCGCCGACAATACGCCCGCCTTCCTGGTTAAACACCATCGGCAAGGTGCCGTCAAAAACGCCCTCGACCTGCAAATTCTGCAGATCATAGCCAGCAAGGAACTTTTCTGCATCGAGACCGATGAGCCGGAAAGTAAGCTTGCGTTCGGCCTCCACATCGAAATCGAGCACGGTCGGTTCAAGGATCAGCTCCCCGCCATAAAAGGGCCAGCGCCCCTCTTCGATCCGGACTTTCTGGTCGGGAAGCAACTGGTACCGGATCACCCCGTCATAGGTCGGAACGCCGGGGTTGAGCGAACGCACCCTTGCGATCTGCCCCGGCTCGGTGACCATCCCGAGCAGGTCTGTAAACCGCAATTCGGTTTCCAAGCCTTCGACGGGGCCAAAGGCCGCGGCAAGATCGGTGTTGAGCACCGTGAAACGGCCGCTACTGCGGACGCCCTGCCCGTCCCATTCGATCCGTCCATCACCGTTGAGCCGACCACTGACCTCCGCGATATGGCCCAGCGTCAAAGTCGTCAGCATGTCGGGCTGCAACCGGTCGTTGAACTGCAGGCCTTCGACAGACAACAAGGCATTGCCCTGACTGTTGCCCAAATCGTGGAGAATCTGCGCGTCGGCGACCTTGATACCGGTTTCGGGCTCGATCAAGTTGCCTATGGCGCTGATCCTGTTGTTCGAAAGTGTCAGCTGCAGGTCGGGGACCTTCAACGGATTGAAGCGGTCGACCTGCGCCGCATCCGAAACAAACAGTGTCGAATCGAGGCCCAGCACATCCCCCTGCCAGCGCCATTGGCCGCTTGCTTCGCTGATCAGTAACGGGACATTGCCAATATGCCCTGCCCCGCCGCTGATTGTACCGCGAACGCCAGGACCTTCGAGCACCCCATCGAGGCGCGCTACGGTGAAGCGGCTCACGCTGTCCGCGGGACCGAGGTCCACAGCCACATTGTTCGCACCAAAGCCGCTGTCGAGATCGAAAGTCACGCTGCTACCGCTCGCCTTAAGTGGCGAGTTGCCGAGCGATCCGGCAACCGCCAGTGCGGGTATGACCAGCGCAAACCGCGTTTCGCCGTTGGCAACGTGCAACACCGAACCACGCTGCGGACAAGCGCGGAGTGTTCCCGCAGGCAGGCGCAACGCCCCCGTATTGAGGCTGGAATAGCGGACATTGGTGCAAGCCGCGTTCATCGAGAAGGCACCGGCCGAAAAACTACCATCGATTGGAAGGCTGAGCCCGGTGACCGTTCCGCCCAGCAACGGACCGGTCAGTGTCGCCTGCCCGCCAAAGCGCCACGGCCGGCGACCGCCACCTTCGAATGCCAGCGTGGGAATATGGATCGATCCGCCCGACGCCGAATAAGGTTGCAGGTTCAGCGTGCCGGCCCAGCCGCTACCCTGTTGGCGCAGCAACAGCTTCCCACTCGGCAGGTCACCGCCGGTCATTGTCAGCGACATCGGTGCATCCAGACGGCCGCCGGAAAGAGCAAAGGGCGCTTGCTGGCGAAGGATCACGCCGCTGTCAGAACGGACAAAAAGATTTTCGAACGAATATTTGCTACCCGCTGGCGCACTTGCAAGATCGAAAGCCAATGTACCGTCAAAGCTGCGTATCGCGCGGCGAAGCGCGGGATCAAGACGCGCGACCACCGGGCCGACGGGCGTCTGCTTCGTTCCACGTACCAGTTGTTCCATCGAAGGCAGCATCGATTGCGGGAGCGAAGCCCCTGTCAGCCTGGCATCGCCGCGTGCCGTCCATGCAAGGCCAGCATCTGAAAAGGACATATTGCCCTCTGCCTCACCGGCCAGATTGCGCATGGTCAATTCCGGCGTGCGTAGCCCCGCTCTGGTTAGCACCAGATCATATTCGGTACGCTGCGCCCCGCCATTGAAAGCCAGTTTTCCGGCGACATCGGTGGCCCGGCGCTGACCGGCATTTGCGGATTTGGCGCGGATCTCCACGTCGCCAATCCAGCGGTCAAACGCCTCGGTAAACTGGATCTTGCCGTCGATCGCAAGCGCATCGAGTGCAAGATTTTGCGCATCGCAAGTTGCCGCCGAGACCCTGAGCGGTCCGATAAATTCCGGTCGTACGTTGCGGATCCGGACGGTACCGTCGTAGCGCAGTCCCAAGGCATTGCATCCATTGCCCGCCAACTGCCGTGACCGCACGGTGATCTGCCCGTCGAACCGGTTGCGCAAATTCCCCTTGCCTTGAGCCGCGACACCCACGCCTCCCCAAGGCGTCGAAAGTGAAAGCAGAGCGTCGGAAAGGGCAATATTGAGGTCGGGAAGCGTTATCGGTTCCTTGCTCTCCATATCACGCATCTTGTCGAGTTCGCCGAGATAGAGTTTCCCATCGGCGAACCGTCCCTTCAGACGCACACCGTCGGCACGGATTTCGCGAAGCGAGGGCGCCCCAAAGCCGATCTTCAGTTCGATTTCTATCAGTTTGGCCGTGAGGTCCGGATTGGCCGGATCGCCGATAACGACATTGCGAATGCGTTGGGTGCGGAACCCAATATCCTCGATATCATACTGCGCCCGAACGTCATTGGTCTCAAGATAGTCGCGGATATAACTGTCGGCGATATCGACCCGTTTCCACCAGGCATAAGCGAGCAGCAGGAGCAAGAGCACCAGCACGGCACCGAAAATGTGGCGCTTCGACCAGCGCCGGACGGGCTGGGTTTCGGGAAGCTCTTCTTCCATACCTGCACAAATGCGCCAAAGGGCATCGCCATGCAACTTCGATTTCCGTCAAATGCCTTGCAGCGAAGATAAAATTGCGGAACAAGAAGCAGCGATGGCATCTTTACGCGAAAAGCCGGAAAACTATGGCGAAGGCCATCGCGAACGGCTGCGTGAAAGACTATTGGACCAAGGTGGTGACGGGCTATTGGAGCATGAGTTGCTCGAATATTTGCTCGCGCTTGCCATCCCGCGCATTGATACTAAGCCAATCGCCAAGCAATTGATCGCGCATTATGGCAATCTGTCATCGGTATTTACTGCAGATGCCTATAGTCTTCAGAACCAGAAAGGCATTGGCGAAAAGGCAGCGGCGGCGATCAAGCTGGTCCAGGCGCTGGCATTGCGCATGGCATCAGAGCCAGTGCGCGAACAGCCCATCCTTTCCAGTTGGCAGGCGCTGCTCGATTATCTGCGGCTGGATATGGCACATTTGACTATTGAGCGCGTGCGCGTGCTGTATCTCAATTCGAGAAACATGCTGATCCGGGATGAGGTTGCGGGCGAAGGCTCGATCGATCAGGCGCCGATCTACACCCGCGAAATCATCCGTCGCTCAATCGACCTGGGCGCAGCGGCGATCATCCTCGTCCACAATCACCCGAGCGGCGACAGTGCGCCTAGCAGACAGGACATCTCGATGACACGCGAGATTATCGAAACCGGGAAGCGCCTCGGTATCTCCGTCCACGATCATGTAATTGTCGGCAAAGACGGATTGTCCAGCATGCGCAGTGCGGGGCTGATCTAGGCCTAGGGTTTCTTCGAAGCGGCCTTGATATCCTCGGCTAGGCCTTTGCGCAGCGTATCCGAATCCTGAAATCGCAAATCGTCAATCCGCCATTGCCCGCCTTCTCGCTTGAAACGAAACACCAGCGGCGCGCCCATGTCCTTGCCTTCATAGCGCCCCGGCGAGAACAGGATTTTGGCTTCGATGGCGTCCTTCCCCTTGGCCGCATAATTTTGGCGCACAACCCGGGAGGTGGAAGGATCATTATCCTGACACTGGCAATACCAGTCGAAACCATTGAGCCCGTAAAGCTCCTCGCTTTCCTGCATCAACCGGTCCCAACGCGCGATCAATGCGGCCAGCGATTGAGTATAGGGCGGTTCATAACCGCTCGCAGCCGCGCCCGCCGCATTTTCGGGGGCGTAGCTGCCATCCTCAGGGGCTTCCGCGATGGGTTGCGAATAGGGTGCGTAGATTTTTGCGACAATGTCCCGAACGACCGCTTCATCCTGCGGCGCAGGCGCTCTTGCCGCCGCCACATTCAAAGGCAGCGGGCCAATCGAAATCAAAATCGCGAGGGTGCGCGCTATTCCAGCGCGCATCATCAGTCGCCCTGACCGGGATCGGGTGAGAAGAACTTCTCGAACTTGCCTTCGACGCCTTTGAAATCATCGGCATCGGCAGGGGTTTCGTGCTTGGTGGTGATATTAGGCCATTCGGCGCTGTACTGCGCATTGAGTTCAAGCCACTGCTCAAGGCCGTTTTCGGTATCAGGCAGAATCGCCTCAGCCGGGCACTCGGGCTCGCACACGCCGCAGTCGATGCACTCATTGGGGTTGATGACGAGCATATTCTCGCCCTCGTAGAAACAATCCACGGGGCAAACCTCGACGCAGTCCATATATTTGCATTTGATGCAGGCATCGGTGACGACGTAGGTCATTGCTCGGTTTCTCCCCTGAACAGATCGGTTTGTTGACCCACGCCTATTGTGCCTTTGCCAATTAAGTCAACGGGGGAAATGCCCTGCAGGATCAAATTTCGCTGTAACAGGCCTGTGCTTCGGGTGCAGGACCGCGCCGTGGCGGGATCGAAAGCAGCCGGATGGCCAGTGCGCCCTGCCCTCGTGGCAGCGTAATTGTATCGCCCACTTTCACTTCAACACTCGGTTTTTCAACCCGATTGCCGTTGAGCCGTACATGCCCTTCGCCGATCAAAGCCTGCGCGAGGCTGCGCGATTTGGACAGGCGCAAATGCCAGAGAAGCTTGTCTATCCGCAGCGACGTGCCTGCCAAAGCCTAACCGCCCATCTTTTCCTTGAGTGCGGCAAGTTGCAACGCGAGTGCAGACGGAGCTTCGTTTTTGGGCTTTGACGGTGCCTGTGCAGCCTTGGGCGCATGCGTTGGCTTGCCACCCTTTTTGGGTTTGCGATCATGGGCCTTGGCCGGGCGCGGTGCTGGCTTGGCCTTGCGGATGCCAATCCAGCGCCAATAGGTCAGAGTGACAGGTTGTTCGGTTGTAGCAACAGGCGTGGCGATTTCCGGAAGCGCTTCGCTGTCCGCAACCAGTTCTGCGGCGACGGGTTCGGCAACAGCGCCCACTTCGGCTACCAGTTCCACGGCGGCTTCCTCGGCTGGCTGCGGCTCTGTTTTGACCGCTTCGGCATCGACGGCTGGCTCAGTCGCATCAGTGGCAGAAGCCGAAATCGATTCGATGCGGCGGAAACCGGCATCGCGCATCAGCGCCTGCAGCCCTTCCTCGCTCAGCCCCAATGACGTGGCAAAGGCCATGTCCATGCCGAACTCCAATGCCTGTCCGCGCGCCTCATGCGCCTTTTTGACTACGCGTTCGGCTAGGTCGATGCGGACATATTCATTGCCAATCCGGCGATAGCCGGCATTGCGGCAATCGGCGGCCGAGGCGAAGTTCCATTCCTTCAGGTGCACCGCGCTTTCGGGTGGCAAATCGGGCATCGGCTTTTCGGTTTGCGCGGAAAACAGCGCGGCGCGCCAACGCGTTGCTGCAGGCTTCAAAATGGCATGGTGATAAACATCGAGTGCGCCAAAGACGATTCCTGCCTTACGCGCAGCTCCACGTGCCTCCTTGGGCAAGGCGGTCAGCGTATCGGCAAGGAACTGGCGTCCGGCAATGCCGCCGGCATCGGCCAGCCGTGCGGCTAGCGCCCGCACCACGCCATCGGTCGCCGCATCAGCCGCCAATTGGTTGAGCGCGACCAGACCACCCATATGCTTGGCGAGTTGTCCCTGAATCCAACCCTCGGCGCGCTCGACAATTGCACGCAGGTCATCACCTTCCAGCCCAGCGACTGCCCGGGCTGGCTTGAACAGCGGCTGCAAAAGGCTGCGGCCACGCGCAAGATGGCCGAGCACGGCACCCTGCCACAGCAGCGCCGGACGGCCATCGCCATCGCGTCCAAGAGTAAACTCTTCGTTTTCGGCCATTACCACCGCCCTTGCCTTTTCTTTTATATATGCTGCCAGATGCCGCTCGGCTGCTGCAAGCAGCAATTTGCGTTCTCCGACTCGCGCCGTGGAATCGACGCGAAAGGTGAAGCCGTCAAGCGCACCGATATGTTCACCGTCGACGAACACCTGATTTTCCGGGTCGACCAGAACCGGAAGCAAACTGTTATCCGTATTCCCCTTACGCATCAGCATCGACGTACGCCGATCCACAAAGCGCTGGCGCAGCGCGTTGTGCAACGCGTCGGAGAGCTTCTCCTCCAGATGGCGCGCCCGTTCCGCCATCGCAGGTGGATCCTCGACCCAATCGGCGCGATGCGCGACATAGGTCCAGGTCCGTACCGCCGCAATTCGTGCCGATATCGTATCGACATCACCCTGGATCGTGTCGAGCCGCGCCAGTTCGCTCGCGACATAATTGTGCGGAAGAACGCCACTGCTCGCCATATGCTCCCACAAACCGGCGACGAAGCGGCTATGATGTTCGGCACCCGTCTGGCGGAAATCGGGCAGGCTGGCGACTTCCCATAACCGAGCCACGCTGTTGGAACCGGAAACGAGTCGGGTCACCTGTGGCATGTCCGAGAGCCGTTTGAGCACAGCCACATCGATCGCTTCAGGTGCAGCCCGAAGCGGTGGCCGATCGGGTTTGGCCTCCAGATCGGCAATCAGTTGCGTCAAGCTGTCGAACCGCAGTTCGGCTTCACGCCAGTACATCCAGTCGAGCGTGGGGAATTGGTGGCTCTCGATCGCGAGCACTTCTTCGGCGGTGAATTCGCCCGCTTCCCTCGCCACCGTGCCAAAGGTTCCGTCGCGCTGATGCCGCCCAGCGCGGCCGGCAATCTGCGCCATTTCGGCGACGGTCAGCCGCCGTGTCCTGTTGCCATCGAATTTGGATAATCCAGCAAAGGCAATATGTTGAACATCCAAGTTCAGACCCATTCCTATGGCATCGGTGGCGACGAGATAGTCGACCTCGCCCGATTGGAACATCTCGACCTGGGCATTGCGGGTACGCGGCGAAAGTGCACCCATTACTACTGCCGCACCGCCCCGCAACCGTCGCAACAGTTCAGCAACGGCGTACACCTGTTCGACCGAAAAGGCGACGATGGCTGTGCGCTTCGGCAGGCGGGAGAGCTTCTTGGGGCCCGAACAGCTCAAAGTGGAGAAACGCGGGCGTGAGATAATTTCCGCATCGGGTAACAAGGCGCGCACCATCGGCCGCAGGCTCTCCGAGCCAAGGATCATCGTTTCCTCACGCCCGCGCACATGCAGCATCCGATCGGTAAAGATATGACCGCGTTCGGGATCTGCACCAAGCTGCGCTTCGTCGAGCGCGGCGAAAGCAAACTGCCGCTCGACCGGCATCGATTCGGCAGTGCAAAGGTACCAGCGTGCGCCCGGCGGCTCGATCCGCTCCTCCCCCGTAATCAGCGCAACTTCCTTCGGCCCTTTGATCGCGACCACCCGGTCGTAAATCTCCCGCGCCAGCAAACGCAGCGGAAAGCCCATCACCCCGCTCGAATGCGCGCACAGCCGCTCGACGGCGAGATGCGTCTTGCCGGTGTTGGTAGGCCCAAGCACAGCCTTTACGGGAACTTTGGGGGAGGACATTATCGTACCTGCCTATCAGCCCCCTTCTCGCTCGGCTAGACCGGATTTAGGCGCCTCGCGTCGGCTCGCCTTAAATAGTTGCAACTGAAATCTTTGCAGGGCATTTGCGATTGCATGAGCAACCTTCCTACCCTTGATTTCGCGCTTGGCGAAAATGCGGAGATGATCCGCGACACGACCTACCGTTTTTCGACCGACAAGATTGCGCCGCTGGCCGCCAAAATCGATGCCGACGACTGGTTCCCGCGCGAAGAGCTCTGGACCGCAATGGGCGAACTCGGCCTGCACGGCATCACCGTCGAAGAGGAAGATGGCGGGCTTGGCCTTGGCTATCTGGAGCATGTCGTTGCAGTTGAAGAAGTCAGCCGCGCCTCCGCCTCGATCGGACTGTCCTACGGCGCGCACTCCAACCTGTGCGTCAACCAGATCCGCCGCTGGGCCAGCCCTGAGCAAAAGGCGAAATATCTGCCCAAGCTGGTTTCGGGCGAGCATGTCGGCAGTCTTGCCATGTCTGAAGCCGGTGCGGGTTCGGACGTCGTTTCGATGAAGTTGAAGGCAGACAATGTACAGGGTGGTTTCGTGCTCAATGGCACCAAATTCTGGATCACCAATGCACCTTATGCCGATACGCTGGTTGTTTATGCCAAAACAGCCCCCGATGCAGGCTCGCGGGGGATCACTGCCTTCCTCATCGAAAAGGGTGATGAAGGCTTTTCCATCGGCCAGAAAATCGAAAAAGTCGGCATGCGTGGTTCGCCCACCGCCGAACTGGTGTTCAACGATTGCTTCATCCCCGAAGACCGCATCATGGGCCCGCTGCATGGCGGCGTCGGCGTATTGATGAGCGGGCTCGATTATGAGCGCGTGGTGCTCGCTGGTTTGCAGTTAGGCGTGATGCAGGCCTGCCTCGATGTCGTGTTGCCCTATGTCCGCGAGCGCAAGCAGTTCGGCAAGGCAATCGGCAGCTTCCAGTTGATGCAGGCGAAGGTCGCCGACATGTATGTCGCGCTCAATTCGGCGCGCAGCTATGTCTACAACGTCGCACGCGCCTGCGATGCCGGGCAGACGACCCGTTTCGACGCGGCAGGCGCAATCCTGCTCGCCAGCGAAAGCGCGGTGAAGGTGGCGGGCGAAGCAATCCAGGCGCTGGGCGGTGCTGGCTATACCAAGGATTGGCCGGTCGAGCGTTATTGGCGCGATGCCAAGCTGCTCGACATCGGCGCAGGCACCAACGAAATCCGCCGCATGCTCATTGGCCGGGAACTGATCGGGGCTGGTGTGTGAGTCGGATCGACTGGACTGCGCTGGCTCAGCAAATGGGAACACTCCGTTCTGAAAGCGGCGCAAGAATAGAAAATGGCGGCACTGCTATTGGACGCCAAGCCATTGCGGAAATTCTTGGTGCAGATGCAGTACGTTCGGCAACAGATCATTATGTGAGTTATGCTCCAGGCCACGAATTGGCCAGATCAGTTCTTGTGGTTTTGCGATCAGGGGTAGCAATGACTCATTGCCTAGAATTATTCCGTACCTCCGAGTATGCCGACACACGGATAGCTGCAATCGAGCTTTTGAGGCACATTTCCGACCGCCGAGTGCTTGATTGGCTTCCGGAAATAGTGACCAGTACTGAAAGTGAAGTGCGGATGTGGTCTGTAAGTTTGATCGATCAGCTCTTGTTAATGCAAAAGGAAATTGAGCTGGATGAAGCGATGCCGTTTATCACACTGCTTCTGCAGGACGCGGATGCAGGCGTTCGGACACAAGCTCAGCAGTTGATGGAAATGATCAAAGAAGAAGAACTATGATCGTGCGTCCCGTCCTCGGCGTCATCGCGTGCAACCGCATCGTCGGCACCGAACCGGCGCAAGCGGTGATGGAACGCTACATCCGCGCGGCGATGACCTATGCCGATGTCGCAGCGTTGATTGTTCCCTCGCTGCCCGACCTGATGACCGCCGCCGAGGTTGCCCCGCGTCTCGACGGCATATTGCTGACCGGAAGCCCGTCCAACGTCGCGACGGCACGCTACGGCGACGATGGCGGCGAAGGCCCGTTCGACGAGGGGCGGGATGAGATTGCACTGTCACTGGTTGACCGGATGATCGATGCGCAAAAGCCGGTTTTTGGCATTTGCCGGGGTTTCCAGGAAATCAATGTCGCGCTTGGAGGAACGTTGCGCCGCGATACGAGTGGAAGCGATGAACTGCTGCGCCACCATGCGCCCGATGGGGTATCGTTCGATGCGATGTTTGACCATCGCCATCCAGTGGAACTGGCCGATGGTGGCATACTCGCCTCTGCCTATGCGAAACCCGCACTCGACGTGAATTCGGTGCACTATCAGGGCATCGGCAAGCTGGCCGAGGGCCTGACCATAGAAGCCCGCGCACCCGATGGCCTCGTCGAAGCCTATAGCGCCCGACCCAATGGTGCTCCCTTGCTCGCCGTGCAGTGGCACCCCGAATGGGGAACTGAGAATGATCCGGACTCGCAGACCTATTTTCACCTGCTCGGAAAAGCGTTAAGAGGCGAGTTATGAACCGGTGCATCACCCGTTATAACCGCTACCAAGCGCGTATCGGCTTTTCGCCTTAGTTCCTTTTGAATCACGCAGAGGCGCAGAGGGCGCAGAGTATTTTACTCAAACCTTCTGCCCAGGCTCTCTGCGTTCTCTGCGCCTCTGCGTGAAAAAATATTCAAAAGGATCAAGAAATGCCCCGCAATTATGACATCGCCGAACTCCGCCGTCTCGACATCGCCCACCACCTGCCCGCCCAAGCCGATTGGCAGGAAATCGAAAATCTGGGCGGCAGCCGCATCATCACCCATGCCGAAGGCTGCTATATCAACGATGGCGACGGCAACCGGATCCTTGATGGCATGGCGGGCCTGTGGTGCGTCAATGTCGGCTATGGCCGCGAGGAACTTGTCGAGGTTGCGGCCGAGCAGATGCGCGAGCTGCCTTATTACAACACCTTCTTCAAAACCGCGACGCCGACCGCCGTGCTGCTCGCCGAGAAGATTTCGAGCCTGACGCAGAACCGCTTGCCGCATGTCTTTTTCAACAGTTCGGGCAGCGAAGCGAATGACACCATCTTCCGCCTCGTCCGCCAATATTGGAAGCTGAAGGGCGAACCCAAGCGCAAGACCTTCATCAGCCGCTGGAACGCCTATCATGGCTCGACCGTCGCCGGCGTTTCGCTGGGCGGGATGAAGGCGATGCACCCGATTGGCGATTTGCCGATCCCGGGCGTCGAGCATGTCCGCCAACCCTATCAGTATAATGAAGGCCGCGACATGACGCCCGAGGCCTTCGGCACTGCCTGCGCCGAGGCTATCGAGGCCAAGATCCTTGAAGTCGGCCCCGAAAATGTCGCGGCCTTCATCGGCGAGCCTGTACAAGGTGCTGGCGGCGTTATCATTCCGCCTCCCAATTACTGGCCGCAAGTCGAGGCAATCTGTCGCAAATATGGCATATTGATGATCTGCGACGAAGTGATCGCGGGTTTTGGCCGCACCGGCAATATGTGGGGCCATGAAACCATGGGCGTGAAGCCCGACATCATCGCAATGGCAAAGGGACTGTCGAGCGGATATCTGCCGATTTCCGCCGTCGCCGTCTCCGACGAGATCGTGAAGGTGATGAAGACCGGCGGCGATTTCGTACATGGCTACACCTATTCGGGCCATCCGGTGGCTGCGGCAGTGGCGCTGCGCAACATCGAAATCATGGAGCGCGAAGGGCTGGTCGAAAAGGTTCGCAATGAAACCGGGCCCTATCTTGCGAAGGCACTAGCCACATTAAACGATCATCCGCTGGTGGGTGAAGCCCGCTCGATCGGCCTGCTCGGCGCGGTTGAAATCGTTGCCGACAAGACAACTGGTGCCCGTTTTGGCGGCAAGGAAGGAACCGCCGGACCGATGGTGCGCGACATCTGCATCCGCAACGGCCTGATGGTGCGCGGCATTCGCGACAGCATCGTGATGTGTCCGCCGCTGATCATAAGCACCAGCCAGATCGACGACTTGGTAGGTATCATCCGCAAGTCGCTGGACGAGGCTGAACCGAAATTGCGCGCTCTCTGAAGGGTTGACGTCCATGCCCGCCTGATTCATTTAGGTGGGCATGACCGACACCCCCGAAGACACCCCGCCCGACAACGAAACCATGCGCGAAGTGAAGCGTGCCAAGGCGCGCAAGGAAGCGGCTGAAGAAAAGGGCGGAATTGGCTGGAAAACAGCCGCCGGTATCGGCATCGGCTCGGCAGCCCTCGCCGCTGCGCTGATCTATGCCAACAAGGCGCGCAAGAAAGATAGCGACTGATCGAAGCACGCTGGACATTTCCGGCGCTTCGCCTACCGCGAGACATGATGACAAAGACATTCCGTTCTGCAGTGCTCGGCGCTGTATCCGCTGCCGCGTTGCTGCAAGTACCAGCTGTTCCAGCCTCTGCTACGACACCTGTTCCTGCGAAACCCATACTCACGTGCAAGGTCAAAACGGCGGAAGGCCTGTCCTATTCCGTCATCCAGGCCGGCAAGGGCGAGAAACCTGGCCCCGAGTCCAAGGTAGTAGTCAATTATTCAGGTCGACTGGCATCGGACGGCAGCGAATTTGACTCTGGCGAAGGCGCGAAGTTCAAGGTGGACGGTGTCATTCCTGGTTTCGCCCAAGGTTTGAAATTGATGCAGCCCGGCGGAAAATATCGCCTCTGCATACCTGCTGCTTTGGGCTATGGAGAAGAGGGTGGAGGTACAATTCCACCCAATGCCGACCTTGTGTTTGAAGTTAACCTTCTGTCATTCACAACGCCGCCTCCCAAACCCATCATTCCGCTTGCCGAAAGATCCTGCCCGCAAGCAACCGCTTCAGGGCTAGGTTATGCAATGGTCACAGCGGGAACGGGAGCCAAGCCGACAGATGCCGATATGGCCCTCGTTGATTTCACGCTTTTCGATGCGGAAACCGGCGTGGTTCAAGAAAAACGGGATTGGGAAAAAATTCCCATGGCACAGGCGACGGCGCTCTTTGGTGAAGCGCTGAAAATGATGCAGGCAGGGTCGACTTGGCGTTTCTGCATGCCAAAGCCCGACGGCACGATGGGTGCTCCGCCATCAGGCACCAATATCATTGTTAGCTTGATCGACTTGCGACCGATGCCACCAAGCGACGATTGATTGTCACGCGGATACTGGAGTCGATTTCCGGACCAGCCAGCCTCCCACCCAAATCGCAAAGATTGCGACAATTCCGCCGCCTATAAGATCGACTATATAGTGGCTGCCGATGATAATCGTGGCGAAACCCATGGCGATGTTTAACGCAACCAGGGGAAAGCGCAGCCACGCAACAGGAGCGATTGCCCAGGCGTAGAGAACGGCAGCGGCGAAGTGAAAGCTGGGAAATGAAACAAGCCCCGTCATTGCGCGCCCAAGATCGCGCAGACTGCCATCCCGGATCGATTCGATAATCGGTCCGGTCGACCAAGGAAATTCGACATCGAAATGGCGAATGTCCTGCGGCGCTATCCCATAAGTGAGATAAGGGCCAGCAGCAGGAAAAAAGGGATAGATCAGCACGGTTATTACACTGGCAACGGCCCACGCTGTCATAAAAGTCCAGCCGCGGTCTGATCGGTTAGTGGCAAACAATGCGACCGCGATTACCGATAACTGCAGATAGATAGAGCTATAGGCCCAGTCTGATGCATTCAGAAGCGCCGGATATCGTTGATAATAGGCAAAGAGCGACAGCCAGTCGAACCCGATAGCCTTATCGGCAGCATCCAACTGCGTATCGGCGAAAGGCAAGCTGATTGTCGTCAGAAAAACCGTCGAAATGGCTGTCAGTGCACCGACAATGGGCGGCAGGGCAAATGCCTCCAACATGCCACTGACTTTGCGGCTACCATATCGGCGGAACATCAACCCCGCGACAGCGACCCATGCCAGAACAACAAAGGCGCTGACCAAGGCGTTGATAGGCACAACAAAATCGCTCATCGCGAGCACGGCGATCTCAATCAGCAGAGCCACCAATATCATCGCATATAATGGCCGCGAACGCGGGTCAAATGCTGGAGCAGTTTCAATCGACTCCGCATGGTCCTTAAACCGGCGCCAATACTGGCGCACTTGCCCTACCATCTGCCCCCCTATGCGAAAACTCTAGCTCAGCAGCACCACCGGGCTATCGGCGCGCCAGTGCATGCTGACGCGATCGTCCCAGGTGAAATCCTCCTGATCGTGGCGTGAAAGATTGGGGCGTGACACGCGTATCATCGCGCCATCGTCAAGCTTGATTTCATACAGCGTGATATCGCCAAGGTAGCTCATCCCCTTGATCACGCCGCGCGCGAAATTGTGGCCATCAGGCGCATCCTGCGCCGCCGCCCGAACCGCCTTCCCTTCACCGGGCACGTGCAGGTAAATTTTCTCCGGTCGCAGCGCGACAAAGACATCGGCACCATGCGGGCCGGTGACGCCGTGATTGAGATAGACCTTGCCAACGCCGGGGCAATCCACTGCAGCCTTGTCGGGTTCGTCGAGGGTGAGCTTGCCCTCGAAAATGTTCACCGAACCGACAAAGTCGGCGACGAAGCGATTGGCAGGATATTCATACAGATCCGAAGGACCAGCCAGCTGTGCAACTTCACCCTTGTTGATGACGGCAATACGGCTCGCCATCGATAGCGCTTCGTCCTGATCGTGGGTGACGGTCACAAAGGTGATGCCGACCTGATCCTGCAAATCCGAAAGCTCGAACTGCATTTGCGCGCGCAACTTGGCGTCGAGGGCCGACAGCGGCTCGTCGAGCAACAGCACCTTGGGCCGCATTACCAGACTGCGCGCCAGCGCGACGCGCTGGCGTTGCCCGCCTGACATCTGGTCCGGCATGCGATCCTCGAACCCGCCCAGCTTGACGAGTTCGAGCGCCTCACGCACCCGATCCTCGCGCTCGCCCCGCGCCACTCCGCGGATCTTCAGGCCATAAGCGACATTGTCCGCGACCGACATGTGCGGGAAGACGGCATAGCTCTGGAACACCATATTGACCGGGCGCTTGTTCGGTGGAACCTCGCTGACATCCACGCCGTCGATTATAATTTGGCCCTCGGTCGGCAATTCGAACCCGGCGATCATACGGAGCAAGGTGGTCTTGCCGCAGCCGGAGGGGCCGAGCAGCACAAAGAATTCACCCGCCATGATGTCGAGGTTGACGTTATCGACAGCGGTCACCTTGCCAAAGCGCTTGGAAACATTGCGGATCTGGATGATGGGTTGGGGGTCGGTCATATCAATGGGATTCCGCAATGGCCTTCACGCCCTGCAATTTGAGCGCAACGGCGGTAAGGACGATGGTGAGAATGATAAGAATGGTCGAGGCGGCGTTCACCTCTGGCGTGACCGAGAAGCGGACCATCGAATAGACCTTTACCGGAAAGGTGATCGTATCCGGGCCGCTGGTGAAAAAGGTGATGACGAAATCGTCGAGGCTGAGCGTGAAGGCAAGCAACGCCCCTGCGATTAGCCCCGGCTTCATGTGCGGAAGCAAAATGTCACGGAAGGTCTGCCACTCCGACGCGCCCAGATCTTTCGCTGCCTCTTCCTCCTCCTTGTTGAAGCTTTCCAGCCGCGACCGGACAACCATCGCGACAAAGGGAAAGCAGAAAGTGATATGCGCGATGGTAATCGCCGAAAGGCTGAGCGGCCAGGGCAGGTCGGTCGGCCATTGTATCCGAGAGAAAAAGATCAGGAAGGCGACGCCCAGACAGATTTCGGGAACGATGATCGGCAAGGACATCGTCCCTTCAACGACACCCTTCATCGGAAATCGGAAGCGCCACAACATAACAGCGGCGAGCGCGCCGAGGATGAGACTGAACACCGTCGCCAATCCAGCAATGGTCAGCGAATTGAGCATCGCCTCGACCAGCGTATCGTTGTTCATCGCCTTTTCGTAATATTTGAGCGTGAAGCCCTTCCAGACGACATTGCGCTTGCTGTCGTTGAAACTGAAAATCATCAGGATCAGCAGCGGCGCATAGAGGAAGAACATTGTCGCGCCGACCCAGCCGCGCATCCACGTCTTGCGCGTATATTCGAGCGGAGCAACCGGTGCGCGTTTGAACAGGCCCATTAGCGCACCTCCCTTCCCTTGTCGCGTCGCATCGATTGCAGCGCGATCAGGATGAACATGGCGTAGATCAACAGGAAGGAGAGCGCCGCGCCAAAGGGCCAGTCATTGGCACGCTTGAACTGGCGTTCGATCACATTGGCGATCATCTGGCTTTCGGTGCCTCCCATCAGGTCGGGCGTCAGATAGGCACCCAATGCAGGGATCAAAGTGATCATTACCCCCGCCAATATGCCCGGGCCGGCAAGCGGCACGACGATCTTCATCAGCGTGTGCAAATGCCCCGCCCCCAAATCTAGGCTGGCCTCGATCAGCGACTTGTCGAGCCGGTCGAGCGCAGCATAGAGTGGCAGCACCATGAAAGGCAGGTGGACATAGACGAGCCCAAGGACCACCGCGAAATTGTTGTAGAGCAACTGCACCGGAGTCCACGCCTCAAGCGGTTGCATGCCCACCAATGTCCGCAGCCAGCTCGCGCCCTCCCACAAGGCACCCAGCCCTTTATTGGCGAAGCCATTGGTCCCCATCAGCATCATCAGCGCATAGGTGCGGATCAGCAAATTGGTCCAGAAAGGCAGCATGATGCCCAGAAGCAACCAAGGTCGCCATTTGGGCGCGGCAAAAGTGATCGCCATCGCGACCGGGAAACCGATAATCAGGCAGATCAGCGTCACCAGTGCCGCAACGGCGAGCGATTTCAGGAAAATGGAGAGATACAGCCACTCGGTAGCACGCTTGTAATTTTCCAGCGTGCCCGAAATGGCGATGTCGGCAGGCCCGGCATTTTCACCGAAACTGTACAACCAGACAATCGCCATCGGCGCGATGAAAAATATCAGCAGCCAGAACAGCGGCGCGCCCGCAATTGCTGCGAACGGCCGCTTGAAGGCTTTCCAGTCCTGTGTCCCCCCGGCCACGATCAGGCCGCCCGAACGCGGGTAAAGGCCTCCTCATATTTGGCCTGAAGTTCGGGGTTGAACTTCGCATATTCGCACTTGGCGAGGATATCCGCAGCCGGGAAGATGACCGGATTATTCTTGTAATCATCGGGCATCAGCGCCTTGGCGGCGTTGTTCGGTGTCGGGTACAGGATCGTTTCAGTGATCTTTTTGCCCGCTTCTGCATCGAGCAGATAGTTGATGAAGGCATGCGCATTTTTGGGACGCGGCGCGCCCTTGGGAATGCAGAGATTGTCTGAATTGAGCTGGCTGCCTTCCTTGGGGATGACAAAGCCGATATCCTCATCCTCGACCATCGCCTGCGCGATATCGCCATTATATTCGAGGACGACATCAACCTCGCCCTTGAGCAGCAGGTCCTGACCGTTATCCTCGTGGAAGGCTTTGATGTTCGGCTTCTGCTTGATCATCATCGCTTCGATGGTCTTGATATCGGCGTCGGTCAAGCCATTGACCGACTTGCCCAGATATTTGCCATATAGGCGGAACATGTCGCCGGCCTCGGACAATACGGCGATGCGGCCCTTATATTCGTCGCTGTCGAACAACACTTTCCAGCTATCGGGCGTGCCCTTCACCTTCGATTTGCGATAGCCGATGCCGAGCGACAGCCAGGTGTATGGCATCGAATATTTGCGCTTCGGATCGTAAGGAACGTCCTTAAATTCAGGTGCGACATTCTTTTCGAAATTCGGAATTTGAGCAAAATCGAGCGGCATCAGCATGTCTGCCACCGCCATGCGTTCGACAAAGTCGTTGGACGGCACGATCACGTCATAGCCCTGGTTGCCGGCCTTCAGCTTGGCGAACAGTTCGTCATTGCTGGCGAACAGCGTCATATTCACATCGACGCCGCTGGCACCCTTGAAGTCTTCCAGCGTGGTTTCGCCGATATAGGTGTCCCAATTGTAGAAGTTGAGCTTGCCCTCTTCGCCATTGGCGAGCTTCTTTGCTTCCTTCTCGCCGCAGCCTGCAAGTGCCCCGGTAAAGGTCAGGCCGACTGCGGCGACCCCCATGCCCTTGAGCAATGAACGACGGTTCTGTGCGTTATCGAGAAGTGTCTTGAAATCCATGGCTTTGCTCCACCTTTTTGTGCGTTCCCTCGATTCCCGAGACTGACGCAAAAGCGGCGAATTTCAAAGCGTTTT
>CAYRDQ010000034.1:0-24740 GCA_964423155.1 uncultured Sphingorhabdus sp.
AAATATTATCTCGTCCAGAAGATCGAGTTCATTTGATCGCTAATTTCTGGCAGGGCTAGTTCATGCAGACACCCGCCGGACCCGTGACCAAGACCATCGCAGCGATCAATATCGCGCTGGCGCTGCTCGTGCTGATACCCGGGCTGTATGCGCCGGTTACTGTTGGCGGCGCGTTGATCCCCGCTCGCTTCACACTGGGTGACGCTGTGTTTGGCGATGCCGGCTATATGCTGCCAGTCTGGCTGACCCCGCTAAGCTCCGCATTCCTCCATGGCGGAATATTGCATGTGTCGCTTAACATGCTGATGCTATTGATGGTGGGATCCAATCTGGAGCGGGTGCTGGGCAGCAAGGGCTATGCTGTTCTATATGCGGCAGGAATCGTCGGTGCCGCAATTGCCGAAATCGCTGCGCACCCGCAATCGCCAATGCATGTGGTTGGGGCTAGCGGTGCGATCTCGGCCTTGTTCGCCGCACATATGCAGCTGTTTCCGCGCAATCGCCCGAAAGATTGGGGACGGATTTCAGGCAAGCTGGTGCATGCGGCGCAATTGCTTGTCGCATGGGTCGCGTTCAACCTGATGCTGGGCTTTGTCGGGCCCGGCATTGGTATTACCATAGCAATCTGGGCGCATATTGGCGGGTTCGTCGCCGGGCTGGCGCTGACCTGGCCTTTGCTCAACTGGCGCTATCGCAACGCCTGAAAATCAGCCCTGGGCCTTGGTTTCAGGCTCGAGCAGCTTGTGCAGGTGCACCACGACATATTTCATTTCCGCGTCGTCAACCGTGCGCTGTGCTGCGCTGCGCCAGGCATCCTCCGCCTCGGCATAGTCGGCAAAAATGCCAACGATGTCGAGCTTGTCGAGTTCGCAGAAGTCGAGTGTTTGCGGATCCTTGACGCGTCCGCCGAATACCAGATGCAATTTGGCCTTGGCCATTGCTGCTTTCCTTAGCTTGAAGAAGAGGGTGCCGTTACGGCTTGGCGGCGCCCTTAGCGTCTTCGGATAGGAAAGGCTAGCGCGAATTAGTCGCGTTTGCGGGCTTCGTTGGCGGCGGCCTGACCGGCGGCCTTGACGGCTTCGCTGGCCTTACTGACAAGATCGCGGAACTGATCGCGAATGGCATCTGTGCCGAGGCCGACTTCATCGACCTTGGCTTTGCCCGCATCCTTGGCGGCATTGGCTGCGCGCTTGGCGGTTTTGTTGATCGCTTTGCCGGCCTTGCCTAGCACCTTCTTCTCGCGCTCGGTCTTCGGCAACAGCATGCCGATGATGGCGCCGATGGCGATACCGCCGGCGACGATGGCAAGCGGGTTCTTATCGATGCCGTCGGCAGAGGCCTGTCCCGCTTTCTTCGCGAGTTGCTTTGAGCTTTCAACGCTCCGTGCTGCAGCTGCCTTGCTTTTTTCGGCTGCGACTGCAGCAGAACGTTTAGCCGCTACGCCAGCTTCACGTGCCTTCTCGCTAGCCGACGCAATCGATTCGCGCGCTGCGCCTGTCGCTGTTTTCAGATTGTCGCCAAGCTTGCTCATTGCTCTTCGCCCTTTTTGTTCGCGCTCCGATGGCGGAGGCTGTCTATCCAATGCGAAATGGGTTTGCGCGCGGCAAATAGCAAGCCAGCGGCGGCTGCAATCCCGATAAACGGTGCATTTTTTGCAACTTTTTGCCTTGCAGCATCACCTGTGGCGCTGATCCGGGCTTTTTGCTGATCGGTCCAGCGACCGAGCAATGTTCGAGGATGCAGGTCTTGCTTCGCCTGCTCGACCTCTCCAAGTAGCGACTGGCGCAATTGCTTGCGCGCCTTGCCGCGTTCGATGATGTCTTGGCGATCCGGATCAGACATTTTCGCTGTTTTCATCAAAGGTGAGGTTGTTGGCAGTCCGTCGTGCCACAAGAGCCGCGACCCAAGCGGCAAGGGCAAAGACGATGACCACCGTAGATGTGGCAATCCATGGGCCTACATAGGAAGAAAGGATCAGCAGCAAACCCAGAATCAAGGCGATGATGGCGCCGGAGAAGAAGAACAATGCAAGCACGGCCCAAAGCCCCGCCTTGCGGATGATCCCTCCACTATAGCTCAGCCTTGCTTTGGCGTAATCTATCTCGGCCTTGGCCAATGCGCGGACATCGGCGACCAAGCTCCGAACCTGCTCGGTCGGGGAGGGAGGCACAGATTCTGAACTTTCGGCGGGAGAGCTGTCTTTATCCATCACTCCCCCGCCTTTAATGCGGCATGCAGCTTTATAGAAGCTGTTTCAGTGTCAGTCGCGTCCCGAACGGACGAGACGGGCCAGAACAAAGCCGATTGCAGCGGCTGCGCCAATCGCAACGCCAGGGCTCTTGCGGATGAACTGGCGGGTGTCTTCAAGAATGTCGTCGACCTGTTTGGCGTCCATCTTGCCGGCAAAGTCATCGACAGCATCGGCGGCCTTGCGGGCATAATCGCCATATTGTGCGCCCACTTTTTCGTCGATCTGGCCGGCACTATCGCGCAGAATCCTGCCAAATCCTTCGAGCGCCTCGCTGGCCTTGTCCTTACCGCTGGCTGCGGCCTCACGGGCGCGATCGGCGGCTTTGTCTTTCATATTTGCAAATTCGGTCTTCATCTTGGTTGTGACCTCCTTTTCGACCTTGCCCGGATTGGGTTTGGCCTTGGTAACGGCCGTCTTTGCGGCAGTCGCCTTGGGTTTTGTCGCCTTGGCCGCAGTGGCCTTGGGCTTCGCAGCAGGCTTTTTCGCAGCAGCGGCGGGTTTCTTGGGAGTTGCCATTTGTATCCTCCTTTGCGGGACCATTTCACTGCATATTGGTACTGCAGGTGCTTTAGTCAACTAGGACAGCATGATTTTGCATTTCTGACCATGCATTCATATTCCATCTTTCGAATTAGCCCCGCTGATTGCCAGCGCTGCAATTAGCGATTAAGGGCGCGGCGAACCATTCTCCCGGGAGCCATTCATGACCGCCATCATCAACATCCATGCCCGCGAAATCCTCGATAGCCGCGGCAATCCGACCGTCGAAGTCGATGTTTTGCTTGAAGATGGCAGCTTTGGTCGGGCAGCGGTTCCTTCGGGCGCGTCAACCGGCGCGCATGAGGCGGTCGAAAAGCGTGATGGCGACAAGAGCCGATATATGGGCAAAGGCGTCCAACATGCTGTTGAAGCCGTCATCAATGAAATCGAACCGCTGCTGACTGACTTCGAAGCAGAAGATCAAGAAGATATCGATGCAGCGATGATCGCGCTCGATGGCACCGAAAACAAGTCACGCCTTGGCGCCAATGCCATTCTGGGTGTCAGCCTGGCAGTCGCCAAAGCTGCGGCTGATGCCCGCGGACTGCCGCTTTACCGCTATGTGGGCGGGGTCAATGCAAAGGTTCTTCCCGTGCCGATGATGAACATCATCAATGGCGGCGAACATGCCGACAACCCGATCGACTTCCAGGAATTCATGATCATGCCCGTGGGGGCAGACAGTCTTGCCGAGGCTTTGCGCTGGGGTTCGGAAATCTTCCACACACTGAAAAAGGGCCTGCACGAAAAGGGCCTCGCGACCGCGGTGGGTGACGAGGGCGGCTTTGCCCCCAATCTGTCGTCGACCCGCGCCGCGCTCGATTTCATCATGGCGTCGATTGAAAAGGCTGGATTCAAAGCTGGAGACGAGGTCATACTCGCGCTCGATTGCGCCGCGACCGAATTCTTCAAAAATGGCAAATATGAAATCAGCGGTGAAGGTCTGTCGCTCGATCCGCACACCATGGCGCAATATCTGGCCGATTTGTGCGCCGACTATCCGATCAAGTCGATAGAGGATGGCATGGCTGAGGATGATTTCGAAGGCTGGAAAGCGGTTACCGATTTGATCGGAAGCAAGGTCCAGCTGGTGGGTGACGACCTGTTCGTCACCAATCCTAAGCGTCTGGCCATGGGCATCGAAAAGGGCCTCGCCAATTCGCTGCTGGTGAAGGTCAACCAGATCGGTACATTGTCGGAAACGCTGGCAGCAGTGTCGATGGCGCAGCGCGCATCCTATACCGCCGTGATGTCGCACCGCTCTGGCGAAACCGAGGATGCTACGATCGCCGACCTCGCGGTTGCGACCAATTGCGGACAGATCAAGACCGGCAGCCTAGCCCGCTCGGATCGTCTGGCGAAATACAACCAGCTGATCCGTATCGAGGAAGAGCTCGGTTCCAGCGCGATTTACGCTGGCCGTTCGATTTTCCGGTGATTGCGCGATGTGACGGCATGATGATATAGCGCGGCATGTCGAAAAGAAAGCGGCCCCGAAATAGCGACGAATTTAAAGCGAGGCTTGTAACTGCGGCCGCCTTGGTCGCGTTGATGTTGATCGCTTCCTACGCCTTGTTGGGGCCTACGGGAATCTTGGCATGGGCCGAATATCGACAAGCAATCAATGAGCGCAGCAAGGAACTGGCCAAGCTCGAGAAAGAACGCGACGCATTGCGCAACCGCCAGAGGTTGCTCGATCGCGACAATGTAGATCCCGATTTGGCCGGTGAATTGATGCGCAAGGAACTTAATGTCGTGGCGCCCGACGAAATTGTTATCCCGCTGAAGGATAATGAATAGCTATGTCATGGGGCAGCGTCGCATAAAGTCACTTCCATCTGATGACGCGATTGACTAGGCGCTTTCCCTAACGTCAAACAATATGCCCGCGAGAGGACGACGCATTGGCAAAATCCCCAGCAAGCAAGCCGAGCAAGGCCAAGTCCGCTTCGGTCTCTACCGACGCTATCGCCAACCGTGAACGCCCGGCGACACCGGTGCCGTACAAGGCGACCAAGGAAGAACTGCTCGAATTCTACAAGCAGATGTTGCTGATCCGCCGGTTTGAGGAAAAGGCTGGGCAGCTTTACGGCCTTGGCCTTATTGGCGGTTTTTGCCACCTTTATATTGGTCAGGAAGCAGTCGCCATTGGGCTGCAATCGGCGCTGACACCAGGCAAGGACAGTGTGATCACCGGCTATCGTGATCATGGCCATATGCTCGCCTACGGGATTGATCCCAATATCATCATGGCCGAATTGACCGGTCGGGCCGCGGGCATTTCACGGGGAAAGGGCGGGTCGATGCACATGTTCTCGACCGAGCATAAATTTTACGGCGGCCATGGTATTGTTGGCGCGCAGGTCTCGCTCGGCGCAGGGCTCGCATTTGCGCACAAGTACAACAATGACGGTGGCGTGTGCCTTGCCTATTTTGGTGATGGCGCCGCCAACCAGGGGCAGGTGTATGAGAGCTTCAACATGGCGGAGCTCTGGAAATTGCCGATCATTTTCGTGATCGAGAACAATCAATATGCGATGGGTACCAGCGTCAATCGCGCCTCCGCCGAGGATCAGCTTTATCGCCGCGGTGAAAGCTTCCGCATACCGGGATTGCAGGTTGATGGCATGGACGTGCTCGCGGTGCGCGGTTCCGCCGAGGTTGCGCTTGATTGGGTGCGCAGCGGCAAGGGACCAATCTTGCTCGAAATGAAGACCTATCGCTATCGCGGCCACTCGATGTCCGATCCGGCCAAATATCGCAGCCGTGAGGAAGTGCAGTCGGTGCGCGAGAAATCCGACCCAATTGATGGCTGCAAGGATGATTTGCTCAAAATGGGCGTCACCGAGGATGAATTAAGAGCGATCGAAAAGGAAATCCGCGTCATCGTGAATGCATCTGCCGAATTTGCCGAGCAGGCGCCCGAACCGGAACTTTCCGAACTCTATACTGACGTGCTGGTGGAGACTTACTGATGGCAATCGAGCTCAAAATGCCCGCTTTGTCGCCCACCATGGAAGAGGGCACGCTGGCGAAATGGCTGGTGAAGGAGGGCGACACTGTGTCTTCCGGCGATATCCTTGCCGAGATTGAAACCGATAAGGCGACGATGGAGTTTGAAGCAGTCGACGAAGGAACAATATCACAAATCCTCGTTGCTGAAGGAACCGATGGCGTAAAGGTCGGCACGGTTATTGCGCTGATTGCCGGCGAAGATGAAAAAGCCGCACCGGCACAGGCTCCGGCGGCGAAATCCGAACCGGCTCCTGCCCCGGTTGTTGAAGCACCAAAGCCTGTCGCCGCGCCTCCCAAGGTTGCGGCCGATCCTGCCATTCCAGATGGCACTGCGATGACAAGCGTCACAGTCCGTGAAGCATTGCGCGATGCGATGGCTGAGGAAATGCGCGCCGATGACCGCATCTTCGTGATGGGTGAGGAAGTCGCTGAATATCAGGGTGCCTATAAGGTTACCCAAGGGCTGCTCGAGGAATTCGGGCCGCGCCGGGTCATCGATACGCCGATTACCGAATATGGCTTTGCCGGTATCGGTACGGGTGCTGCCATGGGCGGGCTCCGTCCGGTGATCGAATTCATGACCTTCAACTTTGCGATGCAGGCGATCGACCACATCATCAACTCTGCCGCGAAGACCAACTACATGTCGGGCGGCCAGATGCGATGCCCCATCGTCTTCCGTGGGCCCAATGGAGCGGCTTCACGCGTTGGGGCCCAGCACAGCCAGAATTATGCCCCTTGGTACGCAAGTGTCCCGGGATTGATCGTGATTTCGCCTTACGACGCCGCTGACGCCAAAGGATTGCTCAAGGCTGCCATCCGGTGCGAAGACCCTGTGGTCTTCCTCGAAAACGAACTGATGTATGGCCGCAGCTTCGATATCCCGGCGGTGGACGATTATGTCCTGCCGATCGGCAAGGCACGGATCATGCGTGAAGGGCGCGATGTCACCATCGTGTCTTATTCGATCGGCGTCGGTTTTGCGCTGGAAGCCGCCGAAAAACTGGCAGGTGAGGGGATCGATGCCGAAGTCATCGACCTGCGCACGATCCGTCCGCTCGACAAGGCCACCGTCTTGGCAAGTCTGGCAAAGACCAATCGACTCGTCATTGCCGAGGAAGGCTGGCCGGTGTGCTCGATTGGCAGCGAGATTTCAGCCATCTGTATGGAAGAGGGCTTCGATGACCTCGATGCCCCGGTCTTGCGGATCACCAACGAAGACGTGCCGATGCCTTATGCGGCAAATCTGGAACGGGCCACCGTAGTGAATGCCGACAAGATCGTTGCCGGCATTCGCAATCTGTTGGGTAAGGCCTGAATCCTCAGAAATTGCAGGTCGACGCGGTGACGCCGGCGGTCGGATAGACCCCTTCGCTTCCAACCGGACCAACTAGATCGCGGCTGTCGCGAACGATCATGGCACCAGTCGCGACGATGTCTTTTTCAACCAGGTTGGAAAACCCTAGGTCGAGGATCGGCTGGAAGTGATAATGCACTTCGGCAAACATGATCGCACCATTGGGCGGCGCGGTGATTTGTTGTCCCGGCGGACCAATTCCGTCGCGGTTTTGGCCGTTCGCCTTGGTGCCGTATAGCGGGCGATAATGGGTTCCCGGCCCCGAGCAACGCTGCCAGCGGATTTTGAACTTGTTCTGCGGATTTGGGTTGTTCTGCGGCTCGATGCTCGACAAGAATATGCGTGCATTGCCGCGTGCAATCGTCTGGTTGGTACCGGGGTCGGTAAAGGGATGGAAGCCGTCAAACAGCAGACCGCGGCCTTCGTGGCGCGCGCCCGTGAAGACGTCGTTGATATCGATTTCTTCGACCCGCTTGGCGCCCGCCAGCTGGTTGGCACCCATGCGCGCGGCGTTATCCGCAACGTGCAGCGCAATCTGGTTGACTTGCATCGTGGTCGCCGCAAAGTTGGCCACTTCGACGCCTGAAATGGCAATTCCAAGGAAGAACGGCAGTGAAACTGCAAATTCAACCAGTGCAAGACCGCTGCGGTCGTCGCGCAGGTCGCGACCGAAATTGCCTATCATCGACAGTTTCTTGTTAAACTTAGTCATCGCAGTTCCTCGTCTGGGCCGCGCCATATTGCTGCTGCTCTGCCCAAGGCTGGTTGGCTAGAACCGTATTTGCACCAATCGTTACCTGTTCGGGGAGACCAATCAGATCGGCCATGGGGAACAACCGGTCATAGGTCACTGTTACGGTAACAATCGCAACGTCCTTTGCCTGGCCTTGACCTTCGTCGGCGCCGTCGGCGTCCCATACTTCGTTCAGATTGGCATCGATGAACGGCTCACCATCATCGCACGTCCCATTGTTGTTGGTATCGGTGAAATCCTCTGCCTCGGCAGCCGCTGCCAAGGTGAAGTTGCGATAATAACGCCGCGAAATGTCGACATTTGCATGGCTATGCAGATTTCGAATTTGCTCCGTTATGCGATAGTCGATCGCTTCCTGCTTGGCGAGGATCTGACCGTCTTCGAGCGAAGAATCGCGCGCCACTTCCTGGATGGCGCCGTCGACAACGGTGCGCATGTACAGCGTGTGGCCAGCGTCCATCGTTCCCAACAGCATCACGATGATGGCGGGTGAAATTAGCCCGAATTCGGTTACGGTTACTCCCGATTGTTCCGATTTCAATTTGCGAAGATTGAGCAATTTCATTGGTGAATCCTCACGTTGTCAGACGCAGCGCAGCGATGCGGCCCGCGATCTGTTTGAACTGCTGGGTCAGGCTGACACCCGGGGTGTATTGGAAGAATTTGTCCGGGTCGGTGGCACAATTACGCAGCCTGTCGTTGGTCGTGGTGTCAATTCCCGAGCCGTACGAAACAACCCAAAGCGTAATGTTCATATTTTTGACGGCATTGCATAACGCCACAAAACGTTCGTTGGTCAAATTGTTCAGCTGCGATGTAGTCGGAGGCGAAGCTGTGTCGGTTTGAAGGCGATCGTACCAGGGCAGGCCATACGCGCTCAACGCGCCGCTGTTTGCATTGGTTTCGCCGTCGGTCATGAAGATCATGTGCCGCTGGACATTGTCGTTGGGTACGGCATTATTTGCAGCAAAAATGCCGGTTGGCGATGCCAGTCGAGCACCCCAAAGCATGCCAATATCATGGAACGTAAACCCACCTGTCTGCAGCCCATTGACGTAGGATTCGAATGCATCCGGGTCCCAAACTTGCAACAGCCTTGATGGGCTTGGGCATTGGGCCAAGTCGCCGCTAGTTGACGGTTGGCTGAAGTTGTTCGTTGTGTCTACGGAACTGAGTGTTCTGTTTCCGGAACCATCAAACCGTTCGTACAACGCGCCGTTCAGACGCGGCCCCCATTGTGTGGTTGGGTCGCTGCTTGTCGGAATCAAGTCAATGGCCATGTCTTTTTGCGGAGATGAAGCCGATGTGTCCCAAGTGGCAACGTTGCGCTGCGTCGGACGTTCGAGAATGCAGCCGTCCCAGTTCACGGTGACGTTAGAGCCATTATTGCCAATCGGCAAAACCAGCGAGTTGTTGTAGTTGTTGTTACCAGTGTTTTTCAACGCGCTGACATCAACCGAGAATCGGTTATAGGTCCAGTTGCTGAACACAGTCGCGGGAATCCATGTTACCGGACGGGTTGCCGTATAATTTGTCGTCGTCATCGTAGACGAAACGCGGCGTTGCAGGAAACAACGGCGGTTCGAGTTTACATTGCTGTTTTCCGGAATGTACCGGTATTCCGTAGTTCCGGCGGTGACTTCCGTCCGCCAGTTTTCGGTTACAGAATTGGCTGGATATACCGGCGTAGGTGTCGAACCAACCTGAAAAGGCCCATTGGTGGACGAGCTGGTTTGGGTCGGCGGCCAGCTAATATTGTTACAGTTCAATGGAGCACGACTGACCTGGACCGTTCGAAGATATGTCGTCCCATTGATAGTGATGTTGTTCGACATGTTGCTCCAACTGCCGTTCGACGGAGACGTGGTTGGACTGCCAACTTGGGTCAGTGGGCTTCGAGAACCAAGCGAATAGCTGTTGTCCGGATCATTTACAAAGTTTGCGCGCCGCGTCTGGTAGAACCAGTTGTCGGCAATATGGTCGAGCGGCAGCAAGCGACCGACATTTACGTTGATCGAATAGGGTACGAATCCGAAGCGGATTTGTGACGTGTTCGACGCCGCCTCAACCGGGTCAGCCGTTTCGTTGCACTGGGCGGGCGTGACGTCGTCGATGTTTTTCTGTGTCAATGTCTCGTAGAAACATTTGGTTGCGATACGAAGACCGGCAATACGGACAGGATTTGTCGCTGTCACTGCGCCACCCGCAACGGTACCGTTCATCGATCCGGTGGTATCAAGCACGAACATCACGTCGGAATTCGGGATACGCATTTCGGCGCTGCAGCTCACACGGATGGTCCGTTCATCCTGCCCCAGCACGCGCATCAATGTCATCGGAATGTCGACAGTCGCGTTTCCTTCTACCCGGCCAGAAGCCTCGGTAAAGCTGCGCGACAGGTTTTCCGTTCCATAGGCGCCGTCTTTGAAGTTGGCTGCAAACACTTTAAGGGCCTCGGTGTTGGCGCGACCGCTATAGTCCGCCCACTGACCGCTACCCATGGTTTTTCGGCCCATCAGTGCACCGGCATCGCAAGCTGCCTGTAGGCGGGTCTGCGTCAGGTAGATGCGGCTCATATCGACGCTGCCGCCAACGAGCCCCAGCACAGGAATGACCGCCGCAGCCATGATCGCAATAGTATTACCGCTCTGGTCCTTGCCCAGACGCGACAAAATGCCAGCTACGCTGTTTGTCTCCAGTTGCTTCTTCACTGCGACAATCCCCTGTCAAACCCAATTAGATTCACCGTGCCATCTACGGGCACAGGCGTAACCGTCCCTTGAAGAAACAGGGTTAGGAACGGGTTAATTCGCAAATGAATTCACAACGCTAAGCGGCTTGAATTGGGCATTTGTTGCAGATCGGTCTGCCCTGCGATTAACCATTGCGGCCAATTGGATCCTTTCCTGGCCTGTCAACTGGACACTTGTGTCTGGCCCGGAATGCGTGTTTGGACATGCGGTCATGGAATCGCTGCCAACGATTAGCCCTCCACAACTTTTGGCCCTTGCATATGCTCCAAAGCAGCTTCGGCCAGAGCTGGCTGTTTTGCTGGAATTTGATAACCGGCTGAAGGCAATCGCCGTCAAAGTGCAGGAGCCTATTCTGAAGCAGCTACGTCTGGCATGGTGGCGCGAGCAATTGACCAGGGCACCTGAAATAAGGGCAAAAGGCGAACCGTTACTGGCTCGATTGGCTGAATGCGAAAAGGAGGACGCCCTGCTCCCTTTGCTGCAAATCGTGGTCGACGCATGGGAGATTCTGGCTGCTATTGACGACGATTGCGCGCAACTCGGCGTGGAGGAGGCCCAAAAGATGCGGGCGGAAGGGGTTTTTGCAGGATATGCCAAAATCGCCGGAGCAGATTCGGTTCGTGTCGAGGAAGCGCGAAAATCCGGATTGATATGGGCGCAAGCAAGCCTGGGAACCAAACCGGCAGGCAGTTCTGTGCGACTGATGCGCGGCATGAAGCCTTTGAACTTGTTGTTGTTGGCAGCAGACATCGACTCCCGTGGCGGCGGCATCGTCCGCATCTGTAAGATGGTACGGCTGTACTGGCATGCCTTGACGGGGCTGTGAATTTCAGCACTATGAGGGCCATCACACAGGGTGGTGCCGGAGTGTTGAGCCATGCGGAAGCTGTTGGCTGGCGCGGGGATTGCCCTGATCTGTTCGTCTTTGGGATATTGGTTCTGGCAAAGTTGGGCAGCGCCCGAACCACTCATCCCGCAACCACCGCCTGAGGATCCTGTGCCGCTCGAACTGCCGATTGCGGGAAAAGATGCGCCAGCCTTCGGAGCGCCGCCGCCCGAGCCGCCCAAGGCCGCGAAGCTGAGCCGCGAGGAAGTGCGGTTTAACCGATATGATCGCAACCGCGACGAGCTGGTCTCGCGCATCGAGATGATGTCGAGCCGCACGAAGGATTTCAAAAAACTCGACCGCGATGGCAACAACCTGCTGTCATTCGAGGAATGGGCGGCCGCCACCGGCGAACGATTTGCCAAGGCCGATTCAAACCGCGACAGCCTGCTGACGCGCAAGGAATTCCTCTCGACGCGTCCCAAGCGTGCGGCCAAGCCTAATTGCCGCTGCTGAGCCCGTATGCGGCCATCCAACCACCCAGATCGGCACGTGCGCGATCGGTGTAGAAGGCCTTGCGTTCCTTCTTGTGCACCTTGCCCTCGGGCGGCGGGAAGAGGCCGAAATTGACGTTCATCGGCTGATAGCTGTCCGCCTCTGCCTCACCGGTGATATGGTGGAGCAGCGCACCGAATGCGGTTGTTGAAGGCGGCGGCGCAAAATCGCGGCCCGCCAGTTCATGCGCCGCCATGATCCCCGCCATCAACCCTACGGCCGAGCTTTCGACATAGCCTTCACAGCCGGTAATCTGCCCGGCAAAGCGGATATGCGGTGCCGATTTCAGCCGCAGTTGGTGGTCGAGCAAGATGGGCGAGCGAATGAAGGTATTGCGATGCAGCCCACCCAGTCGCGCAAATTCGGCCTTTTCCAAGCCGGGGATCGTGCGGAACAGTTCGACCTGCGCGGCATGTTTCATCTTGGTCTGGAAACCGACCATGTTCCATAACGTGCCCTGCTTGTTATCCTGCCGCAACTGGACCACAGCATAAGGCCAGCGCCCTGTCTTCGGATTGTCCAGCCCCACCGGCTTCATCGGCCCGAAGCGCAGCGTTTCCACTCCGCGCTCGGCCATCACCTCGATCGGCATGCAGCCTTCGAAATAGGGCGTGTCTTTCTCCCATTCCTTGAAATCGGCCTTGGGCGCATCGAGCAGGCCTTGGTGAAAGGCCTGATACTGCTCCTTGTCCATCGGGCAATTGATATAATCCTTACCATCACCTTTGTCCCAACGGCTGGCATACCAGGCGAAGTCCATGTCGATGCTGTCATGGTAGACAATGGGGGCAATGGCATCGAAAAAGGCGAGGCTATCCTGCCCGGTTGCCGCCAGTATTTTTTCGGCCAGAGACATCGCGGTGAGCGGGCCTGTTGCAGCAATGGTCAGCCCTTCAGCCGGAAGCGCATCGATCCGTTCGCGCACGATTTCGACATTGGGCATTTCCGACAAGAGCCGTGTGACTTCGGCGGAAAAGACATCGCGATCGACGGCCAGCGCCGACCCGGCAGGTACCTTTGCCACTTCGGCGGCGCGCATCACCAGCGAATCCAGCTTGCGCATTTCCTGGTGGAGCAGGCCGACGGCATTGTTGTCGGCATCGTCGGACCGGAAACTGTTCGAGCAGACCAGCTCAGCCAATCCGTCGGTCTGGTGTGCCGGCGTCATGTCTCCCGATCCGCGCATTTCAGACAGGCGCACCTTAATCCCGCGCTTGGCGAGCTGCCATGCTGCTTCGCTTCCGGCGAGACCGCCGCCGATGATATGAACCTGATGATTAGACATCAAATGACACCACTTACCAAAACCGTAGTGCTGAGCCTGTCGAAGCACGCCCCAAGGTTTGCACTGACCATTGAAGCGCCCTTCGACAGGCTCAGGGCTACGGTAAAATCCAGATGCCGGCGCACGTAGCAAACGGGCTTGCGGTTGCACAGGTAAAAGGCGCATGATCGTTTCATGAGCTTTCGCAACGCCATTTCCGACCAGCATATTATCGAGCGGCCGCTGCTGCTGGCACCGCCCGCCGATACGCACAAATATGCGCGCGGCAGCGCGATGGTGTTTTCCGGTCCCGCCTTGCGCACCGGGGCATCGCGCCTGACAGCGCAAGCAGCACTGGCGATTGGTGCGGGCTTGGTGACATTGATCGGCGATCATGCGGCGCTGACCGAACATGCCGCCCATGTAACCGCAATCATGCTGCGCGAGGGCGATACGCAACTTTCGATCATCGACGATCGCGTGCGGTCTGTGGCGATCGGGCCGGGGGCAGGGGTTTCGGATCGGACCCGTGATACGGTGCTGCACCTCGTCAAGAAATGGGTTCCGCTGGTGCTTGATGCCGATGCGATCACCAGCTTTGCCGACAATCCGGCAGAATTGTTCGAGCAACTCCACGACCAGGTCGTGCTGACCCCGCATGAAGGCGAGTTTGCTCGCCTGTTTCCCGCCATTGATCTGGCCGATCGCTGGACGGCGGCGCGATTGGCGGCGGAAGTCAGCGGCGCTGTGGTGCTTCTCAAAGGTCCGGAAACGGTGGTTGCGGCCCCGGATGGCCGCTTGGCCGTCAACCGACATGCCTCCCCATGGCTCGCAACTGCCGGTTCGGGCGATGTGTTGGCCGGATTGGTTTGCGGAATCCTTGCACAGGGTAACACCGCATTTGAGGCGGCATGTATTGCTAGCTGGCTGCACGGCGATATTGGCGTGTGTGGCGGGCCGGGATTGACGGCGGACGGAATGGTTGGGCTGATTCCGCTTGTGCTGAGGGATTGCCTATCGACAGACACATCGTCACCCTGAACTTGTTTCAGGGCCCATTTCCCAGCATAGAGCGTCGGTCCAAGTTGCCTGATGGATGCTGAAACAAGTTCAGCATGACGAACAAAGAATATAGGAAAATATTTTGACTCAAGACCTCGCCCATAAACGCCCCTGGCTGTTTGGCAGCCTGCTGTTCGGGCTGACCTATCCATTGTCATGGCAATTGCAGATGCCCGAAATGGCCGCGATTGCCTGGAAGATGGGCGGGGTAGGTCTGCTCGCGGGCTATGCCTTGCGCAAGCATCACACCGGCGAATTCCTGCTGCTCGCGGCGGTCATGGCCTTTTGGTCGCTGGGCGATGGCTTGCTGGAGATCGACATGATCTGGGGCGCGATTGCCTTTGCCATTGGCCATGTGGTCGCCATAGCGCTGTTCCTGCGCCACCGGCGGGTGCATCCTGTGTTCAGCCAAAAATTGCTGGCCGTTGCGGTCTTCATTCTCGCCCCGGTCATTGCCTATTGCCTGCCTGCCGAGCGGGAACTGGGGATGCAAGCGGCGGTCTATACGCTCTTCGTCGCGGAAATGGCGGCGATGGCATGGAACAGCAATTTCCCCCGCTACCGCGTTGGCCTCGGCGCCATGGCCTTCGTCGCCTCCGACCTGCTTATCTTCGCGCGGGCAGGGGCTTTGGCCGACGCTGGCTGGGTCAGCCTTGCCATCTGGGTTCTGTACTATGGCGGCGTGCTGATGGTCGCGACCGGCGTGGTGACGACCTTGGTCAAGCGCGGCCATTTCGCCGAGGGGTAGCGCAAACTTCTCGACAGAATACCGTAGCCCTGAGCCTGTCGAAGGGCGGCTTTCCGTGTCGCGCTGCCCTTCAAGACGTGCTTCGACAGGCTCAGCACTGCGGTGTTTGTTTGACTCATAATCACGACTTTGGACCGGCCCCTCCATCGATTTATACTCGATCGGCGGTTCGTCTTCATCCTCTTCCTCCTCAAAACCCGCAGATTCTTCAGAAAGTAGAAGCGATTGGCGTACCCTTGCCCGGGTCTCGCGGTCGCTGGTGGGCAAGGCTTCGGCGAAGAATAGCTGCCACAGTTCCTCCCCGTTCAAACCTTCGTCGATCATCTGCAAAAACAGTCAAAACGCACCGCCGCCGCCAGCACTTCGGGCGCGGCCAAGGCGGGGTTGATGCGGTCGAGCAGCGCGAGCGAGAGTTTCGTATTCTGCCGCGTATAGGTGGTTACGCCCTCTTCGCGCACCCAAAGCGCTTCCTCGCCCTTGATCGCGGCGGTCATCAGCCGGTCGGAAATCACCCGCCGTGCGATGATAAGCGCTGCCTCCCACCCCAGATTGAAGGCATAGCCGCGCGATGTACGGTGCAGCGCATAGCCGCCCGATACGCTCATCCCAACGCTACGCGCCGCATCCTCGACAAGGCCATTGTCGGCGAGATGCGACAAAAACGCCGCCTGCCGCCCCGCGCTCCAGCCATCGGCGCGGCTTTCGTAGCGGAGATAGGCGGCGGCAGGGAGTTTGGCATCGGCATCGTGGCGGAGGGGGGAGGGGTGGTTCATGGCATGCGTCCTTTTTCGAAAAGGCATAGGGCATATGCGAACATGGGGCGTGTAGGACAGTGTGAAATCAGGCTGCTGCGATTTGTTGTTTCACGCAAAGACGCAAAGACACGAAGAACGCACACGTCGCCCCTGCGCAGGCAGGGGGCGGGCGAAGTTTAACGGTGGTATTGGGTAAACCGATAGCGGCCCCTGCCTGTGCAGGGGCGACGATTATGCTGATAGCTCTGCGCCCTCTACGCCTCTGCGCGAACCAAATCTCTCCCCTTGAGGGGAGAGATACGAAGCCTTGGCGCCAAAGGCGCATAGGCACAGTTGAGAAGGGGAATTAGCGCGCAACCCCACCGCCCAACCCCTCTCCGCTGCGACTAGGCAGCAAGCTGCCAAGTCTCGCTCCTCTTCCCTGAAAGGGAGTGGGCGCTCCCGCGATCGTGAGAATTCGTGCTGTTGAGTTATTTTGGATATGATGGATTAACTAGCCTGTAATCTCGCCAGTATAAGTTCTTTAGCGCCGTAACATCGTCTCTTGTTACACCATTGATACGCTTCGGCTCGGTCGCCCGGACGATATCGACATCAGCTAGCACCAAAGTCTGACCTGCAGTGATGATTGCTAAGTCGCTGGCAATTTCCACGCCAAAACTAAATTCTTCGCTATCAAATCCGCAAACATCCCCTGCGCACCCCGTTGGCTTCTGCGTATTGGCATCTTTGAAGATTGCTACGTTTTTGGAACTCAGATTAAGCTTCAAGTTCACACTTATGTTTCGACAGGCTGGGCTCGTAAGTGCTGCGGTAGTTAGCAAAGGGTTTTCGTCCAGATCGAAACTCACTTGAGCAAGTCCGTAAAAATGCCTGTCTACTGCAGGCTTTTCCGCAGGATAAAACACTTCCCGCGAGAAGCATTGTCTCTTGAGATACTCACTGTAATCCATTTCTTTTTTACCGCCACACGCTACGAGTGCCGGTAACAAAAACAACATTGCGCTGAATTTCGACGCCGACTTCTGGGCTACAAGACTAGCCCTCTGACTTGTTGTTGATTTCAGCGTGTTCAGAATCCTCCCCATCCTCATCACTCTCCTCAATCCGAGCAGCGCCGACGACATGTTCATTGTCGTCAACATTGAACAAGCGCACGCCCGCCGTCCCGCGGCCCAGCACGCGCAGTGAATCCAGCGGCATGCGGATCAGCTTGGCTTGATCGGTGACCAGCATCAACTGATCGCCCTTGGTCGCGGGGAAGCTGGCGACGACGGGGCCGTTGCGCTCGATATTGTCGATATTGGTGATCCCCTGACCACCGCGGCCCGTGCGGCGATAGCCGTATGCCGATGACAGCTTGCCATAGCCATTGGCGCAGACGGTGAGGATGAACTGCTCCTTCGCCTCCATCTCTGCCATGCGTTCGGGCGTAAGCGTGGGTTCGCCCTCCTTTTCGGGCTTCCATGGGGCGAAGCGCAGATAGTCTTCGCGTTCTTCGGGCGTGGTGCCGACGCGTTTCAGGATCGAGAGCGAGATAACCTCGTCGCCCTTGGCGAGCTTCATTGCGCGCACGCCGGTGGAGGCGCGGCTTTGGAATTCGCGGATGTCGTCGGCGGCGAAGCGGATCGCCTTGCCGGCACGGCTTGCGAGCAGCACATCGTCATCGGGGGTGAGTAATTCGACGCCGATCAGCTTGTCATCGGCATCCTCGCCCTCAAATTTCATCGCGATCTTGCCGTTCGACGGGATATTCGCGAACGCATCCATGCTGTTGCGGCGGGCATAGCCCTTGGCGGTCGCGAATACGACGCTGAGGCCGCTCCATTCGGCCTCATCCTCGGGCAGCGTCAACACGTTCGAAATCGTCTCGCCTTCGCCCAGCGGCAGCAGGTTGACCATCGGGCGGCCCTTGGTCGACGGCCCGCCTTCGGGCAGGCGCCAGACCTTGAGGCGATAGACCTTGCCAATGTTGGAGAAGAACAGCACCGGCGTGTGCGTGCTCGTCACGAACAATTCGGTGACGGCATCCTCATCCTTGGTCGCCATGCCGGCGCGACCCTTGCCGCCGCGGTTCTGCGCGCGGAAGGTGGCGAGCGCGGTGCGCTTGATATAGCCGCCATGGGTGACGGTAACGACCATCTCTTCGCGTTCCATCAGGTCTTCATCGTCAAGGCCATCCCAGCTCGGCGCGATTTCGCACAGGCGGGGCGTGGAGAATTCGCGGTCGATGGCCTCCAGCTCCTCGCGCATTACCGCGTAGAGTTTGACGCGATCGCCGAGGATGGCGAGATATTCCTCAATCTCCTTCGCGAGTTCCTTGAGCTCGTCGCCAATTTCATCGCGGCCGAGCGCGGTCAGGCGATGCAGGCGCAGGTCGAGGATGGCACGAACCTGTGTTTCGGAAAGCTTGTAACTATCGCCCTCATGCTCGGTCTCGATCGCCTCGACCAAGCGGATATAGGGCGCGATTTCGGCAACCGGCCATTCGCGGGCCAGCAGCGCTGCTCGCGCCTCCGCCGGTGTCGATGAACCACGAATGATCTTCACCACCGCGTCGAGATTGGTGACCGCGACCACCAGACCAAGCAAGATGTGCGCCCGGTCGCGCGCCTTGTTCAGTTCGAACTTGGTGCGGCGGGTGATGACTTCCTCACGGAACTTGATGAAGCTCTCGATAATGTCGCGCAGGTTGAGCACTTCGGGCCGTCCGCCGCGGATCGCGAGCATGTTGGCCGGGAAGTTCGATTGTGCAGGCGTATGCCGCCACAACTGGTTGAGCACCACCTCCGGAGTCGCATCGCGCTTTAGGTCGATGACCACGCGCACGCCCTTGCGGCTCGATTCATCGCGGATATCGGAAACGCCCTCAATCCGCTTGTCCTTCGCTGCCTCGGCGATTTTCTCGACCAACCCCGATTTGCCGACCTGATAGGGGATCGAGGTGAGCACGATCGAGCGGCGGTCGCCCCGGCCTTCCTCAATCTCGTGCCGTGCGCGCATCACGATCGAGCCGCGGCCTTCGCGATAGGCGTTGCGGGCACCCCCCTGGCCGAGAATCAGTGGCCCGGTCGGGAAATCGGGGGCAGGGATGATTTCGATCAGTTCATCGACCGTGATCGCCGGGTTTTCGATATAGGCCAGGCACGCCTTGATAACCTCGCCCAGATTATGCGGCGGGATATTGGTCGCCATGCCGACGGCAATGCCGCCCGCGCCGTTAACCAGCAGGTTGGGGAAACGGGCAGGGAGAACCTGCGGTTCCTGGCGGCTTGCGTCGTAATTGTCCTGGAAATCGACCGTATCCTTGTCGAGATCGTCGAGCAGGCTGTTCGCCACCTTGGCAAGCCGCGCCTCGGTATAGCGCATCGACGCCGGCGGATCGGGATCCATCGAGCCGAAATTGCCCTGACCATCAATCAACGGAACGCGCAGTGACCAATCCTGCGTCATGCGGGCCAGCGCGTCGTAAATCGCGCTGTCGCCATGCGGGTGGTAATTGCCCATCACGTCGCCGACAATCTTGGCCGATTTGCGATAAGGACGCCCGGCGACAAATCCACCTTCCTGAGACGCAAAGAGAATACGGCGATGCACCGGTTTCAGGCCATCGCGCACATCGGGCAGGGCACGGCTGACGATGACCGACATGGCATAGTCGAGATAGCTCGACTTCATCTCGTCAGTGATATCAACCGGGGTAATGTCGGTGGGTTCGATCGGTTCGATCTCGTCGCTCACGTCCGCAAAAATCCTTATCTTTTACTCTGGATGGAAACCCTAGACGAGCAGGCCCGGAATAGCCACCCGAGGGCAATCGAAACTCGGCCTTTTCACCAGTTTATCCACAGATTCGGGACGGAGCAGACACGTTTCCATGTCATTCAACGGCAATTCATGTGCGCGCCGCTATCCCGATTGCGAAACAGTGGCGAGACGCGTAAGGATGGCGGCAAATCAAGGCCGCCTTTTGTGCGATTGGCCGGTCTGTTTGCTAGTTGGAGAGTAGAATGAATCGCATTTCGAAATTTGCCGCTTCTGTCATTCTTGGTGCTTTCGTCGCCGTTCCCGCTGCCTATGCCGCGAAGGAAGAAAAGAAAAAGGAAGCGGCGGCAAAACCAGTCAAGCGCAACCATTCGAAGGAATTTATCAAGGCCTATGCGCCCGCCGTTGAAGCGCTCAACAAGAAGAAGGATCTTGCCGCGGCAAAGGCGGCGTTCCCGGCCGTCGAAGCGGCAATCATGAATGCGGATGATCGTTTCGAAGCCGGTATTTTCGCGATCACGCTGGGTCGCGAACTTAAGGAAACTGCTTTGCAGCGCAAGGGTATAGACTTGGTTGTCGCATCAGGCGTCGCGCCTGCAGAAATGAAACCGACCTATACATTCCAGCAAGGCTTATATGCCTATCAGGACAAGGATTATGCCGGCGCCTCAACCAAGATGATCGAGGCATATAATGCCGGTTTCCGGGGCAATTCGATCGAGATACAGATTTCGAACGCCTTCCGCCTGCAGAACAATTATCCTGAAGCCGTAAAATGGTTGAAAAACGGCATTGACGCCACGCGGGCCGCGGGCGGTAAGCCCGAGACCCAGTGGTTTGCGCAGGCGGCTAGTTATGCTGCCAAGATGAAGGACAATCCGCAGATCATCTACTGGGGCAAGGAGATGATGAAGGCCGATCCGCGCCCCGAAACCTATCACGATGCGATCTTCCAGTATCAACGGATATCCGACCTCGACAATCTGGAATCGCTCTCGATGCTCCGGCTTGCCCGCCTGAACAAGGCGCTTCTGTTCGAGCATGAATATAAGCAATATGTCGAATATGCTGATGCGCGTCGCTATCCGGCCGAAGTGATCGCGGTGCTTGATGAAGGTTTTGCGAAAGGAACTATCGCAAAGAATAATCTGACCTTTTCGGAAATCTATTCGAGCGCGCAGAAAATTGTGCCTGAATTGTCGGGAACATGGGCGGCAGACGAAAAGGCAGCGCTCGCCAATCCAAAGGGTTTTGCAGCGTTGCTGACTGGCGATGCACTGCTGTCGTTCGCACAATATGGCCGTGCAAAGGCAATGTACGAAGCCGCCCTATCGAAAGGTGGGATCATTGACCGCGACGGCATTGACCAGACGGATCGCACATTGACAAATTTGGCGATTGCCAACGTCCATTTGGGCGATTGGGCTGGCGCCAAGGCTGCACTCGCTAAAGTCACTTCGCCCAAGCGTAAGGGTATCGCTGAATATTGGTCGATCTACATTGACCAGCAGATGGCCAAAGCTCCGGCAGCTTGATCCATTTTCGGGATTTGAAATCGAGGGCCTGTGGCAGCGATGCCGCAGGCCTTAATTATTCCGGTATGGGAACGCCAGGCGCGTCTTTTGCGGTTCGAATCGTCAGCGAAGTTTTGACGCTCGACACATTCGGCGCGGAAGTCAGTTGGGATGTCAGGAATTCCTGAAACGACTGCAAATCGTGCGCTACGATTTTCAATATGAAATCGATTTCGCCGTTCAGCATGTGGCATTCGCGGACATTCGGGAGCGCACGGACATGTTCCTCAAACGCCTTGAGGTCGCTTTCCGCCTGGCTTTTCAGGCTGACCATCGCGAAAACCATGATCGAGTAGCCAAGCGATGCGGGATCAATGTCGGCATGATAGCCTTTAATTGCGCCTGATTGTTCCAGCGTACGCATCCGACGCAAGCACGGTGGTGCAGTCAGCCCAACCTTACTGGCAAGTTCGACATTGGTGATGCGACCATTTTCCTGAAGTTCGGACAACAAGCGCAAATCGATCGCGTCAAAGTTGATTGCTGCCATTTTGTGTTATTTCCCTATTCAACTACGATGGTCTAGGATAATTATATTATAGAGAATTGCAATTGTAGAAAAGCAATCTCTTTTTGTCAGGTTAGCTAATCTGCCCGTCTGTGTCCCATAGTGTGACGTGAAAAAAATGCCCCTTTTGGGGGTAGCGCGCTGGCGCTATCGCTGGGTGTATTGGATCAGAATTTCAAACGGGCATTTCTTCTTTTTGCGTATCGATGATCGCCTCCAAACGGCCCTTGCAAGTGCCGCGAATCAACCGGACGGTAACCTGACCGGTCCTTGGCGGCAGCTGCTCGACCTGCTTGCGCAATCATCTCCTGATTCGGACACTCAATCGGTGGCGCAGGGGTTATCTCTGATACATCAGCTTTCGGCGAAGCTAGATGTAGCAAGTCGCGTGAATGCCATCCGCGCATTGTCTGGTCGATTGAAGTCCCAGCCTTTGATTCAGCTATTTTCGCGCGATGTGCCGCAAATTGCGTCCGCAGCGATAGCTAGTGCGCAATTGAGCGATGAAGAATGGAGCGAACTTGTTCCGGAGCTGCCGGTTCGCGCTCGAGGATTTCTGCGTGCGCGAAACGATCTTGGCCCGAAAACAATTCTTGCGCTGCAAAGCTGGGCAGGAGCCGACTTTCGGATTAGTGGCAGCATTGCGGAAGCTGTTGAGCCAATTACAAAACTCGCAACACCCTCCGGACGTGACGCGCCGACTCAAATCGGGGCGATTGTTGAGCGGATTGAAAACTGGCGGCGAAATCGTGAACATGCGGATTCACCACGGCTGCCTTTGGGCGATGAAAATGTTGAGTCCCATTCGGCGCCAATCGACGAAATCCGATTCGAGACCGACGATAAAGGCACGATTGTCTGGGTAGAAGGCGCGCCAACCGGTGCGATTGTTGGCACGGACATCGCCCGGGCATCGTACGACAATGGACCAGGGCCCGATGCTTATGGTGCTGCGGCGTTTCGTCAGCGCATGCCGATGGAAAATGCACGGATGCTCTTGCGCGGAAGCCCTTTGATAGACGGCGATTGGCGCATTACTGCCACACCCTTCTTCGACACCGAAAGCGGTCGATTTCGGGGATTTCGTGGGTTGATGCGCCGCCCCAATATTGCCGAAAAAGCGGAAATTGCGGATGATGACGGCTTGGCGCGCAAACGGCAGGCCGAAAGCATGCAGCAGATTGTCCATGAATTACGTACGCCGCTTGGCGCGATTGCCGGCTTCGCAGAAATCATTGAACAACAGCTTTTCGGACCAGTGACCGATGATTATCGCGGCATGGCATCCGCGATTCTGGAAGATGCCCGAAAGCTGCTTTCGGGTTTTGAAGATTTGTCGACTGCGGCCCGCCTTGATGCGGATAATCTGGAAATTGAGGAAGGCATAACCGAATGCCTGTGGCTGACGGACCGTGTTTCCGAGCGTCTGGCGCCGATTAGCGATGAAATTGGCGTGGTTGTAAACATCAGTATAGCCGATCCGGTTCGTCCATTTGCCGTTGAACGCGATCTGGCCGAGCGTATTTTTTCAAGGTTGCTTTCGGCTGTCATCATGGGCGGAAAAAAGGGAGAGGTTCTGAATGGTCGATTCCGGACCGAACTTGGCCTCTCTGCGACCAACAGTTTCCGCCTGAATCTACCGCTCAGCCTTCAGGATTTGGCCGAGGATGATTTGCTGGGTTCGCTGTCCTCGATAGAAGAGCACTTGGCCGACACGTCTGTCTCACCCTTGCTGGGTCTTGGTTTCTCGCTTAGGCTTGTCCGCAATCTGGCACGCAAGGTTGGCGGCGATTTACGCTTTCAAAAGGAAAGTTTGCTACTCATCCTGCCGGCAATTCAAAACCACGACAAAACGATCAGGGATACAGGGGGCGACTAATATGATAGGAAAGGGGGAGCCGCCAAATTTGGTCGATACGCTCCCTTTCCCAAGTGATGGCGACGCGATCGATCTATCGAATCTGAATACACCGCGCTTCCTGGTGACCGTAGATACAGAAGAAGAATTTGATTGGTCCGGCCCCTTTAGCCGCGACCGTCACGCGTTGACCCATTTGCCGGGTGTTTCGCGTTTTCAGGCGCTATGCGAAACGCGAAATGTTAAACCGGTCTATCTCGTCGATTATCCAGTTGTTACCGATGCTTACGGAATAGAGATGTTTTCGGAACTGGCTGCCCGAGGCGTCGCCGAAATCGGCCTGCAGTTGCATCCCTGGGTAACGCCACCGTTCAAAGAAGAATTGGGTGGGCGCAATAGCTATGCCTGTAACCTTCCGGCTGCGTTGGAACGAGCCAAATTGAAGTCCCTTTACGATGTCGTCGTCGAAAAGCTCAAGGTACGACCAGATTGTTATCGCGCCGGTCGATACGGAGCCGGAGAGAACACTCCGGCAATTCTTGCCGAACTGGGCGTTCGTGTGGACACATCGGTACGTGCGTTGTTCGACTATAGTGGACAGGGGGGGCCCAATTATGCGCGCTATCGGCTTGATCCATATTGGGTGAAGCCGAGAGAATTGTTGGAATTGCCGGTAACCTCCGTATTCGGCGGGCTGGCCCGCACCTTTGGCACGGCATTGTTCGATCGCGTTTTCCAGACAGAGGCCATGCGCGCATTTCTTGCACGAGGAAAGCTGCTTGAACGTATTGCTCTCACACCTGAAGGCATCCCGGTGGAGAAGGCAGTGGCAGCGATCGATATCGCTATTGAACTCAAGGTACCCGTGCTGACATTCTCTTTCCATTCACCGTCACTGGCAGAAGGGCATACGCCTTATGTGCGTAACCCCGACGATCTCGAATATTTCTACCGCTGGTGGGAAATAGTGTTCGACCATCTTGAGGCCAAAAAGGTCGCACCCACATGCATGTCGGAAATCATCACGGCGGCGTTTTGTTGAAAATCGTAAATCGCTCTTGCCTTTGCCGCAGGGCATCCGCTATCGGCGCGTTTCCCAGGGGGCCTGTAGCTCAGTTGGTTAGAGCTGGCCGCTCATAACGGCTAGGTCGGGGG
>CAYRDQ010000035.1:0-23095 GCA_964423155.1 uncultured Sphingorhabdus sp.
GAGCTGGCCGCTCATAACGGCTAGGTCGGGGGTTCGAGTCCCTCCGGGCCCACCATAATGCTCCGTGTCGGGGAGTAGCGCAGCCTGGTAGCGCATCTGCTTTGGGAGCAGAGGGTCGCAGGTTCGAATCCTGTCTCCCCGACCAAAACCGTTCACTGCTCCAGTTCAGCCTTGAGTTGCTCGATTTCTTTGCGCGATTCTTCCTCGACCAGCTTGGCGGCTGCATCGGCGGCTTCCTCGATGCTTTTCTGTTCTGATTTCAGCGCGGCCGCTTCATCTTCCGCTACTGCTTGTTCAGCGGCTTTTTCCGCCTCTTTGGGGGAAGGTTCCTCCGCGCAGGCGGCTAGGGCGATGAAACTGAGAATAATGAGCTTCGCTTTCATGGCTTTGGTGCCACTGTAAGGTCGCCCTCATAATTGACGAGTTCCGACAGCACGGCCGTCCACGCCGCGACATTTTGCCGCAACTGCGCTTTGTCGATCATGCTCAACGTATCATCCGGAGTGTGGTGGAGGTTGAAATAGCGGGTGCCGTCCTGCTGTAGGTCAATCACCCCCAGATTTTGCGCGGCTATGATTGCGCCGACATCCGCACCGCCGCTTGCAGGATCTTTACCTCGGGCAATACCAAGTGGTGCCAGTCGGGCAGCGATACGATCAGCAAGAGGCTTGGCACTGTCGGGCAGTTTGAAATCGACGCGCCACACGCGATCCGCACCGAAATCGGATTCCATGGCCAGCGCGTGCGGGATGGACTTGTTCGTTTCGGCATAGGCCTTTCCGCCCCAGATACCCACTTCCTCGGCACCCGCCCAGAGCAGGCGAATGGTGCGCTGGCGCTTCATATTCTTAATGGCGCTCGCCGCGGCCGTGATGATTCCGCAACCGGCTGCATCGTCAATGGCCCCGGTGCCCAAATCCCAGCTGTCCAGGTGGCAAGCGATCACGATCGGGGGCAGGACAGGGTTGCTACCTGGCAATTCGGCAACGATATTGCCCGATTTTTGCGTACCCAGATTTTTCGGTGTCAGGAGTAGGCGGAGTTTGACCGGCTTTCCGCGCTCGAACATGCGCACCAGATTGTCGGCGTCGGGTATCGACAGGGCACCAGCGGGGATCGGTGAAACGCCAGCGTCGAAATTGGTATTGCCGGTGTGCGGGTTGCGATGGTTGTGATCGGTTCCGACCGAACGGATCACAATCGCAGCCGCGCCCTTTTTCGCGGCGATATTGGGACCGACAAAGCGGGCAGGGCCAAAGGCGCCGTAGCTGGATCCATCCTGCGTCGGTTGCATATTGTGGTTCACAAAGGCAATCTTGCCGGCAAGACTGCCATCGGGGGCGGCGCGCAAGGCTTCGATATTCGGGAAATATGCAATCTCGGCCTCCAGCCCGGCGTCGCCGGTGCTGCCGCTATTGCCCAGTGCGGCGATTGCGAATTTTTGCGGGAAGGGGCTGATGACCCATGCCTTTTCCTCACCCCGGACCCATGTCGGCATGTCGAACGCTTCTTCGCGCACATTCGCAAATCGGGCTTTGCGCAGCCAGTCGAGCGCCCATGCGCGGCCACGCGCCTCGGCCTCGGTACCAGCCTGGCGGGCACCGACTTCGGTGGTCAGGCCTTCGGTAATTTCCCAGGCAACCTTGTCATATTCGAGTGCGACTTGCACGGGATCGGCATCAGGCACGATAGTTGTTGCAGAGGCGGGAAGGGCGGCGGCGCTGGCCAGCAGCGCGAACAGGGATGCGGTTTTCATGCGCCATGGCTTAGCCATGCAAGCGTCCGTTGCCAATCCCGCCTTGCGACAACCGCGCAGCTTGGCTAGGAGGCGCGTCAAATTCCGCATTTGCCTATTTGAGAAAGTGACCATCGATGGCCGCCCAATACGCCTTTGTCATGAAGGGGATGACCAAGACCTTCCCCGGCGCGCAAAAGCCCGTGCTCAACAACATCCACCTGCAATTTTATCAGGATGCCAAGATCGGCATCGTCGGCCCCAACGGCACGGGTAAATCGACGCTGATGAAGATCATGGCCGGGATCGACACCGATTTCACCGGCGAAGCATGGCCGGGCGAGAATATCACCGTCGGCTATCTGGCGCAGGAGCCGCAGCTTGATCCGACCAAGACGGTCAAGGAAAACGTCATGGATGGCGTCCGAGAAGTCGCGGACATGGTTGAGCGGTTCAACGAAATCAGCATGATCATGGCCGATCCGCCGGAAGACGCCGATTTCGATGCCCTGATGGAAGAAATGGGAACATTGCAGGAAAAGATCGACGCGGTTGACGCATGGACGCTCGATAACCAGCTCGAGATCGCAATGGATGCGCTGCGCTGCCCGCCGGGCGACTGGTCGGTGGAAAATCTGTCGGGCGGCGAAAAGCGCCGCGTCGCGCTCACCCGCTTATTGCTCGAAAAGCCTGATATCCTGCTGCTCGACGAACCGACCAACCACCTTGACGCGGAATCGGTCGCTTGGCTCGAAAAGCATCTGGTCGATTACAAGGGCAACGTCATCCTCGTCACCCACGACCGCTACTTCCTCGACAATGTGGTCAACTGGATCCTCGAACTCGATCGCGGTCGTTACTTCCCCTATGAGGGCAATTATTCGACCTATCTCGAAAAGAAGGCAAAGCGCCTCGAACAGGAAGCGCGCGAGGATGCCGGTCGCCAGAAAGCGATCAAGGACGAGCTGGAGTGGATCCGGCAGTCACCCAAGGCCCGCCAGACCAAATCCAAGGCACGTATCAAAAGCTTTGAACAATTGGTTGAAGCTGCCGAGAACCGCACCATCGGTAAGGCCCAGATCGTCATCCAGAACCCCGAACGCCTTGGCAGCAAGGTGATCGAGGTCAACAATGTGACGAAGGCCTATGGCGACAAGCTGCTGTTCGAAAACCTGTCCTTCACCATCCCACCAGGCGGCATTGTTGGTGTGATCGGACCCAACGGGGCGGGTAAATCGACACTGTTCCGGCTGATTACAGGGCAGGAAGAGCCCGACAGCGGCAATGTCGTGATCGGTGAAACCGTGCATCTGGGCTATGTCGACCAGAGCCGCGACGCGCTCGATCCCAACAAAAATGTCTGGGAGGAAATTTCAGGCGGTGCAGACTTCATGAAAGTCGGCAAGCACGAAACCCCGACGCGCGCCTATGTCGGTGCGTTTAACTTCAAGGGTACCGACCAGCAGAAAAAGGTCGGTCAGCTATCGGGCGGTGAACGCAACCGCGTGCACATGGCAAAGATGCTCAAGGAGGGTGGCAACGTCCTTCTGCTCGACGAACCGACCAACGATTTGGACACCGAAACGCTGGCGGCGCTCGAAGAAGCGCTGGAAGCCTTTGCCGGTTGCGCCGTGGTCATCTCGCACGACCGTTTCTTCCTCGATCGCCTCGCGACGCATATCCTTGCGTTTGAAGGCGACAGCCATGTCGAATGGTTCGAAGGCAACTTCGAAGCCTATGAGGAAGACAAGGTTCGCCGTCTCGGTGAAGATGCGCTGAAGCCACACCGCACCAGCTACAAGAAGCTGACGCGCTAAGGTTTCAAGCTGGCCTGGCGACCTTATTGGTCGCCAGGCTCACCAACAGCGCCATTGCAAAGCTGGCCACAAAACCCGGCACGATTTCGTACATTGCACTGCTCCAGCCCATTGCAATCCATATAATCACGACGAGTGCACCGGTCACCATGCCGGCAAGAGCCCCGGCCAAGGTCATCCGCTGCCAGGTGAGGGCGAGGATGATGACTGGCCCGAAGGCTGCGCCAAACCCCGCCCAGGCGTTGCTGACGAGGCTGAGGACGCTGCTTTCAGGATTTTGCGCGAGCAGCATGGCGATTGCGGCCACGGCAACTACCGAAAGCCGACCCACCGTCACGACCTCCTTCTCGCTCGCCGCGCGGCGGATGAACAGCCGATAGACATCCTCGGTCAATGAGGAGCCCGTGACCAGCAACTGCGCGGAAATTGTGCTCATGATTGCTGCCAGAATCGCGGCGAGCAGGAAGCCGACTGCAACCGGTGCGAACAGTTCACCTGCCAGCACAATGAAGATGGTTTCCGGATCGGCGACACTCAATCCTTTGCTTTCGGCGTAAACGCGGCCGATCAGACCGACGAGCAAGGCGCCCCCCAGCGTGACTGCCATCCATGCCATGCAGATGTTGCGCGCGATCGGCATTTCCTTGACTGATCGGATCGCCATGAAGCGCACGATAATGTGCGGCTGTCCGAAATAGCCCAGCCCCCAGGCCGCGGTCGAGATGACGCCCAAGACTGTTGTTCCTGCAAACAGGCTGGTCATATTGCGATCGATACTCCGCAGCGTACCGGATACCGAAACGCCTTCGGGCAAGCCCTGCCAGGCCATATAAGGCACCACGACCAGCGCGACGGCCATGATTGTGCCTTGCACAAAGTCAGTCAGACTGACCGCGAGGAAGCCCCCGAGTACAACATAAGCAACCACTACCAAGGCTGTAATCCAGATTCCGGTCTGGTAATCGGCACCGAATGCACTCTGGAACAGCTTGCCACCTGCGACGAGCCCCGAGGCCGAATAGAGTGCAAAAAAGACGATGATGACAATACTCGCGGTGAGGCGCAGAACATGCTTTTCATCGTTGAAACGGTTGCCGAGAAATTCAGGGATGGTGAGCGAATTGCCATAGCGCTCAGTCTGTTCCCGCAACCTCGGTGCAACGATGATCCAGTTGAGCAAGGCACCGATGAACAAACCAATGGCGATCCAAGCCTCCGCAAGGCCTGTCGCGTAAAGGGCCCCGGGAAGCCCGAGCATCAACCAGCCCGACATGTCCGATGCCCCGGCGGCCAGCGCTGTCACCGCAGGGCCCAGTTGCCGCCCGCTGAGCAGATATTCGCTGCTGTTCGCGCTCGATTTGCGCCAGGCATAGATGCCGATGCCCAGCATCAGGGCAAAATAGACGGAAAGGCTGGCGATTACACCCGGCTGCATCACAATACTCCCCCCCATTTGCCCTGAACCGCTATTGTCCGGGCTTTTATCTATTGGCCAATGCTATAAGCAGTCAGCATGCTATTTGCACCCTATCTCTTCGCATTCGGCATGGCTTCGGTCCCTAGCGCGGCTCAACCGGAGGATTGGCAAACGCTCGACGCTGCAGGGCGAGCAGAGTTGCAAGATGATGACATCGACCGCCACCGCAACGATCCGACATTTTTGGATGGCATTGTCGTCAGCGAGCGGCGCTTTTCCGAAAACGGATTTGACTGGCAATTGATCCGTTTTACCAACGCGACGAAACCTGACGGGCCATTATGGGTCATCCCGCACGATGACGAAAATGCGGCGTTTGATGCCATGGTTGCCGCGGTCAAACTGCATGGCGGGGTCGGGATCGCGGTCAACACCGGCCCTGCAAGCAGCCGACGGCAGGCGGGCTATGGCCGGTGCGGTGTGCGCGCCGCCGATACATCGGCCTGCGATCCGAACCGTAACTTTGATGTTTCAACACCTGCCTTTACACAGGCCATATTGGGCGATTGGCAGCCTGGCCGACCCGTCATTGCGCTTCATACCAACAGCCATGGATTTGGCGGTGATGGCGCTGGCGGACGCGGCGATATCACGATGCTGGATGTCCGGGCATATGCTCGAGGTCAAATCCGCGTTCGGTATGACGGCTTTTTTGGCAATCGCAGCGTCGCCATTCTCGAAGATCCAGATGTCTTTGCGATACTGCCCTATCGCGCGGATGACGGCGTTCGTTCCGGTGAAAGCAGTTGCAGGATCGGCTTGAACAAGGCCGGCGTGAATGTGTGGCACGAAAGGGTGGGGCGCAGCGATGGATCGCTTTCCAACTTTATCGCGCTGTATCGACCTCAAATCACTTATGTGAATTTCGAGGCCGAGCGGGAGGCTGATCTGACAAAGGCAGCCGAGGCCCAGCGTCTGATGATCAGTGCTTATCTCGGCAACTGCGCTTTGTTATGGAACCAGCCAGTCTCCGCACCAGTTGCCAAGCGTTGAATCCCAATACCAGCGCGCCCTGCGATGACCGCTATTGGCAAGATACAGCCACTCGATTTCGGTAAACTCGAACAACAAAACCGCAAAATTTGCGCGGGCAGGGATGATTTCCGCTTCGGTAGGCGCTCGTCCTTCGATCCAGTTTGGAAGGCCTGACAAGGGGATGTCCGACACGGAACCCGGCGATTGTTCGGCTAGATAGCAACGGCGCGCAAACAGTGTGGCCTCATCCCATGCAGCATCCGCAATCCGGCCTTGGCTTTCGACCAATGCTGTGCCGGATAACCGTAACTGGATTTTCGCATCGGGTTCGTAAATCAATACCGAGGCCTGATGGCTCGTACCCAGTTCACCAACCTTGTCGGTCCTGTGGTCGGTATGAAATCGTAACCGCCGGCTATCCCAATCGAGTGCGCGCAGGATCATCACTCTTTGCCGCGGTTCACCATTGCCACCGATCGTTGCGACAACGGGATGATGTGCAGACCGACGGCGGTCGCTGGCGCCACTCGCGATCAATGAACGGGCTTCGGCCAAGCTCAAATCGAGGTCATTATAAAAGGCAGTTTGATCGGTCATTGTGAAACAGGGTTACATCAATGCGCCGTCAAAAATCAGCCCCACCTGCATGCCTGCACGGTCTATTGCCGAAAGCGCGGTCAAATCGACATAACATTCGAAGCCGCATTCATTACCGGCACTTTCGAGAAGCGCAGTGACCATATAGCGGTCGAACGCTTTACGGCATCCAAGCTGCTCGGCGGATTTTTTCAATTTGGCCTGAAATGCCGCTTCCTTGGCCTTTTCCATATTCTTCAAACCGCTCACCACCGCCTTAGCCTGCTCTGGCCCTGGGCAGCGGTAAAAGATTTGCGGGGCTTCGGGACCGTTGGAGTCGAGCCAACCATTATTGGAACGCACTGACAGCCACTCTGCCAGCTTGGTTCGGGGGTAAGCATTGTTACTGTCTTCATCAACGATGCCTATTATTGTCCGCCCCGAAGCGTCGCTGCCTTCATAGCGCAGCAACCGCGCTTGACCGTCTGCCAGATCTACAACCCGACGTGAATGTGCCAATCGGATGGTGATCACACCTTTGCGGTCGGCATCTTGCGCGCAGCCCGTCGCACGGAGCCCTTCGAAAAAATAGTCGATATCGATCGTGTGATTATTCGGGGCCGGTTTGACGCGATAATAGTTGTCGATCATCGTTTTGGCCGCAGTCTGGTTCGGGCAGATGACCGTTGAGTGTTCGAATGGGATATCTACATATTCTGGCAGCGGTTCCGCCGCAGCTTGCAATGCAACGATCAACGCCAGCAATCCACTCATTACCGAATGCTCCCTTTGTCAGGCAGGTCTGAAGGTGCCAGATGCTGGATCGAGCACATGCAGCATGCCGTGTGCGATACCAAAATAGGCTCCGTGCAATTTCAATTCGCCCTCTTGCTCGAGTTCGGCGATGAAGGGAAAGGTTCGCAGATTGTCGAGACTGACCTTGATGGCGTCCAGTTCCAAAGCGGTTTGCGGATCTTCAGGCGCCTGCTCCACGACACGGTCGCGCGCATCTCCGATGATGTCCACCCAGTCATCGACAAAGCTGCGCCCGGGCATACCCAGATCGCCGCCATCCAGCGCCGCCTTGATCCCGCCGCATTGGGCATGACCAAGCACGACGATATGTTTGACCTTCAAGCCGAGCACACCAAATTCAATCGCTGCCGAAACCCCGTGGCGCCCACCGCCGGTTTCGAATGGCGGCACGAGGTTGGCGACATTACGCAGCGCAAATACCTGTCCGGGAACGGTGTCGAAAATCGTCGCCGGGTCGACGCGGCTGTCACAGCAGGAAATGATCATGATCGGCGGCGCCTGCCCATCGCTGGCCAGTCGGTCAAACCGCTCCTTCTGCTCGACATATGCGCCGCTGCGAAACCGACGATAGCCTTCAACCAGGGCAGCAAATTCAGGCATCAGAAGCGCTCTCCACGGACAACCTGTACATCGCCAACCGTAAGCAACAAGCGGTAGCTATCGAGAAAGGGCGTGATGGCATCCACAAGCGCCGCAGACTTGGCTTCCGACGCAATCATCAGGATGATGGTCTTGGCCGCAGCGCCGGTGACGTCATCATGCTGCCAGGCGCCATCACGGCCGCCACCGGCATCAACATGGATCAGGCTCCAGCCCGATATGTCGACCTGTTTGGCGAGCTTGATGATCCGTGGGACGAGCGGTGTATCGACGAGGATTTCGATGCGTTTGCGCGAGACTGTTTCGACCATGGACTATCCGATCAGCGCGGCCAGCTGCGAAAACAGCGTGATGCCCAGAATGATGTTGAAGGGGAAGGTGATGCCAAGCGACATCGACAGGTAAATGCCTGGATCGGCCTCGGGCAACGCCATGCGCATGGCTGCGGGCACTGCGATGTAGGAGGCGCTGGCAGCAAGGATGCCCAATGCCGCCGCTGAGGCGACATCGAGGCCGATGAATGTACCAATTACAACTCCGATCGATCCGTTCACAATCGGAACTATGATCGCCAGCATCACCAATCGGGCGTTCAATTTGCGCGACTGCATCAGGCGTCGCGCGGCGATCAGACCCATATCGAGCAAAAACAGACACAGGACTCCGCGAAAGCCTGTGTCGAACAAGGGTTTGACTGGTTCAAAACCATCCTTGCCAGCAATCAGGCCGATGAGAAACGCTCCAACGAGCAAGACAACCGATCCATTGGCAAACACTTCGTGCATCAATCCGCCCGAGCCGTTGGATGACGACTGTCCGCGCCGTGCGAGCCAAAGGCCACTGATAATTGCGGGCGTTTCCATCAGCGCCAGAACTGCGACCATATAGCCGGCTGGTGAAAGACCTTGACCGGTGAGGATTTCCTTGGCGGTAACAAAGGTCACTACGCTGACCGAACCATAATGCGCGGCAACTGCACCGGCATCGATACGTCCCAATCCGCCGACACGTGTCAGCAACCCGAATGCCATAAACGGTAGGAAAAAACTCAAGGCCAGTCCGGCGAGTGCTGCAGCCGCCAGGTCGGGGGTAAATCCCGATGCAGACACCTCTATCCCGCCCTTGAGGCCGATTGCAGCCATCAGATAGATCGACATCGCCTTGGCAAAAGCTTCGGGAATGGCAAGGTCGGATTTGATGAGAGCGGCAAAAATGCCTAGGACGAAGAAGAGGATAACCGGGGATGTCAGCGTCTCGACGATCATGTCATGCCTCTCGATGTTCGCTGCGCATTATGGCGCGGCGAAATGGTTGGCAAGGGGCGATTGCATCGCTATCTGGGCGGCCATGAACAATCCCGCACCCGTTCGCACCGCGCCGCGTGAGCGCAAGCCAGACTGGATCAGGGTCAAGGCTCCGACCAGCGCCGGTTTCAACGAAACGCGCAAGCTGATGCGCGATCTGAAACTGAACACGGTGTGTGAAGAAGCTGCATGCCCCAATATCGGCGAATGCTGGACGAAAAAGCACGCGACGGTGATGATCCTCGGCGATGTCTGCACCCGTGCCTGCGCCTTTTGCAACGTCAAGACAGGGATGCCGCGCGCGGTTGATCCGCTGGAACCCGAACATGTCGCCATAGCTGCGGCGAAGATGGGGCTTGAACATATCGTCATCACCTCGGTCGATAGGGACGATCTGCCCGATGGCGGTGCAAGCCAGTTTGTCAAAGTGATCGAGGCGCTGCGGCGGACAACCCCGTCAACCACGATCGAAATCCTGACCCCCGATTTCCGCAACAAGGTGGAGAGCGCGGTGGAGTCGATCATTGAGGCGCGGCCCGATGTGTACAACCACAATCTCGAAACCGTGCCCCGGCTGTACCCGACCATCCGTCCGGGTGCGCGCTATTATGCCTCGCTGCGGTTGCTCGAATCCGTGAAGCGCCATGATCCGTCGATCTTCACCAAGTCGGGCGTGATGCTGGGGCTGGGCGAGGAGCGGATGGAAGTGCATCAGGTGATGGACGATATGCGTTCCGCCGACATCGACTTTCTGACCATGGGACAATATCTTCAACCGACGCCCAAGCACGCGAAGGTGGCCGAATTTGTCACGCCGCAAGCCTTTGATGCTTACGCGGCCATCGCCCGTGCCAAAGGCTTTCTGCTGGTCGCCGCAACCCCGCTCACCCGTTCCAGCTACCATGCCGGCGACGATTTTGCGAAAATGAAAGCCGCGCGCGATGCACAGCTCGCCAAGGCTGGATAATCGGCAGGGCAGGGGGCATGCCGCACCATCACGAACGCCGTGCGCTACCCTATAGCGCGGGACAGATGTACGATCTGGTGGTCGATGTCCGTCGCTATGGCGAATTTTTGCCGTGGGTAGCGGCAGTACGGATAAGGTCGGACGGTGAAACCGAAACGATGGCCGATCTGATTGTCGGTTTTAAATCCCTGCGTGAATCGTTCAGCTCGCGCGTGTTGAAAACCCCCAAATCAAAGGTGGAGGTCGACTATCTCGACGGACCTTTGCGGCATTTGCACAATCAATGGCTTTTCGAGGAAACCGCAGACGGCTGCATCGTCGACTTTACCGTCGACTTTTCGTTCCATAATCGAATGTTCGAGGCGCTGGCGGGGCAGTTTTTCGACCACGCTTTGCGTAAGATGACCGACGCCTTTATCGAGCGGGCGGATGCGCTTTACGGGGTTGGCAGCAAGAGCTGAAGCGCGTGCAGCGTAGCCGCTTTCCGGATTTCGGCGCGGCTTTTGTCTTCACCGAACTGGATCTTGTCGGCAACGACATCTTCAGGGTCTTTACCGCGCTCGGCGACAGCAAAGACAACTGTTCCGACCGGTTTTTGCGGAGTACCCCCATCTGGCCCGGCAACACCGCTGATGGCAACCGCAATATCCGCGCTGCTGCGCTTTAGCGCCCCTTGAGCCATGGCCCAGGCAACCGCGATAGAAACCGCGCCGAAGGTGTCGATCAATTCTTCGCTGACCTTGAGCGTCTTGATCTTGGCTTCGTTCGAATAGGTCACAAAACCGGCCTGCAAGACGGAGCTGCTGCCCACGATTTCGGTAATTGCCGACGCAACGAGGCCGCCGGTGCAGCTTTCGGCAGTGACGACCATCCGGCCAGCCGCTTTGTTCGCCGCCACGACGTCAGCAGCCAGCTTATAGACTTCCTTGGGCAGCATGCTGTTCACGAACCAGCTGCCTGCGCTGTTGCAACATAGGGACAAACGGCAAAATCATCCAGAGGTTGGCTCGCCGACTTTTCATTTCCATTTGCGTCCTTCTTCTTATCTTTCGAAGCGGCGACAAGAATGGCTCCTAGCGTCGAAGCAATATTTTCCGCCGGAAGTGGTGCCAATGCCGTCCATAAATTGTTGGCGACCTCGCACGTTTCCGCGTCGATACCTTGGGCTAGCATCGCAGGCACCATGCCTTCGATAAACGGCAATATTGCTGATCCGGACATAGGGACAGGCAATTGGTCTGCCAGCATACGCGCCAGAATTTCGCCGGCAGCAGCACGTTCACGCGCGGCCGACGGCGCATAACGCGCTGTCAATTCCGCTGATTGCACCAACAGCCCAGCATTTACCGGCAGGAAGGCCTTGCAACTTGTTACCGCCTGATTGTGCAACACAGGGAGAAGGGTAACGGCGACGCTTTGAAATTCGCTACTGGTCAAGCAAGGTTTGGCACTTTTCGCGGCCATTGCACTTTGGTGCGAGATGATTGCGATCAGGGCCGCAGCACCAGCAAATAATTTCTTCATATCCGGCCTTTCATTTGACCAATGTGGCGATTGCCTGTGCGGCTATTCCTTCGCCGCGTCCGGTAAAGCCCAGTTTTTCGGTTGTAGTCGCTTTTATCGAAACACGATCGACTCCGATAGCGGCTATCTCAGCAACGCGCGCCTGCATTGCCTGTTTGTGCGGGCCAATTTTCGGGGCTTCACAAATTATAGTGACGTCAAGATGCGCTATCCTGAAGCCCTTGTCTGACACCAGTTTGGCGGCATGGGCAAGAAAACGGTCTGAACTGGCGCCTTTCCAATGAGCGTCGCTCGGCGGGAAGTGATCTCCAATGTCGCCTAACGCAGCTGCGCCCAATACGGCATCGGTCAAAGCATGGAGCGCAACATCGGCATCGCTATGCCCGGCTAGGCCATAGTCATGCTCGATACGCAGCCCACAGAGCCATAATTCCTCACCTTTGGCGAGGCGATGGACATCATAGCCCGTTCCGGTGCGGACATCTTGCATATTTACCGATTGGCCCAACTGGCTATCAAAGTCATCGGCAAAGGTGAATTTGGCGAGATTTTCATCGCCTTCGACAATGGCGATCTTGAAACCGGCGGCCATTGCCATTCGGGCATCGTCCGTGGGCACCTGACCCATATTCCAGACTTTATGGGCCTTTGAAATGACGTCATGACGGAAGGCTTGGGGTGTTTGAATTCTGAAAAGTTGATCTCTATCAACGGCTTCCGTCAATCCATGTTCGACATCCCCGCGCGACAGGCTGTCAACCACTGGGAGCGCAGGAACGGCGCCTTCGGATGACCTCAAAGCTTGGAGCAGTCTATCAATGACGTCATGATTCAGGAACGGTCGGGCGGCATCGTGGATGAATGTAAATTCAGTAAAATGTTCATTATCAAGGTATTGAATCGCATTATTCACACTATCTCGACGTTCTGGACCACCTTCAGCAAAAATGACGCCTGAAACCTCGCTTAACGCCTCGACAGCGAGATCCTTTTGCCCCGACCCGATGACCACAATGATAGGCCCAAAGGCCACATGCGATTGGAAGGCCTCGACACTGTGGCGCAGCATCGGTTTTCCCTGAACAATACGGAATTGCTTAGGAATATCGCCGCCGGTCCGGCTACCTGTGCCGGCAGCTACGATGATTGCGGCGGCTTTGGGCTGCGGCTTGTCCATTTGCCGCGCCGTAAACGCTGCAGGCTTGCGCGCCAAGGCGAATATCGCTAGGGCGCTGCCTAAATTTTAGGCAGCCTTGGGCTGAGCTAGATATTTCGAGACGCAAATGAAACTGAAACCTATCCAGATCGGTCCGCTGGAAATCAAATGCCCGGTGGTGCTCGCACCCATGACCGGCGTCACCGACATGCCGTTCCGCACGCTTGTCCGTCGCTTCGGCTCGGGCCTGAACGTCACCGAAATGATCGCTAGCCAGGCGATGATACGCGAAACGCGGCAGTCGCTGCAAAAGGCGGCATGGCACATGTCCGAAGAACCCGTGTCGATGCAGTTGGCTGGCTGCGGCCCGAAAGAAATGGCTGAAGCGGCCAAGCTGAACGAAGACCGCGGTGCTGCGATTATCGACATCAATATGGGCTGTCCGGTGAAGAAGGTTGTCAATGGCGACGCCGGTTCGGCCTTGATGCGCGACCTGCCGCTCGCCGCCAGCCTGATCGATGCGACGGTGAAGGCGGTTTCGGTGCCTGTCACGGTCAAGATGCGCATGGGCTGGGATCATGGTAGCCTGAACGCTCCCGAACTCGCGCATATCGCTGAAGATCTGGGTGCGAAGCTCGTCACCGTTCATGGCCGCACCCGAAACCAGATGTATAAGGGTAATGCTGACTGGGCATTCGTCCGCAAGGTCAAGGAAGCCGTCAAAATCCCGGTGATCGTGAACGGCGATATCTGCTCGATTGAGGATGCAGACAAAGCGCTTGCCGATAGTGGTGCTGATGGCGTGATGATCGGCCGTGGTGCGTATGGCAAACCATGGTTGCTGGGGCAGGTTATGCATTGGTTCAACACTGGCGAACGCCGCCCCGATCCGTCGATTGACGTACAATATGATCTGATTGTCGAACATTACCGGGCGATGATGGAACATTATGGTCCACAGGTCGGCGTGCCATGCGCGCGCAAGCATATTGGCTGGTACACCAAGGGGTTGGTCGGATCGGCGGAGTTCCGCAACATGGTCAACCGCATCGACGACGCTGATCAGGTACTCGGTGAACTCGCACGCTTTTACGAGCCGTTGTTGATGCGCAATGCCGCCTGAGGCGACAACAATCGCGGCAAACCGCCCACCTGACGGGTTGTTGCTGTCCACCATATCTCTACCGCTGCTACTATCCGGTGCAGACAATCTGATCCTGTTTGCAAACGAAGCGGCAGAGGCCTTTTTCGGCCGAAGCAGTCGCCGGATCATTGGCGAACCGGCGCAATCGCTGCTTCGTTTTGCCAGCGAACGTCTCAACGGAGCGATTGAAGCGCGTGAAAGCGACATAAGCGCACAGAATATGCGCTTCCTGACGCACGGATCGCAGGCTAATTATGTCGATCTGAACATAACTACGCCGCTCGGCTATCCCGACTGCCGCCTGTACGTGCTGGTGCCAAGGCAGGTCGATCGTGACCAGATTGGTGAGCAGACTGATGGCGGCAAGCAGCAGGCGATGGGGGCACCCGCGATCCTGGGGCATGAAATCAAAAACCCGTTGGCGGGTATCAAGGGCGCGGCCCAATTGCTGGCGCGCAAGGTGGATCCAAAACAGGCGCCTTTGACTGACTTGATCGTGCACGAAGTCGATCGCATCGCCCGGCTCCTCGACCAGATGCAGAATCTGGGGCGCGTCATGCCCGGCCAGATGCAGGCGGAAAACATCCACGAGTTGATCGAACGCGCTATCCGGTCCGTTCGCGCGGCCAACAAGGCGATGCCCGCAATCGACATCAACTATGACCCTTCGCTGCCCGATGTGCAGATCGAGGCTGACGCCATGGTGCAGGTACTGATAAACCTCATCCAGAATGCAATCGATGCGCTGGCGCAAACCGAAGACCCGCAAATCGGCATTTCCACACGGTTCGTGATGGGCGCGGCACTTCGCAGTGAAGGCGATCGGGGCGTGCGCCTGCCGGTTGAGGTGGCGATCAGCGATAATGGGCCTGGCATCGCCACACATATCGAAAATGAACTCTTTTCGCCTTTCGTGACCACCAAACGTGAAGGGCAGGGGCTTGGCCTCGCCATTGTGCGCAAATATCTGTCGCAGATGAACGGTCGTATTTCGGTCGAGCGCGATCCCGAAGGCCAGCGCACGATATTCCGCATTTTCCTCCCCGTTGCTGAAAGAAAGACCAGCGCATGAGTGTCGACAAGGTATTAATTGTCGAAGACGACCTGTCGATCGGCATGGTTGTGCGTTCTGCTCTTGAGGCCGAGGGCATAGAGGTTGATGTATGTGAAAGCGCCAGCGCGCGCGATGCTGCACTTGCCGGAAACCGCTATGATCTCATGCTTACCGATGTCGTGCTGAAGGACCGGGACGGCATTTCGAGCCTTGAAGAGGTGATCGCAAAATCGCCTGATATGCCGATTATCATCATGTCGGCGCAGAACACGCTCGATACTGCAGTGCGCGCGAGCGAGATCAACGCTTTTGAGTATTTCCCCAAGCCTTTTGACCTCGATGAGCTGGTTCTCGCCGTCAAACAGGGTATCGAGAAGCGGCGTTCCGATACGCAGAGCGAGAACAGCACGCTGCTGGAAGCGACCATGCCGATGGTTGGGCGCAGCCCGGCGATGCAGGATGTCTATCGCATGGTCGCGCGCCTGCTGCGAAATGATTTGACGGCGTTGATCCTCGGCGAGTCTGGAACTGGAAAAGAACTGGTGGCAGAGGCGATCCATAATCTGGGCCATCGCAAGACCGGTCCCTTTGTCGCGGTCAACATGGCAGCTATTCCCGCAGAACTGATCGAGGCGGAGCTGTTCGGCCATGAAAAAGGCGCATTTACGGGTGCTGTCGGTCAAGGGATTGGTCGTTTTGAGCAAGCTCAGGGCGGGACGCTGTTTCTCGATGAAATCGGTGACATGCCTTATCATGCGCAAACCCGGCTATTGCGCACGCTGCAAAGCGGGACGATCAGTCGTATTGGCGGCAAAGCCAGTATTCGCCTCGATGTCCGTATCATCGCGGCGACGAACCAGGATCTGGAGGCCTTGATTGCGGAAGGCAAGTTCCGTGAAGACCTATATTATCGATTAAACGTTGTTCCCGTGCATATGCCTCCGTTGCGAGCCCGTCCGGAAGACATCGGATTGCTTGCCCGGCATTTCCTCTCGCTTGCGACATCGGAAGGGCTGCCATCCAAACTCATCGACGACGACGCTGTTTCGCTGTTGATGACCATGCCCTGGCGAGGAAATGTGCGCGAGCTCAAGAATTTTGTATACCGCCTTGCGCTAAACACGCGTGAGGACCGCATTTCGGAAGCAACGATCGGGCAACTGGCCATGCCGCTGTCCGAAATGTCTGCAGCGGTGGAGGCTACATGCAGTTTTGAAGCTGCTGTTGCGCAGTTCATGGCAGAGCAAAAGCAGCGCGGTTATGGACGGGAACGCATTTACCCCAGGGCGCTCGCGGCATTTGAAAAGCCCTTGCTGCAAATCGTCATGCAAATGGCGAAGGGCAATCAGTTGCATGCGGCAGCAATGCTCGGCATCAATCGCAACACGTTGCGAAAGAAGCTGTCGGATTACGGTATGAGCGCGGGCCGCGGAGGCGAAATGCGTCGCTGAAGGGACCAAATGAGCCATTTCAGCAACATTGTGCTTTTCTGGCAACGGATAAGCTGTCATGAGTTGCAAGATGGCCACAACCGCCGAAGCTCCAGCGATTGACATACGTCCGGCGTGGCGCCGGAGATTGTCTGACTTTAGCGACTGGATCAACCAGTCACAACGGGTCCGACTACTGGAAATCGGCTCCGCAGTCATGTTGCTGGCGATGGCAGCGATCACGGCTTTTGTTGTGGTCGGCCAACCAGAAAATTCTGAACCTCTGTCTCCCGTTTTTGCCGCCGGGCTGCTGGTCGCGAATTTGCTGCCTGCGGCCATATTGATGATGTTGATCGGGCGTCGCTTTGCCCTGCAAAGGGCGGCTAATGTTAGTGAGGAGGGCGGAGGCTCGTTCCATGTCCGGCTGGTTGTTATCTTTACATTGCTGGCAGCGGTACCTGCATTGTTGCTGGCCATCTTTGCTTCGGTGCTGTTCCAGAGCGGCGTCCAGTTCTGGTTTTCAAGCTCGGCGCAAGGCATGCTGGAAAATGCGGGTGCCCTTGCAGAAGGCTATTATGAAGAAAAGCTTCGCGACGTTGGCGATGAGACGGTCACAATGGCCGGGGACATTCGCTACACGCTTGAACGGACGCAACCCAATGACCCTGATTTCCTCAATTTCTATTTTGACCAGGTATTGCGCCGCAAACTCAGCGAGTCAGCAATTGTTTCTATCGGTCCCGATGGCAACCAGCGGACTACTGCACTTGTGTCACCCGAAGAAAACAGACGGGAATCGTGGATTTCGGCTGTCGAGTTGGGAAAACTGAAAAAGGGAGAGGATCTGGTCGTAACAATTCAACCCGACCGGGTTGTCGCAGTCACCCGGTTGTTTGATGCTCCTCGAACCTATCTCTATGCCAGCCGGACTGTTTCGGTACCTTCATTCAAGCTTAGCCAGAAGGCGCAGAGTGTGCTTGCGGACTACCGCGAGATGGAAGCGCGTTCGCGGAACTTGCAGTTGCAATTCAACGCGCTGCTCTACCTTGTCTCGCTGCTTATCATCGGTCTGGCAGTCTGGATTGCGCTGTTGGTCGCTGACCGTTTGGTGCGGCCCGTAAGCGATCTGGTGCACGCTGCGCAGCGGATTGCCGAGGGTGACCTTTCGGTCCGGGTCGCCGAGGAAGGTTTGCGCAAGGATGAGGTCGGGTTTCTATCGCGATCCTTCAATCGTATGACCGAACGGCTCAAAAACCAGACTGATAATCTGATTGCAGCAAACCACCAGATCGAGGAGAGGCGCTCTTTCATCGAAACCATTCTCGGCTCGGTATCATCCGGCATATTAAGCGTCGGTAATGATGGCCTCGTCTTGCTGGCCAACCCGATGGCGGTGCAATTGCTGGCCGGAACAGGCAACGACATTATCGGAAAACGATTTGATGAAGTTGCGCCGCACCTGGCGCAACTCCGCAACGAGGGCAAGTCGCAGGCTGTTGTGCAGATCGGTGACGGAACAGAACCGCAAACTTTGGCCGTCAAACTCAACCAGGATGAAAACGGGCTGGTGGTCACATTCGAGGATATCACCCGGCAACTTGCGGACCAGCGCCGTGCTGCATGGTCCGATGTGGCCCGCCGCATTGCTCATGAAATCAAAAATCCACTCACCCCGATTCAACTAGCGGCCGAGCGCCTGAAGCGGCGGTTCAGCAAACAGGTCGGCGATGATGCCGAAATATTTGAACAGCTGACCGGAACGATTGTCCGTCAAGTAGGCGACTTGCGCAATATAGTCGACGAATTCTCATCCTTTGCGCGGATGCCCAAGCCTGTATTTCGCGAGGAAAATCTTGTCGATATCGTAGGCCATGCCACATTCCTTTTCGAAGTGGCCAATCCCGACATTGCGTTCGACGTTCGCAGCGACAGACCGGTAATGCCGATCCTCGCTGATCGTCGTCAATTAGGACAAGCGGTCACCAATATTCTCAAGAACGCGGTAGAATCGATCGTTGACCGGCTGAATATCCAGACTGACGGACCAAAAGGTGCAGTCGACGTTACGATCACCGAAACCAGCGGGCGATTGAACGTGTCGATCGCTGATAATGGCCAAGGTCTGCCCGAAGTACGAGAACGTATACTTGAGCCTTATATCACTACCAAATCATCGGGTTCGGGGTTGGGCTTGGCAATTGTCAGCAAAATCATTGAAGAGCACCAGGGCGAATTGAAAATCGGAGATCGCATTGGTGGCGGTGCTCAATTGACCATGACTTTCGCTGCTGCCGGGCACGATAATCAACCGACTCCCGCAACTGAAGATGCAGAACAAGGATAGGTAAGCACAGATGGCTCTCGATATTCTGGTCGTGGACGATGAAGCGGATATTCGCGAACTGGTTTCGGGCGTGTTGTCCGATGATGGCTATGAAACGCGTACAGCTGCCACAGCTGAAGCCGCGCTGGAGGCATTTGACGAGCGACTTCCCTCGCTAGTGCTGCTCGACGTCTGGCTGCGTGGATCGAACATGGATGGACTGGAACTGCTGAAGCTCTTTAAGGCTCGGGATACCAATGTTCCGGTGATTGTTTTTTCCGGTCATGGGAATATCGACACTGCGGTAGCCGCGATTACAGCCGGCGCGGTCGATTTTCTGGAAAAACCTTTTGAAGCCGAGAAGCTGTTGCACCTCGTTGCCAAAGCTACAGAAACACAAAGGCTGCGTGTCGAGAATGCCAATCTGAGGGCGCTTGTGGGCCAGGCACAGGAACTGGACGGTTCTTCCAATGCCATCAACCTTGTTCGCGCCACTCTGAAGAAAGTAGCCGGAACTGGCAGTCGCGTTCTGATTACCGGTCCTGCCGGTGTAGGTAAGGAAGTCGCCGCTCGCCTGCTTCATAGCTGGAGCCCGCGCGCAGATGCGCCTTTCATCTCGATAAGTGCTGCGCGCTTAAGCCCCGAACGGTTTGAGGAAGAGTTGTTTGGCATCGAAGAGGGCGGACAATTAACCCAGGCAGGGATGCTCGAACGCGCGCATGGCGGCACGTTGTTCCTGGACGAAGTTGCCGACATGCCCTGGACGACCCAGGGCAAAATATTGCGTGTTTTGACCGATCAGAGCTTCATGCGTGTCGGCGGCAGCCGCCCGGTCCGTGTTGACGTTCGCTTCGTGTCAGCGACCGCACGGGATCTTGCTGTTGAAATCGCAGCAGGTACATTTCGCGAAGATTTATTTTACCGTTTGAATGTCGTTCCTATCGCGATTCCACCTTTGGCGGAGAGGCGCGAGGACATATCGGTTCTCGCACATCATTACGCGGCTCGTTTCGCCGCCGAACAAAAAATTCCGCCACCGGAAGTGTCCGAAGATGCCTTGGCAGCGCTACAGGCATGCGAATGGCCAGGTAATGTGCGGCAGTTGAGAAACATCATGGAGCGTACGATCATCCTGGCGCCGTCACAGCGTCTGGCGCAGATCGAGGCGGACATGCTTCCTGCTGAAATCAGCGGAAACTATTCGTCGCCAGAAATAGCAGCGCAATCGTTGATGGGGGCTCCTCTACGCGAAGCGAGGGAAGCCTTTGAGCGCGAATATCTTCAGGTCCAAATTAGGCGGTTCTCGGGAAACATCTCGAAAACCGCCAATTTCGTCGGGATGGAACGCTCTGCGCTGCACCGGAAACTCAAACTGCTTGGGATCGCCGTCCGCAAGAATGGCGGTGACGGCGACGAGGATGAATGAACCGGATTTGGCGTAATGATATTTTGTTCGCTGACAAAGTTGTGAAATCTTGCTATTCTTGACGGGGCTTAGCAGTGATATAGCATTGTCAACGCCGCTCAATCGATTGAATCTCGTTTCTCCCGACGCAAAAACATAACAGGAAAGCATAATGACTGAAAAAAATAACGGCCTGCAGGACCTGTTCCTGAATTCGCTGCGCAAGTCCAAAACCCCCGTTACCATGTTCCTCGTCAAGGGCGTAAAGTTGCAAGGCGTGGTAACCTGGTTCGATAATTTCTCACTTCTACTGCGTAGAGACGGGCAGTCGCAATTGGTGTACAAGCACAGCATTTCGACAATCATGCCGTCGCATTCGCCTGACCGTACGCTGTTTGACCAGATGATGGCAAATGTACAGCTCCGCCAAGGCATGTTGCAGGATGTATTCCTATACGCGATGCTCGATAAAAAAGAGCCGGTTACAACCTTTCTTGTGAACGGGGTCATGCTGCAAGGTGCTATTGCTGCTTATGACCTTTTTTCGTTGCTGTTGGAGCGTGATGGCACGATGCAACTTGTGTACAAGCATGCTGTATCTACCATCCAGCCCCTGCGCCCGGTAAACCTCGCGGAGTATAACAAGGAAGCCGACGGGGGCGATGATTGAGCGTCTTCAATCGTAACGATGACGACGGTTTTTCCCGCGGTACTCCGACCCTTATAGCTTATCCGGAATTGCCTGGCACACCGTCAGGCAATGCGGAATATCGCCTGGAGGAATCTGTCGGATTGGCCGCGGCCATTGGCCTCGACGTCATTGAGGCGCGGCATTACCGCGTCCGCTCTCCCCGCGCAGCAACGCTTCTGGGGGGAGGGCAGGTGGAGGAGCTTGCCGCCCTTATTGAGGAAAAGGGCGCGGAATTGCTGATCATCGACGGTTCGTTGACGCCCATCCAGCAGCGCAACCTTGAAGACCGGGTGAAGGCAAAGGTTATCGACCGCACCGGATTAATCCTCGAAATTTTCGGTGAACGTGCGGCGACGGCGGAAGGGCGGTTGCAGGTTGAGCTGGCACATCTGGACTATCAGGCGGGGCGGTTGGTGCGCAGCTGGACCCACCTGGAACGCCAGCGTGGTGGCTTTGGTTTTCTTGGCGGCCCCGGCGAAACCCAGATCGAGGCAGACAGGCGGATGATCCGTGATCGGATGGCACGGCTCCGCAAGGAACTGGCGCAGGTGCAGCGCACGCGTGGCATCCATCGCGCTCGGCGCAAAAAGGCACCTTGGCCAACAATAGCGCTGGTAGGGTATACCAATGCCGGAAAATCGACTCTTTTCAATCGCTTGACCAAAGCCTCTGTGCTTGCCGAGGACCTGTTGTTCGCAACGCTTGATCCTACAATGCGACAGGTCCGGCTGCCCGGCGTCGAAAAGGCCATTCTATCGGATACGGTGGGTTTCGTCTCTGATCTGCCGACCCAATTGGTCGCAGCTTTCCGCGCTACGTTGGAAGAGGTGACAAGCGCCGATTATATCGTGCATGTGCGCGATATTGCGCATCCTTCGACAGAGGCCCAACGCGCCGATGTGCTGTCGATCCTCCACGAACTCGGGATCGAGGAAAATGGGGAAGGGGATAGCCCCCCGATCATCGAATTGTGGAACAAGTGCGACAAATTGTCAGCAGAGGAAAAAGCACAATTGGCCGAACTGGCCAAGAGGAACCCAAATTGCTTCCTGATATCGGCGCAAACGGGAGAGGGCGTTGACCGGTTTGTTGAACAGCTAGCAGGCCGGATCACCGCAGAAGGAATTTCCCGCGATCTTGTGGTCGATGCGGCACAAGGCGAGATACTGGCCTGGCTGCATTCAAAGGGAATGGTCTCCTCGTTCGAGGAAAGGGACGGGAAGCTCCACATTTCCGCAACCCTGACTCCGCGAGGCTGGGGCCAATATGACAAGCTTTACGCGCAAACCTAGGCGCGTTCTTCTGCCTTTACCTGTTGCCAAAGGCTTTCTTTGACATCGAGATCCAACCGGTCGAAGTCTGGGCCCGCAATTCTCTCCATCGCACGGAAACGCCGTTCGAATTTTCCATTGGCCGACTTGAGTGCGGTTTCAGCGTCGATACCAGCAAGGCGGCACACATTCACAGCAGCGAAAAGCAGGTCACCGGCCTCTTCAGCCTTGTCTTCGGCTGACTGGGCTTCGCGCAACTCGCCTATCTCTTCTTCGAGCTTCGCTATGGCACCATTGACTTCATTCCAGTCAAAACCGGTGCGCGACGCGCGTTTTTGCAGTTTCTGGGCACGCAACAAGGCTGGCAACGCATTGGCAATATCCGCAAGTGCAGAAGTATCTGGCGACTTGTCCTGACGCTCGGCCGCCTTGATTGCCTCCCAATTGTTGACGACGGCGTCGGCTGTATCGGCATCGACATCGGCAAAGACATGCGGATGGCGCCGGATCATCTTTTCGCTGATACTGTTGATGACGTCCTGCAGATCGAACAATCCGGCTTCCTGCGCCATCCGGCTGTGAAAAACGACCTGGAGCAGAAGATCGCCGAGCTCGTCCTTGAGCGCCGCCATGTCGTTTCGTTCAATTGCTTCGGCAACTTCATAGGCTTCTTCGATTGTGTATGGCACAATCGTCTGGAAATTCTGTTCCAGATCCCAGGGGCAACCGGTTACCGGTGTCCGCAGTTTAGCCATGATTTCCGCCAGTTTTTCGATCGAGGGGGGTGTCATAGCCAATCCATCTATAAGTACGATAATATATATTATGTT
>CAYRDQ010000036.1:0-23063 GCA_964423155.1 uncultured Sphingorhabdus sp.
TCACGACAATACCGGCCAGGGGACATGGGGTACGCCTTATGTCGCGAGCCCCAATGGCGTTCCCATGTCGGTCCGCACCACCGAATATGATATCCAGCGCGGCGGTGTATTCGGTTCGCTCGAGGCCGAAGTCGGTGATCACAATATCAGCGTTGGCGGCTGGTACGAACATAACGACTTCACCCAGGCACGTCGTTTCTACGCCTATGAAAGCCTGACCAATCCGGGGCGTGACCATAGCAAATTCCAGCGCAACCCGTTTTTCACGCAATGGCTGTTCGATTTCAACACCGATACGCTGCAATATTATGTGCAGGACAAGATCAGCATGGGCGATCTGACAATCAACCTTGGCTGGAAGGGTTTTCAGGTCAACAACGAGGCTGACCCACGCGTCCAGGGCTCGCTCGCCGCGGGCAAGATCAAGTCGCGCGACTGGTTCCAGCCTCATGCCGGTGTTGCCTATAAGCTGAGTGGTAATGCAGAGGTTTTCGGCGGCTTTACGCAGGCGACTCGTGCCTTTGTTTCTTCAGCGACCAGTGGCCCCTTCTCGACCACGCAAGCCGGCTTTAACGCGCTGCGCACACGCGGACTTAAACCAGAAGAATCAGATACTTATGAGCTTGGCGCACGCTTCAACAATTCGACCTTCAACGGCGTTCTAGGTGTCTACTTTGTCAACTTCCGCAACCGCCTGCTCGGTATTCCGACCGGCCCCGGCATTGTCGGCAACCCTTCGATCCTGCAGAATGTCGGCTCGGTCCGTTCGCTCGGTTTCGAAGCAGCCGGCGATGTACGGTTGGGCGGCGGGCTCACCCTGTTCGCATCCTATAGCTATAACGATGCCACCTATCGCGACAATGTGATCGTTCCGGGCTTGGTTCCGGTGACAATTCCGACAAAGGGCAAGACGGTAGTCGATACGCCGAAGCATCTGCTGAAAGGTGAAATCGCCTACGACAGCGACAGCCTGTTCGGCCGCATCGGAGCAAATTACATGAGCAAGCGCTACTTCACCTATACCAACGATCAGTCGGTTGGCAGCAGGGTCATCGTCGACGCCACGCTCGGCTATCGTTTTGACATGGGCATGCGCAAGCCGATCGAGGTTCAGCTTAACGCTACCAACCTGTTCGACAAGCGCTATGTTTCGACCATCGGGTCAAACGGCTTTGGCAATAGTGGTGACAACCAGACCTTGCTTGCGGGCGCTCCTCAGCAGTTCTTTGTGACGGCAAAGGTCGGTTTCTGATGCATAGGATGCTCCGCTTCTTCGCTGCTCTGGCTGCTTTGATTTCAGCAACCGCCCAAGCCGAACCGGTGCTGCTGATCTCGATCGACGGCTTGCAACCCGCCGATGTGATAGAGGCCGACAAGCGGGGCATCAACATTCCCAATCTGAAGCGTTTTGTCAAAGAAGGCAGCTACGCCAGCGGCGTAGTCGGTGTGCTGCCTTCCGTGACTTACCCCAGCCATGCGACCCTGGTTACCGGCAAGAGTCCAGCAGAGCATGGAATAGTCGGCAACACCGCCTTCGATCCGATGCAGATCAATCAGTCAGGCTGGTACTGGTACGCGAGCGACTATAAGGTTCCAACGCTTTGGGACGCTGCGGCTAAAGCGGGACTGAAAACCGCCAATGTGCACTGGCCAGTGACCGTCGGACAAACCTCGATCCAGTATAACCTGCCCCAGATCTGGCGCACCGGCCATGACGACGACGTCAAACTGATGAAGGTGCTGGCGACACCTGGATTGGTTGACAAGCTGGAAGCATCGTTGGGCGTTGCTTATGCCCAAGGTATAGATGAAAGCATTGCAGGCGACGAAAACCGCGCACGCTTTGCAGAGGCGCTGATCCTTTCGGAAAAACCCGATTTCATGACAGCCTATTTCACTGCGCTCGACCATGAGCAGCACGAAAAGGGGCCTGGCACGAAGGAGGCACATCATGTCCTGGAGCGGATCGATGCAATAGTTGGCAAATTGGTCGATGCCCAATTGAAAGTGCATCCGGACGCAGTGATTGCCGTTGCCTCAGATCATGGTTTTGCCGCTACGACGACCGAGATTAACCTGTATCGTGCCTTCATTGATGCCGGTTTGATAAAGCTTGGACAAGAAGGCAAAATCAAGGAATGGCAGGCGACACCGTGGAATTCAGGTGGATCAAGCGCAATCATGCTCTCATATCCCGACGATGACGTGCTGGTTGCGCGCGTCGGTGGCCTTCTTGAAAAGTTGAAGGCCGATCCTTCAACCCGGATCTCCGCGATTGTCGATCGCGAACAAATTGAAGCTATGGGTGGCAACCCCAAGGCGAGCTTTTACGTCAATTTTGAATTCGGCGCCTATGCTGGTGGGTTCAAGGGCAAAGATACGCCATTGGTAACCGTTTCGGGCAGCAAGGGTACGCATGGCTATTTTCCAGCGGGCAAGAAAATGCGTTCCTCGTTCCTGTGGATGGGCAACGGCATTGAGAAAGGGCGCGACATTGGCGAAATCGACATGACTCAGATCGCGGCCATGCTGTCAGAAAAGCTGGGCGTAACACTGAAATAAACTCGTTTTGCGCCGTATCCACCGACCACGCATGCGCGTTTGGCCGATTCGCATCCGAAAAGTCGTCAAGAGTCACGATTTTGTCATCAGAAGGTTGCACTTTCGAAGCAGGCTTAGTGCTTCGGGGCGTATATGATGACCGGATCTAACACCGTATTGTTTACTTCGCAAAATACGGAGCTGTTTGTCGAATTGCAGCGGTTGCGGCCGGATATCGCCTTGCTCGCCATAGGGTCGACAGTCCCCCCACTTGAATCCGATGGGAATATTTGGTGTTTTGTCGACTTTCTGCTTCCCCATGTTTCAGGGCTGGAAATGTGCCGCAGACTGCGATCTGAACCGGCGACGCATAAGGCCTCGATCACCATGGTATTCGAGCAAGCCGATAAAGAGTTGATCATGCGCGCACTCCATGCAGGCGCCGATGATTACCTGGTCGGGCATGTGTCAGTCGAAGAAATATTATTACGGATCGATAAGTTGCCGATCTCCTCCCCGCCACAGGGAGAAAAAATAGTTGTCGGCGATATCGTTGTTGAACCTTCAGCGCACCGTGTAAAATATAGGGGGAAGAGGATCGATCTGGCACCTAATGAATTTCATTTGTTGCTGCACTTCGTGCGCAGTCCTGACATCGTTTTTTCCCGAGAGAATCTAATCCAATCAATGGGAAAAGTGGGGGATGAAATAGAAAGCAGAACTGTCGATGTCTGGATCGGCCGTCTGCGTCGCGCATTCAAGAAAGCGGGTGCGCCGGAGTTGATCCGGACGGTCCGTCCTATTGGTTATGTTTTCGAAGTGCCTTAAGGGCATTCAGCTTAAAACGTATCAGCGCAACGCAATTGCAATCAATATGAAGTTCAACAGTCATGATAGGATAGGCAAACTGTAAAACCGGCACCCTAGTATCTTGCTCAATCGAGGCTAAGGTGAGGTAGTTCGAATGCATCAGGCTGTTCTGAAGCGAGCACATCAACCGGTTCAAAGTACAATTGCACCCCCGGAATGGGTCAATCTTCCCGAACCGCGCAGTTTTCGACCCAAAAAGCGGTATCGCACCGTTTGGATTTCCGACATCCATCTGGGGACCAAGGGATGCAATGCAACCTTGTTGCTGGACTTTCTGCACGCCATAGAATGTGAAACATTGTATCTTGTAGGCGACATTATTGACGGATGGCGATTGCGCAAAAGTTGGTACTGGCCCGAAAGCCACAACGAAGTGGTCCGACGTATCCTGAAAATCGCCCACAAAGGTACGCGTGTAATTCTCGTGGTTGGCAATCACGACGAGATGCTGCGTGAATATGCCGGATTCAGTTTTGGTGGAATTGAACTCGCGCGGGAGACGGTGCATGAAACAGCTGATCAGCGCCGTTTGCTGGTGACGCATGGTGATGCCTTTGACGGGGTTGTGCTATACGCCCGTTGGCTCGCCTTTCTTGGTGATCACGCATACAATTTGCTGCTGCGGGCAAATATTTGGGTAAACCGTGTCAGGCAGATGTTCAATCTGCCCTACTGGTCGCTTTCTTCCTATCTCAAAAAACGAGTTAAAAATGCGGTACAATATGTGTGCGCATTCGAAGATGCTGTTGCGCGCGAGGCAGCTGATCGAGGCGTGGACGGTGTGGTTTGTGGCCATATCCATTGCGCCGAAATTCGGCAGATCGGAAATATAACCTATTACAACGATGGTGATTGGGTTGAAAGTTGCACCGCACTAGTCGAAGCCTTTGATGGTTCTATGCAAATAATTGACTGGGCAGATACCAATAAGCACTCTCGGTCTGAGGTTTGCCAGGAGACCACGTCATGAGAGTGGCGATCGCCACTGATGCCTGGTTCCCTCAAACCAATGGCGTTGTCCGCAGCCTGTCAACAACCGTAAGCATCTTGCAACAACGCGGATTTGAAATCGAGCTGATAACGCCGGATCACTTCCGCTCACTTCCTTTACCAGGATATAGTGAAATCAAACTGGCCATCGCGCCCCGTTTCGGTGTCAGGAAAATGATCGGCCGTTTCCAACCGGATATCGTCCATATTGTGACAGAAGGTCCGATCGGCTGGGCAGCAAGATCATGGTGCCTGTCGCACAAGGTTCCGTTTACAACCGCATTTCACACCCGATTTCCTGAATATGCTTCGGTTCGTACGGGATTATCACCAGACTATTTTTGGCCTTTTATGCGGCATTTCCACCGCTATTCGAGAAGCGTGCTCGTTTCCACGATGCGGCTGCAAGCTGAGTTGGAACATCGCGGCATCAGTAAAACACGTCTGTGGTCACGCGGGATTGACCGAAAACTATTCCATCCGAACCATCAGCCCCTCCCTGTTCTGAAAGATTTACCTCGACCGATTTTGCTCAACGTAGGACGAGTGGCCGTTGAGAAAAATCTGGAAGCATTTTTAAGCGCTGCCATAGCTGGCACCAAAGTTGTTGTAGGCGATGGACCTGCTCTAAACGAACTCAAGAAAAAATATCCCGAAGTCCTCTTCCTTGGGGCACTGCATGGCGATGAGCTCGCACAAGCATATTGCAGTGCCGATATATTTGTTTTTCCGAGCCTTACCGACACATTCGGATTGGTCATAATTGAAGCATTGGCTTGCGGGCTGCCCGTCGCCGCGTTTCCGGTTCAGGGACCCCTTGATATTTTGGGGGCAGATTCGACGGGCATCCACAAGCAACTCAAACACCCGGCTGGCGCTTTGAACACGTCCTTGTCTGCTGCAATAACTCAAGCGCAGAGTGCTAGCCGCGAAATGGCAATTGAACTGGGTGCCAGTTTCGATTGGGACGCTTGTTCCGATCAGTTTATCGAGGCGCTATGCGACGCGAGTTCAACCTCTGTGAACGACCTGAATATATTGGTACCGACCGGCTAGCCTCAGTTTTTGAAATCCTAACGCCTACGACCTATCCAAACGCTGGATGTGCTGTTGCAACCCCCACAATCAGCGCCGCCGTGGCGAAATAGGTGCCCAAAGGAAGCTTGCGGTTCGACTTGTTCGACAATTTGCGAAGAATGGCGTCGACAATACCCATTAGGGCTGATCCCATAAGAATATAGGGAATGACAAAAGGATTTAGCCAAAGTGCTATGGCTGCCAAGAGTTTGGGATCAGCTGATCCCATGCCTTCTTCGCCTTTAACTCGCTGATACACCAATCTGGTAACCTCAAGTACAGTGAGTACGATGACCGCTGCAACAAGCCGGGAGAGAATATCCTGCTCTAACGACGTCAAGTGACCGATGAGCACGCCCGCAATCGCCAGCAGTCCCACTAAGCGAAGTGGCAACCAGTAATATCGTGCATCGAGAAGCGCCAATGGGAGCAGAAGCAATGCGAAAACGCACCATGCCATCGCCTCCATGGGGGGAAAGCTAAGAAAAGCGAAGGCACAGAACAGTGCCGCAAACCACTCCGAAATCGGCTGCTCCATCGCTATGGAGGCACGACACGAACGGCATTTGCCTGCCAGGGCAATGTAAGAAAAGAGCGGAACCAACTCAAACCAGCTCAGCCGTCGATTGCAATTGTCGCAAATCGACCGTCCTGTGACTGTTTGCTGTTGCCTTGGCCAGCGTATTGCAACTGCTCCGATGTAGCTGCCAATAATTGCTCCCAACACTCCAGCCAAAAGCCCCACCATGGCCGGAGCAGAGGAGAAAGCCGCATCTAGGGGTGTTGCGTTAGTTACCAAAATCGTCCTCTGATCGACTTCTGGTATCCACCGGCGATGTTCCGAAATCCTGCCAGGCTTAACACCGGGGCAATTTCAGCATCGGGTTGCTCCAAACCGAGCGTGGCTGCGAAGCGGCCATCGGCTGACATTCGGACATTCACCCTTTCCATGGCTGATGCACTGGCGAATGGAATATACAGACCATCACGATCACATCGCACCCGCGCCAACAAACCTGACTGGACGCCCAAGGCTACAAATATCGAACTTTCCGGAACCAGCTTCACCGCTCCACTGGCTTCCCGACATTTTCCCGATGAAAACGTGAACGCTAGTTCATCAAATTCGACACGCGCCGAACCCAAGCCAGCTACACCTGCGCCCAGTGAGATGGACCCGTTGACATTGGCGAGGTCTAAGCCACCGATTCCCGTTGCAATGCTTCCCGACAAAGGTGATTCACCGTTTGCTCCAGATCTATCAAACCAGAATCGCAAGTTACCGGTGAAAAGGCCGATCGGATCCAGCCCCGCGTCAATTGTACCGACGTTTAACTGGCCAAACTGCAGTTCATGAATTTGGCCGCTCCAGATGGTTCCAGATGCGCCCGAAGCCGTAATTTGAGACTCGGTCCCTGTTGCCGCTTCAATTATCCAACGCATTGGCATGAATACCAACAGCATTGCGACAAACACTATGAGAATAGCGATTCGTGCTTTCAGTGAAATGGAGTAGATCATCTTGATACGTTCCGCGCCAGCGTGGCTGAAACTGAAACGGTGCCATCAGTACCAGCCTTCACCTCGATCTGTTCGACGCCCACCCCGTTTCGCTCCAGTTCGGCGAGCCATTTCAACATCGCGGGCGACCGGGCTTGCCGAAGGATTATCGAAACTCGGCCAATTCGGTCAAGCGTGACCGAGTCCGGCGCAAATCCAGCCTCGGTTGCGCTTTGATTGATGAATTGGTCGAGCGGGCTGGTGACGAATGTTTTCATTGGCGCCTGCGCATTTCTGCCGACGCTGTCGCTAGCCATTTCAATTGCCGCGCGTTGTTCGAGCGCCTCGCGATAGTCGATACGCTTTTGATGGATCGCCTGGTTCAGGGGAATATACAATCCATAGATCGCAATCAGCGATGCCGAGAGAATTGCAGCAATGCCAAGCAATATTCTCTCGCGCAAGGTAAGCTCGGAAAACCAGACGGTCAGATTTTCGATCATGGCACCCTCATGGTTATCGCCACTGCGGTCAGGCCATTCGCCTCTTGCCTCGGCGTCGCAGTGACTTTGAATCCTTGGCGTTGCAAATCGCTCAATAGCTTGTTTACAGGGTCCACGGATGTTGCTGTGACGGTTGCCGCCAAAATGCGATCGGCACCCAATCGCAACTCACGCAAGTTCACGCCGTCAGTGTTTCGGATAGATTGCCAAAGCGCTGCCGCCGGAACCGTGAACGATCGAGCCCCCAAGCCTTCGGCAACCAGCCTTTGATCGAGCTTCGCTTTGACTTCGTCCGCACTCTGAGCTTCAATAGAAAGCCTTCGGCCAATATCTAGAGCTTTTTGGTTCTCGCGTTCGATCGCTAGATCGATCTTTATCCATGTCGCAATTGCCAAAGTAAGACTGAGAAGTACTCCGATCGTGAAAAGCCAACCGGCCAGTTTCAATCTACCTAAATCAGCGGCTTTTGATTCCCCTCGCTTCGCAAACTCAGCCGTTCTCATATTGATCGGTGAATCCTGCAACGCGTCGCGTAAAAGGGCCGGGAGTTCGACTTCGGGTACATTGTCGGCATGTCCCGGTTCGAGCAGGATATCGCGAATGCCCTGTTCGTCGCTAAAAATAAGTCCACCGGATCGGATTATACCCTTGCCACCCAATCTTAATTGAGACGGCGAATTCGCGTTATCGGAAAGCAACAGTCCGACGGGCCAAATCTCGTCGGGATCGAAACCCGCCGAAGCCAACCGACCGATTCCAAATTCAAACAATCGCCTGTCGATGCACGCCGAAATAGTGCGTCCGTCGCGTTCTTCGGAGCTTATATGCAGCGACGATCCATCGACCGAAGCCGAACCAGCTTCTATTTTGGCGGCAGCCTCTGCCTGTCTCGGCGAAAGCTCCACTAACTGGTGGGTCCTGATGACTACATGTTCAGGCATTACCAAGGCTATTGTCTTTGCCACGGTGTCATCATCCGGCGTTGGTTCGATATCAGCCGTCAGCCCGCCTTCATCGTCCAAGGACCAGGCAGAAATGGGTTCGTCCGGTGTCGCGGGGAACAAAACAAACCTGGCGAGTAAAGTCATCACGCGCCCCCCCATTTGTGCCACAATATCTGAGCGGTACTGCCCGAAACTTGCAACAGGGCCTGGCTCTCCAGTTCGACGTTTTCCGCAGAAACCCGACTATTCACAAAGAACCAACCGCTCGTAACACCAACCTGATTTTTAACATCTTCCGGAACTTCTGCTGCAGCGAGTTGGGGCAACGACCAAAATTGTATTGCGCTCCCATATCCGGCTGGCGGTCGTATTGCGAGCAATGCCTTGGCTTGCGAAGGAGTGATTTTACCATCCACTATTGATGCGAGCATGATGGCGCGGTCCGGATCTAATGTATTGACGTTCAACTGGACCGGTTCGGCAACAGGCAATGCACAAATCCACGGTTTCAACCTTTTTTGGTACCCAGGTGTCATTCCACGTATTGCACCTAATTCGCCGCTATCGATAAAGAGGCGGTTTGCTGTTACATAAGGCCCATTGAGTGCACGGTAATAATTATCCTCGGCTCCCGATGGCATACTATCGCTATCGCTATCTATCCAATCGGCAGCAGACTCAGCCACTACCACTGCATCCGCAGTCGGAATTCCTAGAAACTCAAAAAGTCTCGATAGCTGGGAAATGGCGCGTCGATTGGCAACATATTGCCCCTCTTTCCCGTTAACGAGGCTGTTGATATTGAAGCAATTTTGCCCATCTGAAAGGCGGATCATCGCCGATCCTCGATCAACCGGAAACGGTATATCGCGATTGAGCCAGCCTCCCACATTGGTCACTTGGCCCGCATCGTTAGCCAACAGATCCTCTATTCTCGACAACGCGACATTTTCAGCGACCAAACTGTAATGCCGCGCCTGGCTCATCGCAGCACCATTCACGGCCAAGCGTGTAGACAGTCTCAACCTGTCGAGGGCCGTAGCCGAAATGACTGCCATGACAGCCACTAACAGTAATACCGTGAGAAGCGCTGCGCCGCGTTCGTTAGCGGGTGGGAAGTTGGGATCAGCCAATATCTGCCTCCCCATCCTTCGCCGTGCCTGGAGGACTCGCGACGCCAACAAGATAAAGCATGCGGTATTCGAGGCCCTGTTTTGTCGTCAGCCGGATTTCAAGAGCACGCGGAATCGCTTTGATATCGGTAGCAGCCCAATCGTTCCTCCAAGCTCCGCTCGCTTCCCTAAATTTGAATGTCATGCCCGACAGTCCATCAATCAAGACAGCTTCGCTTTCCGTTTCGCTACCGTCCGAGTGCATGGTGGCTCGCCGGATGAAGGCACTCTTTTCGTGGGCATAGCGCACGCGAACCAATGATGACTGCTGGAGAATTTCATCCGACGACGCACCAATGCGGCTGAATTCAAACTCTCCGTCCCTTTCTACCAAGAAGGCTGGACGGGTCGTCCCATCTATCGTTCGAATTGGCCGTGATACTGCTTGTGCTAAATCCGATTCGATCAGGTTAGAAAGTCGGCTAAGTGTTGCGCGTTCACTCAACTTCTCTCGCAATTGAATCTGGCTATCTGCACTGTTGCGAAGCAACGTTACGCCTGCTGCAGAAATCAAGCCGAACACGAAAAGTGCAACGAGCATCTCAACCAAGGTAAAGCCATTATGAACTGTGGTTCGATCACAAGTCATCCGATTACGGCCTTTGCTTGGCAATACTGAGCTTTGCCCGGCCGCCATTCTTACCCTCGATACGGATATCGATCCGCACAAATCGCGCATCACTGGTCGCTTGCGCCGCTTGTGTCCACTCGAACAGCTGCCCGCCATTCACTTCGGTTCCCGTAGTTTCACCAACGGGAGGAAATGCTGGGTCTGATAAAATCTCCACTGCCCTGTTTCGTGCAACTTGCCACGCAAGTTCATGGAAGATCACATCGCCGCCGGTACGAACTGAAAATGCCGAAAGACGAATGAGGGCAAGCGCCGCAAGGCTGAATACCGCCAGCGCCACCACCACTTCAATCAAGGTGAAGCCATTCGAACGAGGAATGTCAGCGCTCAACCGATACCTCCCCAGATGCGCTGATTGAAACCTTGCTGCGTCCGGAGCCGTGAATCAGTTCGATCTCGGCCGGACCAGAAGGCAGGCCCGTTTGATCGAAGGAAATACGAGCAATGCTGCTGGGTGCAATTCGCATATCGTCTTTCAAATGGTGCACTTGGTAAGCACCTTTCGAATAGGGCTCCCACTGGTCGCCCACACGCAGTTCGAAACCATAACCGGACGGTCGCGTCCAGATAGCCACCGCACGGGACTGCATGACCGCTTCGTCCCGAACGGCGGCTATTCTAGCGGCCAGCATTTCGGCTTCACTGCGGGCAACATTGTTACCAACCGGAAAGCTCAAAATCACCGCTGCAGATGCTAGCCCAAGCAGGAAAACCACTACCATCATCTCCACGAGGGTAAATCCATTTGCCAAGTTGGCTCGCTTAGTCAGAGTAGATATCTGCATTTTCGTTTTCACCGCCCGGTGCGCCATCCGCGCCTAGCGAATAGACGTCAAAAGCGCCGTTTCGTCCCGGATTTGCATATTGATATGGGCGCCCCCAAGGATCGTTTGGCAGCTTTTTTATATATCCCGGACGCGACGCTGCACCGGCAGTTGCCGGCGGTGTAACCAGGGCCTGAAGGCCGTCGCTGGCTACAGGATAGGTCATATAGTCCAGACGATAGCTTTCCATCGCTTGTGCCATGGTTGCTATATCGGCTTTGGCTTTGGCAACCATCGCCTTATCCTGATTGGGCAACACATTGATGACAACAATTGTCGTCACCAACCCCAGAATGAACAATGTGACCAACATTTCGGTCAAAGTGAAACCGTTTTGCGGCGGTTGTAATGTTGGTACTGTAGTCTGACGATTGTCTCGTCGACGAAATTGCACATCGGGGAATTTCCAGTCGGTAAATAGATTCCAGAGCATTTTTCGTGATATCATAATCAAAGTCCCGCAAGATTTTGCAGTTGGAGGATCGGAAGTAGGATCGACAGAATGATGACGGCGACAATCCCGCCCATCACCACAATGATCAAGGGTTCCAAAAGCGCTAGCGTCGTCGTTGTGAAATTGTCGAACTCGCGCTCCAGATAATCGGCCGCTCTTTCGAGCATCAGTTCGAGTTGGCCCGAACTCTCTCCACTTGCTGTCAGATACACGAGCAATGGGGGAAATATGGCCGTTGCTCGCATGGCGCCAGACAAGCTGCCTCCCAAACGAACTTGCTCGATAATGTCGCCGCTAGCCCCTCTTAAGGCTCGGTTGGCGGTCGTCTCCCCTGTCAAACGCAATCCGTCGAGCAACGGCAAACGGCTGGCAACCATCGTCGACAATGTTCTCGCAAACCGAGCCGCATTTAGATCGCGAATGACGCGCCCGAAAAATGGTAGTCGTAGCAATACAGAGTCAAACCGGAGACGGAATTCATCGCGGCGCGAAAGTGCAAAGCCAGCAACGATGGTAAGCCCGATAAAGGCCAGCAATGCCCACCAATAGTTGGCAAGGAATGAGGATAGCCCAATCACAATTTGAGTGATGACCGGCAGTTGCTGGTTCACATCGTCGAACTGCTCAACCACCCGAGGCACCACTGAAATCATCAGCCCGGACACAACCAAAAGCGCAACCAACGTCAAAATAATGGGATAGGCGAGCGCAGAAAGAAGCTTGCTGTTAATTTCCGCGCGCCGCTCTAGCAACGATGCCAATCTTTGAAGAATTTCAGGAAGCGTGCCCGAATTTTCTCCGGCTGATACCATCGCGCGATACATTGCCGGAAAGCTTGCAGCTTCTCGGCGCATTGCTTCTGATAGCCTTTGCCCCTCAACGATTCCGGTATGCACATTCGCCAATATTGCCCGGGCCTTTTGTGACTCGGTCTGCATACTCACAGTTCTAAGCGCTTCCTCCAGAGGCGATACCTGAACCAACGAAGAAAGCTGGCGTGTGAAAAGTGTCAGTTGTTTAAGACGCAACCTCGGTGCGCGAGCGAACCATCGCTCCGGTAACGCCGCTCCCTTCGAATTGCTCGCGACTGTAGGTTCAATCGCTACCACATGAAGACGTTGCCGTACCAATCTGGCCCGCACGAGTTGATCATTCGCGGCCGAAATCTTGCCGCGTTTCTCACGGCCTTCAACGTCAATCGCATGCCAGGCAAAATCAGGCATCGCTGATCGCCTCCACCCGCATAATTCTGACCGCCTCTTCGGCGGTTGTCTCTCCGTCCCGAACCATTCTGCGGGCTGCAGCGGCGATATTTGGATTGTTGGCAAATACATGGCGGGCAATGATCGCTTCGTCGCCACCGCTGCCAATATAGCGCCGGACCGTATCATCTATCCTGATTGCCTCGAAGACGCCGATCCTCCCCTGAAATCCGCTTTGTCCACAGGAAGTGCAGCCGACCGGCTTATAAATGACTGTACCGGCATCCAAACCTAGCAACGCTACGGCGCTGGCTTCCGCCTGGACGGGCTCTCGACAGTCGGGACACAGGCGCCGTACCAATCGTTGCGCGATCACTGCACGCAAAGTGGATGCAAGCAAAAACGGTTCGATCTTGAAATCCCGCATTCGGGTAATGGCGCCAATAGCGTCGTTCGTGTGGACAGTCGAGAGAACCAAATGCCCAGTCAACGCAGCCTGCACCGCAATTTCAGCAGTTTCCCTGTCGCGGATTTCGCCAACCATCACAACGTCGGGGTCCTGCCTCAATATGGCTCGCAGACCCGCCGCAAATGTCATGCCTACTTTTGCGTTCACCTGCGTTTGGCCGATGCCTTCAAACGCATATTCAACCGGATCTTCGACTGTGAGAATATTTCGCTTGCCGTCGTTGAGCTGCTTGAGACAGGCATACAAGGTCGTTGTCTTGCCCGATCCGGTAGGTCCGGTGACCAGAATAATTCCGTTAGGTTCCGATAACGCCTGATTGAGAACAAGTTCTGCATTTTCTGACATCCCGAGCAAATCCAGTGATATCAGCGTGTTGTCCCTGTCGAGAATACGCAGCACTACTCTCTCGCCTGCTCGGCTCGGAAGTGTCGAGACTCGAACGTCGACCTGTTTGCCACCAAGCGCCAGACTGATGCGGCCATCTTGGGGAACGCGTCTTTCCGCAATATCCAACCGGGCCATTACTTTGATACGGCTAACAATGACGGGGGCAACATGGGGCGGCATGCGGAGCCGCTCCTGCAATACACCATCCTGACGCATGCGAACCACCAACCCGGTTTCATAGGGCTCAATGTGAATATCGGAAACTCCCTGGCGTATGGCTTCAGCGATAATTCCGTTGATCAGGCGAATGACCGGCGCATCGTCGGCGCTATCAAGTAGATCGTCCGCAGTAGGCAATCCCGTTGCCAACAAGTCGTCACTTATACTGGCATCGATCGAGCCAGCCATCGCTGCTGTAGATCCATCCATGGCATACCGGTCGGACAGATAGCGTTCAAACTGGGCGGGCTCGGCTATTTCAACGTCGAATGGCATTGCAAGATACCGTCGAACTTCGAGCAGGTCGACAGGGTCGGCACCCACACGCATGGCGACGCGAAACCTTTCTCCTTCAAAGCTTTGGAGAACGATCCCACGCGATTTGGCATACGCATAGGGCAAGTTCACGGGCAGCTTGGCCGAACCTTGTGCGTCAACATTGCCGGCTTCGTCATTGCCGCGCTTTACCTTCATGGCTGCACCTCGTTAGAAGGAAGCGTTACGATTTTTCCATCGGTCGGCCGTGATCGGTCTGTGGACGCACCTATTACTGTGTCGCCCTGCGTAACTGCCGGCTCGATAGGAAGTGCCGCCCCCATATAATCGCGGAAAAGTTGATCGATTGAAGGTTCCAAGTCTGGATTTCGCTCGAGCTGCAAACCTCTGACATAATCATATCTGCGAGCCGTGAATGCATCCCCATCGAACCTGCTGCGGATAACGGTCGGCCGGATAAAAACGGTCAAATTCGTCTTGCGTCGCGTACGGCTTCTCGATTTGAATAATTCTCCGAGCAGCGGGATATCGGAAAGCAACGGAATCTTTTCAATCGTTCGCCTTTCGTCGTCGTTGAGTAATCCGCCAATCGCCAAAATCTGCCCATCCCCTACGGTCAATGTCGTTTCGAATTCGCGCTTATTGAAGATTAGATCGGAAGACCGGTTGGAAACGGGGCCTGCAACGCTTGAGACCTCCTGCTTGACGAACAGTTTGACTTCGCCCTGCTGGTTGACCTGGGGCGTTACTTCCAACTTGATGCCAACCTCTTTGCGCTGCACGGTGCGAAAAGCATTGTCGAAATTGTTCGACAGTGCCTCACCGGTGGTAATCGGGACGTCCTGCCCGACAAGGAATTTCGCTTTTTGGTTGTTCAGCGTCACAATGTGCGGCGTAGCGAGAATATTGGACTCTGTGTCATTCTGGACGGCATTGATAATCGTTCCAAAAATAGCATCTTTTCCAATATCGAGAGCAAAGCCGCCAAACCCGCCCGTTGCGTTGAGAATTGACTGGGCTGCTGCTTGCTGAAGGCTATCACCTAAAGGACTTCGCTGGGTGGTCGTCGTCACATTGCCGTTGACTGTCGTCGTCTCGCGAGAAAGTTCTTCAGCCGCAACTGCTCCACCGATTGTGAGAATGCTCGGAACTGCATTCGAATAGTTCGTGGCGGCAAATGGAGCATCTTTACCGCCAACCAGAAATTGAACACCAAGGCGCTTCGCTGCATCATTCCCGATTTCGACCACGATCGCTTCAACCAGAACCTGATGGGGGCGTGCGTCCAATTGCCGTATCAATTCACCCAGTGTTTTTTGCATTTCCGCGCTGGCCGCAATGATAATCGCATTGGTGCCTTCATATCGGCTGACGACAATTTTGCCGCGCCCCCCCAATGCTGTTGCCGATCCTGTAACCGATACAGGCGCACTCGAATTTGCTGGTCCAGCGGCGGCGCCCGTTTCCCCTGTTGTGGCTGTAGCAAGTGGTGCAGACGGAGGCGATGCGTTCTCGTTTTCGCCAATAAGGGACTGAATTGTGGGAAGCAGGGTCGCTGCATTGGCATATTCAAGTTGATAGACGCGAATTTCTGCGCCGGACTCAGCTCTCTTATCAAGTTCCTTTGCCATTGCTGCAAATCGGGTAACCGACGTCGGGTCACCGCGCAGCGCTATCGCGTTACTTGAATCGATTGGCACCACCGTCACCGGAGGGCGCGCACCTTCTCCTGCTACACCTTGTCCTGCCAAACCTTGAAGTGCAGTCGCAATTTCCCGAGCTCCGGCATTATCGAGTGCGACAATTTGTGTAGCTGCGCTATCGCGATCTATCTGTCGCACGAGATCGCGGATGCGACGGATATTGTCAGCATAATCTGCAACGACAAGACTGTTGGCATTGCGATTGGCCGTGATGGCTCCCTCCCTGCTGACCAGCGGACGCAGGGTTTCAACTGCCGATGTTGCGTCGATAGATTTAAGGCGAAACACTTCGGTTACGAATTGACTGGCCGGTGCTGAAGCTGAACCAACATGCGTCGGTTGTGTCGCTGCGCCTTCGGCCTGTTGGATGCGATACCCGCCACCACGCAATGGAATGGCCACGAGGCCATTGGCACGGAGCGTGGATAGGAACACTTCAAAATATTCGGAGCGGCTCAACGACCGATCCGTAACAACAGAAACCTTCCCTTGAACCCGGCTGTCCACAATGAAGGTCTGGCCGGTTACCCTGGCCGCATCCTGCACAAAAGCGCGGATATCAGCATCGCGAACGTTCAATATATGTTGAGCCGCAAGAGGCAGAGCTGACAAAAGAGCTACAATGCAGCCAATAAGAAACTGTTTTTTCATTATTGTTCCAAAATTATTGCGACAGGCACTTTCTGAGCACCGCGTTCGACTTCAAGGGACAGACGCGCACCTGGCCGCACTTGGGCAACTAAATCAGAGGCAGCGGCCACCGGCCGACCATTGACGGTTGTGATGATATCGCCTTTCTGCAGGCCGGTTATGGCAAGCATCGCCCCATCATCTTTGGCCGAAACTACAAGACCTGTAATTTTACCATTTTCGTTTCGCGGCAAGAATCCAATGGATTGCTGCAGGCTGTTGGCATTCAGCCGTGCACCAGAGCCCTGGGTATCTGAAATAGATGTCGATGCTTCCGGTTCAGGTGTCACATTTTCGGCAGGCACGGATTGATCAATGAACAACTTTTCCAGGATGCCGTTGTTACTTATCACGACATGGTCGAAAGCTACCGAGTGAAGAGTGGCACCCGGCATGATCTCCTCGCCAATTGACCAACTGTTTTGAATGCCCTCCGCATTGGCGATAATGGCAGATCCCCCACCTGATGCCTCATTGGTTCGAATACCGAACAGCTTCAAAGGCAAGGATGTGACAACCTCAGTTCCATCGGCCACAATCGGTGTACGGAAGAATGGATCGAAGCCACCAAACAGTGCGGGACGTTCAGCGAAAGGAACGATCTGCACTTGCGAAGGGCGCCAATCCCCTAACGGAGACAGAGGGGTGACCAACAACCAGAAAAGCCGCGCGATTTGTATACAGACGAACAAAACCGCTATCGCCAAAACAAAATGCGCCGTCCCGAAACGACGGATTTTGATCGCAAATTCCGCGAATTTTCCATCCAAAGCGGCAAACAAGAGCAGAGTCTCCCCAACGGCGAGTCGGCGTTACGCCAACCCAAAGACAGTTGGATGACTCTTGCGTTTCATTTTGATGACAGAACGGTTCAGAGAAAAAGCATAGCGCGGCATGCGAATTACGCCGCACGCCGCACCGCAATAAAATTGCTCAGAATTCTACATCGATTCCGAGGCTGAAACTGGTGCCTGGCTTGTACAGATTATAAAATATCCGGTTATCACCATTTTGTTGGAACTCCCGGTATTTCGTTCCTGTCAAATTACGAGCCTCCAGCTTCAGCTCAATTTCCTTGCCGCCAATCTTGAAGCCCTGTCGGACCACGAAATCGAGTTCGAAACCGGGACGTTCAATGATATCCGGTTGTCCCGACGCACCGCGGCTGGTGACGCGGTCGGACGCATAATTCAGCAGCAACGTCTGAGCCGAGAGGCTATCAGTATCTTCGAGCCCGACCTGAAGATTGACCAAATGGTCTGATTGCCCGGTAAGTGGTGCCCCATCGCGGAAAAAGTCCGTTGCATCAGTCGACGACGCCGCAAAAACCGCGACCTTGTCTCCCGGACGAACACTTATATCAGACTTCGAATAGGTGTAATTTGCAATTACAACCAGTCGCCGCGTGGAAAAAAAGCCGCTTTCGGACAGGCTCGACAGATCAAAATATTTCTGAACTTCCAGTTCGGCTCCGTAAAGCTTTGCCTGGGGTGCATTGGCAAAGCTGGTCACGACGCTGTTGTCGTTGAAGCTCGAAAATGCCTCGATAGGCTTGTCGATCTTTTTGAAGAAGCCGGACACCGACAATCGTTGGTCGCGGTCGAAGTACCATTCATACCGTGCTTCGGCGTTATATAGCTGGCTATCAGTCAACAACGGGTTTCCACGATATTGCCTGTTGCTATCGGGATCAAAGAAGGTCTGGAAAATCAGTTCGCGGAACTGCGGCCTTGCGATCGTTTTCGAGGCACTGATACGCAACTGCATCTGGTCCGCCATTTCCCAGGTAAGCGTTGCGGCAGGAAGCCAGTATTTGTTGTTTAACGACGTCGACGCAAGCGCCGCGGTCGGAGTCGTGAACACCTGGACAGCCTCAACACTTTGCTTGGCTGTCTCGTATCGTACGCCGAGATTCAGATTGAGCTCTGGGGTCAGATAGGCTCGAATCTGCCCGTAGGCCGCATTGTTAATCAGTTTGGCATCGAATATCGGATTGGCTTCGTTCGTATCGATCAGATTGATGCCGTAAAAATTGATGACATCAGGCTGCAGCAGAAAATCAGGCCGAAACAGCGCTACTGCGGATGGAAAGGTTGAAGGTGCTGTGAAGAGAAAATCGCGCTTCTCAGTGCGACGAGCAGTATCCGTATACGAGTAGCCCACGGTCGCTGTCAGGTCAGGAGTCACATTGTAACTCAGGTCCAAACCGCCCGACCATAGATTCTCGTTCAGGTCGGAATAGCTGATTTCGGCACTGCCTTGCTGTCCGTTATTCAGCCGGTTGATGTAATATTGCCCGAAAGGATCGGTCGCGATGTTGCTTTTGAAATACTCAAAACTCAACTCAGCGGGCGCCTCTCGCTGGGAATTTGCGAAACTCAATCGAACATCCATTTTGATGTCCGACGACAAACGGAATTCGCCAACAAATTGGGATGTTACCAACTGACGTTCAAACCAGCCCGTGTCCTGTTGCTGCAAGGTGGCGACTGGTGACGTTGTCTGCCGTGTACCAACGCCCAAGCGGGCTTGCTTGATAGTGTCGCGAATGAACACGTTCGTCCAACGAAGCTTTTGGTCGCCTGCCTCGATCCCGAACCCGACCATTGCATTGGCAACGATTCGATTGTCGGTCAAAACACGACGGAAATCGAGTTCCTTCTGAGAAAGATCTATCGAAGATGCTGTCTGCTGAATGGTGTCGCGAGTGCGCCATTTATTGCTGTACCCCGCGGCGGCCAATATCCCCATGGTCGCATCATCACCGATCTCAAAGCTTGTCCCGCCCGAAAGGCTGACTGAACCATTGGCTGGCAAATTTTTGTCCCGCTGGATGATCCCATTACGCGCATTGACCAGTTGAGCGGCAATGGCCTGCGTATTGACGCCACCTTCACTGATCCGCAGACCACTGTTGAGATAGGCACTCAATGCTGGCGGAACTGCGCGATTATCGTTTGTAAAACCGGTCCAGTCGATTGAACTTCCATAATAAGTGTAGCCCAACTGGTTGGTCGTCTCGCTGTTACCGCTGATGCTACCTCCTAGACTCAGGAAGGACTCTTCTGGGATAGCTTTTGTTGTAAGATTGATTACACCTCCGCCGAACTCTCCAGGAAAGTTGGCCGAATAGGACTTTTGAACAAGCGAAGACGCGATAAGGCTGGTAGGGAATAGATCGAGTGGCACTACGCGCCGAAGCGGTTCCGGGCTGGGAAGCGGTGATCCGTTCAACAACGCCAGTGAGTAGCGGTCGCCTAGCCCGCGTACATACACATAGCCGTTGCCAACAACACTTAGCCCTGTCACACGGCCAAGCGCGCCGGCAATATCCCCTTCGCCAGTCCGTGCAATGTCGGCTGACGACAACACAGAAACCACTTGTGGTGCGGTCTTTTCGACATTTTGCTGACGGCGACCCTGGACGATGATTTCGCCGCCTGGAATTGAAACGTCGACATTTTCCGCTTCGCCTTGCGAGTCCTCAGCTTCAGTTTCTGTAGTGACCGGTTCCGAAGCCGCATCTGTAACGTCTGTTACCGTTTCGGCATTTGGTGCTTCGTCATTTTGCACATTCTGTGAGTATGCAACAGTAGGCGCGATCAAAGCAGTAGTGGCGAGCAGGACGCTCAGGCGGCCAAACGGCTTCAGCATTTCAATTCCCTTACTTCCTGATTGGAAAAAGGGGTGAGGTGCAACGATACCGCACACCTCACCCCGTTCATGATTCAACTTCTCAAGTGGTGGGAAGCGATGTGCACAGGCCTGTGTTGCCGGTTCCAAAGTCGGCAGTGGCACTGTTACACGTCCAAGTGCGATACCAAGTATCATTGGCGTCGCGTACAGCGCCAATGTAGGTCACCGCATCAAAGAAGGAAGAAAGGCTGGTCGGATTGAACGCCGCCACGGCCGTTTCACTTGCTCCGTTGATAAACAGTGAGCTGAAAGTCGGAGCAAATGCGTCATTATTGCCATTTGTTCCGGTACCGAAGATCGCCTCTACCTGAGCATTGGTTACTCCGTTCGCACCGAGATACTTGGTGGCACCGCATTGCATTCCGACCGACCGAAAGATGGGAGCACCCACTTCGTCAATCGCCGCATCGGCTGTGGTCGAAGCCGTTTGCGTCCGGCTGATGCGCAGGCACGAGGTATTGGGCGCGACTACGACGCCATTGACCAGCGCATAGTCGGTACCGCCGCGAAGCAGGATTGCTGCCTGGTTGCCCGGAGTTGCGCGCTGGAAGAATGCGAAGTTCGAAATGCGCGTGTTCTGGCGGGGGAGGTTACCATCAACGGTATTGTCGGAGTCAGCCTCGATAATTGAGTCGCCGACGCTGGAACGCTGGACCGCAATCACATATTGGAAATTGGCCTTGATACCCACATCGGTGTCGATGCTGTCATCTTCCGCACCGACCGCGATATAATATTTCATGTTGACGTTGCCGCCGAAGAATTCCGCACCATCATCTGAGCTGTTGAATGTCTGGATGTGGTCAAGAACGGTGCCGGTGCCGACACCCCCCGTTGTTAGCGCCTGAAGTTCGCTATTGCCCGACAGAACGAAGCCCGAATAACGGATCTGCACATAACTCATACGGCCGCTGTTATCGGCAGTGTTCGCACCGCCATAAAGCGCAGGATCAACCGCACCTTCGACCTGACGTTCGCAAGCGACGGTGCCGGGAGCGGCTGCGGGTGCCGCACAATCGGTGATCGGAGCGCGACCAGACAGAACCACACCACCCCATTGGCCGCTAGAATTGTCGGTATTCAGGCCAAGGACATTGTCACGGCTTGTGAAAATAATAGGTAATGCGGCAGTACCGACTGCGTTGATGCGATTTCCGCGGTTGACGTGTAACCACGACACACCTGTTCCACCGAACAGGATAACGCCTGGATCAATCGACAAAGTCACAACATTGTTGGTCGACGCAGCGCCTTGGTCAGTACCTACATCTACGCGTCCACCCAACCGATACAAAAGTCCAGCGACTTTCGGCAGCGTGCTGCTGACATTGATCCGAGCTGGAAGAGTGCAAACGCGATAGGTGCCTGTCGGACCTGTAATCGTGCCCGAATCTGTCAGCCCTTGCGGATCCGCGATCGTTGGGCATCCGCCTGCAGGCGTAACTAATGTCGGCTGGGTGGGCTGAGTTGGCGGCGGCGGCGGCGGAGTTACATTGTTTATGGTGATGTTCCCACCTGCACCGGGGGAGGCGATATCATCGGCACCGCAACCAGTGAGCATACCAGCCGCAGCTGTAACGTAAACAATCCCCTTCAATTTAGGATTAATCATTCTGCTTCTCCGCAATAAACCGTAGCCCAAGAACGGACTGTGAGACATGCGGGTGCGAATCAAAAAAGGGCCCCCACCGGTCTTCGGAGAGAGGCCCTATCTGTGGCTTGTGACGCTATTGTTCAAACTGCGCGTCAGTAGAATGAAGCTTTTGTTACAATATTATTTCACAGGGTTTGTCAGCATGCTGTCAAAGCACAGCATCGATAACGTCATTTTTCCAAAGATTTCAGGGCCAGCAGAGCGGCCTTCCTAGAGTTCATCACGGTTCCGTTTGACAGAACGAGATCGAATTCCTCTTTGCAATTCGCTGCAGCTTCAAAAGCGTTACGAGCTTTTGCTTTGTCTCCTAGGCGCGCATACGCGCTTCCTAGATTGATCAACCGTGCGGGATCGTTGGGAGCTACCGACTTGTCGGACAGGAGTTGGCGCAATGCGGCATCGTTCTGATTCGCCATGAGCGCTTCAAAACCCAGCGATCCGCGCTCGTAACCTATTTCAGCAGTTTGCGCACTTACAGGAGCGGCTATTGTATGTGCGAATGTAACTGCGAAAATGCTCGCGATAGCCAATGCCTTCATGTCACCCTCTCCTTCGCATTATGATGTTTGTTACATTATCATGACAGTAATTGGTGTTGAAAGGAATTTTCGACTCATATCCTATTATCTATTTGTATTATATAATATATTTAATATGACATTAATTTGTCGTTTGTGCGACGTTGACCAACAAATTGTTGCTGTATCGGTTATGGCGTGGGCGAGGATGCACCGCTCAATCACGGTACGCTCGACATCGAACTCGAGATCCACAAGGCCTTGCGGATCGATTGCCAATATCTCCCGGTCGCAAGATTGTGGAAGCCTTTGCGGGAGGGTGGCAGGGAGAATCCCATCTGCGCGCAGGTCGACACCTGCACAACCCGATCGCTGATCTCTAAAGAACTATTCGCTGTTCCACACAGCGCCATTCGCTGTTCGCGCAAAACAGATTCCCTGTTATCGAAATTCGAATTCCCTGTTTTCTAAATAGGGGATTTGCCACCGCAACCGCGCAATTCTGCGGGTTTCAAAGGCAAACCACCCTCCAATCAATGCTCAAAAAATGATATTTTCCCTGTTAATCACACCAGAACAGGGAATTTTCGCGCAGAGACCATCACGATCCTGACTACCTCACGCACCATTCCCCGTTTTCCGATGACGCTTAACGTTCGCTCTCCAGTTCGGGAGCATCGCGGGGCGTCCATTTCTCCGAGGCGAAACGGATAGCGGGTGCAATGTGATGCGCTCCGTCATGT